>CALUZO010000009.1 GCA_944325305.1 uncultured Rikenellaceae bacterium | reverse complement strand
GTGTCACGCATTATTTTTCTCTATAAAACTCATCGGTCGGGGAACGGCCAGCGCCAAGGGGCGGGACCACCCGTCCCGACGAGCGTAAAATTACAATAATTTAAATCGCTCTCCAAACTTTATGGCTAATTGTTGCGAGATTGTAGCCCAGTTAGCCAGTGGCATGGTCCACTTTTTCCGTATATTGCGGTATGCAAGATAAACCAGTTTTTCAAGGGCTGTATCCGATGGGAACACGCCCTTGTTCTTTGTTACCTTACGTATCTGTCTGTGATAACCTTCAACTGTATTTGTGGTATATATGAGTTTACGTATTGCCGGAGTATATTGAAAGTATTCAGACAACCTATCCCAGTTCTCCTGCCAGGATCTGATAACGATAGGATACTGTTCACCCCATTTTTCATCCAGCTTGAGAGGTTCATTCTCTGCAGATTCTTTATTTACAGCCTGATAGACGCATTTTAAATCCTTAAGGAATTCCTTCTGATTTTTGGAGCCTACATACTTGATGGAATTACGTATCTGATGTACTATACAAAGCTGTACGGCTGTATTAGGGTAAACACTTTGAATGGCTTCAGGAAAACCTTTCAAACCATCTATACAGGCTATGAGAATATCTTCAACTCCTCGATTCTGAAGATCTGTCAGGACACTAAGCCAGAAGTTAGCGCCTTCATTTTTAGATATATACATGCCAAGAAGTTCTTTGTGACCATCCCGATTAATACCCAATACATTATAGATTGCACGGGATACTGCACAACCGCGTTCATCTGTCACTTTATAGTGAATGGCATCCATCCAGACTATAGGATAAACTGAATCCAACATACGGGATTTCCATGCCTTTATTTCCGGAAGTACACGGTCGGTTATGGCACTGATTGTATCGGCTGAAACACGATTACCAAGGTTTTCTTCCATCCAGTCACTGATTTCCCTTGTGCTGTTTCCCAACGCATAAAGACCTATTATACGGTCAGCAACTCCTTATGCAAGAATTGTCTCGCGTTTCTTTATAAACTGAGGTTCAAAACTTGAATTACGGTCACGAGGGGTAGAAACCGTGACCTCACCCAATGAAGTCTGCACCTGTTTCTGCATCTTACCATTACGGCGATTACCCAATTGACGTTCTGCATCGGTAAGATGGGCGTCCATCTCACCTTCCAAGGCTGCATTCAGAATACTTTCCAATAAAGGAGCAAATGCACCATCTTTACCCAACAAGGGCTTACCTGCTTTTAGTTGTTCGATTGCCTTGTTCTTGATACTCTAAAAATCAAATTCTTCTTTCATACAAAAAAACTGTGTTAGCAAAGTTAATATTTTATCTATTTTCTTTGCTGACACAGTTTAATTTACATTCTCGGAACGATAGGGGACTGGAAAGTATTATAATTCCAGAATCTTCTTTCTGTATTCAGTAGGAGTAACTCCTGTGACTCCTTTAAAACATCGGTTGAAATGTACGGCCGATTCGAAACCACATTCTATACTTATCTCTGAAATATTGAAACGGTCATCGGCAAGCAGTTTGCAGGTATAACCTATTCGCATATCGGTGATATATTGTTTTAGTGTCTTTCCCGTGTTGTCCTTGAAATACCTGCAGAATGCAGATGGATTCATGGCTGCGTACGATGCTATCTCGTCGAGTGTTATATTGTCGGTATATTTCTTGTTTATATATGCCACTACCTTCTCTATCTTCTTGTTCTTGAATTCTGCCGGCACAGGATTATAGTTCGGCGATGCCGCAAATTCCCTTTTCTTTATCATAGACAGCGACTGAAGCAGTTGAAGGAACAGGATAATCTGCTCCATACCTTCGGTTTCGGGTATCCGTTTCAGCAGCGACGTTATCTCAGGTCTATTCTTAACCGAAATCTTTACCCCTCTGTTCGATTCGTTCAATAGGTTGTTTATGTTGATGAACTGCACATAATGGGTGAACGAATATTGCATAAAGTCCTTCTCAAACTGTATGATTGTCCCGTTTACTCTCAGTTTTTCATCGTGTTCATATTCCGGTGAATTCTGCATGCAATGTGGCAGCGTGGAACCGAACAATAGCAGGGTATCATCTGAATAATCTATTATATTGTCACCTATGATGCATTGGCCGAAACCTTTTTCTACATAGAGAATCTCGTATTCGCCATGGAAATGCCACGGGTAAGTGAAAGACTTGTAGTCGTATGTTCTGGCTTTTATCGGATTAGAATCTGATATGTATAGCTGTTCGTTCAGTATCTTCTTCATTGTGTATATGAAAGAATTGTTACAGATGCAAATATAGGTAAATATCTTGCAAAATTATGTATATCCATGTGCTTCTTTCTATAGTAATTTTACAATAGGAAAAATTTAAAACTTATATATATGAACAACATGTTTGATATTACCGGAAAGGTAGCCGTTGTAACAGGTGGTTCCGGTGTTTTGGGTAGTAATATAGCAGAAGGTCTTTTGAAAGCCGGAGCTAAAGTTATAATTATCGGTGCTCATCAGGATAGGGTAGATGCAGCTTTGGAACGTCTGAAAGCTGTGAGCCAGGATGTAGCAGGTACTGTATGCAATGTACTTGATATCGAGAGCCTTCGTTCTGTAAAAGATACTGTACTTTCAAAATGGGGACGTGTGGACTTCCTTATCAATGCTGCCGGTGGTAACATTCCCGGCGGTACACTGACTGTAGACCAGAATATATTCGACATGAAGGTCGAAGATCTTAATAAAGTCGTAGACCTTAACCTTTACGGAACAGTTTATCCATGTCTGGTATTCGGCGAAATCATGGCTAAGCAACAGAGCGGTGCTATCGTAAACGTATCTTCAATGGCTGCATACGAGTCTATCACTCGTGTACCTGGATATTCTATGGCAAAGAGTGCTGTTGAAAACTTTACTCGCTGGCTGGCACAGGAAATGGCTATCAAGTTCAGCGAAAAAATCCGTGTCAACGCAATTGCTCCTGGATTCTTCATCGGAAATCAGAACCGTGCTACCCTGATTAATCCAGACGGTTCGCTTACAGAACGTAGCCAGAAGGTTATTGCCAAGACTCCGATGAGACGTTTCGGTGATATCTCTGAACTTAACGGCTCGGTACAGTTCCTTTGCAGCGATGCAGCAAGTTTCATCACTGGTGCTACATTGGCTATCGACGGTGGTTTCAGTGCATTCAGTGGAGTATAAATCTTTAAAACTCGTACGATTATGATGGAAAAAACTTGGAGATGGTTTGGAAAGAAGGATAAGATTACTCTTTCCATGCTGCGTCAGATAGGAGTAGAAGGAATAGTAACAGCTTTGCATGATGTTCCAAACGGCGAGATTTGGACTGTTGAGGCTATCAATGATTTGAAATCGTATATCGAGTCATACGGATTGAGATGGTCGGTAGTGGAAAGTCTTCCTGTATGCGAAGCCATCAAATATGCAGGTCCTGAACGTGACCAGCTGATTGAAAACTATAAAGTCAGCCTTGCCAATCTGGGTAAATGCGGTGTAAAGACTGTTTGTTACAACTTAATGCCGGTAATCGACTGGGTGAGAACAGACTTGCAGCATCCTTGGGCGGACGGTACCAGCTCATTGTACTACGACAGGGTACGTTTCGCATATTTCGACGTGAAGATTCTTCAGCGTGAAGGAGCTGAGAAAGACTATTCTGAAGAAGAACTCCGCAAGGTGGAAGAACTCGACAAGGTTATCACAGAAGCTGAAAAAGATGAGCTTATCGACGCTATCATAGTTAAGACTCAGGGATTCGTAAACGGGAATATCCGCGAAGGAGACAAGAACCCTGTAGCTATATTCAAGCGTCTGCTTTCACTATACGAAGGAATAGACCGTGATGCATTGCGTGAAAACATGCGTTACTTCCTTGCTGCTATTATGCCTGTGTGCGAGGAATATGGTGTAAATATGTGTGTTCATCCGGACGATCCTCCTTTCCAGATTCTCGGATTGCCACGTATCGTTACAAACGAAGAGGATATAGCATGGTTCCTTAATGCAGTAGACAATCCTCACAACGGGCTGACTTTCTGTGCAGGTTCGTTGAGTGCCGGTGAGCATAACGATACACGCGAATTGGCTATGAAGTTTGCTAAACGTACACACTTCGTACATTTGCGCAGTACAGCGGCTATGCCTGGCGGTAACTTCATCGAAAGTACACATCTTACAGGACGCGGACATCTGGTTGACCTTATCAGAATATTCGAAAAGGAAAATCCGGGATTGCCTATGCGTGTTGACCACGGCCGTATGATGCTTGGCGACGAAGATAAAGGATATAATGCCGGATATTCTTTCCACGGACGTATGCTTGCTTTAGGACAGGTGGAAGGTATGATGGCTGTAGTAGATGATGAATTGAAAAACGGTATACTATAAACAATTAATGAGTACAATTTAAGGGCGTGTATGGCTCAATAACCTGCACGCCCTTTTAATTTTAAAATCTTATTTTTTTTCTTAATAACCATGAATTCACAAGATAATAGAATGAAAATGACTAATTATCGCTGGACGATATGCCTTATGTTGTTTATCGCTACAACGATAAACTATATGGACCGACAGGTCCTTTCTCTTACATGGAAGGACTTTATTGCCCCGGAATTTAACTGGACTGATGCGAATTACGGAACTATTGCCGGTTTCTTCTCTATACTGTATTCTATCAGTATGCTTTTCGTAGGAAAATTTGTAGATAAGATTGGAACAAAGAAAGGTTATTTGTGGGCTATAGGTATATGGTCTGTAGGTGCCTGCCTTCACACTTTCTGCGGAATAGTTACCGCCGGAATATCTACAGGCACATGGTCTTTCACTTTCGAAGGTGCGCGTGAAGCTATAGAGGCTGCCGAAAAAGCAGGTACGGTGATATGGAGTGTATCGACCGTAAGTATATGGCTTTTCCTTGCCGCACGTTCGATTTTGGCAGTAGGAGAGTCAGGTAACTTCCCATGCGCCATAAAGGTGACTGCAGAATATTTCCCTAAGAAAGACCGTGCTTTCGCAACCAGTGTGTTCAATGCCGGAGCGCAACTTGGAGCCTTGCTTGCACCTTTCACCATTCCTGTCATAGCACGTTATATGGGTTGGGAAATGTCATTCCTTATCATCGGTGCTCTAGGTTTCTTCTGGATGGGATTTTGGGTGAAAATGTATGATGCACCGTCTAAACAGAAGAAAGTAAACAAGGCTGAGTTGGAATATATCGAGCAGGACCGTCTGGCTGAAGCATCTGAGACTTCCAGACCTGTATCAGAAGAGAAAAAGGAGAAAGGTATCAGTCTTTGGAAATGTTTCACTTTCCGTCAGACTTGGGCTGTAATATTCGGACGCTGCCTCCCTGACGGTGTGTGGTGGTTCTTCCTTTTCTGGGCACCTGCATACGTGAAGGACGTTTACGGATACAGTTCAGACTCTACAATGGGTATGTTGCTTATCTTTACTCTCTATCTGATTTCAATGCTTTCCATCATTGGCGGTTATCTGCCTACGGTGTTTATCACGCGCCTTGGTATGAATCCGTTTGCAGGACGTATGCGTGCAATGTTTATCTTCTCGCTGTTCCCGTTGCTGGGACTTTTTGCGCAACCGCTCGGAAATATATCATGTTGGTTCCCAATCATCATAATAGGTATAATAGGTGCAGCGCATCAGAGCTGGAGTGCCAATACATATACGGTGGTGAGCGATATGTTCCCTAAATCAGCTGTGGCAACAGTTACAGGTATCGGTGGTATGGCAGGTGGTATCGGCAGCTTGCTGTTCAATCAGGGCTCAGGTATCCTGTTTACTTACTCAAAGGAAACAAATATGGCTTTTATGGGATTCGAAGGTATTCATGCCGGCTATATGATAGTGTTTATTATAGCTTCCGTAGCTTATCTGTTCAGCTGGATAATGATAAAGATTCTTGTTCCGAAATATAAGATAATTGAAGTTTGATAATTGATTAATATGAAAGATTTTATAAACGAGGATTTTCTTCTGCAGAGCGATGTGGCAAAGATGCTGTATCATGAACATGCAGAAAAAATGCCTATCATAGACTATCACTGCCATCTCAATCCGAAGATGATTGCAGATGATTATAAGTTCAGTTCCATTACAGAGATATGGCTGGGTGGAGACCATATATAAATGGCGTGCAATGCGTGCCAATGGTGTTGACGAAAAGTTTATCACCGGTAAGGAAACTTTCGACTGGGAGAAATTTGAGAAATGGGCTGAAACTGTTCCATATACATTGCGCAATCCACTTTACCACTGGACTCATCTGGAATTGAAAACAGCTTTCGGTATAAGTGAGACACTCAATCCTGCATCAGCAAAAAGAATATACGAAAAATGTAACGAACTGCTTGCCACACCTGAATACTCAGCTCGCGGATTGATGAGGAGATATAATGTAGAGTCGGTATGTACTACCGACGATCCGATTGACACATTGGAGTATCATAAGGCTATTGCCGATTCCGGTTTCGAAGTGAAGGTTCTTCCTACATGGAGACCGGACAAGGCTATGAACGTCACTACTGCAGCCGAGTACAGAGCATATCTGGAAAAACTCTCGCAAGCAAGCGGAGTGACAATATCAAAATTCGATGATTTGGTAGAGGCCTTGAAAGTACGTCATCAGTATTTTGCCGACCATGGATGTAAGCTTGCCGACCACGGACTTGCGGATATACCTGCTGCTGATTATACCATGGCAGAAATATCGGCAATATTCGACAAGGTATATGGAGGTAACGAGTTGACTAAGGAGGAAAAAACAAAAGGGAATTATCCATTGCAGGCTTGTAGAGGTATAGGAGTCCGAATCGCTCCGACGATATGAGCGGACAATACATTTAATGCAGGAAAAGTAACCGACAAACACACTCCCATACCCGAACAAGATAATTCCAAATAAATATGGATATATCTGTTTTAGGCTTGTAATAATCTGTGCATTGAATATTTGTCTGTGTGAGGAAGGTTGTTGCGGCCGGATGAGTTACATAAACCATTTAATTGACATGGTTTATGCCTGCGAGAGCAGAACAACGATAGTCCAAAATAAAAATATTCTCGGCTTGAGGATGAATATCTATTATCATTAATGTAGTTTTGAATCCTTGCATAATGAGCCTAAGGATAATAAGTTAATGGCCACGGTATAAACCGAGGCCATTAACTTTATGGCTTAGCGGGATATCACTTCAATGGTTTGTACAACCCTATTACGAGCCAACCGGCTGACCAGAATTCCATGACAACTATGCTTCGAGCTGTTTTTTGCTGTATGCTTCACATTGTTGTTGAACATCAATGTTATATTTAATTCAACGCTATGTAACCATTGTGTAACAAATGGCAAATACTTTCGCAGCGACATGAAATATAAAATAAATCGCTTATGAAACGTATTTTACTTTTGTTGTTTTTTGTTGTTTGCTGCGGGATGACTCTCTCGGCTCAGAATGGCGGCGTAATATCGGGAACCGTGAAGGAAGATAATGGTAACCTCGCTCTGCCAGGTGCCACGATAAGGTTGGACAAACTCAATCGTTATACCATCTCTGATAAAAATGGTTATTTCGAGTTTCTCAATGTCCCGGCCGGAGATTATGAGGTGATGGTCTCCTATATCGGATATGACACCGATTCTATAAGTGTTTCGGTCAAGAGTGGCATGAATGCTGTAGTTAATTTCTTGTTGAAGGAAGATATACATATCCTCGGAGAGGCTGTGGTGATGGGTGACATGCTCCGCGGGCAGGCTAAGGCTTTCAGCCAGCAGCAGACTAACCGTAATATTTCCAATGTCATCTCTGCCGATCAGGTCGGACGTTTCCCTGATTCCAATATCGGTGACGCTTTGAAACGTGTTCAGGGAATTACGATGCAGAATGATCAGGGTGAGGCCCGAAATATCATTATCCGCGGTCTGGCTCCCGAACTCAATTCGGTAACCCTGAACGGTAATCGGATCCCTTCTGCGGAGGGCGACAATCGGAATGTGCAGATGGACCTCATCCCTTCGGATATGGTACAGACTATTCAGGTCAACAAAACGCTTACCCCCGATATGGATGGCGATGCAATAGGTGGTTCCGTCGATCTCGTAACACGTGCGGCGTCGGGCGGACAGAGAATATCGGTTACAGCACTCGGCGGTTATAACCCTATTCGTAATGGTGCTACCGGCGCAGCTTCTCTGGTATATTCCAATCGCTTCGCAAACGATAAGTTAGGTGTCGTACTAAGTGCTTCCTACATGAACAAGGATTATGGCTCGGATAATATCGAAAGCGTGTGGAGTCGTGATGACGAAAACAATATATATCTCGAAGAGATGGATGTGCGTAAATATGATGTGCAGAGGATCAGAAGAAGTCTGGCTTTGAATACAGACTGGAAAATAAACGATAATAATAAAATAGTGGCGGATGTCATGTACAACTGGCGTGACGACCGTGAGAATCGTTTCAGAATTACATATAAGGATATGGAACCTGTTTATGAAAACGAAACCATTACGGGATATACCGGTAAGATATCGCGCGAAACCAAAGGAGGTATTGATGACAGCCGTAATAAAAATCGACGTCTCGAGGATCAGCGTGTGCAGTCATATGCCCTGACTGGTACTCATTTGCTCTCTCCCAGATTCGATCTCGATTGGAACCTGAGTTATTCCAGAGCGAGCGAGGATCGTCCTCATGAACGCTATGTAGAGTATGAGCAGACAGATGTCGAGATGGCTCAGAACCTTGCCGATACGCGTAAACCGTATATTGTTACACAAAATGAAGATTTGAGCCTCTTCGAGCTGGACAAACTGACAGAACAGCATGACTATACATTTGAAGATGAATATTCGGCAAAAGTAAACGCTCGTGTACCGTTTACGGTGATCGCAGACCAAAAAGGACGTTTGCATTTCGGGTTGCGTGCCCGCATCAAAAATAAGGAGCGTAACAATGAATTTTATGAATATACTCCGATTAACGGACTTCCAAATCTTGCAGAGATGCAGACGGTGACTTTTGATAAGCATCTTTCGCAAGGAGTACATTATGTGCCAGGGACTTTCGTCTCCAATAAATGGCTCGGGAATGTAGATATATATGATCAGGCATTGTTTGTGGCTGAGGCTGATCCATCGGAGTATCTGGTGAGCAATTACAGGGCTAATGAACATATCTATGCCGGTTATCTGCGCTGGGATCAGAATATAACTCGTGACCTTTTGGTGATTGCCGGTGCCAGAGTCGAACATACGAGGGTGGATTACGAAGGAAATTATTCACTGGACGACGATTATGAGAATGTGGGGTTGAGCGGTACTAAAAACGACTATACGAATATTTTGCCGAGCCTGACACTCATGTATAATATTGGAAACGACATGGTATTGCGCGGAGCATTCTCGACGGCGCTCGCACGCCCCAACTACTATACGCTTGTACCATTTGTCGAGGTCAAGGCCGAGGATAGTGAGATATCTGCCGGAAATCCGAACCTTAAAGCCACATATGCATACAACTTCGATATTATGGGTGAATATTACTTCAAATCGGTCGGTATTCTCTCTGCCGGAGTGTTCTATAAGAACCTGAAGAATTTTATCTATAATTATCTCGATGCCAGCTATACTTCCCAAGACTTTGCAGCTGATTTCCCGGATCTTCCCAATCCTGTCGCTGCGGGAGAACAATGGCAGATGCTCCGTCCGTTAAACGGTGACAATGTGGATTTGTTGGGCTTTGAGGTGGCTTTACAGCGTAAACTCGACTTCTTCTCTTCGAGATTCCTGCGGAACTTCAGCGTAATGCTCAACTATACGTATACCTATTCCGAAACAGAAGGGGTGTATAACGAAGACGGTGAAGAGCGTACCGATGTGAAACTCCCTGGAACCGCACCGCATATGTTCAATGCCTCTCTGGCCTGGGAAAACGCACGTTTTTCTGCCCGGCTGTCGCTCAATTATACCGGCAGTTATATTGATGAGGTTGCCAGTGAGGCGTTTGAAGACCGTTATTATGACAGCCAGCTTTTCCTCGATGCGAATGCTTCGTATCTGCTCGGCAAGGGCATACGAATATTCGCCGAAGCTAATAACCTTACAAATCAGCCATTACGCTATTATCAGGGTGTAAAGGATCGGATGGCTCAGTTGGAGTATTATAAGCCGACATTCAATCTCGGGGTGAAATGGGACTTCTAGTAAGAGAGATAAATCTGAATATTCATAAAAACACGACATAATACAATGAAAACATTTAAAATTACAGCGTTTGCATTATTGATCTGTGGAGTGTTGTTCGGCTCATGCGGGCAGACACAACATGCCGGGAATGCAGGAGCATCGTATGAGTTGCTCGATTCCCTGATGGAAGATCATTTTAATTTCATAGTCGCCAATGACCTTGGCCGCAACGGCTACTATGATCAGAAACCGATAGCCGAACTTATGGGAGAATTGGCTGAAAATACCGATATAGAATTTATAGCTGCGGCCGGAGACGTACATCATTTCGAAGGAGTGGCCAGTGTTGACGATCCGCTCTGGATGACTAATTATGAACTTATTTATTCGCATCCGGAACTGATGATAGATTGGTTTCCGGTCATGGGTAACCACGAATACAGGGGTAATACTCAGGCCGTACTCGATTATTCATCGGTCAGCCGTCGCTGGAGCATGCCTGCTCGTTATTACGCCAAGTCGTTCGATCTGGAAAACGGAGCTTCTATGAAGGTCGTTTTCATCGACACGACACCTCTGATCGACAAGTATCATGAAGAGGCCGAAGAATCGTATCCTGATGTAGCGACTCAGGATATGGAACGTCAGCTGGCATGGATCGACTCCACACTCAATGCCTCCAGCGAAACCTGGAAAATAGTTATAGGTCATCATCCGATATATGCGGAGACATCCAAGGATGATATTGAACGTGAAAATATGCAGCAGCGTTTAGATCCTGTTTTGCGCAAATACGGCGTAGATCTCTATGTCGCAGGGCATATACATAATTTCCAGCATATCAAACCTGAAGGCAGCGATATCGATTATGTGGTCAATAGTTCAGGTTCCCTGAGCCGTGATGTGGCTCCTATTGACGGTACGCAGTTTTGCAGCTCTGAAACTGGTTTCTCGGTAATATCGGCATCCGACAAGGAACTCAAATTATATATGATCGATAAGGATGGGAATATCATTCACACGGTAAGCAGAACAAAGTAATTTCTTAAATATCTGTTTTAATCTTGTAATAAGGTGAGAATTTAATGCTTGTCTGCATGAGGGATGTCGTTGCGGCAGTATGAGTGAGAACATACGTCATTGACATAATTTATAATTACAAGAATAAACAAGATAGTTCCGTACAAAAATATCTGCCATCGCTATTGGTGGCAGATATTATTTTAGCACACTTGAAAAATTAGTACAATTGAACGGAGTGAACTGTGCGGGCGCTGAATATTATTTCTTCTTTCGATTGCTATTTCCATATAAACACTAAAATTTACCCACCAGTTCATCCATTGCCGTCTTAACTGCTTCAACATTCTGTCTTGATAGTGAATCCAAATAATTTTGGGTAACTTTAATATCTGAATGCCCAAGTAACATCGAAATTTGTTCTACTGAAAAACCTGCATTCACCAAAAATGTCGAAAAAGTATGCCTTGCATTATATGTCGTATAATAATGGTTCAATCCCATATCTTGAAAGATATGCTTCAATCCTTTATTAATTTTTTTCAAATAACATTTTTTGCGATATAGAAACTGCTCTTTGGTTACTGCTCCTTCATAAATTGGGAAGATATATGCTTCAGGAGATAATTCGTCTATAACGCCATATTTTTTAATGATTTCATATGCCTTATCAGGGATCAAAAACCGAATGGCTTTTTCTGTCATTTGCGTATTCCGGGTTTTTATGCGAACAAACTCTATATGTCCATCCACAATATTTTTGTTTTTCAATGCCAAGATATCACCCATATTCATCCCTGAGCACAACATACTCAACAAGAAAAAATCCCATGATAATTGTAAAACAGGATCGTCTGTTCGATATTTGATGAATGCGGTCAGTTCCTCTTGTGAAAGTGCCTTTTTCGTTCTCGCCTTTGTTCGAATCACATAATGCCCTTGTCCCTGCCCGAAAGGCAAATCCGTAGATAACAATTGTTTGTCTTTAGCGAAATTAAGAACAGCTCGTAATCCTCGGAAATACATCCCAATAGAAGCAATCGAAATATCATGTTTTATTCCATATTTGGCATAATAGGCTTTTTGATGCTCTTGTTTAATAAACTTCTCTAGTTTCCCTATGTATTCCACAGATATATCTTCTATATGAGTAGTGGGTTTAAACTTCAATATCCACTGCAAACCCGTTTTATAACTTTGTATGGTCGATAACGTCAAATTCGGGTCGGATGCAAAATATAAATCATACACTGATTTAATATCCGTCTTTACTTGCTGACCAATTCCGCTAAATGCGCGCTCTTTGTAGCTTTTATGAAAACGTGTAAAGGAAAAATCCTGTCCCAATTCTCTCACGATTTCCAACGCTATATTCTGAAACGTGGCAGCTTCATTTTTAGCTATTTTTGTTTCTTTCAGCCTATCATTTAAGAATTGTTCTTTAGACAATTTCATTTTACATCCGACAGCATAGACACGGGTTTGCCGATTAAATGTTACTTGGATTTTAAGATAGCGTACGTTATCTGAGCTTTTAGGATCCAGCACCAATTTGACTGTTGCTTCAGTATTCATAATCCATAATTATTTGATACAAAAGTAATCATTATATCAAAAAAGGAGTAACAAAAGGAGTAACATTTTCCACGAAAACGCAAGAAAAGTCAAGAATGGACAAGAATAATGAGAATATAAATCACTGTATATCAATATATCTAAAGAAACAAGAAATACACACAAGAAAATATCATACATGATTCATAATCATGAGGTCCCGGGTTCAAGTCCCGGTCCCGCTACACAACAAAGGAGTTACAAGAGTTGTAACTCCTTTTATTATCGGCATACATGAACGATACATACTCTCCTGCCGGGCATTCCATCCTCAGGATGTCCGCAGAAACAAATAGTTCATTAACATTCCTGCAAGTTCCGCCGCATTCATGAAAGCCCTATATAAATAGGCAAATTATCTCCACAGCTATAAACACAAACGATTATTCACTCCGATAGACATGTTGTGATCAAACAAAATCATAACACCTATCGTAACATGCATCCTGCCGATATTTCCCGTATGATATCCCATACATATCACGAGGGTTGCAAGTGATTCATATTCGCCATATTCCACATTCATTCAAAAACCAATAATCCGGCAGCCATGACAACCCAACCGCAGGATTATTCATGCCAGATTACATCAGACCGGCCAATTACTCAAACGGCATAATACATTGAACGATGAAATGGCACGACGGGCAACTATTTCTGAAAATAAGCTGTAATATCCACCTTATCCTCCCCCACTATCCTGTACATACGCTGATTGGTCCCCGGCGAGCGCAATCCTCCACACGCAGAAATGTATGGACCAAGCTTTACGTAATCGAAACTTTGAATGCTACAACCAGCCGGAAAATTAGGCTTGCCGGAATACCATCCTGTTTTCAATCTCCCGTTGCTCTTTTCCCGAACGCCGAGCGCCAATCTCTCGACCTCGCACGGATCGGCATCGCCACCCATAAAACAAATGCATGTGACGGAGGTCCCGTACGTCGCAAGCAGACCATCCATCAGTCGATCGTCCAGAAATTCGCCTATGTCATCCCGAAGGTGCGGACTATGGCACCCCTCGCAACGGTTGGGACATCCCGAAATATTGAGTGCCAAGGTCACCTCTCCCGGCACCTCCTGAAAAACTATGTCGTAACTGGCCAAACGAAGCATAACACATAACCGCCAAGCGGCATTTTATGGTAACTGTAAATTCTGCACATCCAACCTCCGCATGTATTCTTGCAATGCTTTCTCCGCGTGCTCTTTGCGCTGACCGAAAATCCTCCGCGCAAGCCAACCGGTCCCCGACACAAAGAGAGAGACCCGATTCGGCAGCTTTGTCGGTAAAATTGCATGCGGCCGCTTTACAGCTGCGCCGGTGTCGAATAGTGACGCTGTGCGGCCTCTCTCTGCCTTGCCTGCGAGAAGTTGCTCACACGCTTCATGTATCCTATGATACGAGTCAGATAATCGAGGTTCGTACTCTGACACTTAGGACATACCTTGAGGTTGCGCTTGTCTATATGGCCGCAATCGTTACATACCGTGTTGGGAATATTGAAGGTAAAGTAATTGCATCCCTCCCGTGTAGCGACCTTCAGCAAATGAGCATACTGCTCCTTCGTAAGGTGTTCGCTGAGGTTCATGTGCAGTGCCGAACCACCGGTCAAATGCTCTATATACCTCTTCCCGTGCAGACGGAAACGGTCTATAATATTGAGCGACTCGTCCTCGACCACATAAAAATAACTGTTGTAACAATCTCTATTCGCCTTGTATCCGTCGCGTTTGTCCCACTTGGCATGTTTCACCCCCACATTTTCGGCCGGAATCATTTCGCAGTTGAACATGACCTCCTTCGTACGGTATTTCTTGTTGTATCGCTCCACCAGGCCGAGCACCTCCTGCGTAAACCGTTCGTATTCCGGATTGTCCGTGATCGGGATACCGAGAAACTCGGCAGCCTCAACCAGACCGTTCACCCCTATCGTAAGGTACTGCCTGCTCATGTTTATGTAACCTGCGTCGAACAGCGGCAACATACCCTTTGCCTGCATATACTTGAGGTTCTCGTTGTAAGCCATCTGCACCTTATGCACCAGATCGACCACCTCTTCGAGAAAGAAGTGGTAAGCCATGCCCTTGCGCGAGGCATATTGTATACAGCGGTTCAGGTTGATCGTAAGCACGCTCTTCGAACCTGTCGAAACGCCGCCCGCACCCAGCGTATAGCTGAACCCGTTGTCGGTTATCTCGTTGCGCAGGCGACAACAGCTGCTCAAAGAGTCGGCGTTATCGCTCATATACGTAAAAAACGAGTGCCCTTCGGCGTACATCTCCGCCGTGAAATCGCCGTATTCCCTGTCTTTAGGTTCTCCGTTTTCGGTCAGCAACGCCATGGTCTCCACCGGAAAGGTAAGCACAGCACGGGTACGCTCCTCATTGAACCACTTCATAAAACGCTTCTGCAACCAGTTCAGCGAATCCCAATCGGGCCGGCTACCGTCGGGGAAGTAAAAATTCCCGAAAAGACTCTCGAAGTAATACCTGTCGTAATACGATATGTTCCAGAACACCGCCTGGAAATTACGTGCTCCCGTAGGCTGGTTGATCGAGTATACTATCTGCTCGAAACAGTCGGTTATGACCTTGTCAAGCGTACGCTGCTTTTTCGACAGATCCACGACCTTATCCACCTCCCTGAAGTAATCCTTCCCGTACTCCAGACCGATGAAATAGTTCATATACATCAGAAATTCAGGGGTAGCACACGCACCGCTGAGCATGCTCGAAACCATGAACACCATATTGATGAACCCTCCACAGAATGATTTGAGGTTGGTCGGGGCTTTCGAATTGCCTCCTATCGAGATTGTACCGCCTATAAGCCACGGATACATCGTGATACTCGCGCAATAATTGGCAAGACTCGTCTCATCATTCTTGTAAATGAAATGGCTGTTGAGAAGGTCGATGTATTTGTCCGCAACCTCTTTCCCATACATCTCCTTGAGCCGGTCCGTAAGCATACGGCGGTTCAGGCGGATAAAATTAGATTTGGGCAGTTCGCCGATGAGCGTCGCCATGTTCTTGTTCTCGACGTTGGCATTCGAGTCGTATTTGCTTCCTGTCGCAGCGTTCTGCGCGTCGCAATAATCCATCAGGAATTTCAGTTTGTCGCGCACCTCGCGGTCCTCCGAATGTTTCTGACGGTAAAGCATGTAAGCCTTAGCCACCGTATAATAGCGTTCGGCCATCAGGGCTATCTCGACCTGATTCTGTATCTCTTCAACGGTAATCTCGTTGGAGATGCTCACACGGCTGAGTATATTGGTTATCACATCCTGAGTCGCGAAACTGCCGACGGAAAGGAAAGCCTTGGCAATGGCACTCTGTATCTTCTCGATCGAGAAAGCCTCCCTCGACCCGTCCCGTTTGATGATAAAAGTTTCCATAATATTAGGGTTTTAATGAGTTACACCTATTCCGGCTGACGGGAGACAAAAAGAGACAGATTCCAAACGACCGCACGCATGACGTTCATATCGAAATCCGTTCACCTTTCACCCGAAAGCTACGGATCGTGACCGAGGAGTTTCCGCACGGCGGCCTCCTCTGACATGGCAGGTCTTCTGACTTGTTCCTGTGGATGCGCCTTCCCGGCTTGAGCAGCCAGTGGCAACGATCGCTCCACCTCTTTAACGGGCATGACCTACAACGTTTCAGCCCGCTGGAACTTACAGCTACGGGGATAGTTCCTGACTCACACAGGATTCCCTTTTAACCCCGGATATCGTGACGAAGTCCGGGGAACCAATGTCACGAGATAAAATTATCCATTGCAGGCATAGCCAAGTACAAAAATGCGCGGAAGTTATCAACAAGATATTACACAAATCCGGTCTCTCCACGAGCATCACGGCAGCAACATCCTGGCACAAAAAAAGTTGCGGGGATCCCGCAACTTTTTTTGTGCCATTAATCGGACATCGTATTACTCCGTATCTGCCCCAGGCTCATTATACCACTTGATTTTGTTCGACACATACATTATCACTCCGAGAATCACGAACAGTCCTATGCTCCCGGCCAAAAGCGCAGCCTCTTCCAGCTGGAGTATAACGTAAAGAAAAGCGTAGAGCGCCGAGAGGATCACAGCCAATGTAATGGTCGGTTTACGATCCTTGAATATGGCTCCGGCAAACGCAGTTATCAGCCCTATAGTAGCCACACTCGAAATAAGATAGGCAAATCCGAAACCAAGCATTTCGGCAAGAGAAATAAGCAGACTGTAAAACAATACCAAGGCTACACCTACAAGCACATATTGTATAGGATGAATCTTCTTGTGAGTGAAGATCTCAACGAAAAAGAAGACCACGAACGTCAGCACTATAAACATGAGCGCATACTTGGTCGAACGCAGGCTTTGCTTATATACGTCCACCATATCCACAAGGTTGACACCGAAAGAAATGTCGCGTTCCGAATAGATATTGTCACCGTCATACCACACATCCGGCATATTCCGATTAAAACGCGACACCTCCCATTTGGCCTCGAATCCACCGTCGGAAAGCGTGTAGTCGGGAGTGTAATTACCTATGAATCCCGGATCAGGCCATTGTCCCTCTACATTCACGATGCTCGTCTGTCCAACCGGAAGAAAATTTACGCTACTGCTACCCTTCAGCTCGAACGAGATGCTGAACAACATCCTTTCATCAAGTTGCATGTCTTTCAGATCCACAACGAGCAATTCGCCCATAAGATTGTCGGGATTCGAACCTGTGGCCAGCTCGAAAGAACGCCCGCTCATCTCGAATACCGGATCTCCGGTGATACCGCGTCTGTCCGACATCCCTATCTTCACATAAGGCCTGCCGACAGAGATCGCATCGACAGGAAGAAGCGCCGTATCGACCGCCGCAAACTCACCTTCCATAGTCACAATGCTCTTATAAACTATGGTCTTATAGATGCTGTAATAACGCTCCTCAGGAAAAAGTTTGCAATTTATCACCAATTTCTCAGGCGTAATATTGAGTGTTTCAGACCGGGAATACTTTCCGTCCTTATCCCCATCTACAAGTTTTGTAAATGGCAGGGAAAGCACCGGTCCGCTAATGGTTTGCGGCAGGCTCCATTTGTTGTCGATCTTGACCACGGCCTCGTCACGGGTTTGTTTACGTTCATTGACCAGATTCTGCACCAGACAACTCGGAATCAGCAGAAACAACGACAGTCCCGCTATCATCACTCCCTTAAGGGTATATGAAAGGCCCGAATTTGGTTTCTTGTTCTTTTCCATATTCAATTATTTTTAGAGTTATTACTTTGCGCCGCAAAGCAAAAAAAGTAAAAAAACACATCTGTCAAAAGCACGTGATGTCATATCAATCCATTAGGACGCAATGACAATTATACCAACCCGCATCAATCAACACACCTAATCGTAAATTCGCCCTATCTGAGCAGTTGTTCGAGCGCATCTATATGCGCCCGGAACTGGCGACGGCCCTCTTCGGTTATGGTGTATGTCGTATTGGGTTTCCGACCCACGAATTGTTTGGTCGAAACGATATAACCGACAGCCTCAAGAGCCTTCAGATGACTGGCGAGATTGCCGTCCGTAAGCTGCATAAGCTCCTTCATGCCGTTGAAATCTGCCGATTCGTTCACAGATAGTATCGACATGATTCCAAGGCGCACACGGCTCTCGAAGAGCTTGTTCAAACCCGAAATTATATTATCCATTACGTTTCGTGTCGTATTTGAAGTACATCACGAGTCCGTAAACGATGTGGCAAACACCGAAACCGGCAGTCCAAAGTAACAGTCCATAACGTCCGAACACTGCTGCCGCAAGCCCCAAGATTATCTCGGTAAGTCCGAGGTAATGTATCTCGCCGTATGTATACTTCGAGGCATTGACAAGTGCCAATCCATAAAAAACAAGAGTAGCCGCAATAACGGTTCCTATATCGCCCCTGGACAAATAGACAAGACAAAATATCCCACCTGCCACTAAAGGTACAGCCAGGCTGTACAGTATCCGGTAGGTGACTTTATTGAAAAGCCTTTGTCCGTTCTTTTTAGCCTTGCGCCACGACAGCAACAAACTCATTCCCACAGAGACGAACAAAACCATCAAGGCATCGGCAGCCAATATGACAGTCTCCTGCCAACTGTTGTAATCTGTCGCTCCGGGGTCACGCAACAAATAAAAATAGGCAAAAGCGGATCCAATAATCGCTGCCGATCCGGCCACAACACCAGACAATCCGCTGAGTGACAAAAACTTGGATGACTTCTCCATCATCTCTCTTATCACCTTTATGTCTTCATTCCGGCTATTCATCACACGCATGTTTAAAGTACTTTGCGATACAAAGTTAAAAAAAATAGATATCTCTGCAAATATGTCACTACAATTTCTCATCTTAAGAGAGAAAAAACCGGTATTTTTATTGAGGCTTTAATATACATCTACATCAATTAAGCAAGATCATATGAAAACTCTAAGATTTTTATGCCCGTTAATGGCCGCATGCACCCTATTGGCCATGCCATCGTGCGGACAGGGAAACAAAAAGCGCACCTCCGAATCCGGCTCCGAAGAGACAACCGACACACGTGCCGACCGGCACTCTCCGATAATTGTAGATCTGTCAAGCGGCTACGCCGACATAGACATACACAAGGATTCGATACAAAACATAAATATCGCATTCGATTCCCCGGGAGAAGAGGTGCTTTACGGTCATCTCATTCTTCCTGCTGATGGACCCGGCAATGTGCGTTTCAGCCAGATTACCATGCCGAACGGAGATACAGACGGTCCCTTCGGACGAGACATAAGCTACGATCTCACCGCAAAAGGCACTTACACTCTTTCACTCGGCGAGAGCCTTATGCAAGGGGATCCATACGATGGCAACTTCATCGTCGAGCTGCATTCCGGAGCTAAAATACCGTATGAGGAGCCATCGGGATATTTCGTGCGCAACGATGTCGATCCGACACAACCAGAATCTCTCAAAATAAACTCCCAAGAGGAATTCGAGAATATTTTCGGCATGGCCGCCACTATGTCGTCACGCCCATCGTCTATTGATTTCTCGAGACAGTTCGCCATCGCGGTCATAGGAGCCCCGACAGATATTCATACACGATACGAGGTAACCGACCTTATCGGTAAAGCAAACATAATTACGCTGGTCTATCGCACAATAACAGGCAAAAAACAGAGTTACACCATCCGCCCATTCCTGCTTTTAACGGTCGATAAAAGATTCAACGGGGAAATACGTGTCGTAGAGCAATCCTCAAACACACTTGCCGCAAACGAATGATCCGTAATCTTAGCAGATCAGAGCCTCCTCTGATTTAAAGACTTGCGGGTCCGTAAACTGAAATTTACGGACCCGCCTATATTGCAATTGGAACAAATTCGCCTGGATGAATATATCTTACAATTTATTGGCTTCGACCCCTTCGAAAGTCATCTTCACCGGGAGTATTTTACCGTTCTCGTCAAAAAACATCTCGTCTATACATGTCGCACGACTATCCCTGCCCGTTTCGTCGAGTGGCCTACGATGATATACGATATAGTATTTGTCCGACTCAGGCTCATGTATGACAGAGTGATGTCCAGCACCCGTGGCCACATCGGGGTCTTGTTGCAGGATTTTTCCCTCACGCTTGAACGGCCCGAACGGAGAATCCGAAATGGCATACGCCACACTGTAATTAGGGCCACCCCAACCACCTTCTGACCACATGAAATAATATTTGTCATCGCGAATGAACATGAACGGCCCCTCTGTATAATTCTGCGGCGTAACCTCACGATACAGCGTACCGTCTTCGAAAGGCTCGATGCCCGTAAAATCGTCTTTCAGTTTAACCACATTGCAATGTCCCCATCCGCCGTAGTACATCAGCCACGTACCGTCCTTATCCTTGAACACATACTGGTCTATGGGCTGGGCTCCATTGACGATAGTGTCGATAAGCGGTTTGCCGAGCAGGTCCTTATACGGTCCTTCCGGCCGATCGGCCACGGCCACCCCGATACCTCCTACCGCTCCGTTCTTCTGTATATCGTTACCCGCAAAGAAGATGTAATACTTATTCTCCTTTTCAACTACTGCCGGCGCCCACATGGCATACTTGATCCACTTCACCTCGCTCGTATCTATAACTCTCTCATGTTTGGTCCAGTTGACCAGATCGGGAGAGGAGAATGCGTCGAGAAAAACCTGCTTTTCGTAAGCGGAAGAATAAGTCGGAAAGATCCAGTAACGGTCTCCGAGGATCATGCCTTCAGGATCGGCATACCATCCGGGAAGCACAGGATTGCCTGCCCGCCTCTCCGTACATCCCTGTCCCATCAGGAACACACATGCAAGGCACATGGCCAAAATAACGCCCATTTTTTTCATAGTAGTCAGATATTTATTTTTAAGTTTTCTCCTATTCGGAGTGAACAAATATATCAAATATATCAATTTATCCTACCTGCAGTCTATTATAAAACACCGTATCACAAGCGCATCCCATCTCGAAAAAAAGACAAATCATATCGTTCCGTATGCAATAAAACCGTTATGATTTTCATTATAAATGTATTAACTTTGACAAATTTAACACCGGACACCCGTGCACTATAAGCACAAACGCAATACTAACACCCAATCTGAAATCCAAATACTGTGAAACGGTTAATATATACTATTCTTTTTGTACTATCGGTTTTGCAGGCAAAGGCTGCCGAAGATTTGATGTTCTACAAATATGAAGTCGACAAAGGTCTGTCGCACAACACAGTACGGTGCATAATCCAAGACCGTGACGGTTTCATGTGGTTCGGTACTGCCGATGGTCTCAACCGTTTCGACGGACAGCAATACCGGATATTTACATACAATAATCCACCCAGGGAAGGAGATATAGGAAACACCTCCATTTACAGTCTTGCACAGGACGACAAAGGTCAAATATGGGTCGGCACTGCACTAGGAGTATATGTATACGATCCGATCACCGAAAAATTCCAAAGATTCAATACCCGCACAAGCGAAGGCAACGGCATCAACGGCATTGTCAATCACATCAAATTCGACGATCCCGACATGATATGGTTCGGCACCTCGGGACAAGGGCTGTTCATCTATGATACCAAAGCCGACACCCTGATGCAGACGAGAAAATACGGACTCGTCATCGGCGACATATCGCGCGCCAGCAACGGTATAGTATACGTCGGGACAAACAGCGGACGTATCATCGAATTCGATACCGACGGACGTTTCCTGCGCGAGTTCATGCCCGACATAAATTACAGCGACCGCGGCGACCGCAACATAACCGCCCTGTACAGCGACAAACAAATGATATACTGCGGTCTCGGCATCACGGAGCTCCAGACTATAGACAAAAAAACCGGACTCATAAAGATATATCGTATTGACGACACGAAATATTCCGTTTCACACTTCCGCAAGATATTTCCGTTAAACGAAGAAGAACTGCTTATCGCAACCGATAACGGACTTTTCAGATTCACCAAATCTACAGGTAATTTCAGGCCATTCGACACTCACAACCTGTTCGGGATAAGCGACCAGTCGGTACTCGACATATGGCGCGACCGCGAAGGCGGCATATGGATAGCTACGGAATACGGCGGAGTGAACTACATTCCCCGAATCCTACGTCCCTTCGGCCATGTCATCCCGACAAGCAGCAACAATTATTTCGGCGGCAGGGTCGTGAGCTGTTTCGTGGAAGACCAAAAACATAATATATGGATAGGAACCCGCGACGGAGGACTGATATATTACTATCCTGAAAGAGGATACATGAATTTCCATACTCCTCGCCGTGCCGAAGGACGGTCGATCAGTTACCACAACATACGTTCACTGATGCTTAACGGCGAAGAGTTGTGGATAGGGACCTTCTCGCGCGGACTCGACGTAATGAATACAGTGAGCGGCGAGGTGCGCAATTACCAGCATATTACCGGAGCCAACAACACGATCAGCGACAATACAGTCACTTCGCTGTTCAAGGATCGCATGGGCAACATATATGTCGGAACCGCCTGGGGCCTTAATATCTACCGCCCGGAAACGGACGACTTCGAGCAGGTATCCCAGCTCGGCAACCAAACCAGTATCTCTGACATCATCGAAGACAGCCGAGGCAACATATGGTTCGCAACCCTGAACTCCGGCATCTACAGACTAAAACCATCCGACGGGACATGGTCATACTATTTCAACGAGCCTGGCGACAAATCTACCATCCCCAACAACAGGGTAACCTCACTGTTCGAAGACGACAGGGGAACCATATGGATAGGTACAGAGAACGGACTGTGCAGATACGACTACAGCATACCCGGCATCATAAGGATAGATGACGAAAAACAGACACTTCCGAACCGTATGATCTCATCTATCGAACAGGACGAAAACGGACTTCTATGGGTATCGACAAGCGGAGGCATATTCAGTTTCGACCCCTCGACAAACACCGTTGAAAGTCGCTATACGAAAAACGACGGCCTTCAGAGCAACCAGTTCAGCAACGGTGCATCTTTGACGGCATCGGACGGCAAACTTTATTTCGGCGGTATCAACGGCTTCAATTTTTTCAATCCCGACCAGCTTATCAGCAACGATTACATTCCCAACATCGTAATTACCGATATGCAGGTCAACAACGAATCAATTCCTCCTCAGGACCGCATCGCCGCCATATTCAAATTAGGCGAAGCGGATTCAATCCCCACTATCCACAAAACCATAAAGCTTAGGCCTGGCAGCAATAACATTACCATAGACTTCGTTGCCCTCAGCTACCAGTCACCACAGAAAAACAAATACTCGTACAAACTCGACGGATGGGACGAACGATGGATTGAAACCGAGAACAACACCTCGGCATATTACAACAATCTTCCGGCAGGCGATTACACATTCCTTGTACGCGGATCCAACAACGACGGATTGTGGAGCGAGCAAACCACGGCTCTCGAGTTCGAGGTGTCACCGCCTTTCTACCTTACCCCGCTGGCATATATCATCTACGTATTGTTGATCATCTCGACTATCCTGCTGGTATATTATCTTATCATCCGTTCACAGAAGAAGAAATTGCGCGAATATGCCAAAGAACAGGAACGACTCAGTTATCACTCCCAGATCGACTTCTTCACCAATATAGCCCATGAAATACGTACACCTCTGACATTGATCAAGGTCCCATTGGAATTCATCATATCCTCGGGCGAAGGTTCGCCACAGGTAAAAAACTACCTGAACATGATGAACACCAATACCAACAACCTCTTAAATTTAATAAACCAGCTATTGGAGTTCCGCAAAAGCGGCGAGAGCGAGCATGCCCTTATGATACAAAACCACGATGTGAAACAAATGCTTAGCGAGATATGCGCACGCTTCAACTCGGTTGTCAACATAGGTAATCTGAAACTGGAACTCGACATGCCGGAAAACGATGTATTCTTCAACCTGGATGCCGACGCTTTCTCCAAAATAGCGAACAACCTTATCTCCAACGCTCTCAAATACGCTAAGACAAAGATAACCGTCTCACTGCGACAAAAAGGCAATAACCTCGAACTGTCGGTATCGGACGACGGTAAAGGAATCGACATCAACGAGAGAAACAAGATCTTCGACACATTCTACCAACCGGAAGGAAGCAAGGCCGGTAGCGGCATTGGCCTTCATCTGGCCAAGCTGCTCACGGAAAAACATGGCGGCACAATCCAGGTCTCGAACAACAAAGAAGGCGGAGCCGTATTCACCGTCACTATACCTCTGCTCGAAAGAGAAAGAGTGCTTGTCGGAGATTCGGTTTCCGATGCCATAATCCCATCGCCCAGCACCCCGGCCCCCCTCGACGAATCATCGGAAGATGCCAAGGATAGAATACTCCTCGTTGAGGATAACGACGAGGTACGGAAAATCACAGGCGAATTTCTCGAAATTTATTACGACATACGTTATGCCGCTAACGGGAAACAGGCAATTCAGATTCTCGACCGGGAAAACATCAATCTCATCATCACCGACCTTATGATGCCCGAGATGGACGGTTACGAGTTATGCGAATTCGTCAAATCAGACATACGCTACTCGCACATACCGGTAATACAACTCACGGCCAAAACGTCGCTCCAGGACAAGATAAAAGGACTCGAGTATGGTGCCGACGCCTATGTCGAAAAGCCGTTCTCTCTCGAACTGCTTCACACACAGATAGAAAACCTGCTGGAGAACCGCCGACGCCTGCGCGACGCATATAACACACCACCTTCGGCAAAGGTAGAGGTCGGCAATACAGTATACAGCAAGAAAGACAGCGAATTTATCGAGAAACTAAATGCCGAAATCGAAAAGTATATCCAGAAAGAGGATATTTCACTCGACCATCTGGCCGAAAGCATGTTCATGAGCCGATCTAATTTCTACCGCAAGATAAAAGGGCTGTTCGGGGTATCGCCCAACGAATATGTCAAACGATACAGACTCAAACGCGCAGCTTCAATTATTGCGCGCAACGAATGCCGCATAAGCGACGTGTATGTCAAAGTCGGTTTCAATTCGGCATCCTACTTCACCAAATGTTTCAAGAAATACTTCGGCGTGCTGCCAAAAGATTACGCCGCAAGTGTAAACTCATCCAAAACGAATCTTACGGAGGATCAAGAATAAGACGACACTCCAAACACATCCAAACAAAAGACGAAAAAACAGGCGGAGTCTCATGAGGACTCCGCCTGTTTTTTATGCAAGCATAAGATTCCAGAATCATACTTTCCAGCATCCGTGCAAGATTATTCGCCGTAATCCACGCTCTCGGAACCGATCTGTCGCCGAAGGATCGTAAGTGCAAGGCCAATCCCCTTATCTCTCTAAGACAACTATCCCATGACACAGAACGATAATTCAGTCATGTCTCCCAGTCATGTCTCAGGTCCGGCCATTACATTCTATCGGTGCACGACAATGCTTCAGTTTGATCTCCCGGGAAGATGTTCGTAAACTTAAGTTTATTACGAAACATATCTCATCGTCCAATATCATGCAATCGGGGACAGTTTTTTTCGGAATCGTCCCTGCTACTATCGATATAACGACATGGGAATGCCTCTCTCCACATAGAACATTCGAACTTTAATTCAAACCATTGGTGTAAATGCACTTCTTTCCACCCGTAGAGTTCTTCTGTTTCTAATAAATACCTTTTCGGAAATCGGCTATCATACAATAAAAGATTCGCGCCGGTGTAATCCGGCGCGAATCTGAATGTCCAACTATAATAAATTACATTCCTGACTTAATAGTGAATTCCTTATGTATAGGAATACCCATCTGCTGGCTTCCGGCAATACCCTCTATGGTTACGAGGAACTCTGTAAATGCGTCTGTAGTATAGAACTCGACTTTGGCTTTTCCGTTCATATCCGTCTTAACCTTCGGGTTCCAATATACCGTAACGCGGTCGTCAGAGGTCATGTTGGCATCATCGGTTCCATCGTATTTGGGCGAGTAGAACTTGGCCGGAACGCTGTATCCAAGCGGCGTAAACCGGAAGAACGATGTAGTTTCCCTGACTCGTCCGGCAATGCCGTTACCCGATTTCGTATGGACTATTATACCGCCGCGGTCAGAGTCATTGACGGCATCCATTGCGACAATGGAGAAGGTCATCGGGTCCCTAAACACCCAAACATCTTCGATTTCCATTATCGGTATATTCAGAATATCCTTAGATGAATACCACATGCCGTCTACATAAATCCTGGCCGGTCTTTGTCTTATGTATATTGTTTCCTCCATGGTCTCTTCATCCTCCCTCACTTCGAGGCCTACCGATTCGAGATAATCTTTGAGCGTGCTGAAGCCGTCTTCTATAAGCGCGTCTCCGGTTGCTCTGTGGTCTGAAGCATCGTCATACATGGCTTTTTGCGAGTCACCTCCAACACGTGCGGTAACAACGGCCTCTTCGAGCGCATATACACGTTCTCCCTTTTCGTTATAAAAATACCGTATCCCGCGCGATTGATAGAAATCCTCCATCTGGTTCGTCGTCGCATCCTGATCGGGGCTGTATATTGACCTCCCCGTAAGATTATCGGTCTTTATCCTTTCGAATTTCTGTTCTTCCAGCTCGACCTCCACATTCGTTTTATCTCCCTTTTGCCTACCCTGCAAAATAAATGTCGTATTGCGAGGGAAAGATACGGCAGCCTGGAAGAAACCTGTATCGTCAGCCTCAACATCAGCAAATATTACAGCCTTGGTTTCTGGGTTTTGATTGATACCAAACAACGTCAGGCCTCCCGTTTCTACATCCTTCTTACTCCACAGTGACTTGATCTTACCTGCAATATATTGTCCCTGTTCTATTGAATAAGGCATGTTCGGAGCTTTACCGCGGAAGATGCTGTCCACGTCGAAACGTTTCCATGCTTGCGTCATCATAAGAAGATCGGCTTTTGCCTCACGTTCGCTCAATGGCACGCTTTTATCGAAATAATAGGCCGGATTCTCGATCTTACCTTTGATGTCGGAGCTCATTGTCAGATAGCTGACTATATTCTCGGATTTGTCTTTAGTGGTGCTTTTGGTATCTACTACAGAAATGGACAAATCCGAAGGCAATGGTATGGAATCGCCATAAATCACATTTAGATCGAGTTCCACTTTTTGCCGGCGTGAATATGCAGAACGCAATCCGTCTACCTTGATTTCCGGGCTAAGGTCATTATTTACCAAGACCAAACGTTCGCTGAGGACATTACCCACTTGGTCTACTACAAAGCAGTGCAGCAATCCTTCGGGCAAAGATTTTAGCGGCAACTGTATGGCCGAGGCCGCCTGCAGCTTCAACCAACGTATAACGCGGCCGCGACTATGAATGACAAGATTGAGACCGTTATAATCAAAATCAGGTGTTCCCTGAACCCGACATGTCAAAATACCGTTACGGATAACCGTACTCACACCTACGCCCGATTCCTGGACATCAGGAAGCCTGAAGGTGTAGTTCACCCCTTCGTCAGTGGTAACATCGGCAAAATAGCTGGAACCCGCCTGTGCCTGGATCGCAAAACGCCCCATCCCGAGATGCTGCGACTCAAAGAAGCCGACCTTATTTCCCAGACTGTCCCGCACTTCACCCTTGACGTGCCTGCCTTTACCATCGGTACCTATAGCCTTGAAGCCTATCTGTTGGGGCACTCCTGCCAAAAGATGGCCGCCTTCCGGCATAAACTGCACATCTATGGTATCAGACATTATGGGGGTTTTAAACAGATGCTCGTATTTTAACGGCTTATCGTTTTCAAACTGGATGTGGAGTCCGGTTATGTCATCTTCATCCTTGAGACTGAACGTCATTTTCCCTTCTCTATCCACCACTCCGGTAAACTGATTCTGTTTTACGCCGTTAGCATAGGGAGTAATATCTACCACCGCACCTCTATAAGGTTCACCGTCTATGTTTGTAAGATTCATTACTACATCTATCGTATTCTTTTCGGTATTTGGGGTATAGGTGACCTTCGATACTACATTGTTATCCGAGGCGTTATATACGAAGAAATCCTTTTTAAAATAAAAATCGTCATCAAAATTCTGCATCCAGTACGTGAAGGCTATTAATTTGTAATGTCCCGTGGGCCAACCGTTAGGAATTTTGAAAGTGGCTTGGAAAACAGAATCGGTACGTATGATCTGCATACGATGCATCATCTGGTTTTCAGGATTACGGATTTCGATATACATCAAGCCACTGTAATAATAGGGTGAAAGCGTCGAAGCATCGGTGCGATAACCTCGCATCCACATTGTTTCGCCTGCCAGATAGGAATCTTTATCCGTATGGAGATAAACTTTCTCCTGAAAATAAGCCTGTGTATAGGCATTAAATAATTTCGGCATATCCACTTGAGGCATGTCTTCTTGAGGCATGTCTTCTTGAGGCATGCCTACTTGAGGTTCCGTTTGCGAAGTCTCTTGTCCGTACGCATTGGACGTCAAAGCGAGACAGAAAGCAAACACGCCTGTAACGAGTAAGGAGAATGACGATCTAAATGACATGATAATTCAGGTTTATAGTTTAAGATTATATTGTCTTATTTATTTATATAGACGTAAATATACCTTTTTTGTTGCACATTCCGAAGGCCTACTCAATATTTTTCAGCATCGAAGGCCGCAAAACTAATTCAGTTTTGCGGCCTTCGATGCTAATTATTTAAATTCCATTACGGTTTTTCTACTACTACCATCCTGCATTGCTGTTAAATCCGCTACCGCCGTAATTTCTGGCTGTTACCTCTGGGTAGTCGCCCGATTCCATACCTTTGAAATATTCCATCGGTGCTGGGATCTGACCAGGAGCCTCTACTTCCGGACTCACGAGCCCGAACGATATTTCTTGTATACGCATCCTCCAGGAATTATCCTTGCATTCCCAAGGTTTATTTTTACCTGTTGCATAACTCATATTGTCACCCATACGGTGTCCAATACCAGATCTCAAGAACAGCCTTACACGCCTTGTTTCAAACGTATCTTCCAGATAGTATACGTAAGAACGCAATCTGAGGTCCCTTATAAGCCATATAACACCCGAGTACCAATCCTGATCGTCGAAACTGATTCGCCTACCATCGATAGTGTTACTCTTCCTGTGGTCCAACAATATGGTACGCGGATAAACCATCGCGAAATATCCCTGTGGATTGCCATTGGCATCTTTCGGGTGGAATCCCCAGTTACCATACTTCATTTCATCACCATTCACGTTATTGTTACCACCGCCATTATTTGTAGCCGGTTCTCCGTCGTCACGCATATTCATGGTACGACCTGGATACGGAACAGTATTTCGCGGATCGTTGTAACCGTAATATATAGCCCTGCGAGGGTCGGTATCGGGAGCGTAATTGTAAACCCCGTTGACGCTACCGCTGCGGATGGTAACCGGTGTCTGCGTAGGATCCTCCGGATCAATCCATTCATATTCGGGTTCAACGTAATACTGCATATAGACTATCATCTGAACCGCATTACCTTCCTGTGATTTATCGTTATTCCTTTCCTGGCGGAATTTGATAGCGTTGAATTTGATAGGACGTTTGAAGTCGATATCTACTATCGCCCAGTTTTGTGTGGTATCGTTACCGCGGCTCGGGTTTGTATTGTCACCCATACCGGTACCGCCCTTCATAAAACCTACAGCTCCTGCAGTACCATGATCCCATCCGTTATCTACCAAAAGACGCGCCTTATTACCCTCGTTCTTTTGAGGTTTGCCGTAGTATGCACAGTTATACCAGAGATAGGTACTCGACGAGATTCCGGCTTGTACAAATTTCCGCTTATCGGCCTCTGTATCCGTATTCGATGTTCTGAAGATATTAGGATTATACTCTACTCGCCATTGACCTCCAGTTGAGGCTTCAGGGTCAGGGTAGTCGCGGTTTGCCTGTACGACTTCTACATAGGCAGTCCACTCTTCTTCCTTAGTTACATCTTGGTAATAGGCTTTCTGAGCCGGCCAAAGAGATGATTTCGGCACAGCATCATACGAAGGCCACTTATCAGGGTTTACCTGAGGTTTATCATTGGGGAACCAAGCATCGCCGGCACCTGGCCAATCGAAGAAGTAATACTGCCTTGACACACCGTCCGAAGCCGTAAATTCATAGTCTTTAGTCAATTCCGGGTATTGCCTCATGAACTGGGCAGCCACTGCCGTATACGGGAACCACCACCATCTGAAGAATGGTCTCAAGTCTTCCTGAGCGTACTCGCTGGCAGCCATTACGAAGAAGTCGTGAGCATCCTGTTCATATTCGTTCTTGAATCCCAGCTCTATACTACGCTGATTGATGTATTTGATGATACCCCAACCATAACGCTGCACGAGTTGCAAGAATACGAGTACACGACGTCCTTCATACAGGTTTGCATCATCGACGCCGGTCGGGTTAGGTGTGCCCCTGATATCACCAGCGAGAACATTGCTGGCATCGGTTTTTAAGCCAGCTGAAGTATTTACGAAACTGCTCTTAAACCATGGATGTTTTGTTCCTGCCCGATTGTACTGAGTTTTAAAACCCGTTGTAGCCCAATGGTTCACATCAGGGCTTTTAGGTCTGTTTTCCTTGAGGAACAACCTCCACTGAGCTGCCTTATTGGTATACGCCTGCGATCCCCAGAAATCGCCGAAATCGCTTATATACTGGCAGTAATAGTGATTTGCAAGCCTGAGCAAAGGATATTTCATCCATGCTGCTTTAGCCCATTCACTCAAGACAGTAATACCGAAACCATATTGAGTAACAGCCATTTGAGGGTTAGCGCCATTGGCATAACCGAAGTTCAACTGCTGATCTGCGTTCATATACCTGGCTTCATCAACAACGTCGGTCCCCCTCATAGAGGTATGTTTCAACACTCCGATAGGATAACCTCCGTATTTCCTTTCGTCCTGATCGTAATTGGGACTGTTGTTCACAGTAACTATGGTCTGTTTGGGGTTAGGAAGCTGCACATCCGCATATACCCTGAACACCGGAAGTTCGTAATTATCGGCACTCGGATAACCGCCGAAATCCAGGAAGGCATCCACCAAATTTTCATACTGTTCGAGCAGACGGTCCGGATTTACGAGATAGTACATCTCCTTCAATCCGAATGTAAGGATAATCTTTGGCGAACGCAATTCGGTCCAATACAGGAAGACGCATTCGTCATCACCAACAGATGTATCCCGAAGTTTTTCATTACGTTCTTTTATTGTACGAACATAATATGCCTGCGTCTGCTGGTCGGAGCCTTTGAAATAATCCAGAGATTGGTATGCACCGCTGACGCTTACATCGACAGAAGCCTGAGCGGCTGCAACATCTTCCGGTTCATAATAGAAATAGAGGTAACCACCGAAGTTACTCGAAACCTGGTTGATCTGACCGGGGACCAATGCCCCTTTTTTCACTACGTTTCCATAACGTCTCTGCGCCTGTCCTGTAGCAAGATTGTGAGCAAGTCCGATTTGATATCTCAGTCCGGTTGCAGTCGAAGGAACGTCTATATTTACAACTTCATCGAGACCTACATAAAGTCCTGTACTCTGAAGAATCGGAGTTTCAGGAGAATATGGTATCGGCTTATACTGTCCAATAACAGACACTGTCGTATCTATCTTTTCCAACTGTGAGTTTACTGGACCTGGATATGTATCTGACCACTCCCATTGGTCATTTGTGGGAATCTCCGGATTCCCTGGAGTTATGAACCCCGCTTCATTTTCTAAGCCCTTTTCGCATGAAATGAGTCCGCAAACAAACACTGCTTGCAAAAGGCATAATAAGAATTTTTTCATGTATGACATATGTTTTAGGGGTATTTTCTGCACGGCTATTTATTCATCATTTTTAGGTCGTATTTTATAAACCAGTTTTCAGGATTACGCAGCATCTGTGCTGTTTCGAAAGCATCGTCCGGATTTTCATGTTTGTTCATTATCTGGAGTGCCAAGATATCAGGATTGTTCAAGTGCATGGCCATACGAACCAGAGTATGGAAACGTTTGCCTTCGAATCCGAGTTCACGTCCGGTTTCAACGGAGATCAAGCTATCCAGAATGACAGTTCTCCTTTCTGCATATTCAAGATAATCGTTCCATCTGGGATGTTCCGGACCCGTTGCCTTGATTTCCTGATAAAGCAGGTGTTCTCCTAACGGTGCGTCCGGATTTTCGGCCGGCCAGTTCAGTTCCCTTAATCTTGAATTCATATATTGTGCCGAAGTCGATACGATACGCGGGACCCTTCTGTTTCCGCTGTTATCATATCCAACACGTCCGCGGATACCGTTACAGTTCACGAATTTATTGTGCCACCACACCGGCGAATTGAATGGATAATTCTTTTCTCCATTAGCATGTGCCACACGTGTCCCGTAGTTAATAAGCGAGTCTGCAGCTTCGAACTTACCCTCGCCCACAAGAGCCTCTGCAATAAACAGATACAACTCTGCAGCTCGATAAATGTAGAAATACTTTTCATCCATATCCTGAGACAACTTGGTAATTACGGCCTGTCCGTTTTGAACGTCGACCGTACTTACTAGCCTCGGATCGTACAAAAAGCCGCTAGTATTGTCTGAGTATTTTGTAAACGGATAGTTAAGCACGCGAGAAGCATTGGACACCAGCGAATTAGGATAATAGAACAAGTCCGTATAGGCCTGTGTCGGTTTCAACAGATATTCACCGTTTACATCGCCTGCAGTCGTATTGAATGTCCGCACGAAACTGTTGTCCTGTCCCTGGTTCAGACGCCAGAAGACAACTGTAAATGCTTCATTTTCGTTAGCTGTAGCCCAGGAATTCTTGAACATGTTTTTCCAACTGCTTCCCTGGAAGTTACCGGCAAGAGCCCATCTGTTACCATCTCCACCACCGAGAACACCTTTATCTGCGATTGCATAAATGCCCCTTCTGGCAGCCATGTCGTAGTTTTTATTCCACAAATAAAGTTCCGTAAGCAATGGGTCTGGAGCTATACCCATCCTTCGCCATTGGTTACCAGACATACCGAACATCTGATCCAACATTACATTCTGTAATCCATTGATCCTGTCCACTCCGGTAGTCATGAAGTAGATCAGCTGAGGTACCAACTCTTCGAGTGTCAGCCATTTTTCATCTACCATGCTGGCAATATCGACCTCTCCAGACAATGCGTAGTCATAATAGACGGCTCCGCCATAGAACTTACCCAATGTCAAGTAGGCCCACGTTCTGAGACATACAGCTCCTCCTACCATCTGGCGATATATACTCGTTGGAATAACTCCAGGATATTTAGAATTGTACTCTACAACATTACGAAGAAAGTCGTTAGAGTTCATCACGATCTTATAGAACGGAGCCGGATTGTAAAGATCATTCGATTCCGCATCGGTCATATCGTAATTGAAGATATCCCAATATTTATCTGAGGCTTGATCTGTAGGCATCATCAGGTCGCCCCTCAGTTCAGCAACATAAACCAACTGGTCAGTAACATCCTGCAGAAGTCCTATAAGTCCTATAAAGTTCGCATAGATAGCGGTCTTTTCTTTGAAATTCTCGTCCGAAGAGACAAAGTCTTCCGGCCTGCCGTCAAAGAAGCTGCACGAACTTACTGTGAGTAATGAGACTCCGGCAACAAGTATAGTTTTCAACTTTTTCATATTGTTCTTCTTGTTTTAATCAATTCATGCATTAGAAATTCATCACAAGACCAAGCTTGACAAACTTCGGTACCGGAATCTTAGCCATATCCATGCCTTGCAATTCCATGTCGTAAGAATAGCTGAATTCAGGATCGGAACCAGAGTACTTCGTAAATGTCAACAGATTCTGAGCTGTCAGGAAGACTCTAAGACCTGTGAAGAAGAGTACTGGCTTATCTATGTTGTAGCTAAGTGTCAACTCTTTCAGTTTGATATAAGAACCATCTTCGATCCAGCGCGAAGAGAATCTGTTGTTCAATCCGCGGTCGATGAACGTCACGCGCGGGATATCGGTAATCTGGCCATCGCTCTGCCATCTGCGGTTCATACTTTCGGCCTGATTTGCATAATCGGTTCCCGACTCGTTAAGGCGGCGAACGCCGTTATAGATGTCGTTACCTAAACTGAATGCCCAATTCATGGAGAGAGTAAATCTCTTGAAGGTCATCTTGCTAAGAATGCTACCATACAAGTCTGGGGTAGGATCACCGATTATCTCACGGTCTTCATCCGTAATCATGCGGTTGCCATCTCTATCCTTGAATATGACATCACCTGCTTCGAAATAGTATCCGCCCTGTGTTTTGTAGCCATAAGCTTCTGCTTCTGCAGCACCACGATAAACACCTTGAGACACATATCCATAGAATGCATATGGAGATTCTCCGATACGGTTGATAACGGTGACACCGTTGTCCATATCTATAATTTCTTCCTTCAGACCGTTTCCTCCGAGACTGCGGATTACCGTCTTAAAGAAACCTGCATTTGCACCCAATCTCCACTTAAAGTCTCCTTTACCGAAGATAAGAGCACTGGCTCCGAGTTCCATACCTCGTGTACGCAATTCACCGTCGTTCCTGAACTGAGTCATGAAACCTGAAGCGGAAGAGATCTGTTTTTCAACAATCATATCCTTGGTATTTTCCTGGTATATGTCCAGGTTTACCACAAACTTGTGACCAGTAGTCGCAAAGTCCAATCCAAGGTTAAAGTTATGAACCTTTTCCGGACCGATCTTCAAGTTAGGAATACCGGCACGAACAAGACCCGAAATATCGCGTACTTTTTTCAACACATAGTAGTAAGTGCTGTATCGGCTGTTGTAACGGCTGTTGGGGTTGATACTGTATTCAGCCCTAAGCATAAGGTCGGCGATTTTATCGTTCTTATCGCGCATGAACGGGGCGTTATCTATTTTCCAGCCAACTTTAACTGCCGGGAATACGAATGCCCTGTTTCCGTAGCTACCATACGTCGATGCTGCATCGACCATAGCTGTAGCGCTGGCAAACAACTGATAGTCATAGTTGTAGTTTGCTGTCAGATAGCCGTTCATCCAGTTCCATACCTCGTTGTAACCTGCAACCTGACGACTCGAGCTGGTAACATTTCCCAAGTTACGAAGTTTGTCGCCCGAGGTATTGTAACCCGATCCGCTGCTGGCTGCTTCTTTAGCAGACATCATCTGCCAACCCAGATTAAGATCCAGATTATGCTTTTCATTGAACGAAGTATTATACTGGAATCCTATTTTACCGTAGTAATTCTGAGTTTCGGTAAAGCCGCTGCGTACAGTATTGTATGCTATACTGTTACCACCGTAGATAGGTGCTACTGCCTCTGAAGTTTTACCTCCGGAGAACATGTCTTCCTTCGTATAATTATATGTAATACCGAAGCGGATATCCATAAGAAGATTAGGCCTGAATTTATAATCGATCCCTGTATTGATCAATATATCGAACCTTCTCAAAGAAGTTTCGGTTTCCGACCTCATTGCAACCGGGTTACTTATTTCCATATTCGGATCGTATGGAGTATAGATATCGGTTCTGCGATTACGTTCGTTGTAGAGATAAGCCGTCGAGACCGGTGCAAATCCATAAGCGGCCAGCAACGGGTTGGTCTGCCTGGTCATGCCTTGTTCATAAAGCTGCATGTCCGAATAGTCGAACGCAATGGATGCAGTTGCCTTCAGTTTATCGCTAAAACTGATATTGGTATTACCGCGGGTGTAGAATTTATCCACGCCGGAAGGTTCAACCACACCGTCCATAATTTGATAACCGGCCGTAAGCATATACCTTACAACGGCGTCACCCCCCTTAACCTTGAGCATGTTATCCGATGTAAATGCGGGACGGAATAATTCGCTTTGCCAATCCGTATCGTAGCCGTATCTAAGTTTTTGTTCCTCTGTCCATGTAGCCGGATCGCTCAGGAACGGGAACATTTCCAACATTTGGGTATGGTTTACCTGAGTAAGTGCCAAGTTCGAAATGTAGCTCTTGAAATCAGCAGCGTCAAGCAACGAAAGTTTTCTCGAAATGAAACCTACCCCCTGAGTAGTACGCACTTCGACCTGAGTTTCATTGGCAATACCTTCGTCAGTATTGATAACGAGCACACCATTGCTACCCAAAGAACCGTAAGGCAATGCATCAGCACCTTTAAGGAAGGTAAACTGACTTACTTCGTTGACATTGACTGGGTCCATTATATCAAGCGAGAATCCGTTTATGACATCAGAAAGGTTCTGATTGGCCCGATACGGAACTCCGTCGATAACAATTGTCGGGGTATTCTGTGCGATGAAAGAACGCGAGCCTCGCATATTAATGAAAGAACCTTCGCCGTTCATACCGCTCTTGTTTATTACACGCAAGCTGGGAATTGCTCCGACAAGCGCGTCACTCGAGCGTGAATAACCGTCGCCTATATCCTTGATATCTACGGATGTCGCTGTACCGATCTTGTTTGCCGTTGCCGCACTCCCGTCGGCTGTATTATAACTGTCAGGATAACGTGTAATATCCGCTCTTTGCAAATAGATCCTCACGGTGTCATCGGCCGACCTCCCGAAAAGTTCATAATTTGCCGTATTATAACCTTCCTTGGACACTTCCAATACAGCCTGTGTGGTTCTGAGCTGAATGGCAAATTGACCTTGCTGGTTGGTTATGGCACTTCTCATTGCAGCCGCCGAACTTATCTGCGCGGCAGGGATTACCTCTTTAGAGTTGGCATCATAAACAACGCCGTGCATTATAGGGAATACAGGTGCTGCTGAGCCTGCTGCTCGCCTCGGATTTACTAGCTGGGCGTAAGACGCTGTCGCAATACTAAACGCTGCGAGAACTAAAGTCGTATATTTTATCAAATTACGCATTGGAATAAATGTTTCGCTTTTACATATAGTTTGAATCAGCACTTGTCGGCACAAGTTTGGTAAGACCTACTCGTATCCTTCGCCATGCTCTGTATTTTACGTTGTCTGTCTCTGTTGCATCATACAAACGAATTTCAACTGTAGCCGGCTCGTATTGTCCAGGAATGTACAGGTCCGTTATAGCATACCTATCGTCCCTGTTATACGTATTACTTGTGATACCGCGTACATTGAACGTTGAGCCATTTATTGAAACCTGCACAGAGTCGGTCTGGTTTGCTAATCCATCCAATGATTCGTTTGTGAATCGTATTATGACATCATAGTACCCTGGCATTACAGGTATGCCCTGCAAAGAAGAGGTAACCTCTCCGGTCAACTCATTTTCTTCTTCAACCATGGCAGCAGATTTGTAAGAGTAGTATGCTGTTTCGGTTGCATCTTCAATCATTCCTGAGCGCCCGAACTGTATAAATACGCCATCTGGGTTTGTACGCGAACCGCTCGAATTGGACTGGATATGTCCGACCCACGAATCCAATCCTTGTGGGTTAGCGGCCATGTTGCTTCCTTCGGTCTGTTCCGTATTTTGACGTATGGTATACGGGTTGAACTCGGTTGTTACGACATACATCGTCTTAGGCACCCTAATCTTGTTAAGGTTGTATGACCAACCGTTAAGATATTTGTCGGGTTCCGTATCGTAGACTTCCTGGAAATTCGTCCTGAAGGAATACATGGCATTTGTTTCCCATTTCATCTTTTCTTCATCCGAATCATTCCTTTGCCACAGGCTGTTCGAGAATACCATATCCGGTTCATATTCCCTCTGTCCGTTGATAATGCATGTTCTCATAAGCCAGTCCATCCACCTTGCGGAGTCTTCCGATGTAATCTCGTAATTGGCTTCCTGCAGATAGTTGCTCATATCGCGGTACATACCTGCTATCGCTTCGTTTGTCGGAATGAAAACCGTGAATGTTTGAGTTATATCGTCCAGATCGGCATAATCCAGAATGTTATTAGTGGTCTTGTAAACAGGCACCCAAACTGGTTTTCCATCTGGTCCTACATTTTCTGCGACACTACTGTCCTGGTCGAATGAAACTATGTTACGTCCAAACAGGGAGTCACGGAAAATGCTGTAGTCGCCGTCGAGGTTGCTTATATATTCATATAAGGTAACTCTCGGGGGGAACCATTCGGAAATCTCATGTATCATACCGTTAGAGCAGGTGATGTCCATATTGAGAAGTTCTGCTCCGTCAACGGTAAAGATTCCGTTACTGTAAGTCGTTGGCATGAAACGTCCACTCAATGAAGCCACTTGCCTTTGTGATTTCAATGCCTCAGAGTTGATCGAGGTAAGGGAGATGTGATTCCTGAGCATCCTGATCTTTTCCTCTTTGGTAAGTGTCATCACTTCCGCCGGCATGTAATCATCCAGCGGTACCCATATGGTCAATATCACGTTAGCTTCTTCGAACTCCTTCAAGAAATTGGTCTCTTCGAGGAGCAGTGTAAAGGTCGAGTACTGAGGATTCTTTTTAAGTTCCTCAAGCAAAGGCGATCCGCCCACTTTATACTTATCATCCTTGTAATACCTGTCCATCGGATCCTTACATGCTGAGAAAACGACAAGGCACAATATAGGTATTAGTTTAAGGATTCTCATATAGTTTCTATTTTTCATCATTCTAAAATCTAAATCCAGTTTATTTCATTATACGGTTGGTACTTCTTCCCAGCTATAATAAGTATCATATATGGGATTGCCACCGTTGTCAAAAGGCATAAAGGTAAGCCTGTCTATACCTCCGAGCCCTTGTAGTGTACCTACACTAAGCCTTATAAAGGAAGTACCTTCTGTCCCCATTCTGATATCACTCCATCCTTCCCATGCGTCAGCGTTTTTGAAGCCACGGTTACCAAGCCATTCCCTGTTTACAGTAACCGCATAATTACCGCCGTAGATTGGATCTCTCAACTTAACTGCATATATGCGCAGCCTATGGTCGTTACCAGTCATGGGAAGAGGCGGTAACTGGAAGTCGATATAACCGACAGCTCCCATATTGAAATATATCGCATCCTGATTCAGGTAGAAGTCGTCTTCCATCCACGTATTTATGTAATAAACTTCAACTGAAGAAGAGTTAACTGTCCACGAAATGGTCGGTATGTCTCCATTGTAAAGTGTTTCGGTTCTCGGAGAGGTTCCTTCCGCTATATAGTCTCGGTAGAACGAAATTCCACGGAACTGAACTTCATCGGTAAGTTCGATTTCTACCGGGAAGAATGCCATCTCGTCAGGCTTGAGCATAATATTGTCTATCCCGTGAATATAACCGTTAGATGCCGGAATATCCCTAAGATCGGACTCTATCCTAAAGTCCTGGCTTATTGAAGATACGTGCGGATTAAAGACGAGACCTCCCAACTGGTCTTCGATAGAGATACCTTTCATAAGACCTTTGATCTCATTGTAGGGATATATCGTCATCCTCTTCAGACGGGTTCCGTCTTTTTTGATCGGATCCAGGGGGAATAACGCAAGGTCACTGTAAGACATCCGTTTGGGTAATATATGGTATGCCACATATTGCCAGAAGAATTGTTCTTTGTTATCAGGGCTGTCGCTCATTCCGACCTCTGTATCTATGTAGTGTTTAAGGTCTTCATAGCTTTCGATCTGATAGTTCTCGTATGCTTCGTCAGTCACTGCGAATATGGTTCTTTCGAGCTGAGCCTGTTTTACAACATTTCCATCATCGAAATAGAATGTGGTATCGATTCTTTCAAGGAATTCCCTGAGTCCTGCCTTTTCTATCGCTTCGCAGAATATGCTGAACGTTTTAACCGTTTTTCCGTTTTTCACAGATTCGTGAGAGGAAAGAACATCCCATATATTACGGAATTCGGTAACCAGAGGTTTATCAAGCACCTGAATATAACCGTTGATGGTTTCCCAGTCCTGTTCGATTATGACCGACGGTTCTTTGGCCCCGTTCAGGATGGTTCTTACATTGGTCACAGGGTCGTAATTGGCGGTAAGGAAAGCCTTAGTCGCAGTACGACGAGAAATTTTACCGCTCATGTTACGAGCCGATATCTGATAGTTGGGTATCGTATGATACCTGATGAATTCTTTCAACTCATTAACATCCACTTCGAGTATATCATCTGCATCCCACGTTTCCTTTGCATACTGTTTCAACGGTTCGTTTTTCACTGCGAAGTGGGTGAATACGGTAGGTGTATAATTAAGTGTGTTGAACAGGTCTGTCTTTTTCAAAACAGCCACCCATAGCGAGAAATCCGGATCAGCCTCTAATGTTTTAGAGATAGGGTCCTCCAAATTCACTCGATATGCTCCATCGAATGGTTTGTCACAGCTAGAAAAGCAAAGTATGATTCCTGCCATGAGATAAATAAATCTTCTCATATGTTTCATTTTTAGCATAATCGATGTTTTAGGTTAATTTATTTGCTTTTCCTTAATTAATAGTCATAATACTCATTCTGAGTAACTACTCCATAGGAATTGTCAATTTCATCCTGATGGATCGGGAAGAAGTAGCCTCTGGAATCATAAAGCTTACTTCTGTATGTATCCCTGACATCTGCTGCAATATCAGCCACCATAATATCTATGAGCATATCTCTGTACAGATTGTCTTTTTTCAAGGCCAGTCTGACAAGGTCGGGCCAACGTTTGGCTTCTGCAATGAATTCGCGCTGCTTTTCGAGCAGGAGGTATTCGAGCCCAGCCTGTTCCGTAGTAAAGATAGCTGGATGAGGAGCGTCAAATCCACCGCGTTCGCGAATCATATTGATGATATCGTAAGCCTCCGTATAATTTACCATATTCCCTTCTTCTTTCATTATAAGGGCTTCGGCCTTCATAAGATAAATCTCGGTAAGCCTGTATATTATAAAGTTAACTCCGCGTTGAGAATCCGTACGGCCGGTGGTGTTTCCGGCAGAGGTGGCGCTGTATTTCCAGATCCTCAGGTCAGATCTAACACTGCGAACATCGCCGCGTACATTACGTGTCTGACCGGATTCAGATCCGAAAAGTTTGCCGCTCGTCGTATTGCCGAGGCTATTGGGAATAAGCAGCCTTGTCGATCCTTTTCCATCATTATCGTACACCAAACTCAATACAGGATTAACCTGATCTGACAGATTACACTGTACTTCAAAGATACTTTCCGTCGAGTTACCGTTTGCAAATATCTGATTATACCATGTATTGTTGGTAGGATCTTTAGGATTGCCCGCAACATCTTTTTCGGTAAATGTCTGTACAAGCGAATAGAGTCCGTCCGGGTTTTCCTCTTCATCGATCACATTGGCGATTATCTTGTCGCAATAGGTGATTGCTTCGTCGTATTTTTCCTGCCACAGATAAATATCGGCCAGGAGAGCAAAAGCTGCGTATACATTACCGCGACCCTTCTTTTTCCAGCTTTCACCATTGTTTACAGGGAGAAGGTCTCCACCCGGATCGGTATCGGTACGAGGACGTACAATATCCAGAAGTTCTTCAACCAACTTTTCGAGGATGACGTCACCCGAAGTTTTTGCAACGGCAAAAGGTTTGGTATCGTCCATATATGCGTCTGTCACATAGGGAACATCCCAGAATGCTTTAACGAGATAGAAGTAGCACAGACATCTCAGCCATTTCATTTCAGCCACTATGTGTCTGCAATCCGATTCTTCGAAAGTATCGTCTATGTCCAGAACACCGGGAGCATACTTTATTATTTGATTGCAACGGTTGATGACGCTGTAGACGTCCACGTATTTTGCAAATCTGTTGTCAGTAGAGATGTTAAGTTCTTTTACTTCGACAACATCATCTACCCAGCCGTCGTCTTTGTTCCAGGAAGTATTGCGTTCGATGCAATCACCGCGAAGTTCGCCCCAGTAGAAGATCATGGGAAGAGCTTTGTCTCGGAACTGCGAATACGCACCGGATACCATACCGTCGACATCCTCTTTGGTCTGCCAGAATTCTTCCAATGGTATCTTATCGAATTCCTTTTGGTCCAACCATCTTTCACAACTCTGCCCAACAAGCATTACCGAGGCGAGAAGCAGTGAAGAAATTAATATTTTACTATATTTTTTCATATCCGATCTCATTCTTAAAAGTCAAACGACAAACCTAATGCGAATCTCCTTGCCGGAGGAGTCTTACTATTATCTGTAGCAATATCAAATCGACCGCTACCGAAAGTAATTTCAGGATCGACACCTGTATACTTAGTGAAGGTCAATATGTTATATGCATTGAAGAAAACATTAGCGCGTGTCAGACCAAGTTTCCTTACAAATTCCCTTGGAAGAGAATAGCTCAATGTTACGTCTTTGATCTTGAAGAACGACGCATCCTCTACATACAGGTCGGAGACAAGTGAGTTGCGGTTGCTACCCCATAATGCACGAGGGATTTCCGTAATTTCACCTTTATATCTCCACCTTGCAAGTGCATTGGTCGACTGGTTGTTGGCATCGCTCATCTGTTCCGAGTTGAGGCGTGCTTTATTATATACATCGTGTCCCAGACGCATTGCAAAAGATGTTCTGAACATCAAATCTTTCCATCTTACCTGAAGTGTGGCACCACCGATTATAGAAGGATATGAGTTTCCAAGATAGATAAGGTCGGATTCGTCAATATTACCGTCATAGTTCTGGTCTTTATACCAAACGTCACCTGCCCTCATCGTGAAATTGCCTCCGACTTTCGTTGTAACCGGTTTACCGTCGAGGTCGGTTATAATCTTACCGTATTGGTCACGTGCATAAGTGTCCTGATAATCCTGGTAGATACCCACGAATTCAAAACCGTAGATAGAACCGATAGGTGTCCCGGCGATGGCTTTCTTCGCGACATTGCCGTTGCCGAGGGTGAAACTTTCTTCGGTAGCCAAACCGGAAGGAAGTTCGAGCATACGGTTCCTGTTTCGTGCAAAGTTGATGTTATTGAAACTTATGTTAACCGGGTTCTTACCTTTCTTATTGAATCTAATGATATTGGGGAGCGATACACTTCCGTCAAAACCTTTATTTTCAACCTTACCGGAGTTGTATATGCGCACTGTCGAGAAACCGGTGCTCGAAGGAATACCCTGGTTTTCCTGATACAGGTCCTTGGTTTGACTCTGATAGTAGTGAAGGTCAAAGATAATCCTACCATCGAACAATTCACCACCAATAGAGAAGTCACTCGAGGTTACTATTTCCGGAGACAGGTTATAAAGCTGCATCTGTTGAGGCTGGATAGATACCCATATGTCTTCGGCATAGTAGCCGCTTTCGGCATAAGTACCCGTTGTTTTTGTGAGGTCCTGCCTTCTTTCGGTACGGCCCCAGCTACCTTTAATATTGAGCCTGTCGATCCACGAGATCTTCTTGATCCATGGTTCTTTTTCCATGTTCCACCTCCAGTTCATAGCCGGGTTAAGTTTACCCCACTTGGAACCAAGAGCATTATTGGAGTTAGCATTTACACGTCCGGAGAATGTGATACTGTATTTATCCCTGAAGGTATAGCTTGCCACTCCGACAACACCTATGCTTCTATAAATACCCCTGCCGGAACTCATATTGGTAACTTTACCGCCAGATGACGGAAGACTTACCTCTCTCGTACCGTTTCCTGAAGTCGTCATCGAGTAACTGTTGCTGGTTTCCGCAGTGATCTGTTCTCCCAACGAAAGATTGAGTCTGTGATTCTTTGGAAGCGGAACGATATATCTCGTTTGCAGGTTAATATAGGTCTTGGAGTTACTGTTCAAACTTTCAACACCCCTGTTATATTTGCTGTCAGACCAGGTTACGTTGACTGCCGACTGCGGAAGGTATTGGTTCCTTCGCTGTGTTCTCATGTCAAAAGCCACCGTTGCTGATGCGTTGAAACCTCTGAAAAGGTCATACCGAGTCGAGAACGAAGCACCGATGCTTCTTGCGTACAAACGGTTCTCGGATTCTTCAACCAGAGCGAGCGGGTTAGGCATAGAACTCTGCAATACGCTGTTATCGGGTGCCGTGAAGTATTCATCTGTTGGGTTTCCTTCAGAGTCGAGTACCCAAGGACTCATGTTAGGCATCTTTTTGAGTGCGATCTGACGCGGAGGATCTATTCCGTCACCAGAATTTTCATAAGCCTGATTCCTCGTAGATTCTTCATAGTGGAAGTTGGAGGTTACCCTGAACTTATTGGAGAACTTATAGGTTACATTGAGTCGTGAGGTGATCCTCTCGAAGTCAGCGCCTACAGTAGAACTGGTAGAGTTATGGTACGACAACGAGAAACGATAGGTCGCTTTGTTACCACCACCGGACATCGAAAAGTCCGTATCGTTATTTATAGCTTCCTGGGTAACAAGGTCGAGCCAGTCGGTATTCTGGTTATATTCCCTGAAGTAGTTGTAATCCTGGTCGTAAAGAATATCTTTCTGGTTATTCAGGGTATTGACACGATTGGCTGCGAATTCACCGTCCCTGATCCAGTTCCACATTGCATCCTGCATCAGGACCTTATACTGAGATCCGTTCAACAATCTGAACTTTTCAGGTTTCATCGTAACGCTCACCTTTTCCGATACGGAGAAGAAAGGAGTGTGTTCACCACCTTGCTTTGTGGTTATCACCAAGACACCATTGGCTGCCTGGTCGCCCCACAATGCAACGGCTGCCGCATCCTTAAGAACTTCGATATTCTGAATATCGTTAGGCGATATATTTACAAGTGTACCGAAATCTTCCACCGTCGCGTCACCGAAGTTAAAATCAGAGTCGGTTGTGATATCCTGCGGCACACCGTCGATTACGAACAAAGGCTGGTTGTTTGCATTCAAAGAAGATGTACCACGAATACGTATCGTAGAAAGAGTACCAGGGTCACCTTCGCCGATGATATCGAGACCAGCGATCTTACCGACAAGCATATCTTCCACCGAGACTACGGCCATTTCCTGGAACTGCGATATGTCTATGGTTTCAGTTGCATAACCGATTGTTTCCCTGTCCTGTCCGAAAGCATCGGTCATGTCTTCGCTTCTCTGGGCAACTGCTTCAGCCGCGTTAAGCGTAATAGCATCCTGTTCAAGGGTCACATTCAAGCGTGTCTGACCTGTGTAGTCAAAAACTTGTGTCTTATAACCTACGAAGGATACCGAAATTTTAAGGTCGGTTTGTCCTACAGGCACAGCGATATTGTAAGTACCGTTCATATCGGTAGATCCACCACCGATAGTACGACCGTCTTTATTTTCCCACGTTACAGTCGCTCCGAAGAGTGGGCCTAAGTCGTCTGAAACAACCCCGGTAAGAGAGGTCGGAGCATTAGTCTGCTGTGCAGATAACGCACACGGGGCCAGGATCAGTAAAGCTGTCGATATTATAGTTAAAATATGTTTCATTATATCGAATTTAAAAAATTGACTACAACTCTTCATCATAAGGGCCAGGGGTCATTGCTGACGCTGGGAAGCAATGGTCTATCACGAATACCATAGCTGTTTCTCCTTTACGATTCGGCATCAACAATTTAGGAGTAGGATCTGTTGCATTGGGGTCCAAAGGCCAATAGGTAAGGGTATAAGCCCTGTTACCGTCTTTATCTTCAAGATACATCCGGAAAGAATCCGAAGGATCCCAACCAACTTTGCAGTACAATGCCTGGTCGAAACTTTCGTAATCGTAAGCCGTTCTGAAAACATATTCATAACCATTTTCAGTCGGACCTGTATAAGGATCAAGTCCAGGAAGAGCATACTGGTCGATAGCATTCTGATACCTGTCTATAATGTAGAACTGGCACCATCTTTTCAACTCTGCCTTACGGAGTTCTTGTATTTCTGCATCCACGCTGTCGTCATCCGGATCATAATACGGGATTACCGTACCCTGTCCCTGGGCTTCAGCCTCTTCGATTGCTTCATTGCTCGGCAGGAAGATCATCATATCTTTCTGTGCATTCCAACCATCTGTGAAATAAAGGTCATTATTCAGTATACCACAGTCTTTCATTAATCGAACCATTCTGTTGCCTGGTTTCCATTCGGCATTGGAAAGTTCCTTGATCGCCACATTGACGTTCGCACCGTTGCTTACACCGCGAATAGCTTCCCTCAACTCGTATACGATTCCGTACTGAACACCATCATCTTCATCGTACACGTTACGTATATCACTGTACCCGAGTTTATTTTCCAGTTCATCGTAGAACTCGCCGTCAAGGGCATATATATACAGACCTGAACCGTTCTGGGTCTGCTTCTGCATCTTGTAATACCTGAGAATATGTCTGTCTTCCTGCACATCTTCTTCAGACTGTTCCTGCGGAGCGGGAATATAGCCATACGCCAGATGCGCCATCATGAAGTTGCTTACATCAATAACACTCATCGCACTTGTTGGATAAGCACTGGCAGTATTGTTTTTTCTGAAAATATCCATCTTCATCGGGTTACTGCTGTTGGGCGATGTCATATAGCACTGAGCGCCCGAACCTTCCTGATTCTGCAGATTATTGTCGCTTACGACGAAGAGAGTGTACGGAGTCAGTTCAGTTGCTGACGATGCGGTCATGTACAGATCTCGATTGGAGAAAGCATTGGCAAAAAGCTGGAACGACTTGCCGCTTTCGTTTACCGTAAACAACGGTCTTGTAAAGCGCTGGAATACCAGCGGAGTATTAACCTCATTGACAGTATATACGATACCGTTGGCAGCCATTTTTATATCTATCACGTCATCTTCGGTGGGTTTGAAGATTTCGCTATACGCTCCGCTAACGCCATTGTTGAACAATTCGTAGGGTATCGTAAGATTACGTCTGCCGAACAGATGGGCTATTGCTATATGATATAAAGTATTGTACGGCAATTCGTCTATTGCCTGCTCGATATTCTTGTCAGAGAACCAGTTTGGAAGATTTTCATTCAGCCATTCCGTCATTACTTCATCGGTAGGAAGCAGGGCGGTTATGGCCCAACTCATGGAGTTTTCGACGTTAGATCCGTATTCGTCATGGTAAGCCCATTCGCTGGCTACCTGAGGAAGAACTACAGATATATCTGACGGATCGACATAAGTATAATGGTAGAACAAGCTGTCACCCGGGAGCGCATACTGTTCAGACAAAGACTGATCCCATGTATAGCGGTTCATGCGCTGCAATATTCTGGCGAATATCTTATGATTTTCATACAAAGAAGCATCGCCGTTCGGGTCGAGCATATCGTATATGGTAGGCTGCGGCAATGCGACCTTGTCTATGGTATACAAATAACCGTTATCGGCCGGTATACCCTGTTCTATTACGGCAGCGTCACCTACATACAAATGGTTGTCCGAGCCAATCCAATTAACGTCGGGATAGATGCGTTTGTATTCGGCTTCTATATCCGCATTGGCATCCATTCTGTTTTTGAACAGATTGGTCGAGAAAACCGGAAGATATTTTTCCCTGTGATAAAGCTGCACTTCCCTGCGGCTCAACGGATCCTGATACCAACCGATGGCTTCCCTTGCGAGGGTTTTGTATTTATAGGCAGACCCGTCACCTCTCGGTGCCTCCGGATCGGCGCTCATGGTGAATCCAAGGAAATCTTCCAGGCTCCAAGAAAACTGGATGATGTGGTAAGTCACGGTTTTCGTCAGCTCTTCCATCTTGTCTTCGTACAGCAGTACGTCTTCAAGATCGCTTACACCCAGAACATTTGTCATGTAATCCTTGAAAGCTGCATCGTTCGGCGCGAACACGGTCAAAAGGTCGCTTTCATTGACGGCTTTCTTATAGCCTGTAATGTCAAGGGCTTGAAGAAAGAGTCCGTAATCACCTCTGTCTTCAAGATTCTTATATATACTACCCTTGGCTAATTTAGTCGCACCCTCCCTATCATAAGGCCACCAATCCTTACAACCACAGAGAACGAACGACACGGTAACAATAAATACCAGACGTCGAAATAAATTCATATTCGGTCTTTTTAGGTTAGTTTTTCTTTAAATTTAGGTTTTCTCTGCGCTCAAACTATGTGAGACACGTTTTAACGATGCAAGAAAGCAATAAAGCCTTTTTTGCAAGGGTTCTAACTGGTCAAAAATTGTAACATACTATTCAAATTATATTTTGTGAAGTTTTAAGCCTCTGGAAGTGACCAGCGAAGGACTTCTGCCCATTACGTTCATACCCTGCCGGGAATAGCGCATCGGGACATCCTTCCTTTTTACAAAAATATCATTTTTAACAAAAAAACAATGAAAAGAAGAAAATATATCTCTAAAAAAACACAACAAAAACATCCCGCGATCTCTCACAACGATAATCTGCCGTGCAGGATAAAATATGCAGGCCATAAAGATAATCAATATTATTTTTATTCCAATTTTCTCGGCCACTTCTCACTCCATTACAGAATAATAAGTTTACGGATTTCATCATCCGAACGGGCAAAAAGCGGTATTGAAAGAAAGAATTACGCAACTCATGAAAAATGTCATTTCGAGAATGAATCTCCAACATTTCGCCGATCCATATAAAAGGTTAACTTTGTCTGAGGATTATATAATGAATCGGTTTTTATGACGAGACACGGCAAATACGTTAATCAATCAAAAAAGATCGTAATAATAGGTGCTACATCCGGAATCGGACAGGCACTGGCACATATATATCTCAACGAGAATCCTGAAAACATTGTAGGTGTGACCGGCAGACACACCGATGCGTTGACAGAGTTGCACGACCGGTTTCCGGGCAGGGTGTTTTACAGGACAATGGATGTCACACAGGAAGAAAGCATCGAACTGACACGCGAACTTATCTCGGAAATGGGCGGGACTGACATTATAATATACTGCGCCGGAGTGGGAACTCAAAACAAAGGACCCGAGATACATCCTGAAACGGAGATGCCTGCCGTCTATACCAACGTGGTCGGTTTCTCGCGGATTATAACGTTCGCCTACAACTATCTCCGCAGCAATGGCGGGCAGTTCGTAACCATAGCCTCCATGGCCGGAATCCGCCCGTTGCGTCACTCTCCCTCTTACAGTGCCACAAAACGCTACCAGATACATTATACATCGTGCCTGGCGCAACTGGCTCATAAAAATAAAGAGCCGATACGCTTCACCACCATCATGCCCGGATTCATACAAACGGGTCTGCTCAAACAAAAATACCCCCTCGTAATAAGCCTGGACAAAGGGGCATACCTTATTTATAAGGCTATCAGGAAAAAGAAACGCCGTGCCATAATCCCCGGGAGGTGGCGCACAATCGCCTTCATATGGCATCTGATTCCTTTCTGGGAGAGATTCTGACGAGCCTGAGTATCCTGCAATGCAAAAGGAATGCGATCAAAGGAATGCGATCAATTTGCCGTTTCCCTTCTATTCCGTAAAATAGCGTCTATCCGATCGACAATCTCTCCGACGTCTTTAACTTCAGAGGTCCTAATCGCCACACTGTTGTTGCCGTAAACCTGATAAACCCTCGGATCGGTCATCGAGAAAAGACCCACGACCGGAATATGGGCAGCTCCGGCCAGGTGCATAATTCCGCAATCAGCACCTATATACATCTCGGTATTGGCCATGACGGCGGCAATTTCAAACAAGTCGCGGCTGTAAAAAGAAATCTCCTTGAAATCTATCTGAGAAACATTCTCCACGGGCAATATCTCCACAAAATTATATTCGTCACCAAACCGTTTCTTCAGCATATCATAAAATTCCATCCACCACTCTTTCGAGAAGCATTTGGCTCCGGTAGCGAATGTATAGAGACTGATGGTCTTTCTGTCGTTTCCGACCAGATCGTGCAGAACTCGGGCACCGTGTTCGAGGTCCTCCTTGCTTAAACGTATATCCAGTTCCGAGACGGGTTTGTCGTTATCGCCGCCATAGCCTTCCCCGATAAAGTTTCTGAGGCAATATACAGGTTTTTTGGCCATATGCATATAATCATCCGGCAGGTGTTCTCCATCCGGAAGTTCACAGAACAATTTGAATTTCCCGCGGGCTATCGTGGCAGAAAGACGACCCGAGGAAGAATTGGGTATGACATTCACTACCAGATCATAGGAATAACGTCGCAGATCGATCCAAACTTTCATATATGCCAGCAAATGACGGAAAGGCTTGCCGGGAAGAGATATTATACGGTCTACCTGGGGATAGTTCTTGAATAAGATCCGCGACAGATTCCCTTTTACAAAGAGATCTATTTTGCAGTTTGGAAAATCTGCGGAGATCTCCTTGACCAACGGCGTAAGCAAAAGCTGATTGCCGAGTCTTCCGTTGGGGCGGCATAAAAGCACCCGTTTGATCTTGGCGGGATCCATGCCTGAAACAGGACCTTGGAAAACATCTTTGTTCCCGAGTCCGCTGGTCAGACCACGCAAAATAAATCTTCTAACAGAATTGATATTCATGGCACCTTAATTTTTCGAACAATTGACTATATTATGTATGTGCAGAAAAGAATCATCCATCGGAAAGAGCCTTATCGAGAATAATGCTGCAATTTATAAATCCATACGGACTTCGGCCGACCCGGGGATTCGACAGTCGGGAAAAATAATCCATACGCGCACTCCAAATTCATAATAAATCCTGAATAGGAACTGAATTCATACCTATTTTTCTACTCGGCGAGATCATAAACCCGAGCCTTGAGGAACTCGGCCAGCTCCCTGCTGTTGGAGATCGGCGAGAGTTGTTCCGGCATCAACGGCTCACCGAACCTGATCTTTACCCTCTTGCCTCGTTTATTCGACAACTCATGCGGAATGCGTATGGTTCGTGCCTGCCAGCCGAAAAGCCCCAGCAAATTGTATATCCACGAATTCTTTCCGCTGACCCATATCGGGATAACCGGCACGGCTGCTTTCTGAATGAGCTTTACGGTCGATGATTTCCACGGGCCATCCTTCACGACAAAGCCCCGCTCGGTAAGTATAGGATACGACACCGCACCTGCCGGGAAAAATCCGAGAGGCTTGCCCTCCTCTATATGGTTGAGGCAATTTCTAACACTTACAGCTCCGGCGGCAGCCACATTCTTCTCGTAGGGATTGACACGGATAAAATTGGCCGACATGGTATCTATCAGACTGAGGATAAAATTAGCCGTCACTTTATAATCAGGGCAGTACCTTCCAACAATCGAAATTATTCCCAATGCATCTACATGACCGTAAGGATGGTTCGACACCGTTATGAAAGGCAACCCGTTGAACCTTTCAAAGACCTGGGTATTTTCGGCCACAATCGTTACACCCATGTCATTAAGGACATGCTCGCAGAATTCTACCCCTTCATATTTCTTGCACCGGTCATATATTGCATTTACCTTGTCAAGTCCCAACAAAGCCATTCCACACTTGACAACAAATCCTCCGAGTCTGGTATTCAGCACCGGTACCCATTCTTGTATCTGTTCCCTGCTTATAAGTTTATCTTTCAAAATGAAGTGGGTTTTGTTTCAACTTACAATAATAAAGATTTTTTGTCCGAAATGGAAATCAATGCGACGCATATGATCCGCATTTGGCACAATCGTGCACACAGAGTTCTAAATATATTGTATTTTTACATGGTATTTCACGAAAATTCCACAGATGCAAAGGAACATTATTGAAAATCTGACTGTCCGCAGAGCCGTGGCATCCGACTGTCCCCGCCTGTTGGAGCTCATACAGGGGCTTGCCGATTATGAAAAAATGCCGGACGAGGTAACCGTCGATCTCGGACATTTCGTAGACAGCGGCTTCGGCGAAGCACCCGTATGGTGGGCTTTCGTAGCTGAAGAAAACGGACACATCCACGGTTTTGCCCTCTACTTCATCCGCTACAGTACGTGGAAGGGGCAGCAGATGTATCTCGAGGATATATATGTCGATCCTCCGGCTCGGGGCAAAGGCATAGGACGAAAGCTATTTGACAGACTAATCGAGGAGGCCCGCGAACGCAAGTTCAACGCTATAAAATGGCAGGCACTGAAATGGAACGAACCGGCGATAAATTTCTATCGCAAATATTACGGTGCGCAGTTCGACGACGAATGGATCAACTGCGGCATAAATATAAATGCAGCTCTTTAGGTTATAAGTTCCGCCACATGCTTAACATAATTTCGGGAGTTATAACCCGACATAGCTGTCGGCGCCAAACAGATGAGATACATTCCGCATTTAATATGACGCACGGAATTTATCTTTCGCCCATGCATGGCCGCAGCCGACAAATCAGAAACGGCACGATCCGGCCAGACACAAACGACACAGTCTCCAATAGCCTACTTGAGGCGAGGCATATATTTGCTGAAACATATGAAATTGGGATTGAGCAGCGACAGTTTATTATATTCAAGTTCCTCATACCCCGGAAGCGATAACGTTCGTCCACCCGCACCCTTAAGAATAACCTCGCCAGCCGCCGTGTCCCATTCATACGTATTGGTAGTGCGGACATATATGTCTATTGTTCCTTCGGCAAGCAAACAGAATTTGTAAGAGCTACCCTGTTCGACAACCTGGGCATCGGGATACTTCAGTTTTATCATATTTATGCACTTGAAGGTCTCCTCCGTATTATGCGAACGGCTTATACCTATGCGTATAGGTTTGTTCATTCCCTTGGCGAGCGGAAGGGATTGGGCGTTGCCGATTATTATGTCCATCGGGTATTCGGCATCGGGATCGGCATTGACATCCTCTTTCAACCACGATTCGTCATCGCGGATACTGAAATACATCTTCTTCACATAAGGAACGTATATCACGCTCATTACCGGCTTGTTATCGGCAAGCAGGGCTATGTTGACCGTAAACTCGCCATTGCCTTTTATGAACTCCTTGGTACCGTCGAGCGGATCCACCATCCAGAAAAGATCCCATCGGCGTCGCTCTTCGTAGAGCATCTCACGACCCTCCTCGCTCAACAGCGGGATCCGTGTCTGGGCGAGATACTCCTTTATGATATTGTGGGCACGTCTGTCGGCCATGGTTATGGGAGAATTGTCTTTCTTGAGGCTTATGTCATACTCGGCCTCATGCTCGTAAATCTCCAGAATCGCCGCGCCTGCCCTGATTGCTGCATTGTATGCCTTCGGGAAAAGATAGTCCCTTTGTTCTTCTGTCAGCATAAAAATATTTGGTTTTAATTTTGTCAACTTTGCATGTAAGTGTCATATCAGCGTGCCGCCTCGAACACTATCAATTCGCCGGCAGAACAGTCCACCTGTTTCACTACCGGACCTTTTATCTTTTCTCCGTTGCGCCCGAGCCACGTACCTTTCGGGAATCTGACCAGTCTTTGATCGGCACCATCCACGCAGGGCGCAAAAAGATATTGGGATCCCAGCATGAACTGGTCGTCACAATCGAAGAAGCCGCTTTTAGGGAACTGGTATTCCATATGCCGCACTATGGGTTCTCCCGTTCTGCGCGAATCGGCGGCCAGTTTACTTACATAATCTCCTATCGAGGCCCTGAAATTGACAGCCTCCTTTACCTTTTCGTACAGATCATGATCGGTGATGCGCCACGGTGCGAAATCGACACTCAGCACAGGCATTCCGCACTGAAGCAGTAAATAATCGGCCATTTGACGTTCGCCGGACGGATCAAGCCGGGCTGTGGCATAGGGGTACCCCATAAGACCAGCCGTTATCGCTTTAGTTATGAGCGGCGAGAAGTCTTCATTGTCTTGCATATGCCAAATACAGCCCAGGTATGAGGCATACGGTCTATCAATGACCTTACGATAACAGGCCATATCAACTCCTTCGCCAAGGCTCATCATATTGGTTATGAATTTCACGCTGTCCGGCGGCACATCCTCCTGCCAGTCAAAGCAGAAACCGTCAAAACCATACACATCCTTTATCTTTTCGAGGCCGCTACGCAAACGGCTGAACTGCTCATCGTTACCGATATCCAACGTAACGGGACTCTTCTCCAATGCCCAGTTTATAATTTGATTGTTGTCGCGCGCCATGCCATAGACACTTCCCCAATTCGGCACATTCGGAGTTATGGTGAGCATTATCTTGAATCCGAGTTCATGCAGTTTATCGACCATTCCTTTGGGGTCAGGGAACAACTCTGGATCGAATCCGTACGGTCCGCTCACCTTCTGCCAACCGTCATCAACGACTATTATCCCGGGGGGGAACCCTTCAGCAAGCAATTTTTCCGCATATCCTAAAACGACATCCTCAGACATGTAGGCAAAATCCCCATCCATAAGATACTGAGGCATGGCAAACATTTCGAGGGCCGGAGAGTGTCCCGGAGCGAGATTCTTCAAGGCACATACCACATATGCCTCTCTGAGTGTTTTGCCGCCTTTTTCCACCTCTATTTTTTCGTATTCCGAGGTGATTGTTATCGTTTCGTCACCGAACTCGACTTTTTTTAAAGGCTTCTCACTATATATATATCTTCCCGCATTGGATACCATAATCGACCTATACGGCTCGACCCGAGTCTGCCCCGCCATTTTCTCAGGCTCCCCGACAGAGCCGTTCAGAGGCTGTTCCAGCCTCCCGTAAAAATCCAGCCCCCACCATTTCTCTCCTTTCAGCAACTCTATTTCGGTAACATATTCCGCCGCATTAGCCGCCATAGCGCCCCCAAAAGCCACCAACATCAACAAAATCCGCCTCATAATCATTCGTGTTCTATTTTTTTCATAAGAGTGGTGAACGTAGTAACCTTCTCACCGAACATCATTCCGGCAAGTCTCTCATATTCTGCAAACAACTCATCCACATATTTGTTATACTTAGTCAAGTCTTCCGCTTCGGTTATGAGCGAGTAGGTGAAATGCTCTACAGGCCCGTCAGAGATCACCCTGCTGAAAGAGACGATCCGACATCCCTCGTTTTTGAGAAACGGCAGATATTTATCCTTAAGTATCCCCAACCAGGTGTTATGTACCCCGGGATCCACAAAAAAAGAAGTATTGACTATATACATCGGACTGCTAATTTCCGATGCAAGTTAATACATTCCACCGGGATATTAAAATTTTAAGGCAGGTTGTCAAAAGATATTGCACGAAAAAATTCATGCTACTTTTTGTTTTGTATCGAATAATGCATATATTTGCACTCCAAATTGTGCAAACACATTTTAATTACATGTACGTAATAGTAGAAATTGCAGGTCAGCAATTTAAAGCTGAGAAAGGTCGTAAGCTCTATGTCAACCGTCTACAGGGAGACGAAGGCTCCACTGTAAGCTTCGATCAGGTACTGCTAACGGATAACGACGGTCAGGTTAAGGTAGGCACACCTGTTGTAGAAGGGGCCTCGGTGAAAGCGACTATTCTTAAACACCTCAAGGACGACAAGGTTCTCGTGTTCAAGAAAAAACGCCGTAAAGGGTATCAGAAGATGAACGGCCATCGCCAGTTCCTCAGCCAGATACTTATCGAAGAAATCAACGCATAACACTTAAAATTCCAGAGAAATGGCACACAAGAAAGGTGTAGGTAGTTCTAAGAACGGCCGCGAATCGGAAAGCAAACGTTTAGGTGTTAAACTTTTCGGCGGACAGTTCGCCAAAGCGGGTAACATCATCGTACGCCAGAGAGGTACGGTTCACAACCCGGGCGAAAACGTAGGCATAGGCAAGGATCACACTCTGTTTGCTCTCGTGGACGGAACTGTTACCTTCCAGAAGAAATCATCAGGCAAATCTTATGTAAGCGTAACTCCGACAGCCGAGTAATTACGCCTGCCAGTTTATAAAGGCGCACCTTGATGGGTGCGCCTTTTTTTATACCATACATCACCTGCATATCCAGCCCAATGGCACCAAGTTTGCAAATACCATACTGGGACCCTAAACTCATAATGCAATGAAAACCAGAGATATAATCATGATCATAGGAGCAAGTCTCATTGCCGGCACAGCAGGAGCCGCGACATATCTTCTGACCGGATCCGACAGCATACCTGCCTCGGCGGAAGCTGTAAAAGACTTCGATGCCGCACGCTACATGGGTAAATGGTACGAGATAGCACGCTTCGACTTTAAGTTCGAAAAAGACCTTGCACTCGTCACGGCAGATTATTCGGAAAATCCCGACGGAAGCATAAAAGTCGTAAATAGCGGCTACAACACCGAGAAGGAGCAATGGCAGAGCGCAGTAGGCAAGGCCGTATTTGCAAAAACGTCCGACATAGGCATGCTCAAAGTATCGTTTTTCGGTCCGTTCTATTCCGGGTACAATGTCGTAGCCATAGACAAAGAGTATAAATATGCGATGGTTTTCGGCAAGAACCTGAATTATTTATGGTTATTGTCACGCGAAAAGACCATGCCTAAAGCGGTTATCGAGAACTATCTTGAGATAGCCGCCAATGCCGGATACGACCTGTCGCGTCTGGTTTGGACCGCACAATAAGCGCGGGTGGCTGAACGAATCGGATTGCAGTGCGACAAACGGTTTGTCAGTATCTAAAAGCTTAATCCTAAGCCGATTCCGACAACAATTTTTCGCATACTTCTATCTTTTGTCTTTTTTCCTTTTGATTTTTTTGCTTTTCTGCATCTCGTTAATCACCTTGAGAGCCTGCTGCTCCATAACGATATATCCGTCCTCGTTTGGATGGACCCCATCATTGCCATAGCCAGCCTTCAGTGCTCCGTCGGGTTCGGCCATCGGCGTGAAATAATCTATGTAACCGAAACCGTTTTCATCCGCAAAAGCCTTGATATCTGCATTCAGCGCTGCGATCTTTTCGGGTGCATCGGTTACGGAGGTATTCCATTTATACTGTTTCACAGGCAATACCGAGCTGAGTATCACCTTGATTCCGTGATAATCGGCCAGTTCCGCCATCGACTTGATGCAGTCGAATGTCAACTGATGCTGATAGGGGCCGTTATTGCAGGCTATATCGTTCGTACCGATATTTATGACTACGATCGAGGGTTTCAGGTCTATAATGTCCTGACGGAAACGCAGCAGCAATCCGAGACTCGTTTGGCCGCTGATACCGCGTCCGAGAAAATTATTATCCAAGAAAAATTCCGGACGGATTCTTCGCCAACCTTCTGTAATCGAATTGCCGGCGAATATTACAGCCCCCTGCGGAGCATTCACGTTTTCTTTTTTGTAACGGTCGAGTCTTGCCGCGCTGTTCAGATCGGGTCTCTGAGCCGATGCAGTCACGGCTAACAAACCCAACACGGCTACGATAAAAAATTTTTTCATATCGAGTAAGTTTTAGGTTAGTAGATTTTTTCCAGTTCCGACAATGCTATACGACGGATTTCGCATTGACCGACAGTTGCGGGAAGCACCATATTGATGTTATCTGTATCGCGCTTTTTGTCGTGCCTCATGACCTTGACAAGTTTCTTCGGATCGACACCCGACTCGAGCGGCAATCCCATGCGTTCCACAACGGTTTTAACACGTTTGGCATCCTCGTGAGCCATTATGCCCATATTCACCGAGAGGTCGCAGGCCATAACGAGTCCTATTGCGACCGCTTCTCCATGCAGGAAAGCCTGCGTACTTTTCTCTATGGCATGGCCAAATGTATGTCCCAGATTAAGCAGTTTGCGCTCACCGGATTCGCGTTCGTCACGCTCCACGACTCCGGCTTTTAGTTTCACGGCTGCCGTAACAGCCTGCATGAGCAGTTTGGAATCATTCCTGAAATCCTCGAATGTATTTCCTTCGAATAACGAGAACAGAACAGGGTCGGCAATTATTCCCGCCTTGATTATCTCGGCCAGTCCGGCACGGAACTCCCTTTCCGGGAGTGTCTTGAGAAGCGACGTGTCGCACAGGACGAAATCCGGCTGATTGAAAGTACCCACCATGTTTTTGTACCCTTCCACATTGACGCCGTTTTTGCCGCCGACACTGGCATCCACCTGCGCCAAAAGAGTCGAAGGGACAAATCCGAACCTAAGCCCCCTCATGTAGGTCGAAGCGGCAAATCCGGCTATATCGGTCACTATGCCACCTCCAAAACCCAGAATAAAACACTCTCTGTCGGCATCTTTTTCGATAAGTTCGTGGTATATCCTCTCCATCGTCATGAGGGTCTTGTTTGTCTCTCCCATACCGATGATTATATGGTCGTAAGAGTTAACTATATCCATATAACGACGATGCACGTTCGAATCGGTAATAACAATGACCCTGCGCCCCTGAGGCAGCCATTCGGCCAGTTGACCTATAACATCGCCCACCACGACACGGGAAGGCTCCCGCCCATCTCTTTTGACTTCTATAATTTCTTTCATAAAAATTTTTAAGGAAAAGTAAATATGGCAAAAGCCAGGAATAATCGAGAAAACATGGTTTTCGAGAGATCATCAAGGCATATTCCATAATTATGCAAATATACGAAAAACAGCGCCTCATTTCCACGGCACATGGTTGTTTTGCCGCACAATTTTTATCGCCCGCGTAATGGAGACACGAATCACATAGAGTAAAGATATTAAAAGTTAAATACAAAATAGTCGCGCCGACCAAAAAGATTTTACCCAATCATACCCTTCGCAGTGTTAATTTAGCATATTTTATTCGTACCTTTGCGCCCGATAAAAAAGGGAAAATGCAAAAAATCAGAAACATTGCGATTATTGCGCACGTCGATCACGGGAAAACCACACTTGTCGACAAAATGATCTATCACGCCAATCTGCTTCGTGAGAACCAGAACAGCGGCGACCTCATATTGGACAATAACGATCTCGAACGGGAACGCGGAATCACAATCCTCTCCAAGAACGTCTCCGTCATTTACAACGGCTACAAGATAAACATCATAGATACCCCCGGACACTCCGATTTCGGTGGCGAGGTCGAAAGGGTACTCAATATGGCAGACGGCGTGCTGCTGCTTGTCGACGCATTTGAAGGGACCATGCCTCAGACACGCTTTGTTTTACAGAAAGCACTTGCTCTCGGGAAAAAGCCTATCGTGGTAATCAACAAGGTGGACAAACCCAACTGCCGCCCGGAATATGTACACGAGCAGGTATTCGACCTCATGTTCACCCTCAACGCTACCGAAGAGCAACTCGATTTCCGCACGATATACGGGAGCGCCAAACAGGGATGGATGTCGCATAAAGCGAATGAGAAAACAGACAGCATAGTACCGCTTCTGGATGCCATCATCGACGACATACCCGCTCCGGAAGTAGTCGAAGGCACACCGCAGTTACTCATAACCTCCCTCGAACATTCGCCTTATCTCGGTCGTATAGCCGTAGGCAAATTGACGCGCGGCACCCTAAAAAGCGGCATGCCCGTAACACTCGCCAAACGCGACGGCGTGACCATGCAGAAGACCCGCATAAAGGAACTTATGGTATTCGAAGGACTCGGAAAAGCCAAGGCAGAAGAGGTACAGTGCGGTGAAATATGCGCACTCGTAGGCATAGACGGATTCGAGATAGGCGACACGATCTGCGATTACGAAAATCCTGAACCGTTGCCCCCTATCGCCATCGACGAGCCGACAATGAGCATGCTGTTCACCATCAACGACTCTCCCTTCTTCGGCAGAGACGGCAAATTCGTAACCTCAAGGCATATCAAGGAGCGTCTTGCCAGCGAACTCGAAAAGAACCTCGCGCTCAGGGTCGAACCGGGAGAGTCATCAGATAGTTTCATCGTATACGGACGCGGAGTGCTGCATCTTTCTGTGCTGATCGAGACGATGCGCCGCGAAGGCTACGAACTTCAGGTCGGCCAACCAAAAGTGATAATCAAAGAGATCGACGGACAGAAATGCGAACCTGTCGAAGAACTTACGATAGATCTGCCAGAAGAGCACGCAGGGAAAGCCATCGAAATGGCCACAAAGCGCAAAGGAACACTCGTGAATATGGAGACTGAACACAACCGCACACGCCTCGAATTCGAGATTCCGTCGCGCGGTATCATAGGTTTACGCAGCAACCTTCTCACGGCAACCGCAGGAGAAGCCATTATGTCTCACAGATTCAAGGGGTTCGAACCATATAAAGGCGAGATGGAAATGCGCCAGAACGGATCAATCATAGCACTCGAAACAGGCACAGCCTATGCATATGCAATCAACAAACTCCAGGATCGCGGCAAGTTCTTCGTATCGCCACAGGAAGAGATCTACGCCGGCCAGGTGGTTGGCGAAAGCACTCGTGCGGAAGACATGGGCGTCAACCTTACCAAGAGCAAGAAATTGACCAATATGCGCGCCAGCGGTTCCGACGAAAAGGTGAACATAGCCCCGCCGGTAATATTTTCGCTCGAAGAGGCACTCGAATACATTAAAGAGGACGAATACGTCGAGGTAACGCCAAAAGCCATGCGCCTGCGCAAGATTCTGCTCGACGAGAACGACCGCAAACGGGCCAATAAATAAGACGTAAGCCCAAGAGTTAATTGCCCCGTCTTTTTTCAGAAAAAGCTAAGATTCTTCGCAGAAGAAGTACGTTTTTCATGACTCCACAATAAAGATAGATGCGGCCCTGCGATCGCAGGGCCGCATCTATCTTTTTTGCAACCGGTACAACTTGTTTATTTGTGTCGGCTGGCAAGTTCTTTTTCGATGTCGGTAATAGTACATCCCATCTGTTCGAGAAGAACCAGCAGGTGATATATCAGATCCGAAGCTTCATAAATGAAGCCGTCGCGATTGCCATCCACAGCTTCGATAACTGTTTCCACGGCCTCTTCTCCCACTTTCTGGGCAATTTTATTGACACCCTTGGTAAAAAGTCTGGTAGTGTACGATCCTTCGGGCATTTCGGCATGGCGTTTCTGAATCACCGTCTGCAGATAACGCACGAAACCTTCCGTATCTGCCGTATCGCCATCGGCATTCGCGAAACATGTGGTAGTACCCTTGTGGCATGCCGGTCCGTGAGGCAGCACCTTGATGAGCAAAGTATCGGCATCGCAATCGGCCGCCACCGACACTATATCGAGAAAGTTACCGCTGGTCTCACCTTTGGTCCACAAGCGTTGTTTGGTGCGGCTGAAGAAGGTCACCCGACCTTCTTTCATGCTCTTTTCAAAAGCTTCTTCGTTCATGTAACCTACCATCAGCACCGCAAGGGTACGGGCATCCTGTATCACTGCCGGCACAAGGCCATCCGCGTTCTTTGACGCGTTCAAATCACTGAATTTCAACATATCTTTAAAGTCTTACGTTTATTCCTTTTTTATCGAGTTCGCGTTTGAGTACTGGTATCGGTATCTCTCCGTAGTGGAATATGCTGGCCGCAAGTGCTGCATCAGCCTTCCCCTCGGACAGAACCTGTGCTATATGATCGACGGTCCCGGCTCCGCCCGATGCAACGACCGGAATAGAGAGCAGGTCGAACAATCTGGCGTATGTCTCGCACGGGTAGCCGTTCTTGGTGCCGTCATGATCCATCGAGGTAAACAATATTTCGCCAGCGCCGCGTTCCTGTGCCTCTTTGGCCCAGGAGAAAAGTTCCCGATCCGACAGCTGCCTTCCGCCATGTGTTGTGACGACCCACCGCCCGTCGATAGTCTTGGCATCAATTGCAACGACCACGAACTGACTCCCGTATCGATTGGCAATCTCGTCGATAAGTTCGGGGCGCCTGACGGCAGCACTGTTTACCGTAACCTTATCGGCACCGGCCAGAAGCAGTTTCCCGGCATCCTCGACCGTCGATATCCCGCCGCCCACTGTAAAAGGGATGTCTATCCCTTCAGCAATCTTGGTAACCAGATCGGCAAATGTCTTACGACCTTCATAGGTAGCGCTGATATCGAGATATACCAGTTCATCGGCACCTTCGGCAGCATATTTCTGTCCCAGCTCTACGGGATCGCCTACATTGCGCAATCCGAGGAAATTGACCCCTTTTACAGTCGATCCGTCCTTTATGTCGAGACACGGTATTATCCTTTTCGCGAGCATTCTTCCAATTGTTTAAGTGTTATCCGTCCTTCGTAGAACGCCTTGCCGACAATTACGCTGCGCAAGCCCATCCCATCGAGTTTTATTATATCGTCTATGGAACTGATCCCGCCGCTGACAGTTATGTCTATTTCCGGGAATTGCCCCTGCAACTCTTCATAAAGTTCGAACGTAGGACCCTGGAGCATTCCGTCCTTAGATATGTCGGTACATATGACCTGTCTGAGTCCATCTCCCTCGAACTGTTCTATAAGGGTTCGGGCCGAGACTTCGGACGATTCCAGCCATCCGTGCGTGGCAACGAATCCGTTCTTCACATCCGCTCCGAGGATTATCTTTCCTGCTCCGAATTTTGCGAGCCATTGCCGGAAGTCATCCGGTTTGGTTACAGCCACGCTCCCGCATATGGCTCTGTTCGCCCCGCTGTCGAAAACCGCTTTCAAGGCATCGGCGCTTTTGATCCCGCCGCCGTACTGAATATCCATCCCGGTACGGGCGGCAACTTTTTCGAGCACTGCGAGATTCTTTGGGGCGGCAGCCTTGGCGCCGTCGAGATCGACGAGATGCAGCCTGCGGATACCCGCATCGCGGAATCTCACGGCCACCTCCGAAGGGTCTTTGAAATAGCTGGTTTTCCGGCCGTAATCGCCCTGCGAAAGCCGCACACACTCCCCGCCGATTATATCTATCGCTGGTATTATCTCTATCATAAATCTACCTATGCAAAGAAGGTTATCGAAAGCGGATACCGCCAATACTCGCCCTTATTCGCCTTGATTGCGGCGAGAATAACAAATACGATCCACATGACACCCAAGACGATAAGCAATGGAATGCCAATTATAACGAAGCACAGAACAAGCGCAACTATCGAGTAGATTATCATGCTTATTATGAAGTTGGTTATATTTTTTCCGTGCCTGTCTATTTCGGCGTTATTCTTGGCGTTGATCTGCCACAGCAATATCGGAGCCACCAGGCCTGCCACAGGGATTATGAAACCTGCAAACTGAGAGAGGTGCATCACCATCAGATAATTGTTTTCGCTCAGGCCGAGCATCGTATTGCTGCCAGAACCTTCGGCACACGATGACTTCGAAGCCAGTATCTTGGCCTTTTCGCTCTGGAACTCCTCTTCGGATATGGTTCCTTTCTGTCTGAGGTCTTCCAGTTTTTCCAAATCGTCGTATTTACTCATAACTATAGTTTTATAATACTGACAAAAAATTCCTGAGTATCTTAGCACCCACAGGTCCACTCTTTTCGGGATGGAACTGCGTGCCGAAAAAATTGCGGTTCTGCAAGGCAGCGCTGAAAGGCGTTCCGTAATCTGTCACGGCCACCGTATGCTCACACAACTCCGGAGCGAACGAATGAACGTAATACACATACGCTCCGTCCTGCATATCAGCGAATAACGGAGAGTCGAGTTTTTCGATCGTATCCCATCCCATATGCGGGACTTTCAGTCCCGGGGCGGGCTCCATCTTGACAACATCGGTATCGAAAATTCCCATACATTTGGTATTTCCCTCCTGGCTGCTGCGGCACATCAACTGCATGCCTATGCAAATACCGAGAACGGGCTGCGTAAGAGCGAGAATAACATCGACCAGACCCGACTCACGCAGACTCGACATGGCCTGGGCAGCCTCACCTACTCCCGGCAGGATGACATGAGAGGCGGCACGTATCACATCGGCATCGCCGGTTACGACATAATCTCCGCCGAGCCTGGCCAGCGCGTTCTTGACCGAACGTAAATTTCCTGTTTTATAATCTATTACAGCTATCATAACACTCCTTTACTACTTGGAAGTTCGTACGAGAAGACATCCCTGCGGATAGCTGCCCGCAACGCCCTCGCAAACGCTTTGAATACGCCCTCTATCTTATGGTGTTCGTTTTCTCCCTTAGCCGATATATGCAGGTTGCATTTGGCAGCCTCGGAAAAACTTTTGAAAAAATGCTTGAACATCTCTGTCGGAACGTCGCCTATCATTTCGCGTCTAAACTGGACGTCCCACTCGAAGTCTATGCGGCCTCCGAAATCGAGCAGAACAATGGCCGACGATTCGTCCATGGGAAGCGCAAAACCGTAGCGTTCGATACCGCGTTTCGATCCCAATGCCTTGAGCACCGCTTCACCCAGCACTATAGCCACATCCTCCATCGTATGGTGCTCGTCCACCTCCAGGTCGCCTTTTGCCCGCACCTGCAACGATACGCCAGCATGATGCACGATCTGCCACAGCATGTGGTCGAGGAAATTGAGCCCTGTGGAGACAGACGATTCCGCGCGCCCGTCGAGGTCGATGAACACCTTTATTTTCGTCTCTTTCGTATTGCGTTCGATACTTGCGGTGCGCTCTTCGCCCCTTATATATTCGGCCACCTTCTGCCAGTTGTCGGACACCAGTACACAAACATCCTGCAACCCTTCCGCAACCACTTGTCTTGCTGCATCCGAGTCTTCGCCGGCAATCAGTATGGCTTTTGCACCGAGATTCTTCGCAAGTTTCACATCCGTAATCCTGTCGCCTATCACATATGATTCTGCAAGGTCGTAACTACCGTCGGTGTATTTTCCGAACATGGCCGTTCCCGGTTTACGTGTAGGTTTATTCTCCGATTCGAAGCTCCTGTCTATAAGTTGGTCATCGAAGACCACCCCTTCGCCCTCCAACGTTCTGAGCATTTTATTGTGCGCCGGCCAGAAAGTGTCTTCAGGGAAACTTTCGGTACCCAGACCGTCCTGGTTTGTCGCCATAACAAACTCGAAATCGAGCGTACGGAGCGCCTTGAGCGCCGAAATGGCACCGGGCAGAAACTCGAGTTTCTCGAGGCTGTCAACCTGGAGATCGCTCGCCGGTTCGACGATTATCGTCCCGTCGCGGTCTATAAAAAGCGCCTTCTTCAGTGTTTTTGTCGTTTCCATAGTTACTATTTAGCTGCCATTCCGTCCAGTATAGCCAGCATTTTGCGGTTCTCATCCGGTGTTCCTATCGTAATGCGGAGCATGCCCTCGCACCCCTTTATCTTTGAGCGGTCACGCACTATGACGCCTCCCTCGATAAGTCTATCGTATACGCCACGCGGATCGTCGAACTTCACCAGTACAAAGTTAGCATCCGTAGGGAAAATAGCACGCACCAACGGATTTTCAGAGAGTTTTTTCAGCACTTTTCCTCGTTGTTCCTTCAATTCGGCCAGTTGTTCCGACATATCATAACCCAAGCGTTCGATCACGATCTTCTGGGTAATGCCGTTGATATTATACGGGTACTTGACACGGGTGAAGAGCGATATTATATCTTCGCGTGCGAAAGCGAGTCCGAGCCTCAGCCCTGCCATTCCCCACGCTTTGGATAGGGTCTGCAAGATGACAAGGTTCGGATATCGAGCCAAGCGCGACAGCCATCCTTCACTATCCGCAAAGTCGATGTAGGCTTCGTCTATCACTACTATTCCTCCGAAATTCACAAGCAGGCGTTCTATATCCTCGTCCGGGAAAGCGTTTCCGGTGGGGTTGTTTGGAGAGCAGAGGAACATCACCTTGGTGTTTTCGTCCGCTGCCGCGAGCAGTCCTTCCACATCGAGCGAGAAGTCAACACCCAACTGTACCTCGCGAAACTCGACATCGTTGGTAGCCGCAGCCACTTTATACATACCGTAAGTGGGCGCTATCGAAACGGCATTGTCGATACGCGGTTCACAAAAGACCCTGTAAACGAGGTCTATGGCTTCGTCGCTGCCGTTGCCGATAAAAATATTCTCGGTAGGGACACCTTTAATGGTTGAGATTCGGGCCTTGAGTGCTTTCTGATGTGGGTCCGGATAACGGTTGTAACCGTTGTCATACGGGTTCTCGTTGGCATCGAGATAGATGCCTATCGGGCCCGTATACTCGTCCCTTGCAGTCGAGTATGGCGCCAAGGCAAGGATATTTTTACGTACGAGTTCTATGGGGTCTTTCATCATTTGCAAATTTAAAATTTTAAACATCCTGACAAACAACTGCCACAACGTTTTGTTCAGTAGCGATCGCCATATCTTTATGACAATCGGGTGCATAACACACTATTACAAGAACAATCCGACCGATGGAAAGCAATTCAGCGCACTGCCTTTTCGAGTCTGATCTTCACGGCATTTCTGTGGCCGTCGAGACCCTCTGCAGATGCCATATCCATGACGGTCTGTCCTATTCCCCGCAAACCGTCCAGAGTAAGTTCCTGAATCGTTATCTTCTTCAAGAAGCTATCCACGTTGACTCCGCTGAATGCTCTGGCCCATCCGGAGGTAGGAAGTGTATGGTTTGTTCCCGAGGCATAATCGCCTGCGCTTTCCGGAGAATAATTGCCTAGGAATATGCTCCCTGCCGCGGTTATTTGCCCGGCCACGTCCCACGCGTTTTCCATCGAGATTATGAGGTGTTCGGCTGCGTATACGTTCGCGAAGTCGATCATATCCTGCCGTTCGTCCATCACGACGATAAAACCGTGCTCGAGCGAATCGGATGCAAATCCCGAGCGGCTCAATACTGCAAGTTGGCTTTCTATCTCCCTGATTGTCCTTTCGGCAAACGAGCGCGAATCCGTGACGAGTACCGACTGGCTGTCGCGTCCGTGTTCGGCCTGAGACAACATATCGGCCGCCACAAACTCGGGAACCGCCGTACTATCGGCCATGACCATGACCTCAGAGGGGCCGGCCGGCATGTCTATCGCCACTTCGGACAACGAAACGAGTTGCTTGGCCTTGGTCACGTATCTGTTTCCGGGACCGAAAATCTTATCGACTTTCGGAATACTTTCAGTTCCATAAGCCATCGCTGCGACAGCCTGCGCGCCACCCGACATGAAGACCTTGTCCACACCGCATACCGAAGCCGCGTACAATATTTCAGGGGCGACCCTCCCCGACTTGTCGGGCGGAGTGCAGAGCACTATCTCAGGACATCCCGCAACCTTGGCCGGCACGGCAAGCATTATCACCGTAGAGAACAACGGTGCCGACCCTCCGGGGACATACAACCCGACTCTCTGTACCGGGACGTTTTTCTGCACACAGCGCACGCCCGGCATGGTTTCGATATCGACTCCCGATCCGAGTTGGGCTGCGTGGAATTTTCTCACATTCGCCACAGAAATGGCGATAGCTTTTTTAAGATCGTCACTTATCTGGTTCGCAGCCGCTTCGATCTGGTCGCGGCCCACATCTACACGAGTAAGCGCCACTCCGTCTATCTCCTGTGCGAGGGATAGCAGAGCCTTGTCACCGTCTTTACGGACCCGTGAAATAATCTTTTCCACACGCTCTCCGATAACACCGTCGTCGGGCAATGCGCGGCGGGTAATGGCATTCCAATCCCGCCTTTCGGGATTTACAATCACTTTCATCAAAGTATCATTTTTTCGAGGGCCAACACGAGTATGTCTTCTGCGCCTATGGCTTTAAGGCTTTCTATCTTTTCCCAAAGTTCCGAATCGCGGATCACTACGTGCAGCGAACACCAGCCCTCCTGCGCAAGAGAGAGAATTGTGGGACTTTTCATACCCGGAAGCATCTTTACCGCTTCATCCACCCTGTCGCACGGCAGGTTCATCAGGACATATTTCATTCCACGGCTGCGCTGCACGGCACTGAAGCGGAACAATACCTGATCCACCACCTTTTTCTTCTCGGGCGACATCTGTTTGTTAGCTATCAGTACCGCTTCGGAATCCATCACTTTTTCCACTTCGACCAGACCGTTCTTCACCAGTGTTCCTCCCGAGCTGACTATATCGAAAATAGCATCGGCCATGCCTACGAGCGGTGCCACTTCGACAGATCCGGCGATCTCGTGTATTTCGGCCTTAATCCCGTTCTCCTTAAAATATTTCCCGAGAATACGCGGATAGGATGTAGCGACCCGTTTGCCGTCGAACCACCTCGTGTTGTCGTATTCTTCGGACTTAGGCACCGCCAACGAGAGCCTGCATCCGCCGAAACCGAGCTTATGAATAACATCCACTTCGTATTGTTTTTCCGCCACTTCGTTGAGCCCGACAATCCCCAAATCTGCGACTCCCATCGAAACTGCCTGAGGTATATCGTCGTCACGCAGGTAAAGCACCTCGATAGGGAAATCACCTGATTTTGCAAGCAGTTTCCGCTTACTCTCTTCAATAGATATTCCCGCGTCTGCAAGCAACGCGATGCTCTCTTCGTTAAGCCTTCCTTTGGCCTGAATGGCCAGCCTGATCGTTTCCATAATTCTATTTATAGTTTTAATCGTTCAATCCGTTTTTTCACATGTCCGGTCGCCCGCCCGGTGTACAGGCAAGACGTTTCTGCAAACAAAAAAAGACCTGCCTTGTGAGGCAAGTCTCGTATTATATCACACCGCATATTTTAAAGCACGAACATAACAACCCGACCTACCTCGACTGCGAAGTATGATGATGATGGAGATGTATGTTTATGCAAGCGGTCATTCCTGTCTTTTTATGCGACAAATATAGTGAAACATAAGCTAAAAATGCAAGTTTTAGCCCTATTTTTTCAACTGCAACGTTCATATCGCATGTTTCTGCCGACCTGGTGTCTGGCATATGCCAGACTTTGGAACCGTTCGAGGGCAATCACTTCGCAGGCGCATGCGCGAAAGCTATCACACACCCCTCTTCATATATCAAGCATACTTCCGCCGTTTCGCCGCACACTACTGCCTCATAGACATCTATCCCGTTGGAGACGATCCTTATGTCATGCAAAAAGTCAACTCCATCGCGGCCGGCATATTTATATAGTGCCTCCTTAATGCACCATGCCGCCATTCCCGGATTGGGCGTTCCGGCCAGAAACGGCCGTTCCCGTTCCGACAAGAACCGGTCCGCTATACGAGAACAATCGCGGGCCGCATTCTCTATATCGACCCCGCATTTCACCGGCGATACGGCCACACAAGCCATCTCCTTGCAGTGGGAAACACTGATATGCCGGTCCGAATCCTTCAGGAAAGGAGATCCATTGCGATTATAAATGACACTCTGACGTATCCCAGCCGAACGAAGTGCGGCGCGCCACGCCAGTCTTTCCACACGCCTGCCGACGGAGGTGAATCCCGATATCGAATCCAGATCCTCGGGCAGGACCAACGAGGATAACTCTTGTTCCGTTTCGCTCACCCGCCACAAAACAAGTTCGGCATCCATAATATTCTCGATCTGGACAAGCGGCATATTTTGAAAAGAGGGTTAAAAAAGATTAATGATACGAGATGGAGTTGTTAAGAAACGATCAGGGCCTGCGCCCGCATGTCTCGATAAAACAGCCGACAGACCTGCCCGAAAATCCCATTAAAAGGATACTACCGTTCTCCTGACAGCTCCTTGGCCGGTTCGGCATCGCGGATATCGACAAGCGCTTTGTCTATTCGTCGGCCGTCGAGCGCCTCTACGGTGAATTTAACGCCTCTGGCCATGACGCTTTCTCCTTTTTTCAGGAAATCGCATTTTATTTCGAGCATAAGTCCCGCCAGGGTCTCGGCATCGTGTTCCAGCTCTCCAAAATACCCCTCCCCGAAACCAAGTATCTCTTCGACATCAGCCAATGGCGTTTTCCCTTCGAAAATATAATTGTTTTCGTCTATCTTCTGATAACATTCGGGAGTCTGCACATCCGACTCGTCAGTTATTTCTCCGACGATCTCTTCCAGAATGTCCTCCAAAGAGACAAGGCCCAACGTAGAACCGTATTCATCAACGACTATGGCCATATGCACCTTCTCGCTTTGGAATTCTTCCATCAGGTCGTTTATCTTTTTATGCTCGGGCACGAAATAAGGCTGTCTGAGATAGGCCTGCCAGCAAAAATCATCATCACGTGAAATGAAGGGAAGCATATCCTTGACATACAATATTCCTTTTATGCTGTCGATATTGTCCTCCCACACGGGAATGCGCGAGAAGCCCGACTCTATTATAACCTGCTTGACCTCTCCGAAATCTGACGCCATATCGAGAGCGACAATGTCCATGCGAGGCTTCATGATGCTGTTCACCTCGGTATTGACGAAGCCTACTATTCCCGACAACATTTGTTTTTCCTCTTCGGACTGATCGCCGGTTATCTCTATGGCCTTTGAAAGTTCGTCGATAGACAGGTTGCCTTTTTTATGCATAGACCGCCTTGATGCGGTACCGGAAAGATGTACCAACAACCACAACAGCGGCTTGAGCAAATGTTTCAGTCCCATGACAGGCCTTGACATGATACGGGCTACACCGAGAGGATTGTATGCTCCGTACATCCTGGGAATAACGACTGCGAAAAGCAACAGAACGAAAGCTATGGCAACGGTCTTGACAACATACTCCCATGCAGCTCCGACGGTGAATTGCACACACCAGTCGATAATGACACACGACAACAATACCGCAAGGATATTCAGGAATACGGTGGCGGTAAGGATCGCAGACAACAGATATTCCGGAACCGCCAGCAGACGGAGTATTGTTCTATCTGCAACCGAATTGCTTTTTTTGACTCTATCGAGATCGGTTCTCGAAAGTGAGAAGAACGCCGTATCGGAGGCCGACATCAGAGCCGACAGAAAAATCAACACTGCCAGAACCGCTATCCATATTGCGGTCTCGGGCTGGAATTGATTGAAAGTCACTATTTGCAGCAGGGTTGACAATATTTTTATTTCCGGTTAATCGTGGTTTGATTCTGAGGGAGATACAACGTTTGAGCGCGTCGATGCATGCGTTACAGGTTTCCGTTAGGGCCGGAAGTCTATTCGACGATTCGTCTAATCGTCGAACAGGGAGCTCCCTTTTGGAAGTTCGGGTTGTTTGCGCTCGTCGTTCTTAAGTTTGACACGTGTAGCTGAGGAGGTGTCTCCGGTCAGCTTAACGCGACGACGCACATAAGCCGGAGTATTTATAACCCCATCCATATTCGCATAACGTGCCTTCTCCTCTATCACAATGATTTCCGACTGGGTGCTACTGTCGGGATCCGCACCTGCACGACCGATGCCATGTCTGGTAAATGGATCTGTAGGAGGCGTCCATCGTTTCTTGTCCGGACGTCCAGATATAGGTTCCACCGGTATCGTCGGATCCGAGGCGATCAGTTTGAAGCCGGTAGCTATGACCGTCAGTTCTATGTCCTCCCCGAGAAGGTCGTTCTGACCTGCGCCCCATATTATATTGGCATTCTTACCCGCACGTGACTGGATATAGTCGAGAATCCGTGTCGATTCGGCGAGAGTCACCTCTTCGTCGCCATAAGTGATGTTGAACAGTATGCTCGTAGCACCTTCGACCGAATTGTGGTTGAGCAGGGGTGATGAAAGCGCTATTTCTGACACCAGCTCCGCGCGATCCTCGCCACGAGCCCTTCCCGAACCCATAAGCGCTATACCGCTGTCTTTCATGACAGTCGTGACGTCGGCAAAATCGACGTTCACGATACCCGGACGGGTAACGATCTCGGCGATGCCTTTGGCTGCCGTCGCAAGTATATCGTTTGCACGCCCGAAAGCCTCTGTAATGGGTAGCTCGCCGTATATTTCCTGTATATTCTCGTTCTTTATGATAAGAAGCGAATCGACGCTCTTTTTCAGCTCCTCGATGCCAGCAAGGGCGTTTTTCATACGTGCCGGCCCCTCCGAGGCATAAGGAGTTGTCACGATCGCTACCGTAAGTATACCCATATCCTTGGCGGCACGGGCGATGATCGGAGCGGCGCCTGTTCCGGTGCCGCCGCCCATGCCTGCGGTAACGAAGAGCATCTTGGCTCCTTCCGACTTGAGTATATCGGTTATCTTGTCGAGACTCTCGATTGCGGCGGCCTTACCTTTTTCGGGTTTGTTCCCGGCTCCGAGACCTTCTCCCAGTTGCACCTTGATGGGAACCATACTGCGGTTCAGGGCTTGTCGGTCGGTGTTGCAAACCATGAACGATACGTCATGTATTCCGAGATCGTACATGTGGTTCACGGCGTTCCCTCCGGCCCCGCCGATCCCGGCGACCATTATTATCGACGGCTCAACCTTCTCTATGTCAAACTCTATAAGTTCGTCAATCATTGTACGCAGTTTTGTCTGTTAAATGGTATTGTCGTCGTCCAGCACGTCGAAGTCGAACGTTTTCTCCAATTTATCTTTCAGCGTCCCGAAGAGTCCTTTCCGTTTTTTCTTCGGCTTTGAATAATCGCTGTCGAAGAATCCTTCGTCATCCACCTCCGGATCTTCAATATCCAACGGTTCGGAATATTTCTTTTTCTCGTGGATTTCATCCGGAGTGTTATCGACCGGGGTCGTCTCCTTTTGTTTGGCCGCAGGGCGTTGCTTTCTAATTCCTGTGGATGCCGACACAGAGAGACCGGCGTTGAGAGCCTGGGCAAGTATCCCTATGACCGTCGAGAGTCTCGGATCCGCCACCTTTTCCTTCGACTCATCCTCTACAAGAATATCCGGGCATGCTATACGTACTTCGAGTCCGGTGCGTTGTTCGACCATCGGTTTAATAGCATTCAACAGGGAGCATCCTCCCGTAAGCACTATACCGGCGCCCAGTTTGTCCTCGTAACCCGAGTCTTTTATCTCGTCCTTGACATAGTCCACTATATCGAACATGCGCGCCTCTATGATCGCCGCAAGATTCTTGAAAGATATCTCCTTGTGGTCGCTTGGCGTACGGCCAGGCACCTTGATAAGTTTTTCATTATCGACCATCGAAGCCAGCGCACAACCATATTTTACCTTCAACTCTTCGACATAGCGTTCCATGATGCCGTAAGAGCGAATGTCTTTATTGATCGCTTCGGCACCCATGGGGATGACTCCGAGATAACGGACTATCCCGTCATGGTATATGCACACGTCGGTCGTGCCGGTACCTATGTCGACTACCGCCACACCCAAATCCTTCTCATCGGGGAAAGTGACCGCCTCGGCAGTAGCCAGTGAGTTGATAAACAGTTTCGTCTGACGGATATCGACCTTCTGCAATGCCTTGGTCAGACGGGATGTTATGTTGTTCTCGCCAACGATCAGATTGAAAGTGGAACCGAGCGTTTTACCGAACATGCCGACAGGATCGAGCACCTCCTCGTCATCATCCACGACATAGAGTTGCGGAATGATGTGCAGCAGTGTATAACCATCCGGGGCCTTCACATTGCGCATGCTGTCGTTGAGTTTTTTCACATCTTCCTCGCTTATCTCACCATCCTTGCCGGCTACATGCACGTAGTAAGGATGTTTTGCGCATTTGACATGACTGCCCGAGATACCAGTCACAGCCTCGGAAACTGTAATTCCCAGTCTCTCTTCTATGGCAGCAACGGCCTCCTTGACAGAATGGGCGGCCTGCTCCACATTCTTCACTTCTCCACGCGAAACGCCCTTGCTCTCGCGTATTTCGACATCCTCGACCCTGACCTTGCCGTCGGAACCCATGCTGCCGACAGCCACGGCAACATTTCCGCTGCCGAGGTCGATAGCTACAATGTAATTCTTGTTTTCCACTTTATTTCGATGCTCTTATTTATCCTATTCGTTTTCAGAGTAGCACTGCCCTATCTGCTACAAACCACCTGCCCGTTATATTTCAGGTTAATATATCTGTAATTGTCCCAACCTTCATACGGCAGGACATTACGGTAGAACAGCATCAGCCTGTCGAGTTTTTTGGGAATATCAACAAGTGTGCCGAGGCCTACCACGAAATTACCTACACGGGGGACAATTTCGACTTCCGGCTCACGCCAGTGTTCCGGTCCTCCCTTTTGTGATACCACCACCTGCACTATCTGTGCACCCCAGAAACTGTCTTCCGCGACCGATTTCACAAAATTAATGAGATTAAACAGAAAAGCATACTCATTGCTCTGCTTTTTTTGCACTTCGTCCAGCGAATCGTCCAAACTGCCGAAAAAACCCCTTTCGAAAGGCAGACGGAAATTCCCGGTCACAACCGGCACATACATTGCACTCCCCAAAGGAACCGGGATCACGCAATTATCGTCGGAGTAATAGAAATTATATCCGTTGGATGTTGCAAAGCGGACAATCGGCCTGCGCTGCGATATCTCCACAGTAACTATACCGCGCATGTCCGAATAAACCCTTGCCTCCTTCACGAAAGGTTTTCCGGCAACCAGTCGGCGCATCTCATCGGTATTCAGGTCCGCCATACGGATATCGGTAAAATCATAACCGGCCTCTTTGAGCCACGTTCGAACCATATCCTCGCTGACGACGTTTACCTTCTGGGCATCACTTATACGCACCTCGACCTTTTCCACCTTCAGTTCGGATTTCTGCCTGCTGTTCAGTCCCGAAGCGAATATGAAATAGGCCGCAATGGCACACCACACGGCGACGCTCAGTATGGTAAACAACAATTTTCTCACTGCGTTCTGATTTTATATTTATCAACGATCATCTTTGCGATTCTTTCGCACCAGGCATCTATGTCTCCGGCTCCGAAAGTGACCACAACGTCGAGTTTACGGGATTCCAATTCTTCTACTATCCGCTCCTTAGGCACCACCTTGTTCGGGACGGTCACATCTCTCGCTATGAGTTCTGAATTGACACCTTCGATCGGTTTTTCGCGGGCGGGATATATAGGGAGAAGTATGACCTCGTCGGCCATAGAAAGCGCCCGGGCGAATCCTTCATGGAAGTCTCGCGTGCGGGTATATAGGTGCGGCTGGAAAACGGCGGTCAGCCTGCGACCGGGAAACATTTTTTTCACGGAGGCTATAGCGGTGGAAAGTTCGCGCGGATGGTGTGCGTAATCGTCCATGTACACCACCTCGGGGGTATTGACCCAGAACTCGAAACGCCTTTTCACCCCGACAAAAGAGGCCAGTCCCTCGCGCAGTCTCTCCTCGTCGAAACCCGCAACCCACAAAAGGGCGGTTGCTGCCACTGCATTCTCGATATTAACCACACCCGGCACACCGAGCGTGCAACCTTCGATCACCCTGTCCGGACAAACTATATCGAAGCGATAATGCCCTCCACCGAGAAGTTGAATATTTTCCGCATGGAAATCGGTTTCCTTGTCGAAAGAGTATGTGTACACGTTCACGCCTTGAGGCCGTACCATTTCGGCACTCTCCTTCACGACAAGCGAACCGCCGGGCTTTATCTGGGCGGCAAACTGCGAAAACGCCTCCTTGACAGCCTCGTGGGTTCCGTAAATATCGAGATGGTCCGCATCGGTCGAGGTGATAACCGCCGCGTCGGGGAAAAGCCTCAGGAACGAACGGTCGAACTCGTCGGCCTCTACCGCCAACCGGTCGCCGTCGCCCAGCACGAGATTGCTGTTGAAATTCTTCGATATTCCTCCCAGAAATGCACTTCCCGTTCCCGCTCCGCCTATATTCTCATGACCTGTGCGGGGATCCCTACCGTCCTCAGCGGCGACATGATTGAGCCATGCCACCATCGTAGTGGTCGTAGTCTTGCCGTGCGTCCCGGCCACGGCCATAACGTATTTCCCTTGGGCGATATGCCCCAACATTTCCGATCGTTTCTCGACAATGAATCCATTTTCCCGGAACCATACAAGTTCTGCGTGGTCTGCCGGCACAGCCGGAGTGTACACCACAAGCGTAGTGTCCGGATCGCGAAACGCAGCCGGAACAAGCTCCACGTTCTCTTCGAAGTGTATCTCTGCACCTTCAGTTTCGAGTTGGGCCGTAAGCGGCGTAGGGGTACGGTCGTAACCCGCCACCTTCTTTCCTTCATGGATGAAATATCGTGCTATGGCGCTCATGCCGATACCACCTATCCCCAAGAAATATATGTTCTCCGGTCTTTTCATTTTTTCTGTTCCAATTCCGCGATTATAAGGTCTGCTATCTTGTCGGCGGAGTCGACTACCGCCAGTTTCAATATGTTCGTTTTCAATGTCTCCATTTTATCCTTGTCGGCGAGAAGGGCCAGCGCGGTCGGAATGACATCCTCTACCGCCTGCGAATCCTTCACCATCATTGCAGCGCCTTTCTCGACCAGAGCCATAGCGTTTTTGGTCTGGTGGTCTTCGGCCACATTGGGCGACGGGACGAATATCACCGGTTTGCCCACGAGGCTCAACTCCGATACGGAACCGGCACCGGAACGCGACACGACAACATCGGCAGCGGCATACGCGTAATCCATTCTGTCTATGAAGGCGTTGCGCCAAATACCGGCATCGCTCCGACCTTCCATAAAGGTCTGCATCTCCTTCTCATAAAATTTTCCTGTCTGCCAGATGACCTGTACCTTCCCTTCACGGGTTATCTCATCCACCCACCGTTTCATCACTTCGTTCAGGGTGCGGGTGCCGAGGCTTCCACCGACTATCAATACAACCGGCTTGTCGGCCGTAAATCCGAAATAATTCAAGGCATCACCCCTTTTCGATGCATTATCCGAAAAGTTTCCGCGAAGGGGGTTTCCCGTCATGACTATTTTGTCGCCCGGAAAAAACTTCTCCATGCCGTCATATGCCACGCATATTTTACGGGCACGCCGACCGAGCATCTTGTTCGTAACTCCGGCATACGAATTCTGTTCCTGTATCAGCGTGGGGATTCCCATCCTCTGGGCACTCCACAGGACAGGACCACTCGCGTAACCGCCGAAACCTACGACAGCATCGGCACCGAACTCTTTTATTATGCGCTTCGACATGGCGAGACTGCGCCTCAACTTGAAAGGCAGGCTGAGATTGCTCAAACTGAGTTTGCGCTGCAATCCTACTACCGGCAGCCCCTTGATCTCGTATCCGAGTGCCGGAACCTTCTCCATTTCCATCTTGCCCTCTGCGCCAACGAACAATAATTTCACCGAATCGCCCAACTTACGTTTCAGGGCCTCGGCCACAGCCACAGCCGGGTATATATGTCCCCCGGTACCGCCGCCGCTTAATATGATTCTGTATTCTTTCATTTCTATTATTGTATTACTGTCCCGCCACCTCTTCTTTTGCCGTTTGCAGCGAGTTTTCCTGCATCTGTCTGCTGACTCCGAGTATCATGCCCAAGGCAAGCGATGTGAAAACCAGAGACGAACCGCCCATGCTTATAAGCGGCAGCGTCTGCCCCGTTACGGGAAACAACCCTACGGAAACCATCATGTTGATGAATGCCTGCATCACTATCATGATACCCAGCCCCAACACCAGAAGCCTCGGAAATACCCTCTCGCATTTACGCGATATCATGACCGTACGGAAAAAAAGCCAAAGATATAGTGCCAGAACCACAATACCGCCTATCAATCCGTATTCCTCGATTATGAAGGCGTAGGCAAAGTCGGAATACGAGTGCGGCAGGTTCGCCCTCTGGGTGCTGTTGCCGGGACCTTTGCCTATGATTCCGCCGGAAGCGATAGCTATTTTGGCCTGTTCTTCCTGAAGGTTGTCGACAGTCGATTTCTCGTCCACCTGTTCAATGGGGGCGAATGCCTTGAGACGGTTCACCCATGTCTTGCCGCGGCCGGAACCCGACACGGCCATAAGAGCCACGAACAATACCCCGGCAACCAAAACTATCACCACCAGTTTACCCAGTTCTCGCACTTTCACACGTCCCACATAGAGCATCACGAGACATGTAACAAACACCATAGCCGCTGTCGAAAGGCTCGACATGACTATCAGTCCGCAAGCAAGTCCCACCGGCACCAGCAGAGGCAGCATGGTATCGCGTATGATTTCCGTATTCCGTCGTCGCTGTCGCTCGGAGAGGGTGGAATACGGTATGGCTATCATCGGGAACAGGCGCGAATTGGCTATCGTATTTTGCCGTTTCGCAAGTGCTTTGGCAAGCATCATGACAACCGTAACCCTCAGAAAGTCGGAAGGTTGGAAGGTGTATGAAGTACCCGGAATGCGCAGCCAGCGGGAAGCGTCGTTCAGGTCGACTCCGACAAAGAACGTAAGCAACATAAGCCCCAGGGCGCAGACGAAGAGCAACCTCGTGTATTTGGCATAAGTCTGATAATTGACGCGGTGTACGACGAATATGGTGATGAAACCGATTACCTGGAAAGCAAACTGGCGCGTCACATAATGCGATGTATCACCTCCCGCCTCCTTGTAGGCCATAGAAGCTGTGGAAGAGTATACGACAAGCAGCGACACGATAGCGAGGGCCACTATCACGACCCACAGTGCCCTGTCGCCACCGAATACTCCAGCAGAAAATCGGGGTATACGTATTTTTTTATTTTCCGTCTCTCCCATCGTGAGTTAAGAAATTACATTGCTCAATATCGGTTCTCCCGATTCACCTCCTAAAGATATTTCCATGCGCATCCTTTGTCCATCCTTAAATCTTCATTACAGTATATCCATCCTGTTTGCGGTAAATTATTCAAGCCTCGAGACAAGTCAGATTCAATCCTGTAGCCCTTATCCCGTATCTTCCGTGTTGCGAGCACTTATCGAACCTCTTCTCTCTTTCGCAAAAACTGACCGTAAACAGCCAAAACTCATTTGTGTTTCACCACCCATTCCTTGAACTGACGACCTCTGTCCTCGTAATTCCGAAACAGGTCGAAACTCGCGCAGGCCGGCGACAGCAGTACCGTATCCCCTTCGACAGCCTCTTTTCTGGCAGCCGTCATGGCCTCTTCGAGAGAGTGGGTATCGCGTATTACGGGCACGACGCCCTCGAATGCCGCAACGAGTTTCCTGTTGTCCACACCCATGCACACCAGAGCCTTTACCTTTTCCCGAGCGAGGTTCTTGAGCGTATCATAATCGTTTCCCTTGTCCGTTCCGCCGGCGATCCATACCGTAGGTCGGGTCATGCTGTCCAGCGCGTACCATACCGAATCTGTATTGGTCGCTTTGGAATCATTGATATACTTCACACCGTCGATCGTGCCGGCCGGTTCGAGACGGTGCTCGACGCCTGGAAATTCGGAAATGGCTTTGCGTATGGATTCGGTCGGCACACCGGCTGCCATAGCTGCAAGCGTGGCTGCCATGGCGTTGTAAGTGTTGTGTATTCCCTTGATCTGCATATCGGCTGAAGGCATGCAAAAGGTTTCGCCGTCAACCTCGGCGAGAAATCCATCCCCGGAAAGATATGCCCCCTGCCATCGAGAGCACGCATACCCGCGCCGCATAATCGCCTCCTTGCTTTTCTTCGCCGAGAAAGGCAGCGTACGCATCGGCAGTCCGAATCTTTCGAGCTGTGCAGCGGTCACGGGATCGTCGTCGCTGTATATGAACCAATCGTCACATCCCTGGTTCTGGATAATCCTCATCTTACTGTCGGCATAGCGCTGCATGTCGTATCCGTAACGGTCGAGATGGTCGGGAGTTATGTTCATCAACACAGCTATATCGGCCTTGAATCTCGCCATGCCGTCGAGTTGGAAGCTGCTCAGTTCCACGACATACCACTCATGGTCGGTCTTGGCGACCTGCCAGGCGAGACTTTCTCCTATGTTTCCGGCCAGTCCCACGTCGTAACCGCCCTCTTTGAAAATATTGTATGTCAGAGTCGTGGTCGTGGTTTTCCCGTTCGAGCCGGTTATGCACACGAATCTGGCCTTCGTATACCTCGCAGCGAATTCGATCTCCGAAATAACGGGGATACCTCTTTCGCGCAATTTCACCACTATCGGAGCTGTTTCCGGGATGCCGGGGCTCTTCACCACCTCGTCGGCAGTCAGAATGCGGGCCTCATCGTGACCGCCCTCTTCGAACTCTATCCCCTCCTCCAGAAGGCCGTTTCTGTATTTCTCCTGGATTTTCCCGTAATCGGACAGAAATACTTCGAGGCCGACCTTCTTAGCCAGCACAGCGGTTCCGAAACCACTCTCCCCGCCTCCTAAAATAACCAGTTTCGCCATCTTCGTCTATCGTATTTTGAGTGTTGCCAACGTCATTGCGGCCAGCAGTAACTGCACGATCCAAAATCTCACCACTATCTTATTTTCCGGGAAGCCCTTTTTTTGATAATGGTGGTGCAGAGGCGACATGAGGAATATGCGCCGGCCTTCGCCGTATTTCCTTTTGGTATATTTGAAATAGGCCACCTGTATCACTACAGACATGCCTTCCACGAGAAATACTCCGCAAAGCAGTGGCAACAGCAACTCTTTACGGATAAGCAGTGCAAAGGTCGCTATCATACCGCCGATAGCCAGGCTGCCCGTATCGCCCATGAAAACCTGGGCAGGATAGCTGTTATACCATATGAAACCTATGAGTGCTCCGAAAAATGCGGCTGCAAACACGAGCAGTTCCCCGCTACCGGGAATATACATGATGTTCAGATAATCGGCATATATCACATGGCCGCCGAGATAGGCCAGAACCCCAAGCACGGCGACCACCGCTGCCGAAACCCCGGCCGACAACCCGTCGAGTCCGTCAGTCAGATTGGCTCCGTTGGATACCGCTGTAATTATAAAAATAGCGGCAAAAACATAGATGATCCATGTGAGGACATCCCCCGTGGAGCCTTCCATCGGCACAAGCCAATGGTAATTGAACTCGTTATTTTTCACGAAAGGGATGGTAGTTTTGGTCGCCTTCTGCGCCTCGCCCAGATAAACGTCGTGTTTCAAGCCATTCTCTATAACCTCTACCACCTCTGCATTACCTGTATTCTGGGGTATCTTTTCCTTTACGACTATGTCCGAGCTGGCACACATAACCGTACCCACTATAACGCCCAGTCCTACCTGTCCCACTATCTTGAACCGTCCGTTTAGCCCGTCCTTGCGCTTGCGGAAAACCTTGATGTAATCGTCTATGAAACCTATCGTGCCAAGCCAGATCGTAGACACGATCATAAGCTGCACATAGACGTTGGACAGATCGCCGAACAGCAGTATCGGAACGAGAACGGCGGCAAGAATGATGATTCCACCCATGGTAGGAGTACCTTTTTTTTGCATCTGCCCTTCGAGACCGAGTTCGCGGATATCCTCACCTATCTGTTTGCGTCGCAATATCTTGATTATCTTTCCCCCTACGAGAATGGCCAGAAGCAGCGAAAAGATGATGGCCATCGCCGAACGGAACGTAAGCGCCTGGAACATCGCCACCCCAGGAAAGTCGAAATAATCTTTAAGGTAATCTACTAAATGATAAAGCATTGTCTGATCCTATTCTGTTTTTATCATAAATAATCGTGTGTTCAGGTTAATGTCCTCTCGGCATACGTACACCGGAGGCATATCGCCTACATGTCATATCTTGGCACGGAATGCCGCGATCAACTCTTCCCTGTCGTCGAAATGGTGCTTGACCCCAGCTATTATCTGATAGGTTTCGTGACCTTTGCCGGCGACAAGAATTATATCGCCCGGCGAAGCCATCATAACGGCCGTCCTTATAGCTTCGTGCCTGTCGCAGATCGAGAGGTATTTCGCTCCGGGATCAATGTCGGCTTTCATCTCTTCGATAATGGCGGCAGGGTCTTCGCTCCGCGGATTGTCAGAGGTCAATATCGCCAAATCGCCGCCGGAAGCAGCTATACGGCCCATGACCGGACGTTTCGTGCGGTCGCGGTCGCCGCCGCATCCGGCCACCACATAGAGTCTCTGCGAAGGGGTGCGTATCTCGTTGATTGTATCTATCGCCTTTTGAAGGGCATCGGGCGTATGGGCGTAATCCACGATTGCGGTTATGCCGTCCTGTGAACGTATGGTCTGGAAACGGCCGTCCACCGGATTGAGCGAACTGAGAACCTTCAGAGTCTCCTCCTTTTCGGCACCGAGCAGCCTTGCGGCAGCGTACACCGCCAGAAGGTTGTATGCATTGAATCTTCCTATGAACTTGACCCATATTTCGCTGCCGTCAATATTCAGCAACATGCCATGAAAATGCATCTCCATTATTTTGACGCTGAAATCCGGACGCCCCTGCATGCCATAGGTTTTGACTGCGGCCTTCGTATTCTGGACCATAACGAACCCGTTCCGATCGTCGGAGTTGACGAGTGCGAACGCCTCTTTCGGCAGACAATCGAAAAACATCTTCTTCGCGCGTATATACTCTGCGAACGTGCCATGGTAATCGAGGTGGTCATGGGTTATGTTGGTGAAGACGCCTCCCTCAAAGGTCAATCCTGCTATACGCCGCTGTACGATGCTGTGGGAGCTGACCTCCATGAAACAGTATTCGCATCCCACCTCGACCATCTCGGCCATCATGGCATTGAGCCTTATCGGATCGGGGGTCGTATGGGTCGATTCGATACTTTTGTTTTCGATCCTGTAAACCACGGTCGAGACGAGTCCGCATTTATAGCCCAGGGTTCGGAACATATCGAAAAGCAGCGTTGCCGTCGTAGTTTTGCCGTTGGTTCCGGTAACTCCGACGAGCCTCAACGTCGCACTCGGGTTACCGTAGAATGCCGATGCCATGAGGCCCATCAGTAAATGTGCATCTTGCGTCACTACATATGCCACATTTTCGACGGTCGAATCAGGCAGCCTTTCGCAGACAACGGCCGAAGCTCCTTTCTCGATAGCCGAGCCTATGTATTGGTGTCCGTCCGCAGCAGTTCCCGGCAGCGCGAAAAACAAACTGCCCGGTGCGGCGGTACGTGAATCGAAGGTCAACGAAACGATATCCACATCCTTCGGCCCCTTCCACGCGACCACATCTACTCCTTTCAATAAATCTTTTAGCGTCATCATAATAGCTACACTCCCATTGTTAACACTACTGTTTGGCCTTTTTTTATCTGCGAGCCGGCCGCAACCGACTGTGCTTTCACCTTTCCTTTACCCGTGAACGACACCCTGAGACCGCTCTGTTCCAACAGAAACATGGCATCGCTGAGTCCCATGCCTATTACCGACGGAACCTTCGTCTCATCATCCGACAAAGCAGGCACAGCAACCAATCTACCCTTCTCGTCATTGTCCACTTTTACCCATTCGGCGTCATCTCTGTTTCTTGCCACCTTCACCGACAGTTTGGAGGCCGTATGCACCACATCCTTTTCACGTCCGCCCTTTATGTCGGAAGCCGGTGGCAGCACAGGATCCGCATGGTTGTCTACCGGTGTGTGCCACGACGGATTCGAGGCATACACCCGGTCCGCTATCGCACGGAACACAGGACCTGCCAGCGAAGCTCCGTAATAGGTATTCCGCTGTCCCGGTCCGTAATATGTCTTTATGGCCACAATGCACGAATATTTGGGATTGTCAGCAGGAAAATAGCCCACAAGCGTCGCAAGGTAATTGAGTCCGCCACGGGCATCCCTGTATCCGCCGGAAGCCATCGTCATCTGGGCCGTACCTGTCTTGGCCGCAACCTTATAATACGGATTTTTCAGTGCCCGCGCACCCGTTCCCTCTTCGGTCACGCCCTCGAGGCACTCGCGTACGAGGGCCAGTGTCTTCTGCGAACATATGGCCGGATTAAGCACCTCCGGTTCAAAGGCCCGCACCGTATTACCGTAACTTTGTATCTCCTTAACCAGCAGAGGACGCATCAGTTTTCCACCGTTGGCCACCGCATTATACAGAGCCAGCGTCTGCATTGGCGTAACCTCGAGCGCATAACCGTAGGACATCTTCACCAGCGTCGTACCGTCCCATGCCTTGACGTTCTTGGGGTCGCGGATAGATGGATCTTTTATCAGCGGAGGCTGTTCGCCCGGGATCTGCATTCCGAGCGGCTTGTCGAAGCCTATCTCATTGATGAAATTCACGAATCTCTCGGGTCTGTCCTTATACAGGTTGTATACCGATTTGGCAAACCCTATGTTGGACGAGACTTCGAACACCCGCCGCAGGGTTATTACCGACTCTTTGTGGTCGTCCCTGATATTCACCACGCCTACCTTTGCCACACCGTTCTCGCAATCTATTGTCTGGTCGAGCGACATTCCGCCGTCTTCGAGCAGGGTTATCAGTGTCGCCAGCTTGAAGGTCGATCCCGGCTCCGCCCGGCGTCCGATAGCATAGTTGAAATCTTCGACAAACACACCGGGTGCCTTGCGCGTCAGGTTTGCCATGGCATGTATCTCGCCGGTGGCCACCTCCATCAATACCACGGTTCCCCAATCCGCATTCCCCGCCTCGAGCTGCCGTTTGAGCATAGATTCCGCAACGTCCTGTATGTCGACGTTGAGAGTGGTGACGACATCCATCCCGTTCACAGGTTCGACGTTCAGAGCGCTCGGTACCGGCACGCGAAATGTCCCGGAGACCTTCTGTCTCAACTCAAGCCCGTCCTTACCCGTGAGCTGGCTGTCGAAAGCACCTTCGATACCGACTTTGGTTCCCCCTTTGTTGACCGTGCCTATCGTCCTGCTGGCGAGCGACCCGTGTGGACGCACCCTGCGACTCTCCGGTTCGGCTATGTAACCACCACGATTGGCCCCAAGACGAAAAATAGGAAACTTCTTGATCTGCTTCTCCTCGAGGTACGACACCCTGCGGGGGCTTATTTGTTTATATCGGTTCCTACTCTTGTTGGCGCGGGCCCTCACGAGCAGCGTCTTATACGCTGCCTTGCTTTTATCCTTGAAAAACGTCGAGAGACAATATGCAAGCGAATCGACATTGGCGTTGAACAACTCGTCCGTCAGACCTCCGGCGGCAAAATCCATCCTGATGGTATATTCGGTTATCGAGGAGGCCAGCAGGCGCCCATCTCCCGAAAGAATATCGCCACGATCGGCAGGTATACTTACGTAAGCGTAGGTTATCTCGCGGGCTTTTTCCCGAAGTTTCCCTCCCTCCGGACCGTACTGTACCCATAGTACCTTGCCGACCACAGCCACCGCGATCAGCAGGAAAACGAAGTAGAGAATCCGCACCCTGCGCAATATATCTTTGCTTATCTGTGAATGTTCGGCCATGACTATTTTTCCGGTATCACCCTGTTAGGTTCCAACGATTCTTTCAGAGGTATTCCCCTTTTTTCTATTTCACGAATTATATTGCTCTGCCTCGTAGCCTGCATGCATTCCGATGCGATAGTCATCGATTTCGTGCGCAGCTCGCGCACTTCACGCGTGAGCGCCGCCTGCTGCCGGTGCAACCGCTGCATCGAGAAGATATTCCCGATATAGAGAAACGCCAGAAACGCTATGAAGACAAGATAGGGATAAGTCCTTATGACTCCGGCACTCGAAAGTATGTTACCGGTCATAAATGCCTTGATAGCCTCTTCCAGTTTCGAGCGTCGGCGCGGCTCATCCTCTGTCATCCGTGGTTCCTCGTCAGGTTCTTCGCTGCGCAATCTCTCTCTCTCCTCCAGTCGGCGCAACTTCCTTTCCAGCTTCCTCTTTTTACGTATCTCTCGCTTGCTCAGACGACTCGGTGACGGCTCCTCCCATGGAGCCGTTCCTGATCCCTCACCGGAGTCGTAATCCGGTTCAAAAGCATCGAAATCGTCGTCGTAACGCATCCCGTATTTCAGTTAATTATCGTTTCCAAATAAAATTTCCCGTCCAAAAACACAACGTCATCATGCAATGCATCTCACAACTTCTCCCCCGCCCGCAGTTTGGCACTGCGCGAACGTGGATTGCGCGAAAGTTCGGCATCGGAAGGAACAACGGCTTTCTTCGTCAACACCATAAAAGGTGTTTGAACTTTGCCGTAAAAATCCTTCTCCATTTTACCATCGAAATTTCCGCTCTTTAAAAAATTCTTTACAAGCCTGTCTTCCAGCGAATGGTACGAAATGACCACCAGACGACCACCCGGTTTCAGCACCTTCAGACTCTGCTCCAACGCCATTTTCAAGGCCTCCATCTCCCTGTTGACCTCGATGCGAAGTCCCTGGAACAACTTCGACAGAAACTTGTTCGGATCCTTCTTAGGAGTACATGGAGCCACCGCATCTATTAACTCGCCTATGGTCTCGACAGGTTTAACATCCCTTGCCCGCACCATGCAGTTGGCAACCTTGAAAGGTGTTTCCACTTCGCCGTATGTCCCCAATATTTCGGTCAGTTTTTCCGCCGTATAGGTGTTCACCACCGACGCAGCAGTCGTTTTCCCACGCTGATTCATTCTCATGTCGAGCGGCGCATCGAAACGGAACGAGAAACCACGCTCGCGCGTATCGAAATGATGCGACGAAACACCCAGGTCGGCCAGCACTCCGTCAACCTGCGTAATACCAAGAGCCCTGAGTTGCCCACGCATGAAACGAAAATTGCTTTCAACGAAAGTGAAACGTTTGTCATGAGGGATATTAGCCCTGGCGTCGGCATCCTGGTCAAAGCCGAAAAGACGACCTCTACCGCCAAGTGCAGAAAGGATCAATCTGCTGTGTCCGCCGCCCCCGAAAGTAAGATCCACATATACGCCATCGGGCTTGATATCAAGCAGTTCGACAGACTCTTCCGCCAACACAGGTATGTGGTAATTCTCCATGGGGTACAATACGTGTAATTTAGGCGTAAAGATATGCCATTTATGCCCCTTTTCAAAACCGTTTCCAATATTTTCAGCATATAATAAGCCCCATGGTAAAAACAACCAAAACTTTGGCTTTCCTACCGGCTTTCATTATATTTACCACGCGAATCCTCAAAAACTTTTGCATGGATAAACTCAGTGTTAAACAAGTGCTGCATGACAAAGCCCCGAAAATCTCGAGATGGACTCCATGGTTCGTGAAGAACTATCTGAGGCGGATAGTACACGAGGATGAATTGAACTATTACCTCGAAAATTTCTCCCATCTCGACACCATAGAGTTTATCCGCGCCTCGCTCGATCACATGGGCATCACATACGAAGCCGCCGGACTCGAAAACCTCGACCCTAAAGGCCGTTATATCTTCGCATCTAACCATCCGTTCGGCGGAATAGACGGACTCATGCTCGCCGTCGAGATAGCAGATTATTTCGGCAACGTGCGCGTCGTAGTGAACGACCTGCTGATGAATATCGAACCGCTGAAACCGATATTCATTCCAATCAACAAGCATGGTCGCCAAACACCAGAATACGCAAGGATCTACAAGGAAGCGTTCGACTCGGACATGCCGATAGTCACATTCCCGGCCGGTCTATGTTCGCGTCGTCACAAAGGCATCGTATGCGACCTCGAGTGGAAGCCCAGCTTCGTCAAACAGGCCGTGGCTACCAAACGCGACATCGTACCCGTATTCTTCAAAGGGAAGCTCTCCGATTTCTTCTACAACCTCTCCAACCTTCGTACGAAGTTAAGGATCAAGGCAAATATCGAGATGCTCTACCTAGCCGACGAAATGTTCAAACAAAAAGGTCAGCACTTCGAAATCATCATAGGAGAGCCTATCCCATGGTGGCAACTCGAGAATGGGAAAAACGCTCGCAAGACAGCCCTGGAAATACGAGAAAAGGCATACGGCCTGAACAAGACAGACGCATTCTCAAAAAAATAAAGCATTAGGCTAAAGAGCCCTATTAGGGGGATAAAGTAAAATTAACGCAGTACACAGCCCGTTTTTACCTACTATTTGCTAATTTTGGCCAATCAAAACCTTTTTAAATGAAACTCCTAATAGAACCGGTATCCAGGGATCTGATTCAGAGCGAGCTAACCCAAGAACGTTTCTTACGAAACACCAACAACGCCGGGAATAAAATATACATAATAACCGCCGCCGATTCGCCCAACACCATGCAGGAGATAGGGCGTCTGCGCGAACTGGCTTTCCGCGATGCCGGAGGCGGCACCAACGAGGAGGTGGACATCGACGAGCTGGATCTCGTCGAAAACGGCTACAAGCAACTCATCGTATGGGACCCGAATGCCAAAGAAATAGTCGGGGGCTACCGATTCATAGTTTCACATTCGGAATATCCGGAAAATCTATCGACCGAACATTATTTCAGGTTCAGCGATCGTTTCCGCAAAGAGTTCCTGCCATATACCATAGAGTTGGGCAGATCATTCGTTCAGCCACATTACCAGGGTTCGAGAGAAAACCCTAAAGGCATTTACTCCCTCGACAACCTGTGGGACGGACTCGGCGCACTGATAGTGCAGAATCCGGATATGAAATACTTCTTCGGGAAGGTCACCATGTACGGCGACTATAACCGCGAAGCTCGCAACATGCTGATATATTTCCTGCGCAAATATTTCCCTGACAAAGAGAACCTCGTAGAACCGATCCATCCTATCGAACTCAACATAGACAACCAAAAAATGGCTTCGATCTTCACAGGAAAGGATTTCGCAGAGGATTACAAGATACTGAGCAGGGAAATTCGTTCGCGCAACGAAACGGTGCCGCCGCTCATCAATTCCTATATGAATCTTTCGCCGACCATGCGTGTATTCGGCACAATGTGCAATCCCGATTTCGGGAACGTGGAGGAGACCGGAATACTCATAACAATCGACGACATCTACCCGAGAAAATCGGAACGTCACACGAAAAATATCAAATAAAGCGATATTCAGAGCGGCTGTCATAAGGGCATAACCGATCCGACAATGTCATAACATAAAATTCAGAGGGGGAGACCATTGCAATGGTCTCCCCCTCTGAACAATATCACAACATCCCGTCAACTATTTCTTTGCCTTCGCATCCTTCTTAGCGATTATCTCACGAGCCTGCTCGATGGTCAGCATTGCAGGATCGGTATTTCTCGGAATCGGGTAGTTTTTCCCGTTGAATGATATATACGGACCGTAGCGACCCTGCAGAACCTGCATCGCAGGCTCTTCGGCAAAAGTCACGAGTGGAGTCTTGGCCGCTTTCTGCTGCTGCTCTTTCTGGGCTATAAGTTCCTGAGCCCTCTCAAGAGTTATGGAGTAAGGGTCGTCCGACTTGGCCAAAGAGGTAAATTTTCCGTCATAACGCACGTAAGGACCGAACTTGCCAATCCCTACAACCACCTCTTTACCGTCGAGCTCACCCAGCGAACGTGGCAGCGCGAACAACTGCAATGCATCTTCGAGCGTGATCGAAGCTATCAACTGACCCTTTTTCAGCGCGGCATAACGTGGTTTCTCTCCTTCCGCCCCTTCTATTTGCACCATGGGTCCATAACGTCCTATGCGGGCAGTCACCTGACGCCCCGTTTTGGGATCGGTACCCAGCACACGTTCCTGATTGCTATACTGGGGAACCGATTCGAGCGCCTCCTCGACATGCCTGTGGAACGGACCGTAGAAACGGCTGATCATCTCCTCCCAGCCCTGTTCGCCTTCTGCGATCTCGTCGAAATCCTTCTCTACCGTAGCCGTAAAGTTATAGTCCATTATCGTAGGGAAATGCTCTTCCAGGTAGTCATTAACAAGCATTCCTATATCGGTAGGCGAAAGTTTGTTCTTCTCGCGGCCGGTCATTTCCGAAGCGACTTTCTCTTCAATCTCGTTCCTTTCGAGGGTCAACACCGCATAGTCGCGTTTGACGCCATCCTTGTTCTGTTTCACCACATAGCCGCGATTGATGACCGTACTTATCGTGGGTGCATATGTCGAAGGACGGCCGATACCGAGTTCTTCGAGCCTCTTTACGAGCGAAGCCTCGCTGTAACGCGGCGGAGCCTGAGTGAAACGTTCCGTCCCGGTAACCGAGAGAGCCAGCAGATCGTCACCGGTCTTCATGGCCGGAAGCATTCCCTCGTCACTGTCAGTCGGATCGTCATCGGTCGATTCAGAATAAAGTTTCAAGAACCCGTCGAAAAGTACGACTTCGCCCGTTGCCGTAAAATACTCCGACGTTCCGCTCACCCCTATGTGGACAACGGTCTTCTCTATCTTGGCGGCAGCCATCTGCGATGCGACGGTACGCTTCCAGATAAGGTCGTAAAGCCTCTTCTCGGCAGGCGTACCTTCGATCTGCGTACGTTCAAGATAAGACGGACGTATGGCTTCGTGAGCCTCCTGCGCACCCTTGGTACTGGTTTTGAAATTACGGGGATTGGAATACTGTTCGCCGAATATCTTCGATATCTCTGTTTTTGCAGCCGCTATCGCCTGTGCCGAGAGATTCACGGAGTCGGTACGCATATAGGTTATCCAACCGTTCTCGTAAAGTTTCTGGGCTGTGGACATGGTTTGTGCCACCGACATTCCCAACTTGCGTCCGGCTTCCTGCTGAAGCGTTGACGTAGTGAAAGGAGCCGACGGATTGCGCATCGCCGGTTTGCTTTCATGCGAAGTAACGGTAAAACGCGCCCCTTTGCACTTTTCAAGAAAAGCGTACGCCTCTTCCTTGGTATTGAACCTTCTGTTCAGTTCGGCTTTAAATACGGTTTGTTTTGGATCGGCCGTATCTATGAATTGTGCCGTTACACGGAAATAAGGCGATTGTTCGAAAGCGATGATCTCTCTTTCACGCTCTACCAAAAGCCTTACTGCAACGCTTTGCACCCTGCCGGCCGAGAGCGACGGACGCACCTTGCGCCACAAAAGCGGCGAAAGCTCGAAACCCACAAGACGATCCAGCACCCTGCGGGCCTGTTGGGCATCGACGAGATTCATGTCAACCGTGCGCGGTTTTTCTATCGCCGACAATATCGCATTCTTTGTAATTTCGTGGAAAACGATCCTTTTGGTACTTTCCACCGGCAGATCGAGTACTTGCGTCAGATGCCAGGCAATGGCTTCTCCCTCGCGGTCCTCATCGGATGCAAGCCATACGGTATTCGCCTTCGACGCAGCTTTAGCCAGTTCGGCCACCACCTTCTTCTTGTCATCGGGGACCTCGTAAACAGGTTTGAATCCGTGTTCTATATCTATTCCCAGATCCTTCTTGGCAAGGTCACGGATATGTCCGTAACTCGATTTCACGGTAAAATCCTTACCCAAGAATTTTTCAATCGTTTTCGCCTTTGCCGGTGATTCGACTATCACCAAATTACTATCCTGCATCTATTGCCTTCTTTTCAAAAAAGAGAAAACCTAAAGATATAAGACTTTAGGTTTGTTTATTATTATTTATTTGATCAGCGTATATGTAATCTCCAGTTTTATCTCCCTACTTGCATCGTCTGGATCCGACGGATTCGGAACTTTGTTCTGGAGCTCTACCTCCTCGAGCCTCGAGAATGTGCTGGCACTGTAAGCCGGAGCTATCCACAACTGGCTGCGGGTGAATTCAGGGTTGAGTATAAGTTGACGCACGTATGTCGATATGTCCATTTCGTACTGGGCCTTACTGTAGTTCAGATAACCTCCGAACGAAGATTCGGTATCGTTGATGATCTCTTCCATATACGGATAATCAGGCATGCTGACCGGCAAGTCGCCTTTATTGTCATAATACAATCCGAGTCTGGCAGGGAACCTGGTCACTTTGGCAAGATACGAGGGGTCCGACGTATTGTAAGCCAACGGCAATATGAGTTTGGCTCTGTTGATAAACACCCCTTTGTACTGATCGTCATAATCGAGTATCTGGCTTAGTTCCGCTTTCAGTTCGTCATCGAAGCTGATATAGCCCGAAACCCCGACCATCGACTGCACATACATTTTTTCCTGCTGCGGAATTATCTCATTACCTTCCTCATCGTAAATATCTGGCATAACGCCTTCATTCTCCGTGCATTCGCATCCTTCCAGACATTCCACTCCGCATTGGGTACCTTCGGGACAGGTGCAATCCTTCTCGTAACGAAGGAACACACCGGGATCAATACCATTCGTAGCAAGCGTATAATCATGGTCTATCAATGCTATCGAGAGGTTGGAGAGAGTCGCTTCGACAGTAGCTTTATCATCGAAATAGAACTTCGTTTCCAGAGCTTCGGCATCCTCGCCGTCATCCGTATTGTGCGTATATATGGAGATATAAGAGAGGTCCTGACGATAATAACTGTCTATCATCAGTATCTCGTATATCGCATTTCCGACATCCTTAGGGGCGATATAAAAACCGGGAACAGCTTCATGAAACAGGCCTTCACCTTCCTCTTCGTCTTTCCATACCGACTGGTCGAGGCCTACAATGTGTTCAAGATATTCTTTCCCTTTGGCGTAAAGTTCCGATGATGCATCATCCACGGGCCAGAGTTTTTTATACCGCGCACCTTCAATCTCTTTCTCGAGAGTAACCTCGAATACCGGCTCGCTCTCATACTTGCCCGTCATGTCGTAATACGGGTAATACGACCGTTCGAAGTTGATCCACGAAGTATCCGGTTGAGATTGTCCCGGTTCGGGCTCCGCAATACTTCTGAGGGGAAAGAACTGAAATGTCTGCGGAACACGCGTATCTCCTGTTATCTTGCCGATATAAAGCACTATATATGCCGAATCCAGAACGATCTTTTCCTTGGGGCCGCCGAAATAATAATCACCCCTGCTTTTGTATGATGTGAGGGGCATGAACTGGTGTACGCTTCTTACAGTCGTCCGCCCGAAATCGGTCTCCATACTGCCCATGACCATGCGGCGCAATCGCGATGTAGGGATCGAATCGGAAAATGCCACATAGGAACCTATACCCGTAAAACTCTGAGACTGCACGTCGACAAGCTGATCGTCCGGAACAAGATCCAGTCCCAGACTATCATCAACATCGGTACAACCGCTAATAAATATCCCGCTAAGCGCAGCCAGTAACGCGGCCGCAATGAAAGATGCTCTAAAGTAACCCTTCATAGAATTTTTGATAATTATCCAAATAATCGTTCGTCGACTTGTCCTGATGCCACAAGGTTTGTTTTCCGCTTTGTTTCACATATTCAACCACCGCCGGGTCCGGATTTTCCGTATCCAGCACGACCCCATCAGCTTCGTTAATAACGAGTTTCATCAGGTTTTCGTATGAAGGTTCCGAGATAATTTTCAGTCTGTCCATGTCAACTCCTTCGCTGGCAATCTTCGACGCAAAATCCGTGCTCAGGGTTCCGGGAAAACCGTCGTCATAAACCGACACCACGATCTTGACGTTCGAGAAAAGAGGGTCATCGTTCATTATCCACCTCAGATATATCGGAGCTACAGCCGAAAACCATCCGTGACAGTGCACGATAGTGGGTTCCCAGCGAAGTTTCTTAACCGTTTCCAACACGCCGCGTGCGAAGAATATGGCACGTTCGTCGTTATCTTCGAAATAGTTGCCGTTTGCGTCGACGAGCATTGCCTTACGGCTGAAATAATCCTCGTTGTCAATGAAATATACCTGGACCCTTGCTGAAGGAATGGAAGCGACTTTTATGATAAGCTGGTGATCGTTATCGTCGATTATCAGGTTCATTCCCGAGAGTCTGATGACCTCGTGGAGTTGATTGCGCCGCTCGTTTATGCAGCCGTAGCGAGGCATGAAAGTGCGGATTTCGTTACCCTTTTCTTGCATTGCCTGCGAGAGAATGCGGCACAACTGCGACATTTTCGTTTCCGGTACGTATGGATTTATCTCCTGGCAAACGTACAAAATTTTGCACTTACTCATGCTTAGATCGAACCTGTTTATGGATGCTTGTTGCATGCAAAGGTACGAAGAAATTGCGAGAAAAGCCCAAATTAACTCCTAAAATTAACAGGAATAGGATCTTAGGACATACGGCAGCACATTATTTCCATATCCGCCACAAGGTGGACAGGGGCCAAGACGCTCATTTGAGCAGAACACTTTAAACGGCAAACAGAAGGCTCAAGGACCTTCTGTTTGCCGTTTAAAGTGTCATTCTTACTACAATATCAGCATAGCGTCGCCATAGGTACCAAAACGATAACCCTCTTTTTTGGCGACCTTGTAGGCGTTCATGATTATATCGTATCCTCCGAAAGCCGCCACCATCATCAGGTGGGTAGAGTACGGAAGATGGAAATTGCTGACCATAGCGTCAGCCACACTGAATTCATAGGGATGGAAGATAAACTTGTTGGTCCAGCCTTCGTAAGGTTTAAGCATGCCGTCCGTTGTCACCGAACTTTCTATGGTCCGCATAACAGTAGTCCCGATGGCGCATATCCTGTGTCCTTCTTTTTTGGCACGATTTACCGTATCGGCGCATTCTTCGCGAATGAATATCTGTTCAGAATCCATCTTGTGCTTGGTAAGATCCTCCACATCGACTGTGCGGAAATTCCCGAGACCTACATGCAGTGTCACGAAAGCCTGGTGGATACCCTTTATTTCGAGACGTTTCATGACATGTTTACTGAAATGCAGGCCGGCTACAGGCGCAGCCACAGCACCCTCATGTTTGGCATATATCGTCTGATAGCGCTCTTCGTCGATGGGTTCGACCTTCTCGCGCACCCATTTGGGCAGCGGAGTTTCGCCGAGACGGAACAGGGCAGCCTTGAATTCCTCATGGTTGCCGTCAAAAAGGAACCTGAGCGTACGGCCGCGCGATGTCGTATTATCTATAACCTCGGCAACAAGAAGGTCGTCATCTCCGAAATAAAGTTTATTTCCTATGCGGATCTTGCGTGCCGGATCTACCAGTACGTCCCAAAGTCGCAACTCGCGGTTAAGCTCCCGGAGAAGGAATATTTCGATTTCGGCGCCTGTCTTTTCCTTGTTGCCATAAAGACGAGCCGGAAAAACTTTGGTGTCGTTGAAAATGAATACATCATCTTCATTGAAATAATCGACTATATCCTTGAATATTTTGTGTTCAATTTCCCCGGTATCCTTATGGATTACCATGAGGCGCGATTCGTCACGGTTTTCGGCCGGGTACTTGGCCAGCATCTCCGGCGTGAAATCGTAATTGTAATTTGATAACTTCATATCTATCAGAAGGATATTATTTTGTCTAAAAGACGAGGAAATGATGCGAAAGCGCAACTTTATATTATACGTACGGAGAGACGTTTTGTTTCAACAAATGCAAAATTTTGCATCGAAACAGATATGCAAACAAATAGAACGCAATAAAAAAACAGAATACCTATGTTACATTACAGGATGTTTTGCGCTTTAGCCCTGAGTTGGGCCAATGCGTCGGATACCTCATCCATCGTAATGCTTTCTTCAACCGTAAATCCGCCGCTGCGTGTACGTCTGAGAGACGACAGATAACCCCCGCTGCCTAAAGCCTCGCCCAACTCCCTGGCTATGGAACGAATATAAGTACCCTTGCTGCAACGGATTCGCAACTTCACGCGTGGCAGGTCGAATTCGAGCAGTTCCATTTCGTAGATATTGACGAGCGTCTGCCTCAACTTGACGTCGGTGCCTTCACGGGCATATTCATAGGCACGTTGTCCTTCGATCTTTTTTGCCGAATAGAGCGGTGGGGTCTGGAGCCTCTCGCCGGAGAGTTCGAGCAGAGCTCTCTCCACCATTTCGCGCGTAATATGCTCGAAAGGATAGAGACGGTCGACCTCATGTTCCATATCATAGCTGGGCGTGGTGGCGCCAAGGGTTATATCAGTCACATATTCTTTTTCCTGCGCCTGCAGTTCGTCCACTCGTTTGGTTGCCTTCCCGACACAAACCAACAACACTCCCGAAGCCAACGGATCGAGAGTGCCAGCGTGTCCGACCTTTATGTTCCTGTATCCCCCCTTTTGCAACCCGAACTTGACTTTACGCACTACATCGGTAGAGGTCCAGCCAAGCGGTTTGTCGATGTTGATAACGTATCCTTCAGCCAGATTCGCATCTCCAGGTATGGTTCTTTTCATCCGTTCTCTAAACAAAGCTCATTATTATGGAAGCGGCACCAATTACGAGACAATAGATGGCGAACCATATAAGCTTGCCGCGGTTGACAAGTTTTATCATCCATTTGCATGCAAAGGTCCCGGTAACGAAAGCGGCGACGAAACCAGACAAAAGGACTGTGGCTGAGATAGAGTCTCCGGCAGGCATAGTAACGGCCTCGAGAATATTGGCTCCTATGACGGGAACAAGCACCATCAGAAACGAAAACTTCGACACCTCTTCGCGTTTCACACCCAGCATAAGACCGGTAGAGATGGTCGACCCCGAACGCGATAGCCCAGGCAGGACGGCAACAGCCTGTGCCAACCCGATAATGAAAGCGCTTTTGGGGGTCACCGGCCTGGTACGAGGCTTCGCATAGTTAGCAAAGGTCAAAAGAGCCGCCGTAACCAACAGCATCACACCCACAAGCCTTATGTTGCTGGTGAACAATGCTTCGACCTGATCTCTGAACATGAGGCCCACGAACGCTATCGGGATCATGGATATTATAATATTCAGAACAAAAATGGTTTCGTCGTTCATGCGAAACTTGAGCAGACCCTTCAACAACCTTAGCAGTTCTCGCGCAAAAACAACTATCGTACTCAATACGGTTGCCGCATGAACAGCCATTGTGAACTGCAGGTTACTGGGATCCTCTATCCCGAACAGATAATTTGCCAATTCGAGATGCCCGCTGCTGCTGACAGGCAAAAACTCGGTAAGACCCTGGATGACACCAAGAACAATCGCTTCCCAAACACTCATTCTTTACTTGTCTTTAGATTTTCCCTCTTTGCCCTTACTCATTATAGCATAGCCCACGAAAGCGAATCCGCCCAGGACTATGATCGTCGAAAGCGTAATACGACGGAAACTGAACATTTCGTAATTGAACTCCGTCGGGCTGTCAGTGCCGCCGCCGGTCATTAGGATCAAACCCAGCACAACAATGGCGAATCCTATCAGCATAAGTTTGTAATTACGCATTCCGAGTGCCATCTTCCCGTCCGACAGATTGTTGTTTTCCGGGGATTTTACATTTTTCTTAACGGCCATAGTGTTTTATCTGTTTTTTAATACATATGAATCTTGTTTGTCCGCATGTTGACAAACTTGTTAACCGCAAAAGCGGTAAACAATACGGATATGAGCACGCCCAAAACCAACATTACGCCGGCTATGTACACCAGTTCCATATTGTTGGCGCCGAATCTTATCTCTGGCAATCCTTCGTGCAGACCCCATACCAGTGCTCCGAACATGACGATCGCTATCAACCCGGCATAAATCCCCTGCCAGACGGCACTTCCCAGGAACGGCTTCATGATAAAGCCTTTGGTAGCACCGACCAGCTTCATCGTACTGATGACATACCGTTTCGAATAGATCGAAACGCGAATGGTATTATTAAGCAGAATGAGCGATATGAACAATAACGCAAACCCGAACAATAAAAGTATGAGATTGAATTTATTGATATTCGTACTTATCTGGTCTATGACATTGCGCTGGTAGACCACTTCGTCTACCTCCTCCCATTCGGCGACTTTATTTTCAAAAACGGCAAGTGCATCCCCCTCGGCTCCGTATGCGCTAAAATGAACCTCGTAGGAATCAGGAAGCGGATTGTAGTCTAAAAAAGCCTCGGGATCGCTTTGCGAATACCCCATAAAATCCTTCAGAGCTTCCTCTTTGGGGACGAATCTGATATCCTTCACGCCTTCGCTCACCTTGAGTCTTTCGCCCACGTCTGCAATTGACTCTTCGCTCGTACCATCTTTGAGCATTACATACACGGCTATACTCTCCTTCATCTTCTCGGTGGCCCCCATGGCACTGAGAATCAAATATCCCACCGAGCCGAGCAAGAACAGTACCAACGAGATGCTGACCGTAGAGATAATGTAAGAATTGCGGACTTTCCGCTTAAGCTTTTTGTTCTGATACATGATTCCTTTTCCTGTTGCATATAATGGCGGCCACCGCGGCAGCGATCAGCCAGAGGATTATTATCAATGATGCGACAAGGGTTACCGTAGATGCCGTATCGAAATCGGGAGCCTTGTAGACGAACTCTACATTATGTTGCCCTGCCGGCAGATACAGCCCTCGCAAAATATAATCCACCCTGAAATGAGGAACCTCTTTTCCATCGAGATAGGCCTTCCATCCCTTGTCGTAATATATTTCCGAGAAAACTGCCACGCCCGGTTGCGAAGAACTTGTCTCATAAACCAACCTGTTTGCCCTATAGTCCGTCAATCTGACATAAGCCATGCTGTCAGGTGTAAATTGCAGCCTTTCGCCGTTGGCTAACGTCGCAGCGTCACCTTCCTTGCCGGCAGAATCGCCAGTCAGCAACGAAGCGAAACGCTTATCGATCACGGCCTGGGTTTTGGTATCGATACGTCCCACGGTTTCGATTTCGGCATCGGGCGTATCCACGACTATCAACTCGTCAACGAACCATGCGGCACCGTTAGCCTCGGGATTGAACATAGCCGTCGGTTTTCCGCTTTGTCGATCAATATCTATGACATAACGTGTATTGAGCATATTGAGCATTTCCCCGTTGCCTTTACCGAGATACATCGTAATCATATCTTGATAACGCTGCATTTTGGCTCCGTCGTATCCGCCTATCGAACGGTGGAAATAAGAGGTCGTTCCGTCGCTGAAAGGATCGACAGTCACATTGAAAACCCTGAAGCCGAGTGTCGTATCGGCAAGGATCTGTTTGTCGGCCTCGGTAGGAAGGATCTGGACTGTTTTCGGTTCCACGAACTTATCTTTCGACAGATAGCGCAGATTCACAGGGATCAGGTCGGCGCAAACGAGCACGGCCAGAACGGATATCATGAGCCACTTCTTGAGTTTGCCCAAAGCGAACAGCCACACAGTTCCGGCGGTCAGAAGCACGAACACGAGCGAGCGGAAAGCGTCGCTGCGCATCATAGCGATCCTGTCGGTAACGACAGCCGATTGCAAGCCACGCGCAAACTGCAGTGCGCTTTGCTGGTCAAGTCCTCCGGACATGCCCAACTGTGCGAGCCGCGCAGTATCGCTGGACCCGGTGAAATCGAAAATAGCGCCACCCAACAACAGGAAGAACAGTGCAACGCCGCCGGTCACGAAAACAGAATATTTAAGTGCCTTCAGCAGTTGTGGTTTAGCTATATCCTCCTTCCACAGTTTGCCCAAAAGAAGCGCCGCGATAAACGGTACGCTCCATTCGGCGATTACCAGTATCATCGCCACGACCCTGAACTTGTTATATCCGGGGAAGTAATTGAAAAACAGCTCCGTGAACCACATGAAATTACGTCCCCACGCCAGCATCAGCGCAATGAGCGTGACGACCACGACCCACCATTTGCACCGCCCGCGCAACAGGAACAAACCGAGTACGCAGAGGAATATTATCACGGCCCCTATATAGGTAGGGCCCGCGGTGAACGGCTGGGCGCCCCAATAAGGGCTCACATACTGTGCCCACTCCCGTACGCCGTATTTGGCAAGCTCTTTCCCCACTTCACCGTCACTGTCGAATCCTCCGGCCGACGAACCGCCCATAAGATCGGGGATGAACATATTGAAACTCTCCATCTTGCCGTAGCTCCATCCGGTCGCATAATCCAGATCGAGGCCGGAACCGCGTTCTGTCTCGCCCGATGTAGCCGAACTGAGCTCGCTTCCACCCCTGGTCGACACTTTGGAATACTGATAGGTATCGTACAGCGTGGATGAATTGGCTCCTACCGCCAGGATAAAGGCAGCCGCCACAACTCCTGTGACTTTCAGGAAGCGGGGCATGGTTTTCGCTTTGAAAGCCATTATGCCTTCATTGATCCAGAAAGCGAGAAGTACCATCGCAAAATAATACGGTATCTGGGTATGGTTGGTAGATATGACCAGAGCGGCAAAGAACGCCGTTACGGCGGCACCGAGCCACATATTTTTTCTGAAAGCATGGAACACGCCACCCATCATCAATGGCGTATAGGCTAGCGCCCACATTTTTGTAACGTGCCCGGCGTCTATGATAATGAAGAAATAGGACGAAAGACCGTAGGCTATCGAAGGCACTATGGCGGCCCATGGATTTATGCCCCACAAAAGCAGCATCACGAAGAAAGCGGCCATGGCAATGAATATCATCGAAGCCGGGGTACCAAGGAAATCGAGATACGGTTTAACCTTCACTATCAGCATGGTTTCATGCTGCATGTTGGTTAGCGTGGCAGGCATGCCAGAGAACGAATTGCCCAGCCACTGCGGATCCTCACCGTACTTTTCCCGGTGCTGGATCACCTCCTCGGTTTTCCCCTTATACTGGGTTATATCATGCTGGTTAAGGGTCTTGCCCGAAAACTGAGGAGAAAAATATATCGCCGGAATGGCTATAAAAGCAGCCAGCGCCACTATATAAGGAAGTAATCGTCTGAACAAAGGTTTATGATTCATTCCCTCTGACATCTTTACACGGTTTATATGAAAGTTGCAAAGTAACAAAAAATTAATTACATACCTTAGCGCAAGGATTATATTTCGCCATATTTCCTGCAGAAAAGGCTACTAATAAAATGTGTTTTCATCATCTTTTTCCGTAACTTTGGAATTTAGTACAAAAGACCTATGACGAGTATCGAAAAAATAAAAGCACCGGTAGCTGCCGATCTTGCACGCTATGAGTCTTTCCTTCGCACCTCGCTCCACAGCGAACACAAGCTCACGCAAGCGATGCTCGACTATATTTTCGAGACTCGCGGTAAGGGGATCCGTCCATTGCTGGTGCTTCTGAGTGCAGGCATGCACAACCACGGCAAAAAACTGCCACAGAAGAGTTACCTGGCAGCCATGCTAATAGAGATGGTACACACCGCCTCGCTCGTACACGACGATGTGATAGACGAAGCCGACCTGCGGCGAGGGCAGCCTTCCGTCAATGCGAAATGGAATTCAAAACGCTCGGTTATCATCGGGGACTACATACTGGCCAAAAGTTTCACCACCGGAATGCAAAGCGGTGCATACGAACTCGTGGGCTACATCACCAACGGAATAAACGCACTGTGCGAAGGCGAACTCATACAAAGCGAGCAGAACGATCTCCTGGAGATGACCCGAGAAATTTATTTCGACATAATTTCCAAAAAAACGGCAACGCTCATAGGGGCGAGTTGCGGGGCGGGGGCAATGTCGGTCGGGGCCGGAGCCGACGTGGTGAATGCCATGCGACAATTCGGCGACAATATCGGCATGGCATTTCAGATCAAGGATGACATACTCGATTACAGCCCGAGCGAAAAGACAGGAAAACCATTGTGCGGCGACCTGCGCGAAGGCAAGATAACGCTCCCGTTGCTACTTCTGATGGAAACTGCAGATGCCCGAACCAGAGAAGAGATAAAGGAACACTTGCGAAAGGCATGGAATTCTCCCGCAAGCCTCGAACATCTTCACGCAATGGTAACCAACGACGGAGGACTCGACAGAGCTGCCGAGGTTATGAACGAATATGTCGACCGCGCCAGAAACGGGCTTCGCAAATTCCCGGAATCGGTATTCCGAAACTCGCTCGACGATCTCTGCCTGTATATAGCCGAACGAGACAAATAGCCACTCAACATGAGTGAAAACGATGCAAGTTGACGGACAGAGCCTTTCAACGCAGGCTTCCCGGTAAAGTCAGGCATGACAACCATGCTAAAAAAACAGCCTCAAAAACCGACATATATAAAAAACAAGGCACTCGCAGCAATTACTGCGAGTGCCTTGTTTTTTATATCCGCTTAAGTTTAAAAATACTTCACCCTGCCGTCTTTGACATCGGCTATGCCGTCAAGAGCAAACGTCAATCTTTGATCCAGATATACCTGGTTTGCGGATTCGAGCACTACCTTTTCGGTCTCTTTGGTAATCTCGTTGGGAGTTTCTCCCGTAATAACGAACATATACACCCCGTTATCACCGACAACCGGTTTTGAAAGCGTTCCTTGCGGCACACCCGAGGTTATCGCCCCTATCAGTTTACCATCCGAACCTACCGACGGTATGGCATATGCCGAGAACTTGACATCCTGTACATCGACAACCTCTTTCCCCACGGCGGCAGCGACTTCTTCAATAGTGCTGCCCTTTATCCTGGACACAAGAAGTTCTTCCTTCTTCTGCTGGGCTACAGCCATTCTTATTTCGTCTCTGTACCTATCCACAGAGCCTATGCCATCTTCCGTAACGCCTGTCAATACGGCAATTACATAGGTGTCGGTGCCGATCCTTATATCTGACGATACGGAACCTTTGTCGTTAGAGAATGCCCAACGCACAAGTTCTTTCGAATCCTGCAAGCCGCTTACGTTGCGATCGGTACTGTTGACACGAGCCACCCTTTTCGAAAGTCCGTTATCAGAGACAGCCTTACGGAAATTGTCGTAGGAACCGACTGCTGCCTGATGGAACTGATTCACCTGATTGAGCACATCCATTTCGGTCGTACTGCTCGGATCCACATTATATTCTATTATGGCTACCTGAGCTTTTTTGACCGGTTCACTCTGGTACGTTTTTTCAACTATGTGTATTCCCCACTGAGCATCTATCGTAAATACGTCGCCGGTATTGTGAGCGAGCAACTCGTCAGAAAAACCGGGAATCATCATGTCTATCATCTCTGGGGTAAACACGCCCAGATCTCCCTTGTTCTGTTGAACGGACGGATCCACCGAGTGCTTCAGGGCCACCTCTTCGAAATCGGCGCCTCCGCGCAAAAGTGCCACAAGACTGTCGGCAACATTGTCGTTTGCAGGAGGCAAAAGAATATGACGTGCACCCAGGCTGTCCGGAATCATTTTCACCTCACCGAGACGGGCCATGGTATAAACGTCGTTACTAAGTACGGGGCCATACATCGCTTCAGGTTGATCCCATATTACCGCTGCTATTTCTGCAGGGATCTCGATCTCTTTTTTGAATGAGTCGTCCATGTGTCCCTGAGTGTTGAGGGTAGCGAACTGCATCGGTGTGGTATTAGCTGCGAAATCGGCCGCCATTTGTTCGATCGCATCCTTGGCGGCGGCATAGTCTTCTTCCGACGGAAGCACGTTGAACACAACGTATTCCAGATCGCGCGAAGCCTTTTCACGGAACAACTTCCTGTGGGAGTCGTAATATTTGTTTATATCGGCATCGCTTACGGTAACCAGGGAGTCAGGAATTTCGCTGTACATTTGGGCCACCACCTTGGCGGAATATGTCTTGTCGTCCGCGTCATACTGGGCGTCCACCTCCATATCGGTAACGTTCATGCCTTTTGACACGAGAGTCATGTATTTCTGCTGAGCCCTCTGTTCTTCCATCTGCTGCTTAAGGTTTTCCCAAACCATCAGAGCGTTAGGGTTATCGAGGCTTGCTACGAAATTAGCCAAAGCGGCACGGTCGAACATGCCTGTCTGAGGATCGGAGAACTCTCGCATTATGATAGGGGAGATATATTGACCCGCAACCATATCGGTCTTTTCCTCGTCGAAAGGCATAAGGCCCAGTTTCTCGAACCCTGGGACATAAACATATTCGTTGATGAGGGCCTGCCATGCCATATCAAGTATTTGTTCCGTTTCTTCGTTCGAGAAGTTGCTTCTTCCGTTGAGTGCGCTCATCAAGGCATTGTAATAATCGTAACGGTTGCTGTACTCTGTATAAGACACCTTTTCGCCGTAAATCTCTCCTACCTTGATCTTGTTCGGATTGGGTCCGCCCGATCCTCTGAAAACTTCAGGAAGAATGAAAGCCAGAAGCGCAATACCGATAACGATGGATATTATCCATCCGCCTTTGGTCCTAAGTGTATTAAGACTTGCCATAGTTTATCTGATGTTAAAGTTTATTCAATGAATGTGGGTATACTGAAATAAGGGTCAAAGATATACAATTTTCTTAATCAACCGAAACAGGCCGCCCAAAAAAGTCCATGAAGACCTCAAAAGTGACGCCGAAAAATTGAAAGAAAGATCAAAATACATGTATACGCGCCAGTTCGAGCTTCGAACCGCTCATCCTCAATATCTTAATCTCCTTGTCATCGATGCGGATTACTTCTCCCTGCGACGGAATACCCTCGTAATAGTAGATGATATACCCGGCCAAGGTGTCGTATTCTTCTGATTCGGGAATGCCAAGCGAGTATTTTTCATTGAGGTAATCGACTTCAAGCCTGCACGAAAGCACATATGTATTATTGCCGACAGATTTCTCCACAAGGTCGTTTTCGTCGTGTTCGTCCTCGATGTCGCCGAATATCTCTTCAAGTACGTCTTCCATGGAGACCATTCCGGCTGTCCCGCCGAATTCATCCACGACTACGGCTATGGCGTGGTGCTTTTTCGTGAACATGCTCAACAGTTTCTGTGCGGAGAGGCTCTCAGGTACATAATCAACCTCCATAAGAACTTCGCGTATCGTTGCCGGCATGCGGAACATGCTCTTTGTATTGACATAACCTACGATGTTGTCTATCGAACCATCGTAGATGAAAATGCGGGAATAATTCGTATCTACGAATTTCGCAGCCAGTTCATCGATCGCCGCATTTATCTCTATGGCCTCGATATCCACTCGGGGGACCATGCAGTCCCGCACCTTAAGTTCCGAAAAGTCGAGTGCATTGCGGAACAATCTTATCTCTTGCTCTTCCTCTTCAGACTCCGGTTCGCATGCGGCCACCTCTTCGAGCATCTGATTCAGATCGCCGCGATCGAAACCATGCAAATGATTATCGTTCCGCACCCTGGCTCCGAATAAACGCAATAGCCCAACGGCAAGCAATGTTATCAATTTGGCGATAGGATACAAAACTATATAAAGCAGGAACAGCGGCAATATCAATGCACGGAGAAAGATATTGGGACTGCGCAGAAATACTATCCTCGGGATGAATTCAAGTATGAGCAGTATTAATATTGACGAAACGACCGCCTGTATAAGAATAGAGACTGTCCCTCTCGACAGAAATCCCAAATCACCGGAAATCAGACCGAATATGGCAGACATCCCGAAAGTATAGAGTACGAGGGCTAAAACGTTGCCTGTGAGCAGAGTTGTCGTATAATGCGCCGGGGTTTTCAGGAATATCCCCGCAATCCTGCCCAACAAACCTCCGCGTGTCTTGTCGATCTGCAATTTAAACTTGTTGAATGCGGTAAAAGCCACCCCCATTCCCGAAAAAAATACCGAGAAAAGCAAAGTAGTGATTACAATGACTACGGCAGATACCATTTATAGTTTTCTTCTTAATACATCATCAAAAACGACTTTCGAACCTATTGACTGAAGAGCCGTCTCGCACTCCTTGGCAAAGGATGACGGCACCCGCTCTCTAATGTCGCCATTCTATTCTTCGTCTTGCAGTCTCTCAACCGTTACCGTACTTCTTCGTGGCGTCTGATTGTCCGACGGCGTTCCGGCAGACGTAATCACCTCTGTCGTATCATCGGCAATCTCTGCTCCCGTCTCCGCACCAGAACTTTCCGGATCTGTCTTCGGTTTCTGGTCGACCTCGAATTCGAAAGTACTCACGGCCTGGCGGAACGTCCAATCCTTAAATTCTTCGTCGGATTCAAAACCTGTCCCGACCTGTACGGTATTACGCATGGTTACTTTCGAATCCACATTCGAATATATGCGGTTTGTCCTCCTGTTCCAGAACAACTGTTGGGTTTCGAGTTTTTCTCCCCTGGCATTGGTGGCCACAACGTTACCCTTCGCCTCCCATAGATCCTGCTGATCCAGCACCAGACCATAGTCGGCCCTGAGAGTCGACTCCACTGCCATTGTGGAATCGTTGTACGTAGTAATGAAAAGCCCCTCTCGAAATTCCGTATAAGGTTGTTTCGCATATTCGTAAACCTCCATGAGCGGAGCCTCGAACCGGTACTTTATCTTGCCGTCCTCCGATTGGTATACCGTGAGGGTATCGGTCTTGTGAGTCACTATCTTCTCGAGGTTCTGTTCATCATCCGCACTGTTGTTTCCGCCGCAAGAGAGAAGCAAGATAGCACTCCCCAGAACAGGGAATGCTACCTTAAAGATTTTATATGAGAATTTTCGGTTCACAAATAACTTCCGGGGCCAGATTATTTGACGGTCCTAACCGTAGTAGTGCCGGTTATCCAGCCGCACTTGACCGTATAAGTGCTGCCTTCATCCATCCCGCGGAAGAATGTTTCTTCTTTCAGAGGGAAGTTTTCGCGGTACGATGCCAGATCGGCGTCGATGTTCTTGACATCTCTACCATCGTCGGCAAGAAGCTTGCGGGCTTTTGCGAGATTGTCGTAAACCAACCAGTATACGGTCTGACGTTCGAATCCCTCGGGGCATGCTGACGATCCGGCGGCATATGCCAGAGCGAGCATGTTGTATCCGTAACCGCTTTCAGGATTTACGGCGATTGCCTGTTTGGCATTATTGGCTGCCAACTGTGCCTTCCCGGACTGCAGATAATTGGCTGCGAGTCTAACATAGAGGTTTTCCTTCAATTCGGGATCCACGTCACCAGCCAGCGCATCTGTAAGATATTTGATAGCTGTTTCATACTCCTTGTTGTCCTCGAAAGCTCCAGCAAGTATCAGTGCAGTAGAAGCGGACGGATCGAGTTTGTGCAACCCTTCTATAACCTTGGTATAGAAAGGGCCCTTGCATTGATTCCTTTGAAGCAAACCAATAGCGGCGGTATATAAATCCTTATTTTCAGGATCGGCTTCGATCCTTGGCCCGTAAATGGTTTCGAGGGTGCCGCAATCCAATGCTCCGCTGCCAGCGGCCAACATGTCGATCGTCTCTCTCTGCTTTGCCGACTCGGGCGTGTCGACAGAGTCGAGCAAACCGGCAAGTTTCTCATATTCAGCGATATATTCGTCCGCCTCTATGGATTCAAAAAGTTTGTAATCGTCTGTAAGTTGCTGGAAATAGATGGCCACTACTTCTGGGTACTTCATAGTGCTGTCTGCGGCGATGGCTTCCTGCAACAATTTATTAACGCCTTCACGGTCGTTCCCTGCCAAAGCCATGTAATCGAGTGCTTTCTTGCGCGTAAGGTATGCACGTCCCTGCTCGGGGTCGTTTGCAAAATTGTCGATCCATCTGTCGAAAATCATCAGCATCGAATCGAGATATATTTTTTTCTGTGCTTCATCTGTGGACGCATTGTATTTCGTCGTATAAATAAGCACTCCCGCATGATAAATCTCAGGTCGAGCCTTCGGCACGGCATCCATAAGATACTGAAGATATCCGGCTGCCTCATCATAAAGTTTGAATTGATAAGACTCGCGGTAAAAACTGAAAGTTTTGAAATTCTCCATCCTGATCGAGTCGTTGTCACCCCATTCAGGACCGAGTTCCCTCATTTGAGCGCTTGCCCCTGCGGCAGAAAATAACGCGGCTGCCGCAAACGCCAATCGTAAAATCTTTTGTTTCATATTAGTTATAAGGCTTTTAATGTTTTAGTCGAATTTAGGTTTCACAAACCAGAAATCGTTCCCGAATAAACTCAACCCGATTGAAAAACGGAAATATGTCTCTTTTATAAGGTTATTTTTGGTTGTTCCTCTTTGCCCGAGTTCCACGCCAAGGTCTACATTGGAGAATCCTGCTCTTTTGAACGGAAGACCGACACCGAGCGTTATGGCCTTATCCGATATATTATGGCCCCTGACTGTCAGGTAATAGTCGCTGTAACGGATACCGGCACGATAGGTTACACGCTTCATGAAGTTTCGGATATCACCCCGGTCGGGAGTGTATTGTATCCCCCCTCGGATCGTACTGGTATTACGGAACGAATACTGGAGGCCTTCCGGCTCCTTGTTCGAACCTTTCCATCCCTGGTATACATAATCCGCGCCAATACTTATCTTGGTCGTATGATAATATGCCCCTGCCGCAATCACTGCTGGCATCGTAAGGTCCTTGTCCCGGTACTCTTCATACAGAACGTAATCTCCGAAATCATTATTGCTGTCACTCGTAGGAACAGATCTGATGATCTTGGGATTGAGCTTTGTTTCAGGCTGGAAAGTAGCGCCAAGGGTCAACGCACGCTTGTCCTGCTCAAGCGGGATATTATATTGCAAACCGAAAGAGGGTAAAAGCCGAGAATAGTTCTCTTCCATGTATATCATACCGTCCTCATAGGTCTCGCTGCCGTTAACCTCTGTTATTTCCCATATCGAATAGCGGTCGATGCTGCCGAAATAATAGACGAGTTCGGCACCTATGGAGAGATTCTTGTACAGTTCGTATCCAATGCCCAGTTTAGCCTGCACCACATCGCCTTCGCCATTGTACGAGTAACCTATCTGACCTATGTTCGGATCAATGACTTTGTTATTGATCTTATACCCGACACTGCTCAGAGGGGTAACCGAGATACCCATGCCCAGTTTCTCCGCAAGCGGTATCGCAAAGGCGACATCCCTTATGTTGAATGTATTGAAACTGCTCTTTTTATCGGAACTTTTGAGATAAAAATTCTGACCCTCCAGTCCGACGTTAAACAAAGCGCTTTTGCGGCGGATACTGCTGAACGATGCCGGATTCATGTAATTTATCGTGGTCGCTTCGCGGTAAGCTACGCCAGCCCCTCCCATAGCACGCAAATTTGCTGTTCCCTGGGTTGCAAAATCCCCGAGACCGAAAAACGAATAGGGAGAGTAGGCATTGATGCTACTGTTTTGAGCAGAAACGACTGAAGGCAGTATTAAAAAACCTAAAGCGACTGCAATGGAAAAGCCTTTTCTATTTAGCATTATATTCCAGTATTCTGTTTAATCCGTAAACGACAAGGTCATAGATCGCAAATATCGTATTTTTTAATCGTTTCGCAAAGAAATTACCGTCACCCCCAGTGAAAATGATCTTCAGGTCTTCATAATCCTGCGACAAGCGCGTGATATATCCTTCGATCTCGTATACTATGCCGTTAATAACGCCGCTCTCCACAGCCTGGTTGGAATTCGTCGAAATCAGCATGGTGTCATCCGAAAGAGAGCGCAACGGAAGTTTGCTTGTGTAGTCGTGCAAGGCACGGAAACGGGTCATGGCTCCGGGAGAGATGTTACCGCCCTTGAATTCACCGGCCGCCGTTACGAGATCGATGGTTATGGCGGTCCCGAAATCCACTATCAGTATATTGCTTTCCGGATAGAGCAGGTCTGCTCCTACCGCAGCGGCCAAACGGTCGCAACCGAGGGTCTCGGGAGTTTCGTACAGATTTTTTATCGGCACCTTCACATCCGGTCCGAATTTCAAGAATCTTTCGGTACGCGACACGAGCAACTCTTCGGCTTCGGCTTCGCCAGGTCCCGAAGAGACAAGAATAGCTGCATCGATGTCCGGGTAGCTTTGGAATATACCGTCAAAGAAACGTTTGTCGGCCGCTTTCGAGCGAAAGGTTTCGACTGCCTGTCCATCGTCGAAGACCGCAGCCTTCACGAGAGAATTGCCTATATCTACTGCCAGGTTCATACTAACACGATATTGTTAAACAATGATATGAATCAATATTGGTTCGATAGTTGCCGGAACCGCATATGTTTCTATTCAAAATAGAGGTAAGCGTACGACAAACGTTGAACATTGCTTGTAAAGTTTGTCCGAGGCGCATCCTGCATTATTCAAATGCAGCGAAAACCGAGTGGCAAACATCGAGCCTCGCTCGTAAAGTTTGTCCGAGGCGCATCCTGCATTATTCAAATATACAGAAAATGGGACGGAAATCATGCACTGAAAACCGTAAAATTTCTCCTCTGCCGTACTTTTTCTCCATATCGGACGAAAAACAAAACGTCGACAAAATAGGTTTGTCTATTTTGTCTGTCCGCTTGCGACATGATCGTTTCCGATAGTCTTCATAATGTCGTTCAGCACTCCGACACCTTTCTCTACGTTTCCTACTTGTCTAACTGTCAAAGCCAGTTTATTATTGTTCTGTTTGAGAACAAATTTTTCCGGTTTTGCGCTCACGTACCGTAATATCGACATAAAACGGTCGCTCTTGTAATAGGGCGAATTCTGGTCGGCAATAAAATGGAGTATCATCAGGCCGTTCTTGACCTTTGCACGCTCAAATCCAAGCTTCATCATGGCCCAGCGCAAACGCACGATATTGAACAGTTCGACTGCCTGAGGAGGCAGTTCGCCAAACCTGTCGGTCAGGTTGGCGGCAAATTTCCGCAGGTCCTCCTCGCGGGTCATAGCATCCAGCTCCCGATAGAGTCGTATTTTTTCGGCACTCTGCCCCACATAACTGTCCGGAATAAGCGCTTCCGTGTCGGTCTCGATATAGGCATCATGCAGGTATGCTTCCGGCTCGTGATTGTTCTGTGGGTCGCCATGCTGCACCAGAACTCCCTCCGACCGCAACTCGTCCATAGCCTCGTTGAGTATCTTCTGATAGGTCTCGAAACCTATGTCCGCTATGAAACCGCTCTGCTCGGCACCGAGAAGATTGCCGGCACCGCGGATATCCAGATCCTGCATGGCGATATTGAATCCGGATCCGAGATCGGAAAACTCTTCGATAGCCCTCAGCCTGCGGCGCGACTCGGAAGAGAGCATCTCCTCGGGCGGCGACAGAAGATAACAGAACGCCTTACGGTTCGAACGTCCCACCCTGCCCCTCAGCTGGTGCAGGTCGCTGAGTCCGAAATCCTGGGCATTGTTTATGATGATCGTATTGGCATTGGGCACGTCGATACCGTTTTCGATTATCGTGGTCGCGATAAAAATATCGTACTCGCCGTAGATGAAGTCCATCACCTTCTTTTCAAGTTCCTGAGGATTCATCTGTCCGTGGCCCACCAGGGTTCTGGCTCCAGGCACCAGTTCGTTGACCAGCGCCTCGATCTTGTGTATGTCCTCGACACGATTGTGCACGAAATAGACCTGACCGTGACGTGCGAGTTCGTATTCTATGGCCTCCTTGATTATTTCCGGATCGAAAAGGTGCGACTCTGTTGTAATTGGCTGCCGGTTGGGCGGCGGGGTAGTTATGACCGACATGTCGCGCGAGCCCATCAGCGAAAATTGCAAGGTACGCGGTATCGGTGTGGCGCTCATCGTGAGAGTGTCGACAGAGATCCTCATCTGGCGCAACTTTTCCTTGGCCGACACTCCGAACTTCTGCTCCTCGTCGATAATCAGCAGACCCAGGTCCTTGAACTTCACCTCTTTGCCGAGTATTTTATGTGTGCCTATGAGAATGTCTATTTTACCCGATGCAAGATCTTCCAATATCTGTTTCACCTCCTTGGTACTCTTCACACGGCTCAGATGCTCGATACGTACGGGAAAGTTCTTAAGCCGTTCACTGAAAGTGCGGTAATGCTGCAATGAGAGTATGGTGGTAGGCACGAGCACCGCCACCTGTTTGCCATCGTTCACAGCCTTGAATGCTGCGCGTACGGCTATCTCGGTCTTGCCGAATCCCACGTCGCCGCAAATAAGCCGATCCATCGGCTGCGGACTCTCCATATCGGTCTTGACCGCTTCCGTAGCCTTCTGCTGGTCGGGCGTATCCTCGTATATGAACGAAGCCTCCAGCTCCTCCTGCAAATAGCTGTCGGGCGAGAATGCAAATCCAGGCGTCGCCTTGCGGCGGGCATAAAGGGCAATGAGCTCGCGGGCTATATCCTTCACGGCCTTTTTGGTAGCGGCCTTCATCTTCTGCCATGCTCCGCTACCGAGTTTATACACTTTTGGGGGTTCCGCATCTCGGTCTTTGTAGCGCGATATGCGATGCAGGGCGTGGACGTTGACGAACAGGACGTCGTTGTCCCGGTAGACCAGCTTTACCGCCTCCTGCGTCTTACCGTTCTCGACCGTCTTGACCAACCCGCCGAACTTTCCTATCCCATGGTCGATGTGCACCACATAATCCCCCACCTTCAACTGGTTGAGTTCGGCGATCGTGAGCGCTTCGCTACGGTCTATCTCGTTCTTGAGACGATAGCGATGATAGCGGTCGAATATCTGGTGGTCGGTGTAGAAGCAGGCCTTCATGTCGTGACTCACAAACCCTTCATGGAGGGTTATTGCCAGCGGCCGGAATGTTACGTCACTGTGGCCTGTGGAGTTGAATACATTGCGCAACCGTTCTATCTGGGCTTTGTTTTCCGACATTATGTATGTTGCATAACCGCGTTCCGTATTGTGCAGAATATCATCAGCCAATATGTCGAACTGCTTGTTGAACGACGGCTGTGGCGATGTTCCGAATGCAATGACGCAATCAGCCATGCGATCCCTTGCCGAAACCGACCGCAGCAGCATCTTGCACTTCTCGGTATCATGTACGAAACTCTTCCCTCCAGTCACAAGTTTGTCGATAGTCGCCGGTTCGTCGAGTTCCTTGAGTATCTTCGTACGGATGTCGTTGAAACGCTTTATGGTATAATCGAGATCGTCCACCCAGTACACGGCTTCCCCCGCGAACTCGGCAAAAGATACGCGGTTCTGCGCCAGCTCGAGGCGCTTGAGGTTGGGTACTATCTCTATCGACGTAAGTTTCTCAACGGAGAGTTGCGATGCCAGTTCGAAAATCCTGACAGACTCGACCTCATCACCGAAGAAATCGAGGCGATAAGGCCGATTTTCAGAATATGAAAATACATCGAGAATGCCTCCCCGCACCGAATATTGACCCGGTTCATGGACAAAATCGACTTTGTCGAATCCGAACTCGCGCAGCGTCTCCTCAAGAAACGAAATGGATATTTTGTCGCCGACCTTTACCGCCACGGTGCTTTTGCGCAGTTGCTCCATTTCGGTCACCTTCTCGACCAGCGCCTCAGGCCATGTACATACGACAAGGTAACCGGCAGCAGTGTCGCCACCTCTTTCCGCAGCGGTGCCGCCCGACAAAGCGCTACCGGCGCCCGCGGCCTCATTCGCTCCTTGAAAATTCTTGACCGCATTGAGTGTGGCCGTACGCTGTACTATGCCCGAAGGATCTTCCTGTCCGTACTGTATCGAACGCTTGTATCCTGTCGGGAGAAACATGACCCGTTCGGGATCGAGCAGGGCATAAAGGTCATTGCATAAATAGGCGGCAGCATCTTTGTCTTCCGAAACAAAAACATGGATGCCACCCTCCTTCCGTATGATTTCGGCCGCTACCATGCCATAAGCCGACCCGGCAAGCGAATCCAGTTTGATCGTTCCGCATTTGTCCCAACTGCCGGCCAACTCACGAAAACCATGCGAGTCGCGTACGAGCACGCTTATTTTCTCAGGCAACATTTTCTTAAATTTTCGTTTCCAACCATTTCATGCAAACAATGCAAAAGATGTCCCAACGACAAAAGGCGAAAATTGAATTTCGCCCATTTTTATTTTATCCATTTTGTTTTGTGTGCAGCCCACGGGGAACTGCATACGGTTATATCAGTTCGTTATTGTCCTTGTCGAAATAGTGCACCTCCACGAATCCCGTAGTCTGGTCCGTAATAACCTTGATCACGGCTTTGTATCTCAACTGCCACCTCATCCGCAACGACGGGAATCCTTTGGTAAGAAACGATTTCACAAACGGACTCACCTTGACCTTTATGTACTTGTGACCCTTTTCGTTGACGTAATAGGCGATCTGATTCTCTATCTGCTGGTCGAGAACCGCACTCGGGGTAATCGTACCGGTTCCACCGCACGTTGGGCACACTTCCGACATTTCCGTAATGGCTTCAGGCCTAACTCTTTGACGGGTGATCTGCATAAGCCCGAATTTCGAGAGCGGAAGTATGTTATGCTTCGCACGGTCGCCTGCCATAAGCTGAGTCATCTTCTCGTGAAGGGCATTGCGATTTTCCGCCTTATAGAGGTCGATAAAATCCACTACGATAATCCCTCCCATATCGCGCAAGCGCAACTGACGGGCTATCTCCTCGGCTGCGGCCAGGTTGACGTTCATGGCCGTACTCTCCTGATTGTCATCCACCTTGGCGCGATTGCCGCTGTTGACGTCTATCACGTGCAGCGCTTCGGTATGTTCGATGATGAGATAAGCCCCCTTCTTCAGCGAAACGTACTTGGAGAAAAGGCCCTGTATCTGCTTCGATATGTCGTAATTGTCGAAGATAGGGGTTTTCCCCCTGTACAACCGCACGATACCCTCCTTTTCGGGAGCTATGACCTTTATATAATCCTTGATCTCCTTGCAAAGCGACTTGTCGTCGACCACTATCGAGGAAAACGACCCGTTCAGCAGGTCGCGTATGATGGTCGTAGCGCGGTTCATCTCGTTGAGCAGCAACGAAGGAGCCTGCTGTGTCCGCACCTTGTCGAGTACCGACTCCCATCTCTCGACCAGCAAAGTTATGTCCGACTGAATATCCTGATCGGTCTTGCCGATTGCGGCCGTACGGATAATGACCCCGTAATTCTTGGGAAGCACCTCGCCGACAATCTTCTTAAGGCGACGGCGCTCCTCATTCGACTTTATCTTCTGTGAAATATTGATCTTGTTCGAGAACGGAATCAAAACCACATGACGCCCTGCAAGCGAAATGTCCGAAGTGAGCCTCGGTCCTTTGGTCGAGATAGCCTCTTTGGCTATCTGCACCACTATGGGTTGTCCGGTTGCTATCTGCGTGCCTATCTTGCCCGTCTTCCCGATCGCGGGATCGAGCTTGATGGTTTCAAATTTCGATGTTTTCTTCCCCTCGGCCAGTTTCTCCGTCAGTTTATGCAGCGAAGTGAACTGCGGCCCTAAGTCGAGGTAATGGATGAAAGCATCCTTCTCGTAACCCACGTTTACGAATGCAGCATTCAGTCCGGGCATGATCTTCTTGACCTTCCCAAGATATATATCGCCTACCGAGAAACCTGTCTTGCACTTCTCCTTGCTCAATTCGACAAGTTTCTTGTCTTCGAGCATGGCAATGGTTATCTCGTTCGAGGTTACGTTTATTATCAGTTCTTTGTTCATCCTTTTTCGGAAAATTCCCGGAGGCACATTACGCGCTACATCCATGCCTTCCGACATAAAAACCGAAAAACCCAAAGACCTTGCGCGGTTCTTTGGGTTTATTCTTACATGTGGCACATAAACCGGCTACCTATTTTTTCTTTTTATGCCTGTTCTTGCGAAGGCGTTTCTTACGTTTGTGGGTAGCCATTTTATGTCCTTTTCTTTTCTTACCGCTTGGCATAACTATAAGGTTTTAAAATGGTTGCTTTGAAAAAAATTATTTAGCGCCCTTTACCTTCGCTGCAAAACTCTTGGCAGGTTTGAATGCGGGGATATTATGGGCGGGAATTGTAATTGTCGTGTTCTTGGAGATGTTGCGGGCAACCTTTGCAGCCCTTTTCTTTATGATGAAGCTGCCGAAACCGCGAAGGTATACGTTGTTCTGGGCAACCATAGCATCCTTGATCGAATCCATGAACGATTCCACAATCTGCTGTACCTGAGCCTTTTCCACTCCGGTACTTTTCGAAATCTCATTTACGATATCAGCCTTAGTCATAAGTGTAAGATATTAATATTTAACGTTTTTTCTTTCCAAATAGGTTGCAAATATACGCTTTTATTTCGTTAATCACCAAAAGGGCACTAAAAAAAATATGTATTGCCCACAAAACAGACAAATCGCATGAGAAGGTACTGTTTTTTAACACCATATGTCGCCACATACGCAATTTCGCATATATCATGCAAGGTCATGGGCAATCGCCGGAAATCGGGACAATATAAATCATTGACTGGCGTTACTAAGTACAGATGCGGCAACAATTATTCTATTGCCTTGTCAAGACATAAATTTCTCAGCCAACGGCAACGGATTAAACGCGCTTTGCTAACTTTGTAATGTCCCGTCAGTCCGACGAGAGACCGCAACAAAACCGAAAATTCCTGATTATGAATACAGTAAAGATATTATGGGTCGACGATGAAATAGAACTCCTCAAACCCCACATTCTGTTTCTGCAAGGCAAGGGGTATGATGTCGAAACCTCGAACAACGGCTACGACGCCATCGACATGGCCCGCCAGATCCCCTACGACCTGATCATACTCGACGAAATGATGCCCGGAATGACAGGACTCGAAACGCTTCCGCGCATAAAAGAGGTGCGTCCGACAACACCTGTCATAATGGTAACCAAAAGCGAAGAGGAAAACATAATGAACAAGGCCATCGGGTCCAAGATAGCCGACTACCTCATCAAACCCATAAACCCGAATCAGGTGCTGTTGTCAATTAAAAAGAACGTACACCAGCAGCAACTCGTCACCGAGCAGACCACGGCAGACTACCGTGCCGAGTTCGGCAACATTTCATCCATGCTCGGGCAGGCTCAAACATTCGGCGACTGGGTCAGCATATACCGCAAACTGGTGAGCTGGGAGATCGAACTCGAAAGCTCTAACGACGAAAGCATCAAGGAGATACTTGCCTACCAGAAGGACGAGGCCAATAACGAGTTCGCCAAATTCGTGCGCCGCAACTATGCCGACTGGATCAACCGCCGCAGCGACGACACCCCCACGATGTCGCATACGCTCATGCGCTCGGACATATTCCCCGTCGCCGACAAAAACAGCAAAACCACACTCCTTCTCATAGACAATTTCCGCTATGACCAGTGGCGCGCAATAAGCTCGATGCTCCGCGGTCTGTACGATGTCGAACGCGAAGATTTCTATTGCGCCATTCTACCCACAGCCACGCAGTATGCCCGCAACGCCATATTCGCCGGACTCATGCCGCTGGCCATCGACAAACTCATGCCCAACCTCTGGCTCAACGACAACGAGGAAGGCGGAAAAAACCAGTACGAGGAGGATTTTCTCAAACGTCAGCTTCAGTCCAACGGCAAAAATTATAAAATGACTTTCGACAAACTCGTGAGGCCCGAAGCAGGACGAAAACTGATAGACAACATAAACAGGATATACGACGCTGATTTTTCAGTGATCATATACAACTTCCTCGACATACTTTCGCACGCCCGCACCGAAACCGAGATCATACGCGAACTGACCGAGGACGAAGCGGCATTCCGGTCGCTGACACGCTCGTGGTTCGAACATTCGGACCTCTTCACCCTGCTCAAACTGCTCTCGGAACGTGGACACAAGGTCATCATAACGACAGACCACGGCACCATCAGGGTAGACAATCCCATAAAAGTCGTGGGTGACCGCGAAACCTCGACCAACCTGCGATACAAGACAGGCCGCAACCTTCAGTACAACACCAAGGAGATGTTCGTCGTTACGAAACCCGAGGAGATACAGCTCCCGAAAAGCAATATCACCTCCACATACGTATTCGCCTACAACCGCGACTTCTTCGTCTATCCCAACGACACCAACCGTTTCGTGCGCTACTACCGGAACACATTCCAGCACGGCGGCATCTCTATGGAGGAGATGATCGTACCCTTCATCGTTCTCAAACCGAAAAATTCGTAACGGAAAGACAAACACAGCAAACACGGCTGTTCCCGATTAAAATAATGCATAACAGGGGAATATCAATTACAACGACACAATCGTTTTGACAATGATTGACGGAAAATCCCCGTCAATCATTGCTTCCCAAACCGTGTCCGCATACGCGACAGCACTACTCCGGAAATATATTTCAGCAGCGGATGAACGCCGGATTTATTTTCTTTATAAATTTGCAGGCATGGAAACAATCAGACTCGACTCTATCGACGATCTGCCCGAAGCGGCGGAACGCTTACTCGAAATAATTCACGAACGCGGCGCATCAGTCATAGCGCTCTTCGGCCCCATGGGAGCTGGAAAAACCACTCTTGTGCGTGAACTGGCAAACCAGCTCGGGGTAAAAGATACGGTCACCAGTCCCACGTTCGCACTTATAAACCAATATATAGACGGAGAAGGCCATACAGTAAACCATTTCGATTTTTACCGTATCAACAACGTATCTGAAGCATTCGACATGGGGTATGAAGAGTATTTCTACGGTGGAGACATCTGTTTCGTGGAATGGCCGGAAAAAATCGAGGAACTGTTGCCGGAAGATACTCTGCGAGTAATCATAGAACCAGACCCCGACGACGAGGATGCTCGTACGATCAATATAGTGTAAACTCCTTTCCGTAATCCGATCCGATACCGGCCTCCCGGCAAAGACAAACACGGTCTTCCGTCATGTACCGCCGGAATTTAGTCGGTATCGCCAGACAATCCGCATCATACAACCGACAGACAAAAAGGCGGAAGAGCCTTCCTGACAAGTCACATCGTTCAAACCATAAAATATCTCTCGGAAGGGAGAAACCGCCTGACCGACACCGGTTTTATCTATCTGAGAATCTCGGGAGTATTACCCGACCCGGCGGCAGGCACAGAATACCTGACGGCAGCTGTTCCGCGACGTTTTGCAAAACTTCTGCTCCATTTTTGCAGCGTCACAAGAATCTCAACAATAAAGAACCACCGCTTGCACGGATATAAATACGAGGCCTGTCTTATCAGCCACGGCATTTCCCCTTTCAATTGCTTTTTGTTGTCGCGGATAGCTGCACGAAGCCTGAGAGACAACTCCCCGTCACCCCTCCACGGATTGCTCAAGATACGCATATAGGCATAGTGCCGGTCGGCCATATTGACCACCCGCTCCGGAACATAAAGATCGTGCTTTGCAATTGATTTCTCAAAAAGTTCATCCGTAAGCTTGACGATATCGCATATATATTCATATTTCACCCGGCTCCGATGCATGGAGTCGCCACGCTGGACATAATAATAAAAAGTATCACGCACCACGCACATGCCTACAAAATCCGGGTTCAAGGCGACCTGAATATTCGTGATGAAATCCTCCCAAAGGGTAACTTCAGGGTACCACGAGAGGTTCTCGAGCAATTCGCGTCTGTAAACCTTTCCCGACGAAATGGCATATAACTTATCAATCAAAATACCTCGTGCAAATTCTTCTGCCGTGATATAATCGGATGTCGGACTCATGAATAGTGTGGCTGAACCCTCCACGACCTTCATCATTTCACCTGTCGCACAATCGCAGCCATATCGTTGTATGGCATGCATCAATCTTTCAAAGTAATACTTATCAAGATAATCATCCCCGTCGAGCAAGCATATATACTCGCCTTTCGACTCTTCGATACCGCGCTGACGTGTACGCACCAGCCCTTCATTTTGTTTGGATATTATGCGGATACGGCTATCCGTCGCCTCGAACTCCCGGGCCACTCGCAAAGAGCCGTCCGTGCTGCCATCGTTGACGAGCAATATTTCTATATTGCCATAGGTCTGCGCGACGAGTGACAACAGGCAGTCCCTAAGATAATTTTCGACATTATAGACCGCAACAACGACTGATAAAAGAGGTCCCTTCAATGACTTTATATATTATATTGCTTCTCCGGTTTTCTTACACTCGATATGTCTTGGCAGTTTTGCCGAGGAAGGCAATGCCACTTTCAGAGGATCGAAATCGAGATACCGTCTCCGTACACTTTGCCGCCAACGTCTCACCGTGCCAAGAATATTGATGAAAATCTTGTTGCCACGGTAACGATACAGCTTAATGCACTTTATGACGGTAGCCGGCAGATATACGCTCAATTTCTTCTCATCAGATTCGACCTCATCTCTAACGGAATAGTACAACCGTGTATCTCCCTTCCACTCGTTGTGGCTCTTTTTCATATAGACATATATCCTCATGGCCCGTTCGGCGACGATTTCCACATCCAGATCATTCCCATAGGGTCTGTTATTGGAAGTAACCTCGGCCACCCTGCCCATAAAATTCTCGAGATAAGTAAAGTTATCTCTGTAGCGTATCATGGATTCGGGACGCTGGACATAAAAATAATAAGCCTCGTCTACGAAAACTATCGACGGGGCAGCAGGACTCAACGCCAATTCGAGATTTAGAATAAAATCCTCTCCTAAGTTTATTTCTTCCCAATAACTGAGATTTTCCCATAAATCCCGACGATAAAGTTTGCCTCCTACCGTTACATGACGGTGAAGAAGCAATATCGAAATGAATTCCCTGTTGGTTCTCACTCCGGGTTTGATGAAACCGTCGGCCGAAACATAGTCCGTACACACTCGAACTCTTTGTGCCGAAGCAATGTCCGATCCACTGCTCACGACCGCATCGTAAAGTTTCTCAATGCAATCCAACGACACATAATCATCTCCGTCTACCCAAAATAAATATTCCCCGGTAGATGCTTTTACACCGTCATGGCGGGCCGTTATAAGCCCGCCATTCTCTTTATCGATGATTACTATCCTGTGATCCCGTTCGGCAAAACTGTCTAAAATATCCGAAGAACTGTCCGTACTGCCGTCGTTGACAACCACTATTTCTAAATTCTCATATGTCTGAGAGCACACCGACTCCAGGCACGGCACAAGATAATCCGCGACATTATAGACCGGAATGATAACTGAAATAAGTGGCTTCGGTTGCTCCATCAGTTTTTATATGAAAAGAGACCTAAAATTAGCAAAAAAATACCGGTTTTCAACCTTCATGCTCCATATTAACCAATATTTGGAATATTATATCCCCAACTACGGTATTATATTTTCCAAATGCAATACATTCTCATCGCCCGGACGTGCGAGTTTCAACACTTCCCTCACCGAGGCAAAACCTTGCGAGGCGTATTCCAGAATCCTGGCCGAAGGGACCCACTCGACCTTGGTAATGCCCTCTTCGGCCTGAGGCACCAGTTCGCCCTCGCCTCCGCTCATCGAGAACCACCACGTACGTTTCAATATCCAGGAACCCGAAAGAGGATAAAAATGGAACGTGGTCACTATCGGCTCCCCAACCGTAACATCCATCAAACCGGTCTCTTCCTCCACCTCTCTTGCGGCGGCAGCCATAAAGCCCTCGCCATCTTCGACATACCCCTTCGGAAGATCCCAGCGGTTGTTGCGATATATCATCAGAATCTCTCCGCGATCGTTAACAACAACGCCTCCGGCAGCTTCGACCAAAGTAAATTGAGAAGCGAAAAGCTCGAAAGAGTGTTGCGGCTCCGGCGATATTACGCAAAGGCTCTTGCTATTCTCGAGATTTTCCAGCATCTTTGCGATGCTGATTGTCTCGCCTGCGGCAAGTTTTACCATACCGTCGCACCCCATAACTGGATGATCCGCAAAATTTATGATCCGATCTTTATAATATACGAAATACATACCTTTGAGCTTATGAAAAACACGGCGCGGGAAATAGCCCGGTCTCTATTACAAATTAAGGCAATTAAACTCAGTCCTGCAAATTTTTTTACATGGGCTTCCGGATGGCACTCCCCTATTTACTGCGATAACCGCGCGACACTCTCATATCCTGCCGTGCGTAAACAGATTTACGAAGCATTCGCCCAACTGATCGCCGAAAAATATCCCGATGTGGAGGTAATCGCCGGAGTGGCGACAGGTGCCATAGCTCATGGAGCACTCGTAGCCGAAAAAATGGGAAAACCGTTCATTTACGTCCGCTCGGCACCTAAAAACCACGGGTTGACCAACCAGGTGGAAGGCGTGTTCGAAAAAGGGAGCAAGGTAGTCGTTGTAGAGGATCTGGTATCGACCGGAGGAAGTTCGTTGAGCGCGGTAGAAGCTCTGCGAAACGCAGGTTGCGATGTTCTCGGGATGACTGCAATATTCACATACGGATTCAAAACCGCGGAAGACAATTTCGCAAAAGCCGGGATAACACTCGACACTCTAAGCAATTACAATGCGATGATAGAACTCGCGGCAGAGGATGGCTATGTGAGTGCCGACGATCTCGCCACTCTGCGCGAGTGGCGCACCGACCCTGCAAACTGGAAACAAACCCGCGAATAGGGTTACGGAGATTTCACTGAAGAGGACTCGCAGCTACACCGACATTGCTGACTTATCCGAAAAAAACGATCTCCTTGCGTCAGTGCACTTTGCGAGAACGAGATGACCAACTAAAAAATCAAATATGGAAAAATACGAAAGTAGGCAACAACAAATATTTAAACCTGCAGCTACAGTTTATTCCATTGTTTCGGATTTCTCCAATTTCACACCCATACTACATGACAAGGTAGACGACTGGCAGGCCGATGCCGACACATGTTCTTTCAAGGCCAAAGGATTCCCTGTACGGCTTAGAATAGTGGATCGAATAGAGAACGAACTCGTCAAGATCGAAGGTGAAGACGGGTCTCCGGTTGACTTCACATTCTGGATGCAACTAAAAGAGGTGAGCGAACGCGATACGAGAATGCGCATAGTGCTCCACGCCAGGCTCAACATGATGATGAAAATGATGATAGGCGGCAAACTCCAGCAGGCCGTCGACCAGATAGCCGAACAAATAGCTCTGGCATTTAACTCGATGCCGTAAAAGACCTGCGTATTAAAATAACTACGGGCCGCGAACTTTCGCGGCCCGTAGTTATTTGCCATGGCAAACCGGAACCAACGGCTACCTGCGTCTGAAATTCTCGAGGCCTGTATTGAGAAACCGTAGGTATTTCGATATGTCCTCGTCATAAGCATACGAAGGACCTATCGGCTTTCCGTCGGCATCGAGCAATACGTAATACGGCTGGGAATTTGTCCCGAACTTATGTCGCTGAAGATAACTCCACTTGTCCCCGACCGTTTTGAGTTTCACCTTCCGTCCGTTCTCCTCTACTTCTACGGTTTCGGGCAGGCGTTGCCGATCGTCTACCATCAATGTTATAAGCACATAATCGTTGTCGAGTATCGCCTGCACGCGAGTATCAGTCCATACGCAAGCCTCCATCTCACCGCAGTTGACGCAACCCAACCCGGAAAAATCGATCATAACCGGCTTGCCATTGCGCCGGGCATACTCCATTCCCGTTTCGTAGTCGTCGAACCGGGCATGCACCGTATTGTCATACAGGCTGAAATCCTGTGTCGTCATAGGTGGGGGGAAGGCACTTATGGCTTTCAGCGGAGCACCCCACAAACCCGGAATCATATACAGCGCGAAAGCAAACGAAACGATGGCAAGCAGCAATCTGGGAACCGAAACGTATTTAAGCTCGCTATCGTTTTTGAACCTCAGCCAACCCAAAAGATATACTCCCAGAAGCAGGAATATAGCTATCCACAACACGAGGAAGACCTCACGGTCAAGTATCCCCCAGCCGTAGGCGAGATCTGCTACCGAGAAGAACTTGAGTGCGAGAGCCAGCTCGACAAAACCAAGCACGACCTTGACTGAATTCATCCATCCGCCGGAACGCGGTGCGTTTTTGAGCCACGACGGGAAGATTGCAAAAAGGGCGAACGGGATAGCCAGTGCGAGCGCAAATCCGAACATGCCGACTGCGGGAGCGAGTACTGCGCCGGAACCTGCCGCATCAACCAGCAATGTTCCGATAATCGGACCGGTGCATGAGAACGAAACGAGCGTGAGCGTGAATGCCATAAAGAATATCCCGGCGAAACCGCTGCTGCGATCGGCTCTGGAGTTCATGCTGTTGGTCCATCGAGAGGGCAGCGTCAGCTCGAACGCCCCGAAAAACGAAACGGCGAATACCACCAGCAATGCGAACAGAAACAGGTTGAAAACGGCATTTGTAGCCAACATATTGAGTGCGCTCGCTCCGAAAATGGCCGTTATGGCGAGCCCCAGCCCAACGTATATCACGATAATGGAAAGCCCGTAGAGCATGGCATCCTTTACGGCTGCGCTCTTGTCTTTACCCTGTTTGAGAAAAAAGCTCACCGTAAGAGGCAACATGGGCCAGACGCACGGTGTCAGCAATGCCAGCAACCCTCCTGCAAAACCTATGAGAAATATCCACAGCAATGACCTGTCGGTAGTATCCCCGGCAGCCCCGAAATCCCTCAGTTCTTCAATGACAGGTTCCCACAGGTCCGGATTTTCTACGCCAACCGATTCCGACACGGCATCGGCAGCATCCAAATCACCGGTATCTACAAAAGGCTCGTCGGCAGATACAGTTCCGGCAGCATCAACAGTTATGGTCGCTCTTCTGTCAACATCAACCTCGGGAGCTCCAGCCGGAGTAACAGTTCCGTCATCGTTCGCCGGGTCCATTCCGGTTATCTGTCCCTGCGGGATCCGGTCCTGCCCAGTCTCCGAAACTGTCGCCTCCTTTAAATTGGCGGATGCAGAGGAAGAGACAGGCGCTCCTATGTCCGACGGCAGATCCTTTGCCGTGAAGTCGAATTCCGTAGGGAGAGGAGGTGTGCAAACATCATCCTTGCAGGCGCTCGCCCTGATATCGCCTTTCAGAACAAAAGCATCACGGTCGGTAATGCGGAAACGCTGCACGAATGTGGCCTCATTCTCATAATAAGCCACATCCATCTGAAAAATCTCATCGTAAACATCTATGCGTTTAGAGTTTACGGCAGAAAACGGCCCTACCTTCTCTGCGCCGACAATCTCGTCAATCTCAAGCGCAGTCGGGAACGGACCGCCATCACCTATGCCAGGATCGTAAATGTGCCAGTTTTCCTCTATGGAAGCGGTGGCGACCATCTCAACCTCGCCATTATCCTTGGCTGAGAGTGAGAATTTCCATGACACCGGAGCGTCGGCGAAAGCCGCCACGCAAAACAACGACAACAAAACAGTTATGACGAATCCTTTCACAGCAATTATTTTTACAGACTTATAAAGACGGCTTCAACAAACAGAAAAACTCAGGCGACCTGCCAAAAACAACTTTCCCGATGTCCCTGCCATACCATATTATGCAAATATAACGTTTCATAGCAACAAGCCAAAACAATACCACAAGACATTCCTCGAAATAAAATAAGATCGCAAATAGGAATTTTTAAGACAATTCTACCATATACCGACATATATCGAAAGCCATTTTTCCGTACCTTTGTAAAATATCCAGATTTAAGACTAACCTAAAATATCAAAAAATATGAAAAAATTATTGATCTTATTCATGTTCACCCCATTAATGCTGGCAGGGCAGAAATGGAGCACACCTCTTATAGGAAATTTCGATTATCCTGAGGTAAATTTCATCAACAAAGCACCTCAAACCCGCGGATGGGCCATATACGACAGCATCATCCCCGACCCCGTTCCTTTTATCCAGCAGCATGCCAAATGGGTTGCGGAAACTCTCTACTGGAACGACAGCGACAACATACCGAATGTCGAAAAAATAAATTACAGCCTCGAAGACAACGACGGCATATCGGCTAAAAGCGGCGGTGCCCCCGTAATCAACATTTTCTACAGCACCCAATGGATCGAGCGCAGCATGAAATCGATGGGCGCCTCGCAAGTACTGTACGAAACACGCGGAGTGCTTTACCACGAACTTACCCACGCATACCAGGCTCACCCTAAAGGCGCCGGCGGCTACAGAGCACCTTCCAAGGATCGCAAGGCCGACGAATACTGGGTGTTTACCGAAGGACTCGCCGATGCGGTGAGAACCTACAACGGCCATTTCGATTACAGCTCGCGACGCCCTGGCGGACACTGGATGGACGGATACCGCACCACCGGATTCTTCCTTCACTGGCTCACGATGAAAGACCCCGATTTCCTGCGTAAGTTCAACAAGACAGCTTTCGACATAGAACCATGGTCGTTCGACAAGGCTATGCAATCTATATTTGGCCCGAACGTAACTACCGATTCGTTATGGGAAGAATATCAACAATTCCTCATAAAAACCAGGGAACAGCAGAAAAAGCCTAAACAGCAATAACATAACATGCAATACAAAACACCCGGACGAAATTGTCCGGGTTTTTTATACCCTCTCCTCAATCCATAAACTGTACTTGCGACACGACTCTGCACATTTTCCACACGCTTTTGCACATTGCCTGCAATATTCGTAATGATGTTTGGCGCACTCCCGGCCACATGCCTCACATATATCTATACACAACTTAAGCAGCTCCTGCACGAAATCGCTTTCCGAAGCCACGAACGACAAGGCTACGCTGCACATCTCGGAACAATCCCTGTTGAGCTTTATGCACTGTGCCATCATCCTAACATCTTTTCCCTCGAGACAAGTGTTGAAACAGTGATTGCAAGCCACCTGACAATCCACAATGTCGGATATAAGGCCATACATACTTTTCCTCATGATTACTTTAATACGCTATCGATTATTACTGAATGAGGAAATACAAGGCAAAAAGAGTGCCGGCATTTCGAATCATCGGCGGCAATTTTTATTCCGATCCGGTAATGTGGCATGACACAAAACCCCCGGTCTGCATATATACAGACCGGGGGTCATACATATATGTATTATATTTATACCTATTTGTCGAGCAATGCAGTCGCGCACCATAGCAACGGTGCCTGTCCGTGCATGTCCCCGACCTTTCTCGGACGGTCGAGATAGTACTGTCTGTCATTCAGCTTGTTGGTCCCGACGCAAATGTCTACGATATCTCCGTCCTCATTAATCTTGTCGACAAGTGCAATCCATGCCTTTTTGGCTGCAGGAGCATATTCTTCTTTGGGCAACCAGCCGTGTTTCACCCCCATGATGAACGCATAGGTAAACATTCCCGAGCCCGAAGTTTCCGACCACGAATCCGGGCCGTCGATAAGCTGTCCCCACAAACCGTCTTCGCGCTGGTATTCCTTAAGGGTTTTCATCATTTTCAGATACCCGTCCATTATATATTGGCGGTCCTTATTGTCTTCTGGAAGAGCAGCCAACAGTTCGCTCATACCTACCGCCATCCATCCGTTACCTCGGCCCCAGTAGTAAGGTACGTCGGGTGCGTGGTAGAAAAGACCGTTGGCCTGCTGCAATGTATCGAGGTAAGCATGCATCTCATTAGCGGTCCTGTCGATGTATTTACGGTCACCGGTAGCTTTATAGGCCTGCGACTGGACCATGGTTATCATATACATGTCGTCTATCCAGAAACGCGTTTGCCACGAGAGCCCCAAACGATCGTAATTCTTGTATTTTTCCACATTGTTCGGATGCGGTTCTTTGGGAGTATTCCATTGTTCGTCGGCATAATACAGTCCCATAACAAGATAAGGTTCCTGTTCTATTTGCATGTAAAGTTCCAGCGGAACCGATCCGAAAACGTTATTGTCCACATGGTTGGGGGTATTCAGCAACCGTCTTTCGTTACCGAACAGCGGGAGGAAACGTTCTTCGAGTTGTTTGAGCAGTTCTTTGTTTTTTGTCACTTTCGCGAAACGCAAGGCTCCGAGCCATGCGCATGTTTCGGGATAGAAAATATGGCCACTGCTCGGATGCGGACTCTCGATAAAGCGGTCGGCTACCAGCAACCCTACTTTTTTGGGGTCGGCCTTTTCCGGCCATTTTTTGAGATTGGCATCCTGTGCGCACGCAATCATAGGAACGACAAGAAAAATAGAGATCAGAAGTTTTTTCATTGGGTTAATTAAAATGATTAGTAATTATTATTGTCCAAGGCCACTCACAAGCCATACAAATAGTGAGAATCTCACTTTCGTGGAGTACCGAGAAACATCCTGTATTTTGCAAATATAAAAAATATAATTACCCCGGACACTGAGACATTTAATTTTTGAAGATTACCTACTCTTTTCATCGAGTAAGACACAACAGCCGGCACCGCATGACGATGATCTGCGTCCGATTAGTCATATTGGATGTGGGAGACATGCAGAATCTCACGGCATTCCGGAAAAGGTTCTAAAATGATCGGAATACACTTTCGGCAAATAAAAGGACGGGCTTTACGCTCCGTCCTTACCTATATTTCGAGGCACGAGAACACGTATCGAACTGCATGCCAGATAATTGACTTGTGTGATCCCGACAGGATTCGAACCTGTGACCCACAGCTTAGAAGGCTGTTGCTCTATCCAACTGAGCTACGGGACCATCCTCTCTCGGCGAACAAAAGTATTCATTTTTTTTATTTATCCCAAATGAAATGAAAACACCATGCAAAAGCCGCTCGCAGGCAGTGCAAAATAAAACCCCAAAAAATGACGAAACTAATTGCCTCGGTCCTACCTTAAGAAGCAGAACAAAATATTAAGACAGCAGATTATCCGCCACGGATAGAATTCTAAAAAACAGTCCCGTGAAGCAACCGGAAATGCACCACGCTATTTTTCCAGACCGAAAGTTCCGCCCGAAGGATCGTCTCCCACGACAACAATCGTAAAACTGTCCTTGTCGAGATATTTTGCCGCCGTATCACGCACCTGTTCGGGCGTTATGGACCTGACGGTATCGAGAAAACGATCGAGATAATCGTTACCGTTACCGTTCTGTATATTCTCTATCGTAACATCCGCAATGCCAAACGGCCCGTCGAGAACACGCATGACCTCGCCGGTCATGATATTCCTTACCATATCGAGCTCCTGCGGGTCCACAAGTTCGTTACGCAGGCGTTCGGTCTCTGCGAATATCTGTTCCAGTGCGTCCCGAGTCGCCTCGGTCGCGATTTCCGTAGCGATCGCCATATAACCCGCATGCTCCAGATTGGCCATGGCCGAATATACTCCATACGTATATCCATGCTCCTCCCTCAGGTTGTGCACCAGTCTCGAGCCGAAATAACCGCCCAATATAGTAGTTACGACCTGCATTGGCACGAAATCCGGATGATTGCGGGTAAAAAGCAGCTTCCCGATCCTGATGGCCGACTGAACCGCACCGTCGTATTTTTTATATTTCGACCGTATGCTGTGCGGCGCAGGAAAATTGCCGGGTCCGGAGTTCTCTCCATGAGGAATATCCCCGGCCAGCGCAGCTATCGCATCGATTGTCGTGGCATCGAGTTTCCCGCTGCAAACCACGAAACAATTCTCCGCAGTGTAACGCCTTTCGTAAAATTCGACCAAACCTTCACGTGTGACATCATCGTAATATGATTCCGGGTAACTTACGCCATACGGATGTTCGGGACCGAAAATCGACTGGCTGAATATTTCCCGTGCCTGGAATGCCGCTTTGCTGCGTTCGACGGCAAGCCGCTGCTTGCGTTTGTTGCAGTATATGGCGATCTCGTTCTCATCGAAAATCGGCAAAAGTAATATCTCTCGTGCGATTTCGAGCGTCTGCATGAAGAATTTGAGAAGCGAGACAAACGTGATAACGGCATAATCCCGGTCGAGCGAAACTTCATAGAACGATCCGTAAAAATCGAGCCTCTCGGCTACCTGCTGAGCCGTAAACGATTTCGTCCCTTCGGCCATAAGATTGGCTGCGGAGGAAGCAGAAAAGGGAGTACGCTGGAAAGCCGTTCCGGCTCTGAATACAAAGCTGACCCGGGCCACGTCCTGATCCGTACAGTTGAGCACATGCAGTGCAACTCCATTGGCCAGCACCCTGCTTCCGGGTTGGCATATATCTATTTTCCCAGGTACCGTTATAGGCGGCCGTTCATTTATCCTCATCGCCATGATCAATGTTTTTCAGGATGGTATATCAGCGTAGAACTTGTTTCCGGACGGAATGTGGAACGCGCAGCCTCGATCACCTCTCCGGCGTTTATCGACCGGAATATGTCTACCTCGCCGTTGAGCAGCGACATATCCCCGAGCATCTTGTAGAAACCGAGATTCATGGCCTTGTCCATCACGTTCAGCTCTCCGAATATAGTATTGGCTTCGAACTTATTCTTCACCTTTTCCAACTCGTAATCGGACACGGGAATATTTTTCAGTTTGTCCAGTTCGCTCCAGATGGCGGCCTCTCCCCGGGCAACCGTCACTCCCGGCAGCAGATGCCCGGTTATTATGAACAGACCCGGATCGACGTCACCCGAAACATAAGCATTTGCTGCCGAGAACAACCCCTGTTCCTTAACCAGGCTCTGGTTCAGCCGCGCGGACGCTCCACCGGCCAGCAGATCGGAGATAAGATCGCAGTCGAAAAAATTGCGATCGAGTCGTCCGCCCATCTTGAATGCTACCGTTACCGACGTAGCCGGTACGGGACGCACGACCTCGAGCCTGCGAGCCTCGCTCTGAAGCGGTTCCACAGGCAGCCGCCGCACCGGGAGTTTCTCACCTTTCAGCCCGCCGAACCACTTTTCGGCAAGTCGTATCGCCCTCTCTTCCGATATGTCTCCGGCAATGGAGAGTATGGCATTCGAGGGATTGTACCACCGGTGATAGAATTCTTTCACATCGCCCAGCGACGCCCCGGCTATATGTTCGGGAGTCATTCCTATGGTAGCCCAACGATATGGATGAACCTTGTAGGCCATCGCCCGCAGCAACATCCACATATCTCCGTAAGGCTGGTTCAGATAACGCTGGTTGAACTCTTCGATTACGACTTTCTTTTCGGTCTCGAGAGCCTTTTTCGTAATATCAAGCCCCGTCATCCGATCCGACTCGAGCCAGAGTGCAGTCTCGATATTTTCGGCAGGCAGCGTTATATAGTAATCCGTGTAATCGTTGCCCGTGAAGGCATTGTTCTCGCCGCACGCCTCCTGGACAGGCTTGTCGAAATCCGGAATCCGTTTGGTGCCCCGGAACATCAGATGCTCGAAAAGGTGGGCGAAACCGGTCTTGTCAGGATTTTCATTGCGCGAGCCCACCTTATATACGATATTTACCGCAGCCATGCGTGTGTCTATGTCATGGTGGGCAAGCACCGTCAGCCCGTTTGCGAGCGTATGTTCGGTATAATTTATCATAATACTCCGATTGAGTCAGGCAAAAATCTCCGACAAAGATAGTACGATCATGCATAATCATGGCAAATCCGGTGCCGTAAACTGCCCGTATAACAAACCCAAACAATATTGCAATAATTAAAATAGGTGATTTTTTGGTGCAGTTTTAAAATTTGGCTTATCTTTGTGGGACTTTGAGTAAAAGCACTTGTTTTCATAAAGTTGGAAGGTCATTCCATATAAGTCGGAACCCTTTCGGTTATATATCCAGGCGGACTCAAAATACCAAACAAATATAAAGTAAAGTAAATAGTATCGATGGCAACAAAGAAATTTATTACGTGTGACGGTAACTACGCCGCGGCTCACATCTCTTACATGTTCAGCGAGGTGGCGGCCATCTATCCGATCACTCCTTCGTCTACCATGGCGGAATACGTCGACGAATGGTCGGCTAACGGGCGCAAGAACATATTCGGCGAGACTGTGAAAGTGATTGAAATGCAATCAGAGGCAGGCGCAGTAGGAGCATTGCACGGCTCACTCCAGGCCGGCGCCCTCTCTACGACCTACACCGCTTCACAGGGTCTTTTGCTCATGATCCCCAACATGTATAAGATTGCAGGCGAACTTCTTCCTGCCGTTTTCCATGTTTCGGCCCGCGCGCTGGCAACATCGGCGCTTTCTATCTTCGGCGACCATCAGGACGTAATGGCAACCCGTCAGACAGGTTTCGCAATGATGGCGACAGGCTCCGTACAGGAAGTCATGGACCTCGCAGCAGTTGCCCACTTGGTTGCAATAAAATCCCGCGTTCCTTTCCTTCACTTCTTCGACGGTTTCCGCACATCGCACGAAATCCAGAAGGTTGAAATGCTCGACCAGGAAGAACTTGCATCACTCATAGACAAGGATGCACTCGCCCAGTTCCGCAAGCGCGCCCTCAACCCCAACCACCCCGTAACACGCGGCACGGCGATGAACGGCGACATTTATTTCCAGTCACGCGAAGCAGCAAACAAATTCTACGACGCAGTGCCAGACATGGTTGCCGAAACCATGAAGGAAATCAGCAAACTCACCGGCCGCGAATATGCCCCGTTCAACTATTACGGAGCACCGGATGCAGAAAATATCGTTGTGGCTATGGGTTCGGTTACGGACACGATCAAGGAAACCATCGACTACCTCAACGGACAGGGAGAAAAACTCGGTCTCATCTCCGTACACCTCTACCGTCCGTTCAGTTCGAAATATTTCTTCGACGTACTTCCCAAATCGGTTAAACGCGTCTGCGTACTCGACCGTACCAAAGAACCTGGAGCTCCCGGCCAACCGCTCTATCTCGATATCAAAGAGATGTTCTACGGCAAAGAAAACCAGCCTCTTCTGATAGGCGGCATCTATGGTCTGGCATCCAAGGACGTTACGCCGGCTTCGATCATCGCCGTATTCAACAACCTCAAGGCCGACGAACCGAAGAACGATTTCACCGTAGGTATAGTCGACGACGTTACGTTCAAGTCGCTTCCGATGGGAGAAGAGATATCGCTCGCCAAACCCGGCACATTCGAAGGCGTATTCTTCGGACTGGGTGCCGACGGTACTGTGGGAGCAAACAAAAACTCCATTAAGATCATCGGTAGCACCACAGACAAATACTGCCAGGCCTACTTCAGCTACGACTCGAAGAAATCGGGAGGCTACACCGCTTCGCACCTCCGTTTCGGAGATAACCCCATCACCTCGCCCTACCTCGTATCGACACCGGACTTCGTGGCATGCCACGTTCCGAGCTACGTTGACAAATACGACGTTCTCAAAGGGCTGAAACCGGGCGGTTCGTTCCTGCTGAACAGCATACACGATGCGGAAACGACAAAGAACTCGCTTCCAGACCACATGAAGAAATATCTGGCTGAAAAGAAAATCAACTTCTACATAATCAACGCTACCAAGATAGCCGAAGAACTCGGCCTCGGCAGCCGCACCAACACGATCATGCAGTCGGCGTTCTTCAAGATTGCCAACGTGATACCTTACGACGTTGCGGTAGAAGAGATGAAGAAAGCCATCAAGAAATCATACGGCAAAAAGGGCGAAGACATCGTCAATATGAACAATGCCGCTGTGGATATGGGTGGCAAAGCCGTTGAGAAAGTTGAAATCCCGGCTGAATGGGCCAATATCCAGACAACGAGCAAAGTCGGCGAAGGACAGGCTCCGGTCAATGCTCCGCAGTTCATCAAAGATATGGTCTTCCCGATCAACAACCTCAAAGGCGACGATCTGCCTGTGAGCGTTTTCAACGGCCGCGAAGACGGCACATGGGACAACGGCACCGCAGCATGGGAAAAACGCGGCGTCGCCGTGAACGTTCCAAAATGGATCTCGTCCAACTGTATCCAGTGCAACCAGTGTTCCTATGTATGCCCCCACGCAGTTATCCGCCCGTTCCTCATGACCGAAGAAGAAGCGGCAAAAACAGGAGTGGAAGCCATACAGGGCGTCGCACAGACCAAAGATTACAAGTTCCGCATACAAATAAGCCCGCTCGACTGTACGGGTTGCGGCAACTGCGTTGACGTGTGCCCGGCCAAGGAAAAAGCACTCGTCATGGAACCGCTCGAAACACAGCTTGACCAACAGAAGAACTGGGATCTCATGAACAAAGAGGTCGGCTACAAAGACAATGTCATCGACAAGACCAAGACGGTCAAGGGAAGCCAGTTCGCACAACCTCTGTTCGAATTCTCGGGCGCCTGCGCAGGTTGCGGCGAAACCCCCTACATCAAGACTCTTACCCAGCTCTTCGGCGACCGCATGATGGTTGCAAACGCAACAGGATGTTCTTCGATATACAGCGGCTCGGCACCTTCGACCCCATATTGCACCAACGCCAACGGTCACGGTCCGGCATGGGCAAACTCCCTGTTCGAAGACAATGCAGAATTCGGCCTCGGTATGCACCTCGGCGTCGAAAAACTCCGCGACAAGATTCAGGACATGATGTGCGGATGCATCGACAACTGCTCGACATGCAGCGCAGAACTCAAGGCCGCAATGCAGGAATGGATCGACGGACGCGACGATGCGGAAGCAAGCCGTGCAGCAAGCGAAAAACTCATCCCGATACTCGAAGCAGAAGGAACCGAATTCGCCAAGGAACTCCTCTCGATGAAAGACAACTTCGTCAAGAAGTCGCAGTGGATAATCGGCGGCGACGGTTGGGCATACGATATCGGTTACGGAGGTCTCGACCACGTCATTGCATCGGGAGCCGATGTAAATATCCTGGTACTGGATACCGAAGTATATTCAAATACCGGTGGTCAGGCATCAAAAGCTACCCCGGTCGGTGCTGTAGCCAAGTTCGCATCTTCGGGTAAACGTATCCGCAAGAAAGACCTCGGTGCCATCGCAATGACATACGGCTACGTATACGTTGCACAGGTTTCGATAGGAGCCAACCAGGCACAGCTTCTCAACGCTCTCAAAGAAGCGGAAGCATATCACGGACCTTCCATTATCATAGCCTATGCTCCGTGTATCAACCACGGTATCAAAGGCGGCATGGCCCACACTCCGACCGTAGGCAAGGAGGCAGTTGCATCGGGTTACTGGCACTTGTGGAGGTTCAACCCGGCCCTCGAAAAACAAGGCAAAAACCCATTCACGCTCGATTCCAAGGAACCCGACTGGAGCAAATTCCAGGACTTCCTGAAAAAAGAGGTACGTTACACCTCGCTGCTCAAGTCGTTCCCCGAAGAAGCTCAAGAGTTGTTCGATGCAGCCGAAGAAAATGCTAAATGGCGTTACAACTCCTACAAACGCTATGCAGCCATGCAATACGACAAGGAAGAATAAAACACTGATCTCCTCCTGAAGGAGAGACTCAAAAATGATGGACGCGTGTAAGATTTTCGGATCTTACACGCGTCCATCATTTTACGAGATGTTCCGCCAGACGTTCTCGGGAATATTCCCCATGTGCCCTATTCCACGCATAGCCGGACATATCGGGATATGCCCGAGAAATTTTCATTTATCCCGATGGGCAAGAAATTCATGTCATAATATTAACATGATTCCGGATAATGCGACAGCCTCGGCGAACACATATCATCGGGAGGAAACCGCATAAGTATTAAATATCGCTGGACAATGGCGGTGGCGTGATGGCAGAAGTATCGAAATCCCCCCAACGCTCTGCGACCGTATCGAGAATAGATAGAAGTTCTGAAATATCGTTCTCGGTAACGAGTTTCAATCGTGTGGCTTTAAAATCCGGCAAACCCTTGAAATAGTTGGACAAGTGGCGGCGCATCTCCAGTACTCCCACTTTCTCGCCCTTAACCTCGACCGATTTCAGCAAGTGACATTTGGCAATATCGACCCTCTCCTTCACTGAGGGTTGCGGAAGCAGCTCTCCCGTATTCAGATAGTGTCTGATCTCGCGAAATATCCATGGCCTGCCGTAAGTAGCTCGCCCCACCATAACCCCGTCGACACCCCAACGCTCGAAAGCCTCTGCCGCACCGACTGGCGAAGATATGTCTCCGTTGCCGATTATCGGGATGGTTATGCGCGGATTATTCTTAACGGCCCCTATCAGGGTCCAGTCGGCGACACCTTTATATAATTGCGCACGGGTGCGGCCATGTATGGTCAATGCGGCAATCCCCACATCCTGCAAACGCTCGGCTATATCCTCGATATTCTTGTTCTCGTCGTCCCACCCGAGCCGCGTCTTAACCGTTACCGGAATCTTTACCGCCTCCACTATCCGCCGCGTCATTTCGACCATGAGCGGGACGTCGCGCATCATGCCGCTGCCAGCACCTCGATTGGCTATCTTCTTGACCGGACATCCGAAATTTATGTCTATCACATCCGGCTTTGCACTCTCGGCGACAAGAGCAGCCTCGACCATCGGCTCTATAAGATGGCCATAGATCTGTATCCCTACCGGACGCTCCTCATCCGAGATATTGAGCTTGGCGACCGACTTGGCCGCATCGCGTATCAACCCGTCCGACGAGATAAACTCGGTATAGACCATATCCGCCCCGAACCGCTTACACAGCCAACGGAACGAAGGATCGGTAACATCCTCCATCGGCGCCAGGAAAAGGGGCTTCTCCCCAAGATCTATACCCGCAATCTTCATAAACAGTCGATTATATATGATCCCGTCTATACTTTGATCCCATTCTTTCTTGTAAATAAGAACCAAAGAACTTTTTCGGGAATTTCGTTTCCTGCTACTTTACAATTTCAGTGTAGGTCCTGAAAATAGGGTCTAACTCTTAAAATTGTGAAGGGGCCGTGACAACTACGCTCTTTTTTCAAATAGTTTTCCGGCTCCCTTTTGCAAAAGAGAACGAAGCAATCGTATAAACAAATCATGCAAAATTAACTATCTTTGGCGAGATTTAGTAATCCAAGGCAGAAATGAACATCGAGAAATTCATTCAGGGGCTGGCATCCGCAAGCATCGAGGCCCTTTACGGCAAGGTCGGCGACGAACTGATACAAATACAGAAAACACGCAAGGAATTCGAGGGAGACTACACCCTGGTGGTATTCCCGCTGCTGAAGACCAGCCGTAAATCTCCGGAAGCGACAGCTACGCAAATCGGCGAACACATGGTATCGGCAAGTCCCGCGCTGAGCGGATTCAACGTAATCAAGGGATTCCTCAACCTGACGCTGGACCAGAAATTCTGGGGCGAAAGGTTTTCGGACATAGCCGGCGATGAGAAATTCGGCCTCGGTGCACCCACTGGCCGTACCATAATGGTGGAATATTCATCCCCGAACACCAACAAACCCCTGCATCTGGGCCACATACGCAACAACCTGCTCGGATATTCCGTAGCCTCCATACTCAAGGCCAACGGGAACAATGTCATCAAGGCCAACCTTGTAAATGACCGCGGTATCCACATCTGCAAAAGCATGCTCGCATGGAAACGTTTCGGCAACGGGGAAACCCCGGAAAGCAGCGGCATGAAGGGCGACCACCTCGTGGGAAAATATTACGTGGAATTCGACAAACACTATAAATCCGAAATCAAACAGCTCACAGCTCAGGGAATCAGCGAAGAAGAGGCCAAACAATGCGCTCCCGTCATGCTCGAAGCTCAGGAAATGCTCCGCAAATGGGAGGCCAAAGACCCGGAAACGATAGCCCTCTGGAAAATGATGAACGGATGGGTCTACGAAGGTTTCGACAAGACGTACAAAGACCTCGGAATCAGTTTCGACAAAGTGTATTACGAATCGCAGACATACCTGCTCGGGAAAAACATAGTCGAGGAAGGATTGGAAAAAGGTGTATTTTACCGTCGCGACGACGGATCGGTGTGGATCGATCTGACCGCCGACGGACTCGACGAAAAACTGTTGCTACGCTCCGACGGCACCTCGGTATACATGACCCAGGACATCGGTACGGCATACCAGCGATTCGAACAATACAACCTCGACGAACTCATATACGTGGTGGGAAACGAACAGAATTACCACTTCCAGGTATTGAAACTCATCCTCAAAAAACTTGGGTACGACTGGTCCGACCACATCTATCACCTTTCGTACGGCATGGTCGAACTTCCTGAAGGCAAGATGAAGTCGCGCGAAGGTACGGTCGTTGACGCCGACGACCTCATGGATGCCATGGTGGCCGAAGCCCGCCAGATGTCGGAAGAACTCGGCAAACTCGAAGACTGTAGCGAAGAAGAGGCCGACGCCGTGAGCCGAATGGTAGGTCTCGGAGCCCTGAAATATTTCATTCTCAAGGTCGATCCGAAGAAAACCATGCTCTTCGATCCGCGCGAATCGATAGATTTCAACGGAAACACAGGGCCATTCATACAATATACCCACGCCCGTATACGGTCCGTATTACGCAAGGCCGACGAAGCCGGTATAGACTATTCCGGCAAAATCGACCCAACCGTAAATTTCGTACAGGACGAAATCGAGATAATAAAGCAACTGTCCGATTATCCTGACATCGTACGCACGGCAGGAGAAACCTTCTCCCCGTCGCTCATAGCCTCATACGTCTACGACCTTGCCAAACTTTACAACGGATACTACCACGACCACCCGATAATACGCGAAGAGAATCAGGTTGTCCGCATTATGAGACTGCAGCTCTGCCAACAGGTCGCCCGCATGCTAAAGGCAGGTATGGGACTGCTGGGGATAGACGTTCCAGAAAGAATGTAAGAATTCACAAGAGAAATCATGAAAAAAATACTCGGTACCGGGACAAAACCATTACCGAGTATTTTTTCGCTCTATTTGAAGAATACAGGAGACGCCGAATGACAAACTTCTCGAGCAGAACTCGACGTTTGTCACTCGGCTTTCGCTGTATTTGAAAAATGCAGAATGTACCTCCGACCAACTTTATGAACAAGTTCGACGTTTGTTTGCCGATTTTGCGTATATTTGTACTATTATTTGGACTAATTATCCTATTATAACTCTAACTCAATTTCTCGCGCATGAAATCAAAGATCTTTACACTCGTTATTTTAATGGCGTCTGTTGTTCCAATGCAGAGTCACGCGCAGGAGAGGTCGCTTCTAAGCAATGTCGGATTAAGCCTGAATGCCGGGCTGACCGGCATAGGCGCAACCGTCTCGACGCCGCTCGGGAAAAAATTTACCGCACGTGCAGGATTCGGATTTATCCCATATACTTACAACTACACAGTAGACGAATTGGACCTTGATCTGTCTTCCTACGATGAGGACTTCGAAGAGTACACTATACAAGAGGAGATCAAACTGAAAGCAAAACTTAAAGTTCCAGAAACCCACTTTCTCGTAGACTACAACCCATTTAAAGGCGGTCTCGGTGCTTTTCACATCACTGCCGGCATATTCGCTGGAGGCAGTAACCTGTTCCACGTAAACGGGTATCTGTCCAACATAAACGGCATACGGGAGATACTCAACAACGAATACCCGGGTTTAGGCGACGAATTCAATCCTTCAGACATAAGTGTGGATATAGGTGATGTAGCAGTTTCCCTAAACGAAAACGGCTCGGCTGACGCATATATGAAAGTCAACGCAATCAGGCCATATTTCGGCATCGGTTGGGGCAATGCCATTCCCAAAAGGCGTGTCGGCTTCCGATTCGACATAGGTGCCATGTATCATGGCAAACCCGAAATAACATCCCCGAATGCCGATGGGGACCTGATGAAGGCAGAAGGCGCCGAAGACTTCAATAAGATAATCAGCAAGGTGCAGTTCTGGCCGCAACTCTCGTTCCAACTCACTTTCAGACTTCTGAAAGATAAATAGATCATACTCCAGATAAGACATGAGCGACCATCCTGAGGTCGCTCTTTTTTTAGTGTCTGTACGATTAATTGGGGGGCTTAACCTATCCTGAAATAAATCTCACGACATATCTTCGCAGTCTATCCGACGAAAAACTGTCCCTGGAAAGCGTCCAGCTCTTCCAGGCGCTTGTCGAGCATCGAAAGAAGTTGTTCGTTGCGCACAAGGCCCCAATTCGGACCGCTGTGGTAGCGTGGCGGGGCTTCGCTGGCAAACCGCTCCACTACAAGATCTGGACGCAGACGACGCAGTATCTCTATAAACAAGTCTATATATGCCGGCAACTCCCTGAAACTGTATCTTTCCGGATGAAGTTCGTAGTCGATCTCCATTGCCGTACCCTTGAATATCTGTAACTGGTGGAATTTTACGGTAGTAAGCGGCAAGGCGTTTATCTTCTCCGTTTGCTCTATAAGCATATCGTCGCTCTCGCCGGGAAGACCGAGTATAAAGTGGGCACCGCAATGGATGCCGCGTTCGGCGGTCTTTTCTATTGCCTCTCGTGCACAATCGAAATCGTGTCCTCTATTCACGGCCCGCAACGTATCATCGTAACACGATTCTACACCGTACTCTATGGCAACGTACTTTTCACGCGCCAGCCGCGCAAAATAATCGAGTTTGCGATCGTCTACACAGTCCGGACGTGTTCCCACTATGATACCAGCCACTTCGGGAAATGCCAGTGCCTGGACATAAATCTCCTTCAGCCGCTCGAGTGGCGCGTACGTATTGGAAAAAGACTGGAAATAAGCGAGAAATTTATCAGCATCCCGGTAACGGCGGCGGTGGAACTCGATCCCTTCGGCTATCTGCCTGGCGACCGACTCGCCCCGCATGCAATACGACGGAGTGAAAGCCTCGTTATTGCAGAAAGTACAACCACCCCTACCGACTTTACCGTCTCGATTGGGGCATGTGAAACCGGCATTGACCGTAACTTTCTGGACACGACCGCCCATCAGCCTGCGGAAATAACCGGAATAGCTGTTGAAACGCCGTTCGCTGCCCCAAGGATAAACCATAGTAATTAAGCCGACAATGCCTCGATGAAGCCGGGGAAAAGTTTCCAGAGATGTTCCACCTGTATCCAGAGTTCACGGGCAAGCGCTTTTTTCGAAGGACTGTTGCTGCGTATGTCCGACAGGTAGGCATCGTCTATCGGATGTTCCATGGCGACAAACTCATCGTAATAAGGCTTGAACGTACGTTTGAAGTGTCTCAGTTCTCCTTCAGGCAATTTGCCCGTACGCCGGAACTCACTCCACAGAACGAGTATGTCCTTGTCCGGATGCTTGTCGTTCACATCGTTGATCACCTCGTCGAACAACTCCCACTCTTCGAGGGCAACATAAGAGTATGCCAGTTGTATCGACGCCTCCAGATGGTCTTCAGGGTCGAGTTCGAGCAGCATCTCGAGCATGGCAGCCGACATCTCGAAATCTCCGAGCAGAAAATGGTCGATAGCCGAATAATTTACCGTCAACATGGCATCGCGGCTGTCCCGATCATCCCAGTCAAGTTCAATGTCCGTGGAATCCGGAATCAGCCTCATCAGCTGTTGGAATGCGTCGTACCGCACGTTGCACGCGCCCTCTATATCTCCCTGTTTTTCCAGTTCCTGCGAGCGCTCCAACTCTCTGCCGAAATGTATGTCGACACCGTCTTCGCTATCTGCATAAAGTATCCTGTACGTGTTTTCAGCTGTTGGTCTGAGCAATGCCTTTTTTCCCATTCCTATTCATCAACATTAATACGGCAACCGTAATCGCCAGAGTAACTATACCGGCCAGCACCGCAGAAGGCACGGTCGACAAACCAAGCATCTCCCCTGCCCCGAAAAAGTAGTCCGAAGTTATAAAGGTCATGAACATCGCAGGTATGAGCGATATGTAGATGTTCTTCTTCCTCAGGTGCAAGTATACGGTTATCGTCCATAGCGTGAAAACCGCAAGGGTTTGATTGGCCCATGCGAAATAGCGCCAAACCACATCGAACTGCATAAGCGTAATGGCAAAACCTGCCGCAAAGAGCGGAATCGATATGTATAAACGCCTGCGCATGGTTTTCTGCTCCAGACCTAAAAAATCCGCAACTATAAGCCTTGCACTGCGGAAGGCCGTATCTCCCGTTGATATAGGTGCAGCGACAACGCCAAGCAGTGCCAGCAGACCACCGATTTTTCCAAGCGTCGAATTGGCTATATAGTCGACAGCCCATGCAGCGTCGTTGCCGTGTGCCGCAAGCTCGCTGTTCAAAGCGCCCACACCACCGAAAAACGCCATCGCAATGGCTGCCCAGATAAGAGCTATGATGCTTTCGCTTATCATCGCCCCGAAGAATACGGGCCGTCCCTCTTTCTCGTTGTTCAAGCAACGCGCCATCAAAGGCGACTGAGTCGCATGAAAGCCAGAGATTGCACCACAGGCTATCGTGATAAACATGGTAGGTATTACCGGGAACTTCGCAGCATCGGTTTTCATGTTGGCGAAACCGTTGAATTCCGGCATGTCGTATCCTCCGAATAACAAAACCACGAAAATACCCACCGCCATGAATATCAGTGCCGCACCGAAAAGCGGATATATCTTGCCGATAACCTTGTCTATCGGTAGAAGGGTTGCTATTATATAATATATAAGTATGACCCATACCCAGAAATTGGGAATCGTCACACTCCCTATGGTCAGGTCTGTAAATCCTGTCAGACCGTTGAGAATGCCGGCCGGACCGAGCATGAATACCGCCCCTACCAATACAAGAAGCAATACCGTGAACACCCTCATAAATTGTTTGACGGTCATGCCGAGATACTTGCCCACTATCTCCGGCAGACTCAAACCGCAGTTCTGCAACGAAATCATCCCCGAGATATAATCGTGCATCGCTCCGAACAAAATACCGCCGAAGGTAATCCACAGAAATGCTACCGGCCCGTAAGTTGCGCCCAGCACGGCTCCGAAGATAGGACCCAAACCAGCAATGTTAAGCAACTGAATAAGAAATGTTTTCCATTTGGGCAGCGGCAGGTAATCCACACCATCGTAACGTGTTTTCGAAGGGCATGCTTTCGACTTGTCAGCGCCCACCATACGTTCAAGATATTTGCCATAAGTGAAATATGCACCCACAAGCAAAACAAGACAAACTATAAAAGTGATCATATCTCATTAAAATTATGGTGCGAATATAATGATTTTTACAGAATATTTGTGATATTTGCACCCGGTAAGAGGAAACTCTCAGGCCGCAATAGCTCAGTTGGTAGAGCGTTTCACTCGTAATGAAGAGGTCCCGAGTTCAAGTCTCGGTTGCGGCTCTGCAAAATGAAGCCCCGGCGAATATTCGCCGGGGCTTCATTTTGCCACGATAACAGTTGGCCTGCCCCGCCAGAAGCATTAAAAACCACGGAAAATTCTGCATGCACGACTATTGGCCGATCGAAAACATACGACAGGCCACATGAGAGTCTCACCTCTGTCGTTCATGCCATGGTCTCCGGATGGCCAGACAACGTCCTCTCGTATCTTCTCGCTTATGCCCGATTTTATGCTGGCTTTTGAGTCCTCAGGATATATGACTATCCAATGGAATGATGTCCTGCCAAACTCGTGCGGCCAAGACAACCTATGAACGTAATTCTCCCGCAAAACATCGCGTCAAACTCCTCGTAAAAAATTCAGTCGCAGGTATCGACTCCTGCGAACTGCAAGATCTCACCCCCTCGTCCATAACTCTTCAGACAGATGCAGCAAACCCGTCAAACATGCAAATAATTCACTTGCCTATATGCTTACTTCCGATTTCAGTGCAATAAATCGACGGGCCGACTCGAGATCACTGAAATGATGCGATTTTTTTATTATCCGTCTCATTTGATTCATAATTTTCCTCTTTCACACTGCTTTTCTGCCAAACGGGCATGTAGCCACCGCTCCTCCGGCATTACCTTGAAATTTGATTCCGCCTGTAACTTTTAATATATTTTTAGTAAATTGCATCGATATCACATATGGTTCAACATGAATCGCACTTACAAACGGTGTCACACCCTCTCAGTTATAAGCAAATGAATGATTTCAGCGCAAGACTAAAAAAGGCAATCGAAAATAAGGGAGCCTCTCTCGACGAGATTGCCAAGTCAACCGGAATTTCTCAAGAAACACTCGGCAATATGCTAAGCGAGAAGATAAAAGAAACGAACACGAACCGTATCAAAACGCTGGCGTCATATCTGCAGGTTAACGACGACTGGCTGATTACGGGCAAAGGGAATATGACCGGACCGGATCCCGCAGGGAAAGACGGATTAAAATCAGAGATCACTGTCAACTGTGACGACAAAGTGCTCTCGAAATTTGCAGCGGCCATTGAATCAATAGCTAAATCCAACTCTACGATGTCCGAAACGAATAAAATTCTCGCGGAAAACAATGCCGAATTGATCCAGCAGATACGCAATCTACTCCGCTCCCTGTACAACAGTCAAGAGGATTACACTGTAAAAAAACAAAAAAACCTGCAGGCATCCGACAAAAAGTCCACTTTCAAGCCATAACGTAATCCGAATGCCTTGTCGTCACGACAACCATGCAACTATCTGCAACTGAGAGTCAAAACCCACAACAAACACAATTACACACACTTTACGGCCGGCCGACAGCACGACAACAATTTCTCACCCTCAATACCTCGGAAAGACTCCAGTACTCTTAAATTTACCTGAAGTCACAACTATCATCATCCGTGCAGACCGCAATATCGCATCACTAAAACCCTGCGCGATCCGGCGACGGACACAAAATACTGCGGAGCGACAAGCCAGCGACAAAAGAATGGCAAACCGGAGGGCCGACCTATGATTAGCAACAAGACCGGAAACGTAAAATGAAGACGGCGCTACCTTGGTGAATTGCGATCTGCTCCCCACCGGTAACCGTCCCCGCCCAAACCCATAAGCGAAAGTATACGCTCGACAACCGTCATACAGAGTTGCTCCATATCGCCAGGACGGGAATAGAAAGAAGGCGATGCCGGCATGATTATGGCACCGCACTCGGACAGGACAGTCATATTGCGCAGATGAATGGTCCCGTAGGGGGCTTCGCGAGGAACGAGTATCAACCGACGACGCTCCTTGAGCATCACGTCCGCGGCCCGGGCTATCAGAGTGTCCGACACTCCCGAAGCTATGCGCCCTATCATTCCCATGGAACATGGAATGACTACCATGGAATCGTAACCGGCCGAACCGGAAGCCGGAGGTGCAAACATATCTCCGTTATCGAAATATCTTATTCTGGGATCGGACTTATGAGCAGGAAACGCCTGTCCCTCGTATTCCGCCACGGCACTGCCGTTCCTGCTGAAGACAACCGCCAATTCGCCCACCTGATCGAAATGCAGCAGACGTTCCACCAGAAGACGCGCGTATAGAGATCCGCTGGCCCCTGTTATTCCGATAATTATTCTCCTGCTTTCCATATATTCGTCACACCTCTATGACCGAGCATTTCAGACCATTTTCCTTAAGATACTGGAGCACCCTCGGCAATGCATAACGCATATTGCGTGCCGATTTCCACGAATCGTGGAAAACCACGATAGATCCCGCCCGCACATGTTTCAACACATTCCGCGTACATTGGCGCGGTGTGATAAGAGAGCTGTAATCCCGACTCAATACGTCCCACATTACCAACGTATAACGTTCGGAGAGTATCCTCGCCTGCGAAAGTTTTATACGACCGTACGGCGGACGGAAAAGGTCAGTGTGTATGAACTGGTTGGCGAAATCTACATCCTCGACATAACGCTCGAGACTCATGCTCCACCCTTTTTGATGACTGTAAGTATGATTGCCGGCCTTATGTCCGGCCTCTATGAGTTTGCGGAATGTGTCGGGATATTGTTCCACATTCTTGCCGAGACAAAAAAAAGTCGCCTTGGCATCATATTTTGCGAGGGTCTCGATTATCCATTCGGTATTTCCGGGTGTCGGACCATCGTCAAAGGTCAGGTATACGTCCGGCTCGCCTTCCATATCCCAGATCAGTCCGGGAACCATACGTTTCAGAAATTTAGGCGGCGTAAATCGCATTTTGCCATCTATTTTTTGTTCAACACCGCAAAGTTACAACCATTATCCGGATTGACAATAAACTAATGCAGCGAGATACCATTTTTAAATAAGGCACCAACATTGCAGTAGCACTAAAAAAATTTATCTTTGTAGTCCAAGTTATCCATTTCAAAAATGAGAACCGTACGTATCATACCGTTGGTGCTGCTGGCAATACTGTCGCTCGCCTCGTGCAAAAACAACACACAAAAACAGGCATCGCAGGGAAAACCCTACGAAATAATAGTCGTCGCATCCGACGCCGACTGGAACGGCGCGCTCAAGGATACGATAATGTCTGCCATGACAGAGATCATACCTATCCTGAATGCTCCCGAACCGATGTATACCATAAGCCGCATCGCGCCCAGCAGCTACAACCACATGTTGAAACTCCACCGCAATCTTATGTTTGTCGATACCGGCGAACAATTCCAGGAACCGGGAATGTACGCCCAGTATAACGTGAATTCGGCGCCACAGATAATCGTGAGCCTCACCGGTCCCGACGCACAATCACTCACACAATACGTCTCGGACCACCGCAAGGAACTCCAGACAGTATTCGAGATCGCCGAAAGGAACCGCTCCGTGGCACTGAACAAGAAGACGCAGAACCCCACCTTCAGCAAAGAGATATTCGACAGATTCGGATTCGACATGGTCATTCCCAAATTTTACGTGTTCGCAAGAGCCAATTCCGACAGCAACTTCGTATGGTTCCGCAAACACTACCAGGAAGCCGAACAGGGTCTGATGATCTACAGTTATCCATACAGCAACCGCTCGAATTTCATGGTCGACTCTCTCGTGAAACGACGCAACGAATTCGTTGGAAGGATAGAAGGCACCAACGAAGGATCATACATGACCACATCGAGCGTTTTCATTCCCGTAGTGACCTATAAACGCATAAACGGCCGCGACTGGTCCGAAATGCGCGGTTTCTGGGATATGGAAGGAGACTTCTACGGAGGTCCGTTCATAAGCTATTCGACGCTCGACGAAGAAACCGGAAAGATCATAGCTATCGACATGTATATCCTTTCGCCGAATCACGGCAAAATGAAACGAAACTATTACCGCGACTTGCAGCATCTTATCTACGGAGTATCTTTCCCGTCGGACGAAAAGAAAGACAACAAGAATCAGAATACAGAAACAAAATAACGTATCACGTCAAATCAATCATACGGCGGCATCATGATGGTGCCGCCGTTTTCTTACGTCACGAAACCACCGGCATTTGCCGGCACAGGAGCCTTAACGACAAATTAATGGCAGATAATTCGACAACTTGCTGTTTTTTACTATTTTTGCACTCTCGTGTATGTGACACTGCAAACTTGGCAAGATACTGACCCGCAGACCGATAATCCAACAAGCGGACTCTCTGCGAACAGACATCCCGAACAAGTCATGAAAGAATAATAACATATAAGTAACGGATTGTAAAAAAATGAAGGTAGCAATCGTTGGCGCGAGCGGCGCCGTAGGACAGGAACTCTTGAAAATGCTCGAAGAGCGTAACTTCCCTGTGGACGAACTTCTTCTGTTCGGATCACAGCGCAGCGCAGGCAACAAATATACATTCAGAAACAAGGAGATCGAGGTCAAACTCCTTGCCCACAACGATGATTTCAAAGGCGTCGACATCGTACTGGCATCAGCCGGAGCAGGCACTTCGAAAGAGTTCGAAAAGACCATCACCAAACACGGAGCCCTGATGATCGACAACTCGAGTGCGTTCCGTATGGACAGTGACGTACCTCTGGTTGTTCCGGAAGTCAACCCCCAGGACGCGCTGAACGCTCCGCGCAACGTAATCGCAAACCCGAACTGCACCACTATTCAGATGGTCGTAGCGCTAAATGCCATCGAAGGCATCTCGCACATCAAACGTGTACACGTATCGAGCTATCAGTCAGCCAGCGGTGCAGGCGCAGCCGCAATGCAAGAACTCGAAACCCAGTACCGGGAAATCGTGGAAGGCAAAAAACCTACTGTCAACAAATTCGCCTATCAACTCGCCTTTAACGTAATTCCGCAGATCGACGTCTTCACCGACAACGGGTACACGAAAGAAGAGATGAAGATGTTCAACGAAACACGCAAGATCATGCATTCCGATATCGAGGTGAGCGCCATGTGCGTACGCGTCCCTGTAATGCGCGCACACTCGGAAAGCATCTGGGTCGAAACCGAAAAGCCAATCTCGGTGGAAGAGGCAAAAGAAGCTTTCAAAAAAGCGGAAGGCGTCGTGCTGCTCGACAATCCGGACAAAAAAGAATATCCGATGCCTTTGATGCTCGCAGGCCACGATCCGGTATACGTCGGTCGCGTACGCAAAGACCTCACAAACCCCAACGGACTGACATTCTGGAGCGTAAGCGACCAGATCCGCAAAGGTGCAGCACTCAACGCAGTTCAAATAGCCGAATATATCATAAAAAACCGGTAATCCCCTGTTCTCTGCAAATGCCGACAGTATGGCGACTTTACAATGATTGTCTTTCTCCGGGAAAGCGCGAAGTTACACCATACACAGAAAACAGAACAACCCCCAACCACCGCATACATCATTGCGGTGGTTTTTTTCACTACTCCAAGAGCGCCAATTATTTGACTTATCGATTTTTTTAATACTTTTGTACTCTCACATAAAAAAATACAAAAATGGCTACAACCGCAGATATAAAAAACGGCATGTGCATAGAGCTTAACGGCAAAACATTCAGCGTGGTGGAATTCCAGCACGTCAAACCCGGCAAAGGCCCTGCATTCGTACGTACAAAACTCAAAAACCTCGAAAACGGCCGCGTTATCGACAACACCTTCACGGCAGGAGAAAGAATCGAACCCGTACGCGTTGAACGCCGCCCCTACCAGTATCTCTATGACGATGACATGGGAAGCAATTTCATGCATACCGAAACGTTCGAACAGATATCCATCAACAAAGATCTCATCAACAACGCCGACCTGATGGCCGAAGGACAGATCGTCGAAGTCATGTTCCATACCGACAAAGACATGGTACTTTCGGCAGAACTTCCGCCCATCATCGACATGGAAGTGATATACACCGAACCCGGAGTTAAAGGAGATACCGCCTCGTCGAATTCTCTCAAACCCGCAACAGTCAACACCGGAGCTACGGTACGCGTACCACTCTTCATCAATACCGGCGAAAAGATCCGCGTCGATACCCGAACCCGTGAATATTACGAAAGGATCAAACAATAAAATCAGACATATCGTATGTCGATGAACAACACTGATACCTCGGGATATTCCGGGGTATCAGTGTTATTAAGCACACCGAAACTGAAAAAATTTAACATAAAAACACTATACCAGAAGATCGGCCTATACTATTTTGGTCGGAGAATTGAACGTTTTGACCATTTTTGAGATTTATTTGCAAAAAGAATTTGTTTTACATCCATAATGTTTATATTTGCGTTAGGGCATTTTGCTCTTTAGGACACTCGTGCGGCAGCCACATTCGGGCAATGTCGTAGTTTGTCCCGTTGGCGGGTGATACCGCAACCAAACACTAACCGTACCGTCTCAGACAAAAGACGAAAGACAAGACCAAAAACTTAAAGACAACCAGAATAACTTAAAACTAATAACCACGATGAAAAGACTCTTACCATTGTTTCTCTTAGGTGTGACTGCAATGTTCTTCTCGTGCGAGTCTTATGACAAAAACGAAGGTAAGTTGAACCTGCCTACGGTGACATTCGAAACCGTATTGGAAGAGCTTCCGTTCATGGGACAGATTACCGCAAAGATCGTACTGGACAAGCCCGCCGAATATGACCTGGTAATACCCTTCACTCTGTCCAACAAGACGATGGAGAACAGATATTTCGAATTCATAGGTCTCCCTCCCGGAAATACTGACGAAGAACGCCACTACGTAACTATCGCTGCAGGACAAACCGAAGCCAGCCTCACCATGAAACACCTCAAGGTAAACGCTACCGAGGCTCAGATAAAGATCTACTTGTCAAGAAGTTCCGACGACAGCTATCAGCTCGGCAACAACAAACAATTGCTCGTCCGTATCGCCGAACGTGAAAAAGTTTTCGTGACATTCACGGCAAAGGAATATTTGACACGAGAATACTCCAACATCGAAGTAAACTTCAAATTAAGGGGCGAGGTTACAGGAGAAGAATACACTACCCCGGAAGACATTACACTTAATCTAAGAGTAATACCCACGGCCACTACGACATACGAGCCGGAAATAACCAACACACCAAACCGCGCATGGTATGTAGAAGAAGGTAACTCGGCACTGATCGAAGAAGGCCTCAACGAAGGTAGCAAAGTCATAAGAATAAGGTGCGTCAACACGACTGCTCCATCAGCTCCGAATGACGCCCAGCCTATTTTCGAAAGAAAAGACGACTGGCCAGAAGGTTACAACTACCGTTTCGGGCTTACATTCCAGAACCTTCCCGCAGGTTTCGAACTCGGTGAACCGACCGAGACCGAAGCAGATACAGCATACGTATATATAAAAAGGATCGAAGACCCCATCGCGGAATTATTATTGCCACATAGATGGGTCAACATAGAATTCGGCGTAGATGAGGACTACGGCATAGACGGCAGAAACAAGTACAAAGCAATGTTCAGCGTATCCGGCGACCAGTGCTGGGACTCTCTGCCGAGACACAAATCTTCGTTCGAAGACGGGATGTACTTTACGAAGACCGAAGGTACGGCTCCTGACGGATCTGACGAATATTTCGTCCATGTGGTAGGCGACTCGACCAACGCAGATCTATCCAAACGAAGCGGATTCCTGCAATTCTTCAGAAGCGGACGCATACGTTTCAACAAATATGAATCTCTCGACATGTATTACATGCCATTGGGTAGCGGAACCCCGAGTTGCTCCATGCGTTTCCCCGGAAACCGCAACTTCAACTGGGCAGAACCTGCAAAAGTCGCTTGGGTTTCGCCTCCACAAGAAGGAGAAGAGATGGAAAAGAATGGAGCAGCAATTTTCGTAGTGCCTTCCAGTGTATACGGTGATACGGAAGAATCATTCATCGATATCGTCGTATTGCAAGGTTCATGGGACAGAGCTCCTGGAACTTTCCTCTGGACCTCATACAACTATAAAAATCCTACAAGCGGCAACAATGCATTCGGTAATAATAGGCGATGGGACATCTGGTACAGGCTCTATAGAGATACAAGAGAGAACGTCAATCCATAAAACGATTGTCACGTCAATAAATACAAAACGGAACAGGAAAATTCCTGTTCCGTTTTGTATTTATGCGAATGTCATCCCCCACCGCCATTCTAAATTCCGAGATATCTGCACCTCGCCTGTCGGGATTGAATCACTGCCCGGCAATAAAGGGTAGAACGGCCAAATTCCATGCTATTTGTCGCAAACTATAAATCATCAGACAAATTGATAACAAAGATTTAATATCAAGTATATCGGCAATCTTTTGGCACAAACCACTATATTATTATCTTTGCGGCGTTTCAAAACGAGAGGTTTTGGATTCAAAATGTGGAAACCAAGCAATTAACACGGCTTCTGCCATTTATCGGCATCGATCCACATTGAGACAATATCTGCCCTCTTTTTTTATGTATCTATATGGATACAAGTGAAATAACCAGCAAAAATTCCTACAAAAAAAGACTGCCAATGGAACCGATGAGAATGTTTAAAGATGGTTTATGGAGTAAAGAGATCAACGTCACCGATTTCGTTAAAAAGAACATCACCCCCTATGAAGGAGATGCTTCGTTCCTTGCCGGACCTACCGACAGAACAAAGCACATATGGAACCTGTGCATGAAGGCTATCCAGGAAGAACGCGCCAATAACGGCGTACGCTCGCTGGACAACAAGACGGTTTCAACCATTACTTCCCATCCAGCCGGCTATATAGATAAAGAAAATGAACTTATCGTAGGTCTCCAGACCGACGAACTTCTGAAAAGAGCAATCAAACCTTTCGGAGGAATCAACGTAGTCTCCAAAGCATGCCGCGAAAACGGGGTGGAAGTTGACGAAAAAGTCAAAGACATCTTCACTCATTACCGCAAAACCCATAATGACGGCGTATTCGACGTCTATACCGAAGAGATACGCTCATTCCGTTCACTCGGCTTCCTCACAGGTCTTCCGGACAACTACGCCCGCGGCCGCATCATCGGCGACTACCGTCGTTTGGCTCTATACGGTGCCGACCGCATTATCGAGGCAAAACAACAAGACCTCAGAAACCTCACCGGCCCCATGACCGAAGCCCGTATCCGCCTTCGCGAAGAGGTTGCAGAGCAAATAAAGGCCCTGAAGGATATTAAGATCATGGGCGAATACTATGGCCTCGACCTCGGCCGCCCGGCAACCACAGCACAGGAAGCCGTACAATGGGTATATATGGCATATCTTGCGGCAGTGAAAGAACAGGACGGAGCAGCAATGTCGCTGGGTAACGTCTCTTCGTTCCTCGACATCTACATCCAGTACGAACTCGACAACAACATCATAGACGAAACATTCGCACAGGAACTCATCGACCAGTTCATCATAAAACTGCGTATGGTTCGCCACCTGCGCATGCAGTCATACAACGACATATTCGCCGGCGACCCCACCTGGGTTACCGAAGCACTCGGAGGTCACTTCAACGACGGCCGCACGAAAGTTACCAAAACTTCGTTCCGTTTTCTGCAGACTCTCTATAACCTCGGGCCGTCACCAGAACCGAACCTTACGGTTCTCTGGAGCGACAGACTTCCGCAGGGCTTCAAGGATTTCTGTGCGAAAGTATCCATCGACACCAGTTCCATCCAATACGAAAACGACGAACTGATGCGCGAAGTTCGCAACTCGGACGACTACGGCATCGCATGCTGCGTATCCTACCAGGACATCGGTCGTCAGATCCAGTTCTTCGGAGCCCGCGCCAACCTTGCAAAGGCACTGCTGCTCGCCATCAATGGCGGACGTTGCGAAAAGACCGGAACACTTATGGTAAAAGGGATCCCGGAACTCACGGGAGACGTACTCAAATACGAAGAGGTCTTCGCCAACTACAAAAAGGTGCTGACCGAGATCGCCCGCGTCTATAACGAGGCCATGAACATCATCCACTACATGCACGACAAGTATTACTACGAAAAAGCCCAGATGGCTTTCGTCGATACAGATCCGCGCATCAACCTCGCATACGGCGTAGCAGGACTCTCCGTTGCTATCGACTCGCTCTCTGCAATAAGGTACGCAAAGGTAAAACCCATCCGCAACGAACAGGGACTTACCGAAAACTTTGAAATAGAAGGGACCTTCCCATGCTTCGGCAACGACGACGACCATGTCGACAAACTTGCCGTAGACCTGATATATTTCTTCAACGAAGAACTCAAGAAACTGCCTGTGTACAAGAACGCACGACCGACTCTTTCGGTACTCACCATCACCTCGAACGTGATGTACGGACAGAAAACCGGCGCCACTCCCGACGGACGTGCAAAAGGTGTCGCATTCGCACCGGGAGCCAACCCCATGCACGGTCGCGACAAGAGCGGAGCAATCGCATCGCTCTCGTCGGTTGCGAAGATCCGCTACCGCGACTCTCAGGACGGCATCAGCAACACGTTCTCGATCATTCCCAAAGCACTCGGCGCAACGGCTGAAGACCGTCTCGAGAACCTCGTTACGATGATCGATGCCTACTTCACCAAAGGCGCACACCACCTGAACGTGAATGTACTCAACCGCGAAATGCTCGAGGATGCCATGATTCATCCCGAAAAATACCCGCAGCTAACGATCCGAGTATCGGGCTATGCAGTGAACTTCGTGAACCTCAGCCGAGCACATCAGCTGGAAGTCCTTTCGAGAAGTTTCCACCAGGCAATGTAATCACAAAATTATTTCAGGCCGAGACCTCTCCATTTTACAAAGAGACCCTGAAAATCTTTTGATTCACCAACAGGTTTCCGGAGGCACCATACACAAGGTGTTTCCGGAAACTTTTAAGATGACCAAAGACAAAGTCCTCCAAAGAGGTCCGATTCATCTGTTTTCTCAAGTAAAATTTAATTATGATCCGAGTACACTCATACGAGAGTTTAGGAACATATGACGGGCCGGGAATCAGACTCGTCATTTTCCTGCAGGGGTGCAACTTCCGCTGTCTTTACTGCGCTAACCCCGACACCATCAAATGCGAAGGGGGTACACCTACCGATCCGGAAGAGATAGTTCGAAAGGCGGTAAGCGAAAAACCGTTCTTCGGCAAGAAAGGTGGCGTAACATTCAGCGGAGGAGAACCGACAATGCAGGCACGGGAACTGATTCCGCTCTTCCGACGACTTAAGGAGTGCGGTATCAACATCTGCGTCGATACCAACGGCAGCATAATGAACGACAGCGTCAAAGAGTTGTTCTCTCTTACCGACACGGTACTGCTCGACATCAAGGAGTTCAACCCCGACATACACAAAAAACTTACAGGACACGCAAACTCACAAACCCTGAATACCGCCCAATGGCTCGAGGAACAAAAAATACCGATATGGTTACGCTACGTGCTCGTTCCTGGATATACGGACTTCGAAGAGGATATAATGGCTCTCGGCGAACATTTCAGGTCGTACGAAATGATCAAACGCATCGAGATACTGCCCTATCACACGCTCGGAGCTCACAAATACGAATCCCTCGGCATGAAATACCAGCTCGAAGGCGTCAAGCCCAATACACAGGAACAACTCGACAGGGCTAAAGAACTGTTTTCACGGTATTTCCCGGTAGTATATGTGAACTGATACGGCACTACCCACTAAGAAAAAAGTACAGATTATGAATAATTACTACGACCCTAAAGATATGACAAAGCAGTTTGCTGCGTCGGGCGTCTATAAGTCTTCTCTGCCTCCCCTCAAATTTATCACGATATCCATCTTAGGCGGAGTGTTCATAGCACTTGGCGGTCTGCTCTCGATCATGGTTGCCGGCGGGATGCCGGGTTTAGGGGCTGGAAACCCGGGATTGGTGAAATTCATAGCCGGAGCACTGTTCCCCGTAGGACTCATGCTCGTCTGTATCACGGGAGCCGATCTTTTCACAAGCGATTGTGCAGGCTTTACACTTCCGCTGCTCGCAAAGAGACTGCGCTGGAGATCATTTCCGATCATGTTGCTGCTCTCCTACGTTTCCAATTTCATCGGCACGCAGATAGTAGCTTATTTTCTCTCTTCCGATTTGGGATTTTTCTCCAAGGGACCGTGGCAGGAGTATCTGTACCATTACACCGAGGCCAAAGTCTATCAAGACTGGACAGCAGTGTTCATCAAAGGCATAGGTGCAAACTGGCTGGTATGCCTTGGTGTCTTTATGGGGTACTCGGCCAAAGATATCGCCGGCAAGTGTGTAGGAATATGGATTCCGGTCATGATATTCGTAACTCTCGGTTATGAACACTCGATAGCCAATATGTTTTTCGTCCCGGCTGCCATCTATTCCGGGGCTGCCATCACATGGTCCGATTTTCTGGTCCAGAACCTGATACCAGCCACTCTCGGCAACCTCGCAGGCGGAGGAATTTTCGTCGGCTGCGTATACTGGTACCTGTATTCAGACAAACAGGGGAAGATTGCCTGAGCGGGAATCTCACGAATTAAGTAATAGTTAAAGCATACCATACAGGCGAGAATGATTGGTCATTCTCGCCTGTATGGTATGCTTTTGGGACCTCGAAACCATGGCCACCATAGGACGCAACAAGGCGGTGGCGGACATCGGCAAGGTGAGAATGCACGGATGGATAGCATGGGTCATGTGGCTCGTAGTTCACCTGCGCTCGATACTGGGCATCCGCAACAAAATATTTGTCCTGCTAAACTGGATCTGGAACTACATAACATACGACTACTCTCTACGCCTGATAATTTATGCCTGCAAAGCAAAGGTCATAAAGGACAGAGAACTATACGAAGCAGAAGCCCACTGGGGCGACAACCATCCGCAAAATATCCGACAACCGACTCTCGATCAGCCACAATAGTGCCGATATTTTACGTCTGGACTCATATTCATAACGCCAACGCCATATTTTTTCGTAGATTCGCACTATGGTAAGTTATTTACAGGCAGAAGGCCTTTCGAAATCGTTCGGAGATCTCGTACTTTTCGAGAACATATCCCTGGCAGTAGGTAAAGGCGACAGAATAAGCCTTGTCGCCCGTAACGGCGCAGGCAAAAGCACATTGCTCAATATACTGGCGGGAAGGGAAGATTATCAGACAGGACGCATCACCACAAGACGCGACCTGCGCGTGGCATACCTCGAGCAGAACCCGCAGTACCCGGAAAAAATAACGGTACTCGAAGCATGTTTCCATTCGACTAATCCTTTGCTCAAAACCATATCGGAATACGAGAAGGCTGTCGAAACCGCAGACACCAAGAAACTCGACGCTTTGATAGGCGAGATGGACAGGCTCGGAGCGTGGGATTACGAAAGCCGCGCAAAACAGATACTGACAAAACTCAAGATCACCGATTTCGACCAAGAAGTAGGACAACTCTCCGGTGGCCAGTTGAAACGCGTCGCTCTCGCCAATGTGCTTATCAACGAGGCCGATCTGCTGATAATGGACGAACCTACCAATCATCTCGACATGGAAATGACCGAATGGCTGACAGATTACCTCACCGGCAGCAGTGCGAGCCTGTTGATGGTCACACACGACAGATATTTCCTCGATGCAGTCTCGACCGGCATAATCGAAATAGACAACAAACAGGTCTACACATACGCCGGGAACTACAGCTACTACCTGGAGAAACGCTCCGAACGCATCTCAGCGGCAGCCGCCCAACGCGAAAGCGAATTGAACATATACCGCAAGGAGCTGGAATGGATGCGACGCCAACCGCAGGCCCGAGGCACCAAGTCAAAATCACGCATAGATGCCTTCCACGACCTGGAGGAGAGACTTAAAATCCGCCACAGCCAGGAGAGTGTAAGGCTGGACGTGAAGGCATCGCGTATCGGGACAAAAATATTCGAGGCTCGCAATGTATCGAAACGTTTCGGCAACATAAAAATACTGAACGACTTCAGCTACATCTTTTCGCGTTATGAAAAAATGGGCATCGTGGGCAACAACGGCTGCGGAAAAAGTACTTTCATAAAAATGCTCATGGGCGAGATCGCACCCGACAGCGGCACTATCGAAATAGGAGAAAGCGTGCGTTTCGGATATTACAGCCAGACAGGACTGGAGTTTGACGACAATATGAAAGTCCTCGATGTTGTAACACGTATAGCGGAACATATCGAACTCGACGACGGACGCAGCATGAGCGCCTCGCAATTCCTGCAATACTTCCTTTTTCCACCCGAGTTGCAACACAATCTCGTCGCCAAACTGAGCGGAGGCGAACGCCGCAGGCTATACCTGTGCACCGTGCTGATGAGGAATCCGAATTTCCTGGTCCTTGACGAACCAACCAACGATCTCGACATTCTTACGCTCGGGGTTCTCGAGGAGTACCTGAGTACATTCAAGGGATGTCTGATCGTAGTTTCGCACGACCGCTATTTCATGGACAAGGTAGTCGACCACCTGATGATATTCAAAGGCGACGGAGAGGTGAAGGATTTTGCCGGCACATATACGGAATACATGGAATGGAAAAGGACTTACGATGAGTCCCTGGCACGTACGGCACGCGAAAACAAACAGCCCGTTCCGGAACGTCGACGCACATCATCAGTCCGCAAATTATCGTTCAACGAGAAACGCGAACTCGAGGCTCTCGAAAACGAAATCGAAGCATTGGAAAGAGAAAAATCTTCACTCGAAACCGAACTCAGCTCCGGAACACTCGCAATTGAAGAACTAACCATCAAATCGAAACGAATATCCGAACTGATAGGAGTCATAGACGAAAAAAGCATGCGCTGGCTGGAACTCAGCGAAATAGAGAATAGTTAGCCGACATACGACAGGCACTGCATCCTTCATGCATCCGACAGAAACAAGAGTACTCCCGGATTTCCACCGAAACAGAAACCAATCGGGCATCCTCGGCATCTCATGAGAATGCAAACAACTATCCTTTAGACACATAACCCATAAAACAAAATACAAGCAACACGCCTGGCAATTACACTCCACCATTGATCCACGAAACACCCGAATACATCGGCAACATTCAAAGGCAAACCATTCGGACTATACTCAGGCTATTATACAGAATACAATAACCAACTTTTGAGCGAAGCTCGACGTTCGTCTCCTATCTTTCACTATATTTGCAGAATACAGGAGGCGGCTCGGCAATCTCCGAAAGCGCAGGCTTTCTCCGATTGCTCTCGCCTTTCACTATATTTGCAGAATACAGGAGGCGGCTCGGTAATCTCCGAAAGCACAGGCTTTCTCCGATTGCTCTCGCCTTTCACTATATTTGCGAAAAATTTTTATCACAAAATGGAAATTACCATAATAATAGGTTTAATATTGCTCAACGGCATCTTTGCCATGTCCGAAATAGCAGTAATATCGGCCCGAAAATCGAGCCTCAACGTAGACGCCCGCAACGGAAGCAAAAGAGCCAAATCAGCACTTAAACTCGCCGAGAACCCGGATCGTTTTCTATCCACCATACAGGTCGGAATCACCCTGATAGGTATTCTCACCGGTATTTACTCGGGCGACGTACTCGCAGGACAACTCTCTCCCATACTCGAAAAATGCGGAATGAGCTCAAAATACGCTTATCCCGTATCACAAGTTTCGATAGTGGTTATCGTTACCTACCTCACCATTATTTTCGGAGAACTCGTTCCCAAGCGCATAGGCATGACATCGGCAGAGAAAGTTTCCAAACTTATATCGCGACCGATGCAAATACTTTCGACCATTGCCGCTCCATTCGTGTGGATACTCTCAAAGAGTACTTCCGGCATGTTCAACCTGTTAGGCATCAAAGACAGCGGAGCAAAGGTAACCGAAGAGGAGATAAAATCACTCATACGCGAAGGCACGGAAGAAGGCGAAGTACAGGAGGTCGAACAGGATATCATGGAACGTGTCTTTGTCCTCGGAGACCGAGACCTCGAATCCATAATGACCTATCGCAACGAAATAGTATGGATTGACGTTGCAATGACCAAAGACAAAATCAGGGAAACTATACGCAATAATCCTTTCGACAAATACCCCGTATGCAAAGGCGACCTCGATAATGTCGTAGGTATAGTCTATCTGAAAGACATGTTTCTAAGCATAGATCTTCCCGAATTCGACATCAACAATATTATCAAGCCAGCAGAATATTTCTACGAAAACATGAAAGTATACCCGGCTCTCGAACGGATGAAAGAGAATCACGGGCAATGCGCACTGGTTAGTGACGAGTTCGGAACCATCAAGGGAATGGTGACACTGAAAGATATTATGGAAGCTCTCGTGGGCGATATTCCCGAACTTCACGACGACCCCGAGATCGTGGAACGCAAAGATGGCACCTTCCTTGTCGACGGTCAGTGTTCCTTCTACAATTTCCTGACATATTTCAAGAAAACCGACTACTACTCCAAATACGAATACAATACCCTCAGCGGACTCATCCTCGATGTGTACGGCAACATCCCGAAAACAGGCGATATCATACATTGGGAAAATTTCACTTTCGAGATCGTTGACATGGACGGAGTGCGCATTGACAAGGTACTCGTAACAGAGGCCTGACAAATCCGATATTAAGTCTGGACAGCCATTCCGCCACCCTCGCAACGATACAAAATGACCATTTTGGTACAAACTGTGCTTAAATGCTTGTTTTTGACAACGATGTTTGCTATCTTTGACACACTACTTTTCTATCTAATCAAAAATGTCAAGACGCATCAAAATAGGCCTGATCGGCTTCGGCAGAATGGGCCGCAAATTCTTCACAGAACTTAGCAAAAACGACAAATGGGAAGTGGCATACATTTGCGACACCGATGCCGACATACGCCAAGAAGCCTCTTCCATGGCACCCAATGCCAAAATAACAGATGATGAGAACACGATTTTCGCAGACCCTGACATTGAAGTCGTCGGACTGTTCACTCTCGCCAACTGCCGCGCAAAACAGATAGAAAAGGCTATTAATGCAAAAAAACACATTATAGCAGAAAAACCGGTAGCCGACAGCATCGAGGCCGAACACAAAGTTGCCGAGATGGTTGAAAAATCGGGATTGATCGTTACGGTAAACATGTTCAACCGCATGGCATGGTACCATAAGGAGATACTCAATTTCATAGATTCCGGCGAGATAGGAGACCTTGCCATCATAAGAATATGCCACATGACTCCCGGTCTGGCTCCCGGCGAAGGTCACGAGTACGAAGGACCTCCTTTCCACGACTGCGGCATGCATTACGTCGATGCCGCCAGGATGTATGCCAAAAGCGAATTCGCAACATGGCACGCCCAAGGCATCAGGATGTGGGAATACAAAGACCCGTGGTGGGTGCAGGCTCACGGAACTTTCGAAAACGGCATCGTGTTCGACATTACGCAAGGATTTGTCTACGGTCACATGTCGCGCAATCAGACACACAACAGCTATTTCGACATAATAGGCACGAAAGGCACGGCACGCATGACACACGATTTCAAGATCGCACGCGTGGAACTTAACGGAGTCACACAAACCCATGTAATAGAGAAACCTTTCGGCGACAAAAAGATAGATGTGCTTTGCGACGTATTCGCCGATTCGGTTCTGTGCGGGAAGAACCTTGGACTACCCCAGGTCAGAGACAGCGTCATAGCCTCCGAATTTGCATGGAAGATGCTTGATAATGCAATTGCCAACGGACTGCCAGTCAGAGGAACTGCCGAGGAACTCGAACAGATACGTCTGCGCAGACTCTCGATGACCGACGGTTACGGACTTCTGAAACACCCTGGCAAAAAGAAGCAGACGATAGCTTGAAAGCATTTTCGCCGAACATATCCGGACCATCTATCAAGAAATCTCTATCGGTCGCCCCATCGCCCAATCTCGGCAGGAGAAACCGAAATGTCGGGTCCGCTTATTGAGCTCTCAATATAACAAAACACCGACTTCGCGAGGTTGGTGTTTTGCATTCCTGCAAACTCAGCAACTACCAAAAACGCAAAAAACAAAAACACCGCAAACCAATATCCTGGTAGGTGCGGCTCCGGCCGATAGAATTATCCAACCCGCGAAAGATACAAACTTCACACAATCACCTATCTTTAAAAATAAAACATTACCTTTAGACGAAGTTGCAAAATCCAGAACATCTGCATGAAACGCCTATTCTTATCCATCCTGACCTCTTTATCCATCCTGCCTTGCTTGGCTCACGAGGGTTATTACAGCCGCCTTGAGAACGACACGCTGTACATCGGAAACGATCTTATCGAACGCAGGTTCCTGTGGAACAACGGAAATCTTATCACACACAGCCTCAGCGACAAGTCTTCAGGACATGTGTGGTTCAACCAGCTGCGGTCGCCGGACATGAACATATCGGCAAAAAAAGACAAGGCGACCTCTCCGTCATACCACGCACAAGAGATTGCCGCCACAGCCATACACCCGGCATATCTCGAAACCGAAGTGTCTTTCACCATGGGCGGACTTGATATACGCAGAGTATTCCGCATATATGACAATTCTCCTGCCATTGCATGCGACACGTGGCTTAAGGGGAACTCCGACATTATCGGCAACAGTCAAGCCGCCAACCAGGCCGACATGAAGAACATCGAGTTTGCAGAAGACATGATTTCGGTGCAGACAGATGCCATCCTCGACCAGTTCAAGGCCGCAGGACAGCATTGGCAGGTCCGAACGGTCGAATTTTTCGACGTCACGGACCGTAACAACAATCTGGTCTTCGAAACAGATTTCATCCCATACCGTAAAAACAGTTATCGGGGCAATCTTCTTTTCGCACGCAACGCGGAAAACGGTCAAAGCCTGTTTTTCATCAAGGAGGCTCCATGCTCGAGCGTACAACTCGCCTACAACGGGCACGACTTCACTGCCGAATTCGGACATTTTGCCGTTACTGGGCCGGGGATGACAGGGCAGGACATCCGTCCCGACGAGTGGCGCAAGGCATACGGCACTGTCATCGGCGTTTCGGGCGGCAGCGAACTCGAACAACTTTCGGCTCTGCGCTCCTATCAGAAAAATATCCGCAAGCTTATTCCCGGCCGTGACGAAATGGTGATGATGAACACATGGGGCGATCGCAGCCAGGATTCCAAAGTGAACGAAAAATTCAGCCTGATCGAGGTGGAACGTGCCGGACAACTCGGGATGACGCATTTCCAGATAGACGACGGATGGCAGGTGGGCAAAAGTCCCAATTCTGTAATGCGGGGATCATTCGAGAATATTTGGGACAATCCCGATTACTGGCGTCCCGATCCGGAGAAATATCCCAACGGACTGCATCCCATAGTCGAACGGGGAAAAGAGTTGGGCGTGGAGATATGTCTCTGGTATAACCCCAGCGTACAGGACGATTACGCCGACTGGCAAAAAGATGCCCAGGCCATGATAGACCTCTATGAGGAGTACGGAATCCGCACTTTCAAGATAGACGGACTCGGAATACCCACCAAACAGTCGGAAATCAACCTGCGAAAACTATTCGACCGGGTGCTCGAGGAGACAGACAACGCCGTAGTCTTCAACCTCGACGCCACGGCGGGCCGCAGGGCAGGATACCACATGTTCGGAGAATACGGCAACATATTCCTCGAAAACCGCTACACCGACTGGCAGAACTACTACCCTTACTGGACACTGCGCAACCTGTGGCAATTGTCGAAATATGTCCCGGCCGAGAAATTACAGATAGAATTCCTCAACAAATGGCGCAATGCGAAGAGATACGGCAACGATATCTTTGCTCCGGCCAATTACTCTTTCGATTACCTGTTCGCAATCACCATGGCCGGTCAGCCACTCGGATGGTTCGAGGGGAGCGGCCTGCCCGAAGAGGCCCTGGCCATAAACAAACTGATCAACAGATACAAAGAGATACAGCACGATTTCCATACAGGAATCATACTGCCTGTCGGAGAAGAACCTTCGGGAAGATCGTGGACCGGATTCCAATCCATCAAGGATGACAAGAAAGGCTATTTCATATTCTTCCGGGAATATGCTCCAAACTCCAAAGGCTCTGTCGAGACATGGCTCGCCCAAGGCGACAAAGTCAAACTGACTCCTGTATTGGGACATGGCAAGACCATAACGGAACAGGCAGGCCGTAACGGTTCTCTCGAGATCGAACTGCCTCGCATGAACGACTTCGTAATGTATCGATACGAGATCCGAAACTGACAACGACACGACACCAAACAACTCATCCGGCTATTCGGAGATGCACCCGATGCCGCATCCGATAAGGCTCCGCCAGACAAACCCCGGCATATCGCCACATGACACGCAACCGGCACACATCAAATTACAGCCACCGGGAGAATGCGGTCAGACAAAAAATTCAAAGCACCGCATATCGGATAAATTGCAGAGACAACCCTACAACAATGCTGATGCGACAATAGAGACAGTGGAACTCTTCGGACAACAACAGATCGACATTTTCCCACAACACAAGACCATCGGTCGTTAAAAACGACTCGGAAATACATGTAACCGCAAACACCTATCGACTTAAAAAGCTATCTTTGCGGCACCAAAAGCCGCTCAATATTCGCGAGGGCTGCCGTTAAAACTGCACTCAAATACATGAAAGGTCTTTTATATATGTTGCTTGCCTATCTCGCAGGAGAGATCCTCAGCGTACTCACCGGCAGATTCATGCCGGCAAGCGTGCTGGGCATGGTCGTACTTTTTCTCGCCCTCAGATTCAAGGCGGTGAAGGTGTCCGACATACGAGTATCTTCGAGGCTTCTGCTCAACAACATGACACTGTTTTTTGTTCCCGCAGGAGCAGGACTCATAACAGTATATGGACTTATCAAGGAACACCTATGGGGCATTCTCTCCGCATTGACTATCAGCACGGCATTAGTTATCGTGCTCGTAGGAATGCTGCAACAATCAATGAACAAGAAAAAACAATGATGGAGGAGATCATACACAGCAGAATATTCCTGCTGTCACTCACGGTAGTAGTCTACTATGGCGCGCTTCAGCTCTACAACAGATGGAAATTCCCATTGCTCAATCCGCTGTTGGTTTCAATCGCAGCCGTAATCGGAATACTTGTGCTCCTCGGCATAGATTTCGAAGAATACTACGAAGCCAACGAGATCATCAACTTTATGCTCGGGCTTTCGGTTGTGGCGATCGCCTACCTGCTGGAACAAAACATAGCCAAAATAAAGACCAACATACGCACCATCTCGGTATCGGTTTTCGCCGGCAGCCTCATGGCTGTCGTAAGCACGTGGTTCATTGCCCATCTCATGGGTGCCGACAGAGTGGTGATCGCATCCATAGCCCCGAAATCCGTAACCACGGCCATAGCCCTATCCATTTCCGAACATTCGGGCGGTCTTATGGCCATAACATCGTTTGCAGTCATCTTTACAGGCATTCTGGGCAGTGTAGTGGGACCATGGCTGCTGAGGATAGCGGGCGTAAGGGATAGCGTCGCACGCGGACTCGCGATGGGAACCGCAGCCCATGCCATGGGAACGGCAAAAGCAATGGAAATGGGCGCACTCGAGGGTGCCGTAGGCGGTGCAGCGATAGGTTTGGTCGGCGTCGTTACGGCCGTCCTTATACCGATAATCGAAAAAATAATGTGACCTGCCGGCGATCCCCGAATCACGAAACAGCACCATCTTCTGATACGCCGACAATGTACGGGCCTGTCAACGAGAGTCATAGCGACAATTCAATCCGTGGACACATAATCCTATTTATAGGATAAAAAACGGAATATGATTTTGTAAAACCCGCCGAAACAGGTAACTTTACTTACTTCTCTATTAAACACCGACCGACTATGAAAAAAGCACTGAAGATTACGGGTATCGTTCTGGCCTCCATCATCATAATCCTTCTTGTCATCCCGCTGGCATTCAAAGGGAAGATTCGTGAGATTGCGATAAGCGAAGGCAATAAAATGCTCAACGCAGAATTCTATTTCGAATCCATGAACATCAGCCTGCTTCGCAACTTCCCCAACGCCACCGTCACCGTTCGCGACTTCACGCTCAGGGGTGTGGACGACTTTGCCGCCGACACTCTGGTTTCGGCACGCAAATTATCTGCTACCATGAATCTGGCATCGCTCTTTTCCGACAGCGGCTACGATATTACGAGGGTTGAACTTTCAGGCATAAATCTTAACGCCATCGTCCTGGAAGACGGCCGTGTGAATTGGGACATAATGAAACCCTCTCAGACTAAAGAAGAGTCCGATACGACAGCCGACAAGGAAGACGGTGCGCCAGTCAGAATCCAACTCAAATCGTTTACCATCAACAACACAAACATCGTCTACGACGACAGACAAAGCGGAATGTCGCTCTCGGCAAAAAATATCGGACTGGCATGCCGTGGCGACTTCAGCGCACAACATACACTGCTGAAAATGGCAGCCGAGATAGAGGCCCTCACCTTGCGTTACGGCGGAATCGCATACATATCCGAAGCAAAATTCGGAACGAAAATGGACATAGACGCCGACCTCGAAAACATGGTATTCCGGTTTGTAGACAACACCATATCGCTCAATGCCATAGATGTCTCGCTGGATGGTATGTTCGCGATGCTCGACAAGGGTTATGACATGGATCTGAAGCTCAAAACGGAAAAGGTAGGCTTCAAAGAACTGCTCTCCATGATCCCCGCCGTATATGCCAATGATTTTCAGGGACTCAAGGCATCAGGCGACGTTGCGCTCGCGGCATGGGCAAAAGGAAGAATGGACGAAAATACAATGCCCGCCTTCGAAGTGTCGATTGACGTAAACAACGGGGCGTTCCGCTATCCGTCTCTTCCACAGGGAGTAGACGACATCAAGATAGCAGTCCTTGCAAAAAATCCTGGCGGAGCCCCGGACCTTACTTCCATCTCGGTGAATCCTCTCAAGTTCCAGATGGCAGGCAACGATTTCTCCGTTTATGCCAACATAACGACTCTTTTATCCGACCCGGCTTTCGGATTGGAAGCGAAAGGCATCATCGATCTGGGCAAGATCAAAGAGGTATATCCGCTCGGTGACAGCATGCGAATCGACGGCCTGTTGAATGCCAACCTCAACATAAACGGCAAAATGTCGTATGTAGAAAAGGGTATCTACGATAGAATAACCGCGAACGGTACGCTCCATGTGAGTGACATGTCACTGAAGATGAACGGAATCCCGGATGTGTATATAGACAAATCACTGTTCACATTCACGCCGGCTTATTTGCAACTCAGCGAAACTACAGTCAATGTCGGAAGAAGCGACATTACAGCCGACTGCCGGTTTGAAAACTACCTCGGATTCGTTCTGAAAGGCGAAACCATCAACGGACAGTTGAATCTGCGCTCGAATCTGCTTGATCTCAACGAATTGACAGGGGACGGAACAACGCCTGAAACGGAAAACAAAGCCGAATCGCCCGACGAGGAATCGCCCATGAAGGCATTCCGCATCCCGGAAAACATTACCTTCGACATGAACACCTCGCTAAAAAGAGTCCTTTTCGACAACCTCACGCTGGAAAACGTATCCGGAAAAGTTACAATAAACGGAGGCAAAGTAGAAATGAGCGGACTGTCATTCAACACTCTCGGCGGGAAAGCTACGGCAAACGGATATTACTCCACGAGCGACAGTTCTCCGGAAACTATAGAACCCGAATTCAACGCATCGTTCGGAATGGAGGGTCTTTCGTTCTCCGAAACTTTCAAGGCGTTCGCTACGGTACGTAAACTCGCTCCTGTTTTCGAGAATCTGAAAGGTACGTTCTCGGGCAACCTCAACATGTACACCAGACTCGACGAATCGCTGGACCCGATAATGGAAAGTCTCAACGCTACGGGCCAGATCATGACCAATGAAATCAGCCTTTCAGGCATCACCGTGTTAGACAAAATAGCTGATGCGGCCAATTATCCTGCACTCAAAAACATAACGGCCAAAGATCTCGACGTTTCATTTATCGTACAAGACGGCAGGATAAACACATCTCCCTTCGACATAAAGATGGGAGACATGGATCTCAACCTTTCGGGGAGTACGGGAATCGACCGCAGTATCGACTACACGGGCAAGCTCAGGCTGCCGGAATCGACAGGGGCTTTAAGCCAGCTTGCCACACTCGATATCAAGATAGGCGGGACATTCAGCTCGCCGACAGTATCCATAGACACCCGCAGCATGGTCGACCAGGTCATATCATCCGCTAAGGACAATGCCATAAAAGATGTCGGAGAAGCGCTCGGAGTGGACCTGTCGGACGCGGAAAGCCAACGCACGGCGATAATCGAGCAAGCTCAGAAAGCAGGCGACGCATTGGTGAATGAGGCACAAAAACAATCAGACGCTTTAGTGGAAAATGCCGACGGGGCTATCGCCAAGGCAGCTGCAGCCATTGCAGGCAAGAAACTGGTTGACGAAGCGAAGAAACAAGCCGAGGCCCTTGTAAAAAAAGCTACGGAAGAAGGCGACAAACTTGTCGAAAAAGCCAGGAACGGGCAATAAACTTTGCCCGCAAACGGTCTGGAAGCTACAGAAACACCCGCCTTTCATCGTGGAATATGCCACTACCACGATACATGTCTTTCGGGCTTCGGACATGCCGTCAGGCTACCCGGCAGGATATCGCACCGCTTGAGTCAGCCTATATTTGTTGGACTTTACCCATCTATACGGTGGCAGGGGTGGGAGACATAAAATATCCGTCAGGTATATTTAACAAAATACCTGACGGATATTTTATGCACTCTTGACTCAACGACGGCAAGAATCACGGTATACGCGACCGTAAAATAACACCATATTTTGACGGCCGGTTTTTGCACTAGTTGCGAAAAAAGATGCGCAACAAAACATGAAAATCATATCCGCTCCCATCCCCCGAAGCGCGATTCTTCCATGAGTTCAAAAAGATCAACTGTCTGATCGTGGACCGCAACAGAATCATCTATTGCCGACACTCGAAAGAGTCGTTCGCCTTTGGCCATAGCGTACCGGTCATCCTGTTAAATTCCGCAACCCGCACACAAGATTCTTCATGTACCGATATTCCCGCCCCAGCCTCGAGGAATGTTCGAAGCCTGTCCAGACTATTTTATGTCAATCTCCAGATTGTCATTCAATCGGTCAAGAACCTCATCTATGCACCTCATGAAGTGCTCCCTGGTTTTCACCGGTTCCTTGTCCAGCTCCCATACAGGCATGAAATAATAATCGATAACTCCACCATCCGTGGGTTTAAACACGACAACATGATTGTTCGGATCCTCGGTTATCTTTTCCAATTGCCTTGTGCGAACGAATAGCGCCAACCCCTGGAGTTCAAGGTTCATCGTCTGCCTGCCCCATGTCGCTATGTATGTCCATTCTCCTTTTGGATCAGGCTCCGTAATTAACTCGCAATCTTTATACTTATTTATTCCCGTAGCAAGATTGGTCATCTCCCTGTCGACAAGCAGCTCCATGCGCGATGCACGGCTTCCGGCATCTATCGTTATCAAGGCCGTCAGATCGCACTTCACCCCATTAGCATCCCAGCCATGATATATTGTTTTGATCTGCGAGCGAATCTTTCCGTCAGCTTGAATTATACATGTCGTACTATCCCTTTTCTCCACCCGGACTGCTTTTTTGCCATCCCAGACAGCTACTGTTCCAAGGCCCAATCCTGCACCGACCCTCGAGTTGTCCATCCCCCAGTAAGCCATTTTATGGTACGAGTTGTAGTCGTTTACACCCACGAAGGGCAATACCAGATCGGAAGTCCTTTTGCCAAAAGGATCTATTGCATTACGGTTGTCGAGATATAACCTAAATGCCACCTTGTCATTTTCCCACCCAGGCCCTTCATATTTAAGAAAATATGAGTGATCGCGAAATGAGCCGGGCAATGTCAGACTATTATTCTTGACCCACAGAAGCTCTTCCTCCTTAGGATTTCCCTTGAATTCTTCCCCGGTCTTATAGATGAGCTCCGCATATGTGCGCTTGGGGTACAGAGAAGCATCGCCCTGCGAGATATTGATCTTTAACTTTTGGTTTGCCCCGATTTCCCTTATCGGGACAACAACTACCGATTGTCCGTTTATGCCCCGAGTCAATTCAACGGGTACAATCTCACTGTCAACCTCGGCAATGTAATTACCCAAATCAAGTTTTAAAGCGCCTGCCGGAATCTCCAGCGTATAATCGACTATCGACTTCGGGAGTTTGTTCTTAACGATTATCTCAGCCTTCGTTTTCGCAAAAGCAACGACAGGCCCAAGTATTAACAAACAAAACGAAAGGCATCCCAGTTTTTTCATACGAATGAATCTATTAAATGGAGAGATTAATTTTTTCAGAATACGAATCTACGCAATTTTACCCGGACATGTACCGACATAAAGCAAAAGCGATCGTAATGCCACACCATATATTCATAATGATAGCAAAACGATGGCGGCTTCTCAAAGACGTAGCAGAGAGAGGATGCAGTCGGGAAGTATAAGTAAAGTTTGCCCCGGAGATAGATATCCACGGGGCAAACTTCATAAACTCAAGGCAGAAAGGAATAGAGTCATTCCATCGGAATATGATTATTCCCCGCTTAGCTTCAACCGATGTTTGAAACTGTTTTAGACCGAACGACCTGCCATCTCACGAAACAACTGCGGTCGGGAATAGGGGAATGAATCCTATTTGCCTCAAATATGGCGCATCCTCAAACCGCATATGGAAACGGTCCTTGGGCAGGATCACCGCAACGATGCATTCGGAACCGGTCGGAATCTCCTTAGATTTTCGGTTTCCAGCCTTTTTCGTATTTACGCGACCAGAGCGCCTGAGCCTCCCTGTCGCCTATGATATGTCCGTTCTCCGGATTTATCTTCAAACTGTGGCCAACCCTTTGTGCTATATTCCCGAGCTGCACATAGGTCGTACTCTTATGCCCGATGTCAGCGGTGCAATTCGATTTAACCTTGCCGCGAACCGCATCTACGAAATTCGTGAGATGGAAAGCGTCTATATGTACCGAAGGACTGGTTGTGTCCTGGCCGGATATAACCATGTCACCCGCCTTCTTTTGCTGTATCTTGGATCCATTGCGGTTGAAGATGGTATAATCGTTACCGCCCGTGCGCATGCTGCCTTTCGTACCGTAGAATATGACTCCTCGTTCACCCATGCTGACCATATCCTGCAGTCCGTTGCGCGAACGTCCTTCCCATGTCAATATCAGCCCCGGGAGTTCCCATGTTATGGTCTGCGTATCGGGAGTTTCCCATGCATCCTGATATGCGAATTTTCCGCCTGCCGACGACACCTTCGTAGGGAAGGCCGCCTGTGTGCCCCATAACAGAAGGTCTATCTCGTGCGTACCGTTGTTGAGTGCCTCGCCGGTCCCCCAGTTCCAGAACCAATGCCAGTTATAATGCACATACCCGTCCATATATTCACGGCGCGGAGCCGGCCCCTGCCATAAATCCCAATCAAGGTTTCCCGGTACAGACGCCGGTGCTATCGAAAGCGAATCGCGCTTGTTCACATACCACGATTTACCCATATAGATATCGCCTATCACCCCCTCGTGCAGAAGCCCCATCGCCTCCTGAATGACCGGAAACGAACGACGCTGTGATCCCATGTGAACCAGGACATTGTATTTTTTCATCGCTTCGACCAGCAGTTCGCCCTCGGCCGGATTGTGGCTCAACGGTTTTTCCACATACGAATGCTTGCCTGCCTGTGCGCACATGATTGCACCGATGGCATGCCAATGGTCGGGAGTGGCATGTACAAAAGCATCGATATCTTTATTGTCGAGCAACCGACGAAAATCCCTTTCCGTTTTAGGCGAGTATCCGGCTTTCTCGGCAGTCTTCATAGCTTTCGCCAACACATTCGTATCGACATCGCACAGATATGTCGCCTCCACATTCTTAACGCTTCTGCCGACAGTCCCCAACAACGAGTTCCCACGTCCGTTAAGCCCGACAAAAGCGAGATGCACTCTGTCGTTGGCACCCATGACCTGGGAATAACTTTTAGCACTAAGTCCGTTTTGGGCCTTAAGTCCATAACCTGCAAGCATAACTCCTGCCGATATTGCTCCCGCTTCTTTCAAGAATTGCCTGCGGGAGATAGTTTTCTTTTCCATAATTTAGGTTATCATCGGCTGCAACATATAAACAACTGCATTAAAACAAATATATACAATATATTTCAAATCATTAAATATAATTTTCGGAAAAAATCAGGATATTCACGATTACATTATTCTTCGTAACGCCGCAATTATCTACTCACTTTTTCAACGCGGTTGCTTTATTCGGATAAAACATTAAATTTGCATATCGGAAACTACTTTAATTCACATCACGCATGAAAAAACCACTCCTCTGCGTTATTGGCGCCACATTTGCAGCCTTTACATCTTTCGGACAAGCTCCTACGGTCACACTGAACAATGGAGTGAAAATGCCGGCATTGGGATTGGGAACACTCGAACTACGCCAAAATGTCGGCGTTGAGAGCGTTGTCAATGCTGCTTCGGTCGGCTATCGCCTATTCGACACAGCCACAAGATATGGCAATGAATCGGCTGTCGGAGAAGGTATCCGGAAAAGCGGTATCGATCGCAGCGAATTATTCATCACAACAAAAATCTGGGTTGACGACACGGGATACGAAAAAACAAAAGAAGTATTCAACCGTTCGCTCGAACGACTCGGTCTGGAGTATGTCGATCTGTATCTGATACATCGTCCTCGCGGCGACATCCGCGGAACCTGGCGGGCGATGGAGGAACTCTACGACGAAGGTAAGATCAAGGCTCTGGGGGTAAGCAATTTCGAACCCGAACAATTGAAGGAGCTTCTCTCCTATGCGCGAATCAAACCTGCGGTCAATCAGATAGAGTCAAATCCGTTCTTCCAGCAGGAAGAGTCGTGCAAAGCGATTCAGGCTCTCGGCATACAGGTAGAAGCGTGGTCTCCGTTCGGACAGGGGCGTAACGGACTCTTCACCAACAAAACCCTGACCGAAATAGCGGCCAAGCATGGGAAAAGCGTCGCTCAGGTAACATTGAGATGGTTACACCAAAGAGGAATCGTAGTTATTCCGCGCTCTTCCAACAAAGAACACATGATCGAAAACATGGATATTTTCGACTTCGAACTTGACGATGAAGACATGAAACGGATTGCGGAACTCGATACGGGTAAAAGCCAATTCCCGGAGTGGAATTAAAATCGCATAACCGTCACTATTCCGACGGACGAAGCCATCCTACAAACAAAAACCATACTTCCAGGGAATCGTCCGCCTTCTGCTTTTTAACAACGACAACATTATCTGCGTCCTATCAAGATCTGGCGACGTGTAAATCCCATGCAACTTTTTTTGCTCCTCCTGCAGAAATTCCAATCGCAAAATTTCAATAATCCTAACACGTAAGTCGATGAAATAGAAACATATCCGCATCGGCACACAGTTCTGCCAGACAGTGCGGCGCCTCATATCAGCGTGGATTTTATCGACGGGGAAAGTACAATGAAGTTGTGAAACGCTAAGACAGGGCTACGGCAAAGGCTACAGTACAAGGCAGAGGATTATTGCCTAATCGCCCGGATTTAGCAGAAAAAAAACAGTCAAATAATACTGGGATTGCGCTTCGTTCTATGTATCGAGTTAATCTATTTTCACCGCTACATTCTTACATGGACCTTGCTGCGACAAGACGACACGACTATGAATTCAGATTCCGGTACAATTAAGCTCAAACCCCTACGTTTTGCAGGAGACAGGCATCGTCTATATTGCACTCCTCATCGAAACGGGTATAAAATATATTTCGGTCTTATCCAATCCGCCTTCGGCATTTGTCTTCGGCAAATATTTGCCGTCTCCCGATACGGTAATCCCGAAATCGTCGTCGTTGATTATGCACAGTATCGAATCACCGATCATGTCGATACCTTCCGGCTTATCATGGGAGTATGCCGGCACCTCTTCCAGAATGTCTACAAACAGCTGCTTGCCAAGCGGAATTATATCATGCAGCTGAAGCTCTTCGGCCGACAACATCTCTATCGTGTCCCCAGCAATGTCGGACGCTCCTCTCAAATCTACACGGTAGACGCGTTTTACGCCTTGCCCGTTTTTCGGAAATTTGTCGTCGCGTTCCAGCACCAGCAGTGTCGTGTCATCCATACAAATAATCTCGCTCACGACATTCCCCGGAGAATCCATACGGTACAGATATTCCCTGACACTGTCGCCGCAAAGGTCTATCTCCACAATACGGTTATTGACCGAGAGCCCTTTTGTAGAGGCGTCGGGCAAATATAACGGGGACTGCATGATACCGTACAGTTTCGTTCCATCCCTGGATATGGCCAGCCCCTCCATCCCTCGATTCGGCCGGCGCTTGGCGAAATAAGCCGGAAGACCATGCGAAGGTTTGATTTCACGTATGAGCCGCCCCGTACGGTCGAATTGCATGATGAACGGTCCGTACTCGTCAGAAACCCAGAATGTACCATCCGGAGCCATGGCGAGCCCCTCCGGGTCGATTCCACGTGCGTTATTCTCTATCGCCACACCTTTCAGATCGTATCCAGTCTCTCCGGTTATTCCGTCCCCCCGGCTGTTGGGAAGTCCGTTGAAAGGCGTACCGTCACTCTCGCATAGTACGATCTTGCCAACCAAAACCAAAGAGTCGCCGTGCAAACGGAATCTGCCGATCGTAGGGGAATAACCCGGCACAGGAAACACCTTACTCTCTGGTTGTGTGCCGTCCACGTTAGGACCGCGGTCGGTCAGCAGATAAAAACACGAATCCGACGCGTCATAGGCCATCGACGACCCGTATCCTCCCATACTCACGGCAACGTTATCTTCGGAGAGGTCAAGCGTTTCTGCCTGCACATACGCCACTCTCGGAAAAGCAGCAGATACCTGTCGATGTGAACGGCAGCCGACAATGGCTGCGAACACGACAAACAACAATGTGTATCTCATATTTTTCATTTTATGTTATCAAGGAGGAAGCGCATAATATGCAGCACCCTCCCCGTTTCGGCATTCATGCAATCATAAATGCGATATTCATAGTCTCAATCCAATACCGCTCTGCCGTTGTTACTGGCATTCTTCGAACCTTCAGAGAAGATTACGAGTTCGTCACCGCCGTCGGTGAGGCGCCCATATGTATATCCTTGGCCACGCATCCCCGAGTCCTTGGCAAACTCCGGAATCTCCACAGAGTCTACGAGTTCGCTCTTATTCGGCTTGTATATGAATACCCAGTCGCCGCCTACCCCCAAGCCAAATGTCGGTCCATCGGTATTTTCCTTGAACACGTCGTACGTAAGGAAACTGCGGGGCTGAATGACAGTCCCCTCGGGAATTACATATGCTTCATCCCCCTTGTCGTCGTATATTTCCCAACCTGAAATATCGAGTTCCGTATCGTTGGCATTGTACAATTCGATGAAATCTGTGGTGGTCCACGCCTGCCCATTCACTGCCTCATCCTGATTGTCATGGTACACCTCGTTTATAAAAAGGCCGGTAGTGTTCGTATGTTCCGGCCTCGCTTCCCCGGTATTGGCCGTACCCTTAGTATATTGTCTGAATATCTGCCATGTCTGGTCACCGTCGGTTTTGCGACCATAACTCTCGTTTTCATTCATGCTCGGCAGGGCAATATAATCGATCACGTTCATCTGTGCGTCACCAAGCGTCACACATTCACCTGGCCCTTTGCTCAACCCCCACGAAGGATGATTCACGGGATCTGCATAAAGACCTTCCTTGTCGGCTTCGATAACCAGCCTGCCGTACGGTTCAATATATTTCCCAGCAGGAATGGTCCACGCTTCTTCAGGACCTCCGCTCTCCCAAAGCTTCATTCCGCCTACCTGTATGGGCTCGTCGGTCTTATTATACAGCTCTATGAAATCGAGATCGTCAACCGACGACTGGTCGCTGAAGGTATAGACCTCGTTAATCACTATCTTGCCGACATATGAAACAATCGACTGGGACGGGTTTGCCGTACCCTTGGTCGGAGTATCGAGTATCTGCCATTGCGCCCCGCCATTGCCTATGCGTGCATAAGACTGCCCCTTGACATCTCCAAAATTGGGAGTGTCAACCTGGTCAACAACGACACCGTCGGCATCCAGAAATATAACCATATCTCCTTTGGAACTGAGCCCGAAAGTAAAACTATCTCCTGCTCCCGGCGAGACCTGTGAAAATACCAGTAGCCCTTTTGCTGCGATTGTCGTCCCGTCGGGTATCACGAATTCCTCGGCCGCACCCTTGTCATCCTGAAGCTTGAAACCACTTATATCGACCTGGTAATCTTCGTCATTGTATATTTCTATGAAATCCACATCATCTCCGGCAGGTGCAGTCTGCACTTCGTTGATATAAAGCCGCAGATCGCTTTCAGGACCACTGACGCCTTCGGAATCATTGTCGCAGCCTTTGGTCGGCACGTCGAAAACCTTCCAAGAATCTGAACCGTCTGTCTGGCGGCCATAAGAAGTCCCATCCTCCATTGCAGGCAGATCGACTGCATCTATGATTCTGCGTTGCATGTCGAGCAATGTCACTGCATCGCCGTTCGAGGAGCTGAGTCCGAACGAAAAAGCATCAACTACCAGATAAGATTTTGCCTCTATTACGGTTCCATCGGGCATCTTGTACTCTTCGTCAGCACCCTTTTCATCCTGGAGAATAAATCCGGAAAGATCCATATCCGTATCGTTATCGTTATACAGTTCCACCCAATCCGGATTGCAGCTATACACTTCGTTGATATACAATCCGGAAACCGCAGATTGTCCCGGAGGCACGATATCGCCTTCTTTGTCTTTCTTGCACGATGTTGCTAACGCCGCTACCGCAAGCGCAGCCACAATTGCACTTTTAATTCTCATCTTCTTATACGTTTACAATTGAAATGTTTGTTCTCAGAATGATACCAGAAATCTCATCTGGAAGATATTGAAGTCAACCCCTTTCGGAAGCGCCTCTTTAAGCGATTTACCATCCATGGTGATGTGGCCCTTGTCGTCGGCATACTTGTCGTTATCCATGAATGTATAATTCAATCCAATGAGTATGTTGCGATTGGGATACCAGTTCAGCGAAGCCGAATAGCTCGTAGCCTCACCGCCCGTTATGACGGACGATGCATCGTGAAAATCGTTGAGGTTCACGTTGCTGACCCGTGCCGCAAGCTCCAGATTACCGCCCTTTTCCCGGACATAACTCATAGGGCCGAATTCGGCATCGTCGGGTGCATATTCGCGCTGGCCTCCGAGTATCATATACGAGACCGTGGCATACCAACCGTCGAACGTAGCGTTTTTCAGGTCGACCTTTTTATCTCCATCCAACCGGTAGCGCGAAAGATCTGTAAATATGTACTCGCCGTATGTCAAAAGCTTACGATATTTATAAGCCAATTCAATGCCTGTGGTCGTGTAGTGGTTTACATTGGGAATTTCAGTACGCACGAAACGTCTGCGGTCTACACGGCTTTCGGGAAAAGTACGGAACTCCACGAGGCGGTTCTCAAGTCCCAGAGCCTCCGGCGTACGGTATGTGCCATAGGCTCCGATATGCAGCGTCATGTCGTCACGCAATATCGGCGACACCGCAGCCCTGGCCGTAAAACCGTAGCCGTCATGACCGCGATTCTTCTCTTTCTGCAGGATGCTGACTTCACTGCCGAAGAAACCACCCGAAACCCACCAATGTCTATTCCATACCGTGGCAGCAATACCGAGCCTGCGCCCTGCCGCAAACATCTCGACAGCCATAGGCCGTTCCATGCCAGAGAGGTATTTAGAGCTTGTTATACGCTCCATACTCATGGGCTCCTTGAAATTACCCACCTTTACAGAGACATGGTCGTTGAACTCATACCCTATATACATATCCTTGATCTCAACCTCGTTATAGGCGAAATCGAGATCGAGTTCCGCCATCCATTTCTCATACAGTGTCCCTTTCAGCGCGAAACGGGCACGGCGGATCATAATCCCGTTGTTGAAACGGAATTTCCCATCGTCATACTCAAGGTCTTTATTGGGTTTGGAACTAAGCCCGCTGATATCAGTGGTTGGCGAATAGACCGCCGCATCTATGTAAATACGGTTGTCCAACCACAACTTGAACGCTCTGTTCTCCGACTCGAAAGTAAGTTTCCCGTTGTCGAAATACAATTTGGCCGGTACTTTCTCATTTTCAGCGGCATGAATGGGACTCACTGCTGCAGCTAACAGCACATATACAGCAAGTAAAACTTTTTTCATCTTTTGCATCTTTTTTTCGACGCAAAGGAATGGCTGCAGTATTACAATAAAATTGCACCCTCGTTAAGAAAATATTTCTGCCTTATCCACGGAGAATTAATAGAAAGCCGTCCTACGATTTTAAATAGATCAAAGATTAAACTTCAATAATTGCAATAGCACGAATAGCACGGCCAAAGCCTCTCCAAATGGGAAGCAATATGATTGCTGGAATTGTCTTGTCTGTTTTTTATTTCACAGAACAACTCGCCCCATACCAATGACCTGCAAATCCAGTACAAAACAGCCTCGCAGTTATATCCAGACTTTAGTAAGAAAAAATTTTATAAACGGAATATATTTCCCGTACGCTGGGATACCGAAAACACTGCAACACAATATGAATGACCCGTCTAATGTTTTATTTGTTACAGTGCTTGACACTCATTTCAAACAGATTCAGTCTTGCTTCCTCTTCAGCAATTTTCATGGCTTAAATTTCTTTTAACTGTTTGCCACTTGGACCTTTCATAATCTTTGGCAAGCCCGATATCTATATTGTATATCCAACTATTTGTATCTTTTAAATTATTCAATCTACTGCTCCGGGACAAAAGCAAATAAAGAATTCACAAATCCTATCTCTTGAAGACGTGACTTTTGCGCCTCAGTATCCGACCCTCCAAAAGAAAGAAGGCTTCTAAGTAATGCTAAATTAGCAACTTAGAAGCCTTATGTGAGGTCTGAAGCGGACGCCATAAATTTGAATCGAATTTTACCGATTTTAATTTTATTTTATCTATATATCAATATTTTACAGCCATTTTTCATCAACTGCGAGGTCTGGAAGTTTTCGAAAATTCGGCCGATGCCGTACAAATGCCGTACAAATTTCCTATCTTTGTCCCGAAGATAAAACCCAACCGTATGGCTACTTTCTCCTACCGCATCCGCACAACCCGCAAAGGAATTCTGACCAAGGTTCTCATCCGATTCAACGTCGATCGGCACACCTCGTTCTATGCCGACACCCAGTATCTGGTGCTCTCCGACGCCTGGGACGATAAAAAGCAGACGGTCAAAAGCCGCTTCACCTTTACCGACGACTTCACCGAACAGCAGGGGCGCGAACTGACCGCCGAGCACTACCTCTACGCTGCACAGGTTCTCGCCAAGAATCCCCAAGAGCAGATTGAGATCCTGACCGCTGCATCCAAGAAATACAACGACGCTCGCGTTTGGAACAACCTCGGTGTCGCACAGACCGAAGCCGGGGACAAGGAGGCTGCCCTGGCATCCTTCGAGAAGGCTGCCAAGCTCGACTCCTCGAAAGAGCTGAACAAGAACCTCCTGCTGGCCAACCTTGCAAACGGAAACACCGCCGAGGCCAAGAAGTACGCCGCAGCTGCCGACGCCGAGTCGAAGGCCGCCATGGCTGCCGCCGAGGGCGACTACAAAGCCGCTGCAAAGGGCCTGACCGGATACAACGAGGCGATTGCCCTGATCCAGTCGAACGACCTCGCAGGTGCCAAGAAGGCCATCGCAAAGGACAACTCCGCAGAGGCTGACTACCTGCGCGCCGTGATCGCCGCCAAGGAGGGTGATCTGAAAACCGCAGAGGCA
>CALUZO010000008.1 GCA_944325305.1 uncultured Rikenellaceae bacterium | reverse complement strand
TTGAATCTATGAGGTAAACCGCAGCAAGTCAGAGCGTTCTGAATGTCGCTAAATCGTTACCTAAAATCTCACACTCTTCAATTCCATTCTGTGTATCAATCAGATACAGCTTTTTTAATTATCCGCGGCAAAGATAATACACTATAAGATGCAGTGGCCGGTTGTCTGTTGATTTATTTGATAATTATTTTATTTTTGCAATAACGATTTGACGTTATTTCATGTGACGATATGAATTTTGCATGGATCGTACAAGTATAATCTCTGGTTTGAGTAAGAACTATGGGCAATGAAAGATAGAGTGTTGATAATCATGACATTAGTTATTGTAATGGGTTTGGCGGTTGCCTGCGGAAACGGTCGTAAATCGTCTGCCGGGGATAATGTTGTCGAGTTGAAAGTCATTCCGGAGAGGACAGACGGTGTCCCCGAATCGCTGAAACTTGTTGTTGCTAATCGTTCCGACAGTACTGTTCGGTTCGGGGCCGATTATGCTGTCGAAAGACATGTCGAAGGCGAGTGGGTAAAGCACGATTTGGGCGATTTTGCCGTGATTATGATAACCTATAATCTCGCTCCGGGAGAATCCGGCGAGTATGACATCAATCTGTTTCCGGGGAGGGCCGAATATCCGGAAGGGGAGTATCGTATAGTTAAAATGATTTCTGGCGGAAGTGTCGACGGTAAGCCATATTACGGCTATTTCATGATCAACGGGCCGAGTTGATAATGTTAATATTTACAGCCATGAAAACTCGTAATTTTTTATTTGTGGTTTGTGCGCTATCCGCACAAACAGTTTTTTCACAAAACGCAGGCGGTAATGAAGTCGGAAATTTTGAAAAAAGTAGAGTACAATATTCTTGGTGGTGATAACATGTATAATGTCAGGTCGAAATCTACCTTGGATGAGATCTTTTTTGGGAGGACCAATTCTTTCGTCGAATATGTGTATGCTCCGACTTTCAGAGAGGCTCTCGCCTTGCGTGTGGTAAAGGACAGCATAGCCTACAGGCTGGAAATTTCTCGACTTCCAGAATATAATAAAGTCTTGCATGAAATTCGAGAATATCAGAATCTTTATTCCAGTCCAAGGACAGAAGACAGTTCAATGACTTTTACTGAGAAAATGCTCAGTTCATATAAAAGCCAGCAAGACAGCATAAAATATGTTAGAGAATTATATAAGAGTTATCGCCCGACGCCTGCGTCATTCGAGATAAGCGAGAAATTTGCTCTTAAACTTCATGATAAAATAGCCGATAGACGAAGCCAAGTATATCAAGTCGCTGAGAAAGATAAAACCATGACAGATTGCGTCTGGAACTGCCTGTAAATGAGGATGATCTAAGATCGGACATAATTGTCCTGACTATAGCGATCAACGATTAGTGTCTGGTAGCGGAATTGTGTCGCTTTTGACAGAGGCTGCGGATGTCGGATAATATACGAAATAACCCAAAAAACAATGAATATGAGAAAGAAACTATTTGTTGGAGCGGCATTTTCAATGCTAATACTGATGACATCATGTGACCTTAACGTTCGTGAAGGTCAAGACACTGTGTCGGTCTCGGGCATTGGGACTGTGTTGGCACAGCCCGATATGGTTGTGATGGACGTGAGTTTCTCGCACACAGCTAAAACTACAAAGCAGGCCAAAACCGAGGTGGAACAAACCATGCAGCAGATATTGGATATACTGAAGGATGAAAATGTCGACGATAAGTTCGTACAGACTGTATCTCTAAATTATAATGTGGCATATGAATATCACAACGGGCGTCGGGTCTTTATCGGACAGCGCGCTCAACAAACTATAGCCGTAACCGTTAACGATATGATAAATGCGCCGGAAAGATTCTCATCAATTCTGGATAAGATCACTGCTATCGACAACGTAGAGGTGCAGGGTATCCGTTTCGATATCGAAAATAAAACGGAACTTTTCAAACAAAGCCGCGAACTTGCATATAAGAAGGCTTATGAAAAAGCACTTCAATATGCCGAGCTTTCAGGCCGCAAGGTTGGAAAGGTCCTTACGATTTCGGAGGTGACAAGTCGGGATGTCGCTCAGACCCGCACATTACAGAATAATCGAATGTTTGCGGAGGCGGCTTTGGCTATGGATGCCGGTTCACCTGTTCCTATGGGCGAACAGGGGGTGAGTTCCGAAATCAATATTGTTTTTTCACTGGAATGACAAATTTGATATACAATTCTATATCGTGATTTGGTAATCTGAAGATTATTTATGCAAGTAAGATGTGTCTTGGGTTGTTTTAGGTCGGATATGGAATAGATGTCATGCCCGTGCTAAAGCCTATAGACCGGTTTTATCTGCGTATTTTCGGCTATGCCTTTACGGTGTGATGATTATAAGAAAACGCCATGAATTACAATATAATTCATGGCGTTTTCTGTGGTGCCACCAGGAATCGAACCAGGGACACAAGGATTTTCAGTCCTTTGCTCTACCATCTGAGCTATGGCACCTTATTGTGTCGAAAAACAAATTATCGTTCTCAACGACGGGTGCAAAGATATGGATAAATTTTAATAAAACAAGAGTCCGGGGTGAAAAAACTTTGATCCTTGCATAAAGTCTGTTTTTGGAGTGCTCATTGACGGTAACAGAAACCGCTATTAAAAAATTATTGCATATCTTTGCTGCCATCAGATTTTAATACCTGTGCGATATGAAAATAGCCATAGCCCAGTTGAATTACAGTGTGGGCGATCTTGAGGGGAATAAAACCAAAATCATAAGTGCAGTCGAAAGGGCGCGCAACGAGAAGGCGGATCTGGTAGTCTTCGCCGAATACGCTATAAGCGGAACACAGTGTTTCGATCTGTTACAAAATGCTACATTCCTCGAAGCATGTGAAGAAACCCTGCGTGAGATAGCTCGGGCATGTCATGATATTTCGGCTTTGATCGGATTGCCGATCCAGGACGGCAACAGGATAGTTAGTGCGGCTGCTTTCATTCAGGACGGATGGATCGTGAAATATATCGGCAAGCAACGCGTTTCTTCGAGATTCGACATGGGATTTCTCTCGGTGTCTGCCGGTGCAGAAAACATCGAAATAAAAGATAACGTAATCCAGGTCGCAATAGGCGAGGACATCCTCGATTATGCCAAATTCGGCGGCGAATGCGATACGGTTATCTCTATGCGGAGCCAGCCGTTTTATAGAGGAATCATAGAAAAACGGCATAATTTCCATAGGGAAATGGCAACCGAATTGGGAAAGAACGTTCTCATGGTCAACCATGTCGGCGGACAGGCCGACTGTGTTTATGACGGGTCGTCATCTGCCTATACGAAGGAAGGCGAGTTGATAGGCATGCTCAGTAATTTCGAAGAGGATTTCTGTGTCGTTGATTTCGATAATGGCTCGCCCTTGCAATTCCCTGCCCAGAACAGGACCTACAATACATACAGGGCGATTAAACTCGGTCTGAAGGATTATTTCCGCAAGAACGGGTTCACGAAGGCCTGTCTCGGTATGTCGGGCGGTATAGATTCGGCTGTGGTGCTGGCCATGGCGGCCGAAGTGCTCGGCCCCGAAAACGTGAGAGTATTGATGATGCCGTCGCAGTTTTCGAGCGATCACTCCGTATCCGATGCTGTGAATATGGCAGAGGGACTGGGTGTTAAATATAACATAGTGCCAATCAATGCTGCCTATGATGTTGTCAATGAGAGTATGAAAGAGATTCTCGGCGATACCGAATTCGACGTTACGGAAGAGAATATGCAGTCGCGTCTGCGCATGATAATGCTAATGGCCCTGTCCAACAAGCACGGCTATATTGTCTTGAACACTTCCAATAAAAGCGAGGCGGCCGTCGGCTACGGAACCATGTACGGCGACGAAAGTGGCGCTATCGGAGTCATAGGCGATCTTTATAAGATAGAGGTCTATTCACTGGCCCGTTTCATAAACAGGGATAAGATCATTATTCCCGAAAATATCATTCTTAAAGCGCCCTCGGCAGAACTGCGGCCGGGTCAGCAGGATTCAGATTCGCTCCCTCCATACGAAGTGCTTGATGCGATATTGTACCGTTTCATCGAAAAGGGACAGGAAGTGGAGGAAATTATCAACGCCGGATTCGATGACCATATGGTACGCAGAGTAGTGGGACTTGTGAAACGTTCGGAATACAAACGCCGGCAGTCTCCGCCACCGCTCAGACTGTCTTCGCGACCGTTCAGCACTCATTTTATACTGCCACTTATCAATAAGTTCCAGATGTAGGTCGTTCATAGTAAGGCACGACGTATGCTTTTCATATCATGGGTAAGCGGAAAATCTGATTTTCCGCTTACCTGTTTTTTTATCTGGAATATGCCCCCCAGAATGTCATGTGCGGAGGTTTTTAGTGTTAACAAACAAACACTGAATTTAGGTATTGTTTTATTTGAAAGTTTGTATATTTGTTCGAACCTAAAACTTCAGACATAGTGGTAGAGAATGAGGAGATAAGGCACCGCGGTGTCATCTTGGATATTTGCGGCAGACGCATTGACGTTTCCGTAAAACCCGAGGATGCTTGCGGTTCCTGTAAAGCCAAAAGCGTGTGCGCGGTAGGCGATGGCGGCGAACGCATCGTTTCCGTGATGAGCGATATTCCCCATATGTATACAGTCGGGGAGGAGGTCGAAATATCTACGGCCAAAATTATGGGCGTTAAAGCCGTCATCTATGCCTATGTCATTCCTTTCGTTATAATGCTTTTCCTGCTGCTGGCGCTTCTCGACTTTGGGGCTTCCGAGTCAACGGCCGGTCTTTCGGCCATCTGTGGTGTCGTTGCGTATTATATAGTGCTTTTCTTTTTCCGCAGGAAGCTGGAGAAAACGATAATCTTTAAAATCCATAAGATTTATGAGTGAAACATTGTTGTTTACGATCCTCGCGTTGTGTGCGCTTGGGGTTCTGGCCGCTTTGATACTTTATTTTGTGGCGCAGAAATTTAAGGTTCTCGAGGATCCTCGTATTGATAATGTGGAAGGGATACTTCCGGGAGCCAACTGTGGCGGATGCGGTTATCCGGGATGCCGAGGCCTGGCAGAAGCACTCGTCAAGAATGACGATATATCGCAGATGTTCTGCCCTGTCGGCGGCGGAGCAACAATGAAAGCAGTAGCCGAATACCTCGGCAAATCGGCCCCGGAAAAAGAACCGCAGGTGGCAGAGATCAGATGTAACGGCAGTTGCGATAAACGCCCCCGTACGAACATATATGACGGGGCATCTTCATGCGCGGTGGCAGCCTCGCTTTATGCAGGCGAAACGGGTTGCAGCTATGGATGTCTCGGATGCGGAGATTGTGTGGCGGCATGTAATTTCGGTGCTCTCCGCATGAACCCCGAAACCGGATTGCCTGAAGTCGACGCCGAAAAGTGTACCGCCTGCGGCGCATGTGTCAGGGCCTGCCCGAGAATGATTATCGAACTCCGCAAGAAAGGCCCGAAGAACCGTAGGGTATATGTATCGTGCGTCAACAAGGAAAAAGGCGCGATTGCTCGCAAAGCGTGTCAGGCAGCCTGCATCGCGTGCGGCAAATGCGCTAAGGTTTGTCCGTTCGGCGCCATTGTCGTTGAGAATAACCTTGCATATATAGATTCGTTCAAATGCAAGCTCTGCCGTAAATGTGTGGCAGAGTGCCCGACCCATGCCATCGTGGAAGTCAACTTCCCGCCGAAGAAAGAAATTCCGCCGGTGGCAGAAAAAAAGGATGCAACGGATGCTAAAGATGCCGTTGTGGCGCCTGAAACCGTAATACGTAACGACAATACGTCGGCCGCCGCTATGGCTGGTAAAATCGAGAATAATGACTGATTTAAGGAGTATTTGATATATGGGAAGAACATTCCGCAGAGGCGGTATTCATCCGCCCGATAATAAATTAAGTGCCGGTGAGGCGATTAAGGTCATGCCGCTGCCGGAGACGGTTACGGTAATGCTTTCGCAGCATATAGGCGCACCATCATCACCCCAGGTGGCCAAAGGAGATAAGGTGCTGGCCGGCCAGCTGATAGCATCGGCTTCCGGTTTTGTTTCGGCGAATATCCATTCGCCCGTGTCGGGAACCGTTACCTCGATAGACAGTGTGCCGGACGCCGGAGGTACGCGTCGTCCAGCTATTACAATCAAGGTGGAGGGCGACGAGTGGGCCGAAGGCATAGACCGCAGTTCGGATGTCCGGAAAGGATGCTCGCTTACACCGTCACAGATAACCGAAAAAATTGCGGCGGCAGGCATTGTAGGTATGGGCGGTGCGACATTCCCTACTCATGTGAAACTTTCCGTTCCTCCCGGCAAATGTGCCGAATACCTTATTATCAATGGTGTTGAGTGTGAACCTTATCTTACATCCGACCATCGCGTAATGCTCGAAAGAGGCGAAGAGTTGTTGGAAGGTGTGCGTATTCTCGCCAAAGCTCTGGGCGTTAAACATTCCTATATAGGAATAGAGAACAATAAGCGCGATGCACAAAAACATCTCGAAGGTTTGCTGGCCGGAACTACAGATATTCAGGTCGTTCCGTTGAAGGTGCAATACCCTCAGGGTGGGGAAAAACAACTTATAGATGCCGTAGTGCGTCGTGAGGTTCCTTCGGGAGGTTTGCCCATCGACGTGGCAGTAGTGGTGCAGAACGTAGGGACCGCATTGGCTGTTTACGAAGCGGTACAGAAAAATAAACCTCTCGTGGAGAGGGTAGTGACTGTGACGGGGAAAAAGCTCGGGAGACCGTCAAACTTGCTGGTGCGTATCGGGACACCCGTAAGTGCTCTTATAGAGTATTGCGGCGGTATGCCAGACGATACAGGTAAGATCATATGCGGCGGACCAATGATGGGACGCGCGATGGCGAATCCAGATGCCCCGGTAACCAAGGGTACTTCCGGTATTTTACTCATGTCGGGATCAGAGTCGCTTCGGGCACCGGCTGCAGCCTGCATACGTTGCGGCAAATGCGGCGGAGCATGCCCGATGGGACTGCAACCCGCAATGCTTTACAAATTGGCACGCCACAAACTGTTCGAACGAATGGAGGCTTTCGGTGCTCAGGATTGCATAGAATGCGGTTCTTGCTCCTTCACATGCCCTGCTTCGCTCCCGTTGCTCGATTACATCAGGTTGGGCAAAGGCGAGGTGATGAAGATAATGCGTGCCCGCAAAGCATAGGTTTGCGTGGAAGAGAAAAATTCCGCAGAACAAAATGGTATTTGTGTGGATGGCTCTGCTTCCGGCAATTCAACATATGTGCAGAAATCGTCAAGGTTGTACATATGATCTGAAAATAGTCATTAAAAAATAAGAGATATTATAAATGGATAACAAACTCATCGTATCGCCGTCGCCGCATGTGCACGGAAAACTGTCGACACGCAGGCTTATGCTCGACGTGCTGATAGCTCTTCTGCCAGCGTTTGCGGTGACAATATTCGTCTACGGCATTCCGGCCCTTATGGTTACTGTCGTCAGTATAGCATCGTGTGTTCTGTTCGAGTCGCTTATTCAGCGCTTTTTATTGAAGCAGCGTCCGACAATAGGAGATCTTTCGGCCGTACTCACGGGAGCCTTGCTTGCTTTCAACCTTCCCTCGTCGATACCGCTTTGGCTGGTGGTCATAGGCGCGCTTGTCGCAATAGGGATAGGTAAAATGTCTTTCGGCGGAATCGGGCGCAATCCGTTTAATCCGGCACTTGTTGGACGTGTTTTCCTGCTGCTCTCTTTTCCGGTAGCTATGACCACTTTTCCGAGCCCTACACCGGATGCCATGTCGGGAGCGACACCGCTTACCTTTGCCAAAGAGGCTCTTAAAAGCGGACAAAGCGTCAGCCAACTGATGGATGGCGTGTCATATACCGATATGCTGTTCGGCCTCAAAGCAGGTTCTCTCGGTGAAATAGCAGCACTCGCACTGTTGATCGGTTTTGTGTATCTGCTATGCCGTAAGGTTATCACATGGCATATTCCGGTAGCCATACTTGCTACCATAGCAGTCTTTACCGGAGGTCTGTATCTCTCCGATCCTGAACACTACCTCAGCCCGATTTATCAGGTGCTCAACGGGGGTGCGATATTGGGCGCTGTTTACATGGCGACAGACTATGTAACATCCCCGATGTCGAAAAAAGGCATGATAATCTACGGTATCGGTATCGGATTGATCACGGTATTTATCCGAGTATGGGGAGCTTATCCCGAGGGTATCTCTTTTGCCATACTGATCATGAACGCAGTGGTACCGCTGATAGATAAATATGTGCGTCCTACGAAATTCGGAGCGGTGAAACCTGTAAAACAATAGGATGTTATGAAAAGCACACTCTTGAATATGGTTCTCGTGTTGTTGGGCATAACTCTTGTCTCGGCAACTACGTTAGGTTTGGTTTACGGTGTAACGAAGGAACCTATAGATTTGTCTAAAGGCGCTAAGACGACAAACGCACTTTCACAGGTCATGCCTCCCTTTGACAATGATCCCTCTACCGATACGGTGACCTGTATTATTGACGACATGCCTATCAAGGTATACAAAGGAATGTCGGGAGAAACGGTATCCGGTTATGCCGTCGAAACCATGACTAAAAACGGATTCAGCGGCGAGTTCAGACTGATGGTCGGCATGAAACCGGACGGCGAAATATTTAACATAGAGGTACTCCAGCACAACGAAACTCCGGGACTCGGCAGCAAAATGGCCGATCCGGATAACGTTCTTCTCTTGAGTTTTCAAGGTAAGAACCCCAAAAATCTGAAAATGAGCGTACGCAAGGATGGCGGCGATATAGATGTCATAACTGCGTCAACAATCTCGTCACGTGCGTATGTAGATGCTGTTGAGCGTGCTTACAAGGCTTTCGAGTCCGTTGCATTGGGTTCTGAACCGGAGGAGGATGAAGATGTGGATTACCTGGCTGCCGTACTGAATGCATCGCCAACAAGCATCGTGGAAGAGAACATTACAATCGACGCTAACGAGGCTAAAGTTATAAAAGCGATGGGCGATTCTACTGTTTTGGGCTATGTTGTGGATGTTGCTTCTAAAGTCGGGAAAGGTGTTATCAGGTTGATGGTCGGTTTTACCCCGGATGGTTATATCAGTAACGTGGCCGTTATTGAACACAATGAGGATCCTAGATACGGCGCACTCATAGAAAATCCGGATAACGCTACTTTGTCCAGTCTTAAAGGGACCAAAGCCCGGGATATCAAATGGTCTTTCAAACCTGATGGCGGAACGGCCGACGCCATATCCGGAGCTACGCGTACGTCGCGGTCATACTTACAGTCAATACAGAACGCATTTATGTTCTATCAGGCATACATAGATTCAAAAACAGAAAAATGAGTAAACTGCAAATATTGACAAAAGGGATTTTCAAGGAAAATCCTTCGTTCGTACTCATGCTTGGAATGTGTCCCACGCTCGGTACGACCACTTCAGCTATTAACGGCATGGGGATGGGTATTGCGACCATGTTCGTTCTCGTTATGTCGAACATCGTTATTTCGCTTGTTAAGAATCTCGTGCCTGGGAAAATAAGAATTCCGGCCTACATAGTTATCATCGCCACACTGGTTACGGTGTTGCAACTGTTGATGGAAGCCTATGTCCCTGCACTGTACGAAACGCTCGGGGTTTTCATCCCGTTGATTGTCGTTAACTGTATCATTCTCGGACGAGCCGAGGCCTTCGCATCGAAAAATAACGTTGTAGATTCAGCACTCGACGGTCTTGGAATAGGATTGGGATTCACTATGGCGTTGACGCTTTTGGGAGCCGTCCGTGAAATGCTTGGAGCAGGTTCTATCTTCGGCTTTAAATTTGTGGCTGGCGACGGCATATTATTGTTTGTGCTTGCGCCTGGAGCTTTCATCGCGTTGGGATACCTGCTCGTCATCTTCAATAAATTAACTTCTAAACTGAGGTAGTGATGGAATATTTCATTATAATCATAGCGGCGATATTCGTTAATAATATCGTACTCGCCCAATTCCTCGGGATATGCCCCTTCCTCGGCGTTTCCAATAAAGTCAGCACCTCGCTCGGCATGGGAGCTGCCGTTACGTTCGTTATGGCGCTGGCATCACTCGCTGCCTATCTGCTGCAGTATGAGGTGCTTGTGCCGTTGAAGATCGAATACATGCAGACGATAGTCTTCATCCTGGTGATAGCGACACTCGTTCAGATGGTTGAGATCATACTCAAAAAAGTTAGCCCTGCGCTGTATCAAGCTCTCGGAGTATTCCTGCCTCTGATTACGACCAACTGTGCGGTTCTCGGCGTGGCTATCTTGCTCGTACAGAAGGAATACAATCTCGGTCAATCCGTTGTGTTTTCGACAGCTACGGCGATAGGATTTACATTGGCTCTGGTGTTGTTCGCGGGGATCCGGGAAAGACTCGATATGGAAGATGTCCCAAAGTCCATGAAGGGAGTGCCGATAGCTCTGGTCTCGGCAGGGATACTCGCTATGGCATTTATGGGTTTTTCGGGGCTTGTATGAAAGTTGCTGAAGAAAAAAAGAACAGGGACGATTTCGTCCCTGTTCTTTTTAAATGGCACGGCAAAATATTTATGTTGCCTTGTTTGCCTAATTATAGGTGGGCGTATATACGATTTTTAGTATTTTAGAGTTTAATATATGTTCTAACAGGAAACTTTTGTCGTACTCTGCAATTAATTAATTTCGCGGGTCAGTATTATGATTGCTTATATTTGACCGATGTTTGTCAGATTCTTTATATTTTGTATAGTGCTTTCCGCAGTTTGTTTTCAAGCGGCGGCCCAGGCCGATATAGCCCCTATCGCAAAGGGAGGCCGACGCGGTATCTCCATGCGCGATACTTTGACAAACAAACCCGACATGGAGTACATGTCGCCGTTAGGAACAGAGGACGAAGAAGTAAAAAAGTTTTACGACAGCCTGGAATCAAAGACACACCGTAATCCGGTAACGAGATTCATGTTCGACGTACTCATCCGAACTCCCAAACGTGACACTACTATGCAGGGTAGGCTTATAGACGAAGCCGCAGAGATTGAAAAGTATGCAGGGAAAACGATCGGTGATATAACGATAGAAAGGCTCGATGTCTTTGAAAAAGCAAAAAGCGTGGTGCAGAAAGCAGCCAACAACATCCATGTGGTTACTAACGAGAAGGTCATTCGACAGGATTTGTTTTATAAGCCAGGCGACAAGATCGTTCCGGACGAGATAGTAAGAAATAATCAGCTGTTACGTTCACGTCGGTATATTTCGGATATGTGGATTGAATTTACGCCGAGAGAGGAGGATACTACCATAGTGGACATCAAGCTGATCACCCGCGACAGTTGGACGATAGGTACGAAAATCAGACTGAGAAACCAGAACAGGGCCAGAGTGGAATTTTATGACGTCAATTTTCTCGGAAGCGGTACGCGTTTCGGTTTGCAGACAAATTACGACTGGTCGCGGCATAATTATGGCGGGAATATGATCACATATCAAGCCCCGAACATATTGGGGACGTTTCTCTCGTCAGACATCTATATAGGACGTACCTTCGATGAATCGTGGTTGGATATAGAATTTCGCAAGGATTTCTATATGCCTACCGATTATGAGGTCGGTTTCGCGTACAACGACGACAAACTGAAATTCTACCAGCTCTATTTGGACGAGGACATAATGACGAATTTCAAGAACTGGGATGTGTGGGCAGGCGTCTCAAAACAGCTCGGATCATGGCGGTCGAGTGCTTTCCTGACGGCAAGATACTCACATGCCGACTTTACCCGTCGGCCTGTCGTTGGCCCGAGACTGAACCCACGTTTCCATGACTACGAAATGGGACTTATATCGCTTGGCATGTATCGTGAAAAGTTTTATGCTGCAAATATGATATATGGTTTCGGGTATAAGGAGTATCTGCCAACCGGATATCGTTTCGACTTGACATTCGGCCACAATTGGGGCGAATTCCATAACGATTTTTATGCCGGAATTCATCTGCGGCGCGGGATGTATACAGGCATAGGCTACCTTATGGGCGACTTTACGGCAGGAACATACATAGAACGTGGAACAGGCGATTGGTGGCAAAGTGCTGTGGCTTTTAATGCCAGATGGTTCTCGAACCTGTTCATGATCAACAGGACCCGTCTTCGCCAGTTCATAACTGTTAACTATACACGCGGCTGGAACCGAGCCGAGGGAAATAACGAATACCTTACTTTCACACGACGTTCCGGTCCGAGGAGCATAAGGGAATATTTATTGGGCCATCATCGTGCCGTGATAAACACCGAGAGCGTTTTCTTTACACCATGGCAGCCCATGGGGTTTCGGGTAGCTTTGTTCGGATATGTCGATGCAGGGTGGTTGGGTTTCAACTCCAATATATTTAAAAATAATTTCTATACGAGTTTTGGATTTGGTGTACGTGTGCGAAACGACCGTTTCATTTTCAATACCATTCAGCTTCGTTTGGGCTTGGCTGCCGGGAAAGGAGGGATCATCGATAACCGTAGATTCCAGCTCTCGTCGGAACAGCGCATAGAGCAATACCGATTTATTCCTACTCGTCCGGCGGTAATGGATTTTACAGAAACCCAGCTGCTGCAATAGTAGAGTGCGTTTGGCCGGAGAAAATCGCTGCATGAGAAAGCGGATGCGGATTGCGATGCCATGTTGCGCATGATCATGGTTTGGTATTGCGGCCATTCAATCCGGAATGATATCATATTGACGAGAGGTGCGCTGATATCATACATGGCGGTGTCCTCTTCTCATGTAAATATTATCTTTGTTGTGCGGGGGCGTATGGTGCCCTGATTAATGCGAATGACGTAAATAAAAAAGAGGACGATCTATACCGTCCTCTTTTTTATTGTTAAAAGTCTTGATTACGCTTTGCCTGCGCTGCCAAGCACCTTTTCGCATTTGTGTATGTAGAGTTTCTTGAGCTCTTCACGTGCCGGACCGAGATATTTACGCGGGTCGAATTCGGCCGGTTTGAGTGCGAATACCTCACGGATGGCAGCTGTCATTGCAAGACGTCCGTCGCTGTCGATATTGATCTTGCAAACAGCCGATTTTGCCGCTTTGCGAAGTTCTTCTTCCGGGATACCGATGGCATCTTTGAGTGCGCCGCCGTATTTGTTGATGATGGCAACATACTGCTGCGGTACGGAAGACGAACCGTGAAGTACGATCGGGAAACCGGGGATGCGTTTTTCGATCTCTTCGAGAATGTCGAAACGGAGTGGCGGTGGAACGAGAATACCGTCTGCATTGCGGGTGCACTGTTCCGGTTTGAATTTGTTGGCACCGTGCGAGGTACCTATCGAGATTGCCAGCGAGTCAACGCCTGTGCGTGTAACGAAGTCGATTACCTGATCCGGTTCGGTGTATGTGTGGTGTTCAGCCGAAACTTCGTCTTCAACGCCTGCGAGCACTCCGAGTTCACCTTCAACCGTAACGTCATATTGGTGGGCGAAATCAACAACCTTTTTGGTAAGAGCGATGTTTTCTTCGTAGGGCAGGTGGCTGCCGTCGATCATAACGGACGAAAAGCCCATCTCGATACAAGATTTGCAGAGCTCGAAGCTGTCGCCGTGGTCGAGGTGAAGAACGATAGGTATGTTTTTGCCAAGTTCCTTAGCATATTCTACAGCACCTTGTGCCATGTAGCGGAGCAGCGTCTGGTTGGCGTATTTGCGTGCACCGCTCGAAACCTGGAGAATTACGGGCGAGCTGGCTTCGACACAAGCCTGGATGATAGCCTGCATCTGCTCCATGTTGTTAAAATTGAATGCCGGAATGGCATACTTCCCGTCGATAGCTTTCTTGAAAAGCTCACGAGAGTTTACGAGTCCGAGTTCTTTGTATGAAACCATGATCTAATAATTATGTTGGTTAATTCGAAAAAAGACTTTATTGATGTTATTAAATATTTTTACAAATTTATGAATTATTTAAGGAATTGCAACTACAACGGGATCAAAATATTGTTTCTCTTGACGCTCAAGGTGTAATGATTTTTTTCTCTGCCGGATAGCCGATCCCGTCGGAATAATATCCGGCAAGAAAAGACCGAATGCAGCAATGGGGGAGATGTCGTGTGCTGAATGCTGAAACAAATGGAAATAAGATTCTACGATTGCGCTTGGCAGAAGCGCATCTTGATTATATGAGTGAAATGGGGAACGTGTCGGACAAATCCATTTGCAAAGATACCCGAGCCGCACTTGTATTGTAAAATATATATAATAAAAATGTCGTTGTATCGTTTGCATAACGTAGGTGAGAAAAATGGTGAATCGTGGAGTAAACTGGATTAACCTCCCAATACATTTTCCTCTTTTGATGTTGCAGGCGGGCAGCCTGATTGAAATTTTTGTTGTTTCCTTTGCTCTGCAAGAGCCTTTGCGTATATTTGCAGGATATAGGATTACGCCTCGGGGTATCTTTGCAAATGGATTTGCACGATCCCTCTCGGCTTTCCGTATATTTGCAAAATATGGGGGGCGGCTCGGTAACCGTAGGAAGCCGTGCTTTCGAAGATTGCTCTCGCCTTTGCTTGTATTTGCGTGTTATAAAAAATACCTATGAAGCGTTTACTAAAATTTACCTTCATTTTATCACTGCTGCTATCAAGTACGGCCACGGCGTTTGCCCAAAGCGTTACGCTTAAAGCATCCGGACCATCTGCGGTCGCCGTGGGCGAAATGTTCCAGGTTAGCTACACTCTTACCATCGATTCTAAAGGTGAACCGGAAAAGTTTAACGAACCTGACCTGAGCGAATTTAACGTAATTGCCGGCCCGACTGTTTCGAGTGGATGGTCGGTTGGAATAGTGGGTAAGGATGTATCGAGAAAGGTCGAATACACTTACACATACGTGCTCCAGATAGGAGAAGTCGGCACATATACGCTTCCGACTGCGTCGGTCGTGGTGAGTGGCAAGGAGTATAAAAGCCAGGAAATACCGATAGAGGTTATTCAAACCAATACTTCCGGCACTACCCAACAGCAATCTGGCGCCTCTGCAACAGGCGAAATACCTGACGACGCTTTATTCATGCGCCTGATTGTGGACAAAACAGAACTTTATAAGGGCGAGCCGCTTCGGGTATTCTTGAAATTGTACTCAAAAGTTAATATCGCAGGTAACTCGGACGCCAAATTTCCTGAGTTCAACGGTTTCTGGTCACAGACACTCGATACACGCCAATACCAGTGGCAGAGGGAGAGCTACAACTCGGAAATATACGATACGCACATAATAAGCGAATACCTTCTCTATCCCCAGCAGGCCGGAGATTTGCAGATCGATCCATTCGAAATAACATTCATAGTGCAGGTTGTGACCCACTCACAGCCGCAGTCGGTAGTCGATGCTTTCTTCGGAGGCCCAGATATACAGGAAGTGCGTAAGAAAGTGGTTTCCAAACCGGTCAGGATTCACGTGAAGAACTGGCCATCCGGCGCGCCTGATGGATTCTACGGAGCGGTGGGCAATTTCACCATGACAACCGAATTCCCGTCGGAAACCATTACGGCGAATTCCTCGGCGACAATGAATGTGCGCATAACAGGTAGCGGGAATCTTCCTCTCATCCAGGCGCCAAAGGTTGTTATCCCGACGTCATTCGAACAGTACAATATAAAAACAACCGAAAGTCTGAGCCGCTCCATCAACGGTATCTCTGGTTACCGCCAGTTCGAATATCCGATCATAGCACGTGCTCAGGGAGATTATGTGATAGATCCTGTCCGTTTCGCTTTTTTCAATCCGGAAAGCGAGAAGTATGTCAGTCTGACCTCTGATGCGATTGAACTCAAGGTGCTTCCCGATTCGGCCGAGAACTCCGTCCCGATCAGCAGCGGCATAGTGAGCGGCCTGTCGAAGGAAGACGTGCGCATACTGGGACAGGACATACGTTATATCAAGGAGAAGAATCCGCAACTGACGAAAAAGGACAGATTCCTCGTATGGAGTGTTTCCTATTTCGTGTCGTTGCTGGTTATGCTTGGACTATTCGCATTTCTATTCGTGTTCTTACAGAAACGTATCAGAGAGATGCGCAATACGGATTTCATCAAAGTGAAAAGGGCTAACAAAGTGGCTCTCCAACGACTGCAACGCGCGCAGAGTTATATGAAAATCAATAACCAACGCAAATTTTACGAAGAGATGTTGCAGGCATTATGGGGATACATGGGTGACAAACTGAATATACCAGTTGCGATGCTGACAAAGGAAAATGTCCGCGAAGCCCTTCAGCGCAAGGCAGTTAACCACGATTACATCAACTGTTACATAGATCTTATATCGGAGTGCGAATACGCTCAGTATTCTCCGGCCGAATCCGGTCAGATGCATGATATATATCGTGGAGCCGTAGATGTCATCTCGAAGTTGGAACCAATAATGAAGAGGTAGCCATGAAGAAGCTATTGTTGATATTCGCTATACTGTCTGCCGGATATGAAGCGGTGACAGCTCAACCGGCCGCCGTTCAGAGATTGTGGAGTAACGCTAATGCAGCTTACGCTCAGGCTGACTATAAACAGGCCATAACATATTACGATTCAATACAGATGCTCGGTTACACCGGTCATGACCTGTATTATAATCTTGGCAATGCCTATTTTAGGGACGGGAAAATAGGGAAATCAATCTTGAACTATGAAAGGGCGCTCGACCTTCGTCCCGCAGACGATGACGCAAGGCATAACCTCAGCGTTGCCAACAGTTATGTAAAAGACAAGATAGATAACGTTCCTGAATTTTTTCTTGTCACTTGGGTGCGCTCCCTCCGTATGTCGTTAAGTTCTAATGCGTGGGCTGCTATAAGCCTCATATTGTTTGCAATTACACTTTCTGCGGTACTCTTGTATCTGCTATCCGGCAGGTTGGCGATACGCAAAACAGGCTTCTATACCGGCATAATCGCATTATTGTTATTTCTATTGTCGCTGTCGTTTTCGTCGGCCGAACGCAGGCAAATATTACACCCTGAATATGCCATAGTCATGCACTCCTCGGCATCTGTTAAAAGCTCACCCGACAACGGCAGCAAGGAGCTTTTCATTATCCACGAGGGGACGAAAGTCAAGGTCGTCCGTGAAATAGGGCAGTGGAAAGAAATAATGATCGCCGATGGTAATAAAGGCTGGATGAACAGTGACGCAATTGAAATGATTTAGTGCGCGGGAATGTCAAAACTTTTAGAAGATGTAGTAGGCGAGCTTTCGAAGCTGCCCGGAATAGGACGCCGTACGGCACTTAGGCTTGCTATCCATATGCTCCGTATGGAACGCAGCGATGTCAGCAGCATGACTTCGGCAATAGATGCCTTTCGTAACAACATTCGTTATTGCAGTCGGTGCAATAATCTTTCGGACAGCGAGTTGTGTCCCATTTGTTCTGATGCGGGGCGCGACCGTTCGGTGGTTTGCGTAGTCGAGCAGGTGGGCGATGTCATGTCAATAGAGAATACGAGACAATACAAGGGACTTTACCATGTACTCGGCGGAGTCATATCTCCGATGCAGGGTATCGGTCCGTCCGATCTGAAGATAGATCTTCTGCTTGAAAATATTGCCCGGGGCGAGATAAAAGAGGTCATTCTGGCAATCGGGACTACGGTCGAGGGCGAAACCACTCAATTTTACATTACACGCCGTCTCGAAGAGTGCAAGGACGTAAAGGTTTCGACGATAGCACGCGGAATCGGGTTCGGCGATGAGATAGAGTATGCCGATGAATTGACCATAGCGCATGCAATCCATAACCGGACATACGTTAAATGATTATAGTCCTAATTGAATATCGGCTATCTTAACCATTACGAATTACACGTTTCTGTTTTGCTCCATTTCGATCTTAATGCGTGCCGAGCGATACAGAGGCGTTCAGCACACGGTGTCTGTCTTTGTCATTATGTGTAATTTGCCGAACGATTTCATCCGGTCATGAAGCAGGTCTCCATCACGATTATCGTCTGTATATTTTCGTTTTGGACATCGTAATTTGGTTGCTGAGAGAATTACAACTATACTCGTAAATCGTTACCTTCGTAACCGGAAATTAAAAACAACCTAATGTATTATGATCAAATCTCTTGATGATATTGTAGCAAAGGCCAGGGCTCGCGGACGCAAACGTCTTGTGGTTGCCTACGGCCAGGATTCGCATACCCTTGAAGCGGTAAGCGATGCGGTAGATATGGAACTCGTCGACGCCACATTGGTCGGCGATCCAGACCGGATTAAACAGGTGTGCGATAGTGACGGACTGGATATCGACAAGTTCGAGATAATTGCCGAAACCGAGGATGTAAAAGCTGTCGCAAAGGCAGTCAAGATGGTTAGCGAGTCGCAGGGAGACGTGCTGATGAAAGGACTCGTTTCGACAGACAAGTATATGCACGGCATTCTGAACAAGGAGTGCGGACTTCTGCCCCCCAAGGGAGTATTGTCGCATGTCTGTGTGTTTGAAATGCCGCAGCTTTCGAAACTTCTCCTCGTGTCGGACGTGGCCATCATACCTTATCCAGATTTTGCTCAGAAAACAAAGATGCTGAATTATCTGATCAACACCGCTCGTTCGCTCGGCATCGAGAGACCTAAAATTGCCTGCATAGCGCCGAGCGAACTACTTCTGCCGGGTCTGACGTCGAGCGTAGAGGCTTCTATGCTCTCTAAAATGGGAGACAGGGGGCAATTCGGCAATGCAATTATCGACGGGCCATTGGCTCTCGATGTGGCTTTGTTCGAAGAGACAGCCAAACTCAAGAACGTTAAGGGAAGTTCCGTTGCCGGTGACGCCGACTGCCTTCTTTTCCCGAACCTCGATGCTGCGAATGTATTTTTCAAGTCGGCTAACCATTTGTGCGGCGGCGAACTCGCAGGCATAGTGGTCGGTACGAAAGTGCCTTGTGTGCTGACATCGCGTGGCGATTCGCGTCGCTCGAAATTAAGTTCAATAGCCTTGGGCTGTATACTTGCAAAATAATGAAAGCATATAAGATTCTCGCGATAAATCCCGGCTCGACATCGACCAAGATTGCCGTTTACAACGGAAACGAAGAGTTGTTCGAACAGACATTGCGTCACAGCAGCGAGGAACTGGCTCCATTCGCAACGATAACGGAACAGTTCGGCTTCCGCAAGCAACTGGTACTTGACGCATTGGAACAGGCCGGAGTGAAAATCACCGAACTCGATGCCGTAATCGGACGTGGCGGTGTCGTAAAACCGATACCGTCGGGCGTTTATGAAGTCAACGACGCCTTGAAGCATGATCTTGAAACCGGAGTCGGCGGTCAGCATGCCTCGAACCTCGGTGGTCTCATAGCGCTCGACATAGCAACACTGGCTGGCGTCAAGGGGTATATCGCCGATCCAGTGGTGGTAGACGAATTGCAGGATGTGGCCCGTGTGACAGGATGTCCGGAAATAGAACGACAGTCTGTGTTCCATGCGCTGAACCAGAAAGCCGTTGCCAGGGAGTATGCCGAATCGAAAGGCGTGGCCTATGAATCTATGAATATCATAGTTGCCCATATGGGAGGCGGAATTTCTGTCGGTGCGCATCGGAAAGGGCAGGTCGTGGATGTGAACAATGCCCTGGACGGCGACGGCCCGTTGACTCCCGAACGTGCAGGAACGCTTCCTGCCGGTCAACTCGTACGGCTTGCCATGAGCGGAAAATATTCCGCCGACCAAATGAAGAAGATGATAACAGGCAAGGGGGGAATGGTGGCATACATCGGAAGTAATGATTTGCGTGATGTGATTGCCATTGCCGACAAGGGGAACGGCAAGGCTAAATTGCTGCTCGACGCCATGTGTTATAATGTCGGTAAATCGATAGGTGCTGCCGCAGCCGTACTCCATGGCAAAGTGGATGCGATAATTCTTACGGGAGGTATCGCATATAGCGACAGGGTGTGTGTCTATATAGAGGAGATGGTGGATTTCATAGCTCCTGTTGTGCGTGTGCCCGGCGAGAATGAAATGCAGGCTCTGGCTGCCAATGCAGCACGCGTACTTGCCGGTACGGAAACAGCAAAGGTGTATCTGTAAATAGACTTTTTGTCCATGCTCTCCTATGGACAAAACCTTTAAGGAGGGTGGTGGGGAAAGTTGTGATTTTGGAAGTTTGTCAAGAAAAACAGAAAAAATCAAAAAAAGATCACCCTTGGCAAAATATTTCGAACATGCGATACGTTATGTTTGAACAAAAGGGTTTTGTTTAGGACAGGATTTCGGAGGCTCTCTCCAGGTCCTGTCCATTTTATTTGGAAAGGCGTATATTATTTGTCTCTTTTTTTGAATAGGTTTTTGGATATCTCCATCGCATCTTGAAACGCCGACAGTCGGAAGAAGAGATTCATTCCTAAATAGACGGTTATGCCGACAATAATCTTCACTGCAAGCAAAGGCCAGAGATGCATGTTCGGGAACAGTAATCCTACGCCGGCAACACATGCTGTCATTATGACGGTCATCCCGAGATAAGGCAGGGAGTCTCGGGCTATCTCAAGAAAGGAATATTTGATAAAACGTTGTGATACTATTACGTTGGCCGCCATTTCGAAAGCCATCCATACAACATAACCATAAACCATGGCGATCACGTTGATATTGGCCGTAACGGCTACGGTCGCCAACAGGAACGATTTCTTGATGATCTCAAGTTTAAGTACCGTCCTGCTTGCTCCTTTCGCCTTGATTATATTGAGTGTCAGATAAATGAGGGGCGTGAAGAATGCCGATACGCAGAACAGTTGGAAGTAGGGTATGCCGGGCCACCAGTTTTCGTTGAGCAATAGATGGAAAAATTCCGGACTGGTCGTAATTAGGCCACCCATGACAGGGAATAGTATTAACGAGATTACCGATATTACTTTCCGCAATGCCAATTTGAGTTTCTCGTCTTCGCTCTGCAGCGAAGAAAATGCAGGGAATGTTACATTCACTATCGACAACTGTATCGTATTGGCTACTTCGTCCTTGAGCGAGAGCGTCTTGTTGTACAATCCCAACTGAGACACATTCCCGACTTTCGGGATAACCAGTTCGGTCAGCTTGCTGAACACTTGTGTTAACAACCCGGTATAAAGCATGTTGGACCCAAATCTGAAAAGCCTTTTTATAGAATCCAATGCAAACTTCCCGTGAGGTCTCCATGGAGCCATTATCCACAGCGATGCCGTGTGCGCAACCGCATAGCTTAATCTTTGGCCAACGATACTCCATATGCCAAAACCGGTAAGGATCATACCGAGGGCTACTCCAGACGAAACCACGTTAGCGATTATATACATTTTTGACAATACGTCGAACCGCATTTCCCGCGACAGTTTGGCGTGTTGGACAAATCCGAGCGACATGATGATACCTTGGGCGAAAAGCCAGGGTCCGAGAGTATATATTTCGGGACTGTCATAGAACCATACAAGAAATCCGAGTAGGCAGAGCAGAAGCAGATATAGCAGTGTTGCAAGAGCTATATTCAGATAAAAAACCGACGTGTAGTCTTTTTCCGTGACATTTTTTGCCTGGATGAGTGCGAGACCGAACCCTCCGTCTACGAGGAGACCAGAAATGAGCACGAAGACTGTGAGTATTGCAACAAGAGCATAGTCATCGGGCGTAAGGTGCGCTAACAGGACAAGTCCTACGATAAACTTCAAGATCATCGAGCCGAATTTCTCGCCGGCTGTCCACAAAAATCCCGAAACTACCTGTTGTTTGAGCTTGGCCATGCTATTGGACTTATGCTGTTATATTTTATGTGCCGGACAAATGTCCGCTATTGGTTTGTTTCAGTACACAATATGCCGCGTGAATAAGAATTGGCCGTCCGGGATGATTGCGAAATCCTTATTCCTGGTTGCAGGTCACCTCTTTCTTTATAGCCTTGTGCTGGAAGTTGAGTACATTGCCTATTTCCATGAACGAAGCGCCTTTTTCCGGACCGAAACTGCCGCCCAATACTACGACCAGGTCCTCCTTGAACAGCCAGCGTTTACGCTCAAGATAATACAGTGTGCTCAGCAGGAAGCTGTTGTGTGTTTCCGCCTGCATGCTGTGCATGGCATGAATACCGTATGATATGGCCAGTTGTCGCATTACGCTCTTGCGGTAACAGATTGCATAGACCGGTTTATTGCCTCGGAAAGCGGAAAGATAGCGTGCGGTACGGCCGGACATGGTGTCTATGATAATGGCTTTGACCGGCAGATTGAGGGTCGCACGTACTGCCGAACGGGCCAGTTGGGCAGTGATCTCGTTGTTGATGCTAACCATGTTCATATCCGAATCCGGTTGCAGGCTGGCGTCCTTTTCGATTTGCGATGCTATGCGTGCCATTGTTGCGACCGATTCTTCGGGATAGTCTCCGTTTGCCGTTTCGCCGCTCAACATGATAGCATCCACGCGCTGGTAGATGGCGCTTGCTATGTCGCTTACCTCGGCACGTGTCGGCCTCGGGTTCGACATCATCGAGTGGAGCATCTGCGTAGCTATGATGACCGGAGTCTTTGCTTCGACGCATTTGCGGACCAGATAACGTTGTGTTATAGGTATTTCCTCTGCGGGAATTTCAACGCCGAGGTCGCCGCGAGCAACCATAACGCCATAGGTCTCGGCAACGATCTCGTCGATATTGTTGACACCTTCGCGGTTTTCGATTTTCGATATGATCTTGATGGGGCTGTTGTGTTCCTTGATGATCTTCTTTACTGCAAGAACATCCTCTTTGTTGCGTACAAAAGAGTGGGCTATGAAATCCACGTCGTTTTCTATGGCCCACAGAATGTATTCTTTGTCCTTGGCCGTTATAGACGGAAGATGGATGGGAACGCCGGGTATGTTGACGCTTTTATATGCCTTGATTCTACCCTTGTTGGATACGCGGCAGACAAGCATTTCGTCTTTCTTCTCCTTTACGATAAGTTCCAGTTCTCCGTCGTCGATAAGGATGCGTGCTCCGACCGGTACATCTTTATAGATCGACGGATCGGTCATGTAGAGCATCTCCGGACTTGATTTTATATCTTCTTCTACGCTCGTCCCTTTGATGGTAAGCATGTCGCCGGCAGCTACTGCAAAACCTCCTTCGAATCCATCGGCCATGCCTGTCAGACGAATCTCAGGACCTTTGGTGTCGATAATTATGGCTATCTTGTCCGAGACCTGTCTTACGTTTTTGACTACTTCTTCGGCGCCTTCGAGCGAGGCATGGGCGGTGTTGATCCTTACGGCATTCATGCCGGCCTCGTAGAGCGAGCGTATGAAATCGACATCGCATCTGCGGTCCGAAACGGTAGCGACTATTTTTGTTTTCTTATTCATCTATTATTTTGCTGTTATTTGACAAAACTTAACAACCCGAGTCTGTAAGAGTCGAGTCCGAATCCCATTATGGATCCTTTGCATTTTGGGGCAATGAGCGATACGTGTCTGAATGCTTCGCGTGCCAGTATGCAGGATATGTGTATTTCGACCACAGGGACGCTTACCGAACCTATGGCATCGGCTATGGCTACCGATGTGTGCGTATAGCCGCCTGCATTTAACAGAACACCGTCATATTTCCCGTCTGCAGCCTGTATGGCGTCTATGATTTCGCCCTCGATATTGGACTGGCAATAGTCGATATTTATATCTTTAAATTGTGTCCGCAGCTGGGAAAGATAATTTTCGAATGTTTCGCTGCCGTATATTCCGGGTTCGCGTTTGCCAAGTAGATTCAGGTTGGGACCGTTAATAATGAGAATATTCATGCCGGACTTATTTTTTTAAGTTGCGCAAAATTACATCAACAAAACCGAATTAACAATTAGCTGGTAGTATTTATACGTAAAAAGGCAAACGTGTCGGTTGTCTTGCGTAACGGGATTCACATTCAATGCAAATAATGTACCGTCGTATAAATATCTGGAATGCTGTCGTTTGCAATGGATCATAAGACAAATGTCGTATCGGAAACATTCAACCCAGGACGTTACCGGAATACTCCGGGATGGCCAGGTGCATCATAACAGTATAAGGCTCACCGCCATTATTGCCATACCTGCGACCAATCCGTATATTGAGATGTGATGTTCGCCGTATTCGCGTGCCGCAGGCAGCAATTCGTCGAACGATATGAATACCATGATTCCTGCAACTGCCGCGAAGGTACAGTTGAGCAGCATGGGCGACAGAAACGGAGTCAATATAAGATATGCTACGATAGCGCCCACAGGTTCGGCCAATCCGGAAATAAAGGAGTACCAGAATGCCTTTCTTTTGCTGTTGGTGGCGTAATATATGGGAACAGAAACCGCAATCCCTTCCGGAATGTTGTGTATGGCGATGGCAACGGCTATGACGAGACCTATCTCGGGCTGTTGCACGGCCGACATGAATGTGGCGATACCTTCGGGAAAGTTGTGTACGGCCAACGCGAGTGCCGTTATAATGCCGGTACGTGCGAGGTTGCGTTCTCTCTCTGCTTTCTTTGAGTGCGAGCGCATCATTTCGACCGAACGCATTTCGTGCGGATTTTCTACCGATGGCACGAGTTTGTCTATTATCGCCGCTATGGCCATACCTCCGAAGAATGCTGTTATGGCTATGAACTGACCCGTTCTGCCCTCCATCAGTACCTGTATTTCGGTATATGATGTAAAAAGGAGCTCCATGAACGACACGTAGATCATTACACCAGCCGAAAATCCCAGTGCAAACGACAGGAATTTTTTGTCGGTATGTTTGGCGAAGAATGCTATTGCACTGCCGATTCCCGTGGCGAGACCTGCCAGCAGGGTGAGGAGTAGTGCGAATCCTATGCTTCCTGTTTCCATCTATGTCGTTTTGGTTTTGGCTAAAGCCAATGCAACTACCGTGCAATATTGTTCGATACTGATGTGGTGTTTCCCCGGTTTCCGTTCATTGTCAGGACTGTGTCGTGATGCGAAAGAGCGAAACTTCCCTGCGTTTGAAACAAAGAAGGAACAGTTCGCATCTTTATACCCAGTTTAATGATCGAGTCCGACGACAAATGGGAACGGACCACGTAATGTATGACGACTCGGAGAAATGTGCGGTTTCAAGAGACAGCCCATGCAGTGCTTGTCCTATATGACTTCTGTCGGAACCGGACATCCATCCTGTCCGAATACTGTGTTAACCGTGGCTTTAATTTACCTTGAACGGCCGTTTGATTTCGGCCAGTTCGGCATTTGCCTTTTCTATTTTCTTGGCCAGCTGACTCTTGTATTCAGCGACTTTGGCTTTGATCTCTTTGTCGCCGGTAGCGATTATCTGGGCTGCAAGAATAGCTGCGTTGAGTGCTCCGTCGAGAGCTACTGTAGCGACTGGAATGCCGCCTGGCATCTGGAGGATTGAGAGTATGCTGTCCCAGCCGTCTACGGAATTCGATGATTTAATGGGGACTCCGATTACGGGAAGTGGTGTGAGGGCTGCGATTACCCCTGGCAGATGTGCGGCACCGCCGGCTCCTGCAATTACTACTTCGATGCCGCGTCCGGCTGCGCCTTTGGCAAACTCGACAACTTTTTCGGGGACCCTGTGCGCTGAAAGCGCATTTATTTCGTACGGTATCTCCATGTCGTCTAAGAATTTTGCTGCGGCCTCCATAATTTTGAGGTCCGACGTGCTTCCCATGATTATGCTCACCCTGGCTTTCATCCTGTCTTACTATTAGATTAAACTTGTTTGCGACAAAGGTAATAAAAACGAATATATTTATCCATTACCTTCATGTCGTTAAAAAATGTAAAATGGATAGCATTGCATGTGGCGTAATTGCAATGTAAAACCATCTTTAATAACAATATTTGTTTTTCGGCATTAAGTTGTACCTTTGCGATACAGGATTTAATGCATTCACCGATGGCAGCTAATTTTTCAGACAAGCGTATAATTCTCGGCGACAGGGAATTTTCGTTGTATATCCCTTATGAAGCCATAGAAGAGTCCGTGGCATCATTGGCCGAGAGAATAAGCCACGATTATGCCGGGAAACCCGATCCGCTTTTTCTGGGAGTACTTAACGGATCATTCATGTTCTTGTCCGAACTCGTAAAGTGCCTGGATATCCCGCTCGAGATATCGTTCGTCAAACTGGCTTCGTACAGCGGTCTGAAAACCTCGGGCAGCGTTTCAGAACTTATAGGCCTTTCTTCTGATGTCAGTGGGCGGCATGTCGTTGTCGTAGAGGATATTGTTGATACGGGAGAAAGCATCGAGTACCTTGTACGCTCGCTCATGGAACATGAGCCGGCTAGTATCGAGGTGGCGACACTGCTTTTCAAACCGGAATCGTATGATAAAACGATCCCGATAAAATACAAAGGTTTTTCGATTCCCAATGATTTTGTCGTAGGATTCGGAATGGATTACGACCAGATGGGACGCAATTTACGTGATATATACACTGTTGTAGATGGAGAGTAACGGATTGGACGGAGGCCTCAAACTTCCGTTGGTGGAAGACTTTTATACGATACAGGGAGAAGGGCATCACACGGGTAAACCAGCTTATTTTATCAGATTGGGAGGATGTGATGTGGGCTGCCGATGGTGTGACGCCAAATTCACATGGAATCCCAAAATGTTTCCGCCGGTAGATGTAGATGAGATAGTGGCACGCGCGATATCCTATCCTGCACAGGCAATCGTGATAACAGGAGGCGAACCTCTGCTGTATCCACTCGGTTATATTACCGACAGGTTGCATGAGGAAGGACTTCAGATATTTCTCGAAACATCCGGTTCGCATCAGCCGAGCGGAACGTTCGATTGGGTGTGCCTTTCGCCGAAAAGACAGGCTCCGCCTCTGCTCGAAGCCTACGATATGGCGGATGAACTGAAGGTGATAGTGGAAAAAGCGGAAGACCTGCAATGGGCCGAAAAGTGCGCCGAAAATGTAAGACGCGAATGTTTGCTGTTTCTTCAGCCGGAATGGAGCAAGTATGAGAAAGTAACGCCGCTGATCGTCGATTTTGTCAAAGAGAATCCGCGGTGGAATATATCGGTACAGACGCATAAATTCATGCATATCCCGTAGAACATGAACAAAATACTGAAAGACAGGAGGTTGTGGATAATAACGATCATAGTGTTCGTTATCTTCATAGCATTTTTCGACCCCGGTCGGAACCTGATAGACCGTATGCGTCTGAAAGAGGATATAAAGGAACTCGAACAGCAAAAAGAATACTATCTGGAAAAAATAGCCGCCGACAGCGCCATGATCGAGAACCTCAAAGACGATGATTTTCTCGAACAGTATGCTCGCGAAAAATACCTTATGAAACGCGAGGGAGATGTGGTGTATATAGCTCCCGAATAAAGTATTCGCTTATTCGTGACGTAATATAAGGATCGGCTGCCGATGGTGTCTCTGTAATTTTGTCAGGACATCATTTTTTACGCATGATTTTCGTGTTGTGGCAGAGCAACATCGATTCGGAACCGGCAAAGATTCTTATACTGCGAAGCCTCGATTGCGAACAACGGTCTCTATGGCCGATGAAAAAGAAAATCCGGTCGATACGATAAAAGGCAAGGAATTATCCTTGCCTTTTCAGATAACTGCTATTTGAATGGCGAATTGGGCTCTTTGGCCATGTGGTTGTAGAACATGCGGTCGAGAAGTGATGGCCATATTTTCTTGAGCTGTGTGCTTGCGCGTCCGTTGAAGTCCATGAGGACGGTACGTTTGCGTTTGGCAATGCCTTTTATGATACGGTGGGCCGCTTCTTCGGCCGTCATCATTTTTTCTTCGGCCCGTGGAGATTCTCCCTGCGACGATCCGTCGGCGGTCAAAGCCGTGAATCTGACATTGGATGCCGTAAATCCGGGACATGCTATCATGACATGAAGCCCTTTTTTCAGATTCTCTATACGTACGGTTTCGAGGAATCCGGTCATGGCATATTTGGATGCCGAATAGCCTGTGCGTCCCGGAAGTCCGTGTATGCCGGCCACAGACGATACTCCTGCAACCGTACCACGTGATTTCTGCAACCAAGGCAGTGCGTACTTGGTGGTATAGACGGTTCCCCAGAAATTTACGTCCATCAGACGTTTTAGGACAGACAGATCGACATCGTCGAACAATGCGCGCATTGAGATGCCTGCATTGCAGATGAGTACATCAATGCCGCCGAACGTTTCGACTGCTTTGTCGATCAACTTTTTGCAATTCTCTTCGTCGGTTACGTCGGTCACTGCATAGACGGCTTTCCCTCCTTGGCTTGTGATTTCGTTAATCAACTCTTGCAGTTTCTCTTCATTGCGGGCACCGGCCACTACGTTCGCACCCAACTTGCCGAATTCACGGGCGAGTGCTTTGCCTATTCCCGATGAAGCACCGGTTATGATTACCGTTTTATTCCTGAAATTCATTATGTTATCCTTTTTTATTTCTACTGTACGTTCATCTCATCGAGTGCGTTCCTTTTACATCTTCTAAAGGCACTCTACAACCAATCCGTCGACCGCGAAGTGGGTATTCTCCGGAAGTTCCTGTTCGATCTGTTTGAACCGACCCATCTGATGTGAGATATGGGTGAGATATGTGTATTTGGGCTGTACCAGATAGCGCAGATGCAAGGCTTCGGACAACGTAAAATGCGATAGATGGTGTTCGCGTCGTAATGCGTTGACTACAAGTACTTCCACGCCTTTTATCTTCTCTATTTCTTCAGGTTCTATCTTGTTGAAATCGGTCAGGTATGCGATGTTGCCTATGCGGAATCCGAGAACTGGCAGTTTGTAGTGCATCCCCTGGATCGGGATTACTTCCGTATTGCCAACCATGAATGGCTTGTTGCCGGTGATAGTGATGAGATTGAAATCAGGTGCGCCGGGATACTTGTTTTCGCCGAAAGCGTAGTCGTATTCTTTTTTTATGGCTCTTTGTACCTGTTCTGTGGCGTATATGTCGACCGGAGCTTTTTGTGTATAGTTAAAGGCTCTGATGTCGTCGAGTCCGCCGATATGGTCTTTGTGCTCATGCGTAAGAAGTATACCGTCGATATGCTTGACATTCTGGGATAACATCTGCTGTCTGAAATCGGGACCGGCATCTATAACTATATGCGTGCCATTGTGTTCGATCAGCACGGACGAACGCAGGCGCTTGTCGCGCTGGTCGGAAGACGTGCACACCCAGCACCCGCAAGATATTACGGGGACTCCCTGAGATGTCCCGGTGCCGAGAAAAGTTAACTTTGTCATTGTTCCTGTTTTGACGGGTATGCGTAATGGTTTTTCAATGTGCAAATCTACCAATTTCCATATGAAAAACGCTCTCGGTCGGGCTAAAAGAGTAAAAAGATCGGCCTGTAATTGCATTTTTATAAATAATGGTTATCTTTGCACCCGTTAATATTAACACACAAAAACAAGAAACACGATGAAAAAAGGTATTCACCCTGAAAATTATCGTCTGGTCGCTTTCAAGGATATGTCCAACGACCATGTGTTTTTGACAAGGTCCGCCGTACAGACTAAGGAAACTATTGTAGTGGACGGCGAAACCTATCCCGTGTACAAGATGGAAATTTCGAACACTTCGCACCCGTTCTACACCGGTAAGATGAAGTTGGTCGACACCGCTGGTCGCGTTGATAAGTTTATGAGCCGCTATCAAAAGCATTACGATAAAAAAGCCGGCAAATAAGCAACCGCGCTTTTGTTGCCTGATCAAGCAGGCCTTAGAATTAAAGCAACCTTTCGCGGGTTGCTTTTTTTGTTTTGGTGCCGGCTGGAATTAGACTCTTTTACGTGAAAATATTGTCGGAATGACAGTATGAATAATGAAAATATGATGCGCATAAACAAACGGCTTCGTTTCCACGATTCTCGATGAGCGCATGGCGTTGCACAAACCAGTTCAAAACGGAAAATTGATATATGTGCGAATTGGATGTCAAAACGACAGAACCGGTTATTACTTGCGTTCAGCTATCCAGTTAGTCAATCGGACGAAATCGCTTACGCTGAGTTGTTCGGCGCGCATCGGGAAAAACGGATGCTCTTCGCCATTGAAGTCGCCGAAAGCAGACCGTAGCGAATTGCGCAGCATTTTGCGTCTTTGGCCGAACGACGCCTTCACGACCTTTATAAACAGTTTCTCGTCGCAGTCGAGTTTGTCGGTATTGTTGCGTCGGAGCCGGATTACGGCACTTTTCACTTTTGGGGGTGGGTTGAATACGTTTTCGTTGACCGTGAACAGGTATTCTATGTCGTACCATGCTTGCAGAAGTACGCTCAGAATGCCGTATTCGCGGCTGCCGGGAGGCTCTGCGATGCGTACCGCCACCTCTTTCTGGACCATGCCGACGACTTCGGGAACCAGATCGCGGTTTTCCAATATCTTGAAGAAAATCTGCGACGAAATATTGTATGGGAAATTACCGATAATACTTACTGGTCCGGAAAACATTTCCGCCAGGTTCATTTGCAGAAAGTCTCCTTCGATAAGCCTGGGAGCAAGATCAGGGTAATGCCTGTGTAGGTAGGCCACGCTTTCCGTGTCTATTTCGGCGGCATGGACGATCAGGTCTTGGCGTTGCAGCAGAAATTGGGTCAGTACGCCCATGCCTGGACCTACTTCTAATACGGTTGTCGGGGCTTCATGAGTGCCGTCAGTCAGAGAATCAGCTATTTTACGTGCAATGTTAAGGTCGGTCAGAAAGTGTTGACCGAGGTGTTTTTTTGCCCTGACCGAGTTATTTGCAGGGTTGTCCGGTTCATTCACGTTGTAGGTTTTGCCTGGAATTCGCTCCGGAGTTTCCCCACTCGCATGACTGCGCATTCTGCAGTTATAACCGTATGATGCTTTTGCTGCCGGCTCTGTATTATTGGCAAATCGGTTGTTGCCGTTATCATGGCTGCATGACCTGACTTTCCCCATATCCTTAGTTCCCCTGCTCGCAGATGAATTTTATTCTCACGAGGCGGACTTCTTCTTCCGTATAGTCGGCGCCGAGTTCCTGCATGGCATCGTCGAGAGAGTCCGTTTCAGCATCTTCCTTAAAGTAGAGGTATATATCCTCGGCTTTGTCTTCGTCTATGGCCTTTTCTATATAGTAGTTGATGTTCAACTTGGTTCCCGAGTTTACGATAGCTTCTATTTCTGTCAGCAATTCGTTGAATTCGAGGTCTTTTGCATGAGCTATATCTTCGAAGTCGAGTTTGCGGTCGATGCTCTGTATGATGAAGACCTTATTTGCACTTTTGTTGGCTATGCCTTTTACAACCATGTCGTGAGGGCGTTCGATCTCGTTCTCTTCGACATAAGCCTTGATGAGTTTGATGAATTCGCCGCCGAATTTCTTGGCCTTGCCTGCACCTACACCGGTGATACTTGTCATTTCATCGATGGTAATGGGGTAGTGTATGGCCATATCTTCGAGTGAAGGGTCTTGGAAAATGACGAATGGAGGCAGGTTGTGTTCTTTTGCCACCTTCTTCCGCAAGTCCTTGAGCATGGCGAACAACTGTTCGTCGGCCGCTCCGCTTCCTTTGCCCGAGGGCATGGCGGTTTCATGTTCGCTGTCCTCGCTGTCGTAGTCGTGGTCGAGGGTGACCTGTACGCGGAAAGGTTTTTTAAGATATTCGAATCCTTTGGGGCTGACCGAAAGCAATCCGTAATTTTCGATATTCTTATTTATAAGCCCGAGTATCAGTCCCTGACGTATGACGGCGCCCCAGAATTTTTCGTTCTGGTCTTTGCCTTGCCCGAACCATTTCAGTTTGGTGTGGCCGTAAGACTTTGCCGTGGCGCTGCTGCGGCCTATTATCAGGCTTGTAAGGTACTCCATTTTGAATTTCTCGCCGATGGCGTTCAGCGTCGAGAGCACAAGCGTCATCTCTTGTGTTGCTTCTATCTTGGGTTTCGGATTGACGCAGTTGTCGCAGTTGCAGCAGTTATCTGGTTCGTATTCCTCTCCGAAGTAATGCAGAAGCGTTTTGCGTCGGCATATCGAGGATTCTGCATAGGAGACTGTTTCGAGCAGAAGCAGTTTGCCGATCTCCTGTTCGTTCACAGGCTTGCCCTGCATGAATTTTTCCAGCTTTTGTATGTCTTTGTAGCTGTAAAATGTGAGACAGTGTCCTTCGCCTCCATCGCGTCCTGCCCGTCCGGTTTCCTGATAATAGCCTTCGAGGCTCTTCGGAATGTCGTAGTGGATGACATACCGCACATCGGGTTTGTCTATACCCATGCCGAATGCTATCGTGGCCACTATAACGTCCACCTCTTCCATGAGAAATTTGTCCTGGTTCTGGGCGCGTGTGGCTGCGTCCATCCCGGCATGATAAGGGAGAGCCTTTATATCGTTTGCCACGAGAAGTTCGGCGAGTTCTTCCACCTTTTTGCGGCTAAGGCAATATATGATTCCGGATTTACCCGCGTGATTCTTTACGTATTTTATTATTTCCCTGGCAGCATCGTGTTTTGGCCGTATTTCGTAAAAAAGGTTTGGCCGGTTAAACGACGATTTGAACACGTCGGCATCGGTCATGCCGAGATTTTTCTGAATATCCATTTGCACTTTCGGGGTAGCCGTCGCGGTGAGCGCTATGAGCGGGGCATGACCTATGTCGTTGATCATAGGGCGTATACGGCGGTATTCCGGTCTGAAATCGTGTCCCCATTCAGATATGCAATGGGCTTCGTCTATGGCATAGAATGATATTTTTATCTTTCGCAGGAAAGCGATATTATCCTCTTTTGTGAGCGACTCTGGAGCGAAATAGAGAAGTTTGGTACGTCCTTCGAGCACGTCGTTGCGTACCTGTGTGATCGCAGCCTTGTTGAGCGACGAATTCAGAAAGTGGGCTATGCCGTCTTCGGAACTGAAGGTTCTCATGGCGTCGACCTGGTTTTTCATCAATGCTATCAGTGGCGATATGACGATGGCCACTCCGTCCATCAGCATTGCCGGAAGTTGATAGCAAAGTGATTTGCCTCCACCGGTTGGCATCAGTACAAAAGTGTCGCGTCCTGCCAAGACGTTTTTTATAACGGCCTCCTGGTTGCCTTTAAATGAGGAAAAACCGAAATACTCTTTTAATTTCTTGTGCAGTAGGATGTCGTTGTCGCAGGCCATTTTATTACCTTTGCTCCTTATTTTTTGTTAATTTGTCTGTTACGGATAGCTAAGATAACATAATATTTCGAAATTTCCGTATCTTTGTTAATACTTTTTAGCAGAATTAATGAGACTATACACAGAAAACCTTGTAAAACGATACAAATCGCGAACCGTCGTCGATCATGTTTCGATAGAAGTCACGCAAGGCGAGATAGTAGGGCTGCTCGGCCCGAACGGCGCTGGTAAGACCACATCTTTCTATATGATCGTGGGGTTGATAAAGCCTAATGAAGGAAGGATATTTCTCGAAGACGACAACGGAATTTCGACAGACATAACCAAGTTTGCGGTATATAAGCGAGCCCAAATGGGGGTAGGGTACCTGGCTCAGGAAGCCTCTGTATTCCGTCATCTGAGTGTGGAGGACAACATAAGATCCGTACTCGAAATGACCAAAATGTCAAAACAGGAACAGAAAGAGAGGCTCGAAAATCTTATCGAAGAGTTCAGACTGCAAAAAGTCCGCAAAAGCCAGGGCATCAAACTTTCGGGCGGTGAACGCCGCCGTACTGAAATTGCCCGTGCAGTCGCTATCAATCCCAAGTTTATCCTGCTCGACGAACCCTTTGCAGGCGTTGACCCCATAGCGGTAGAAGACATTCAGAGCATTGTCCGCACCCTCAAGAATAAAAATATTGGGGTTATAATAACCGACCATAACGTACACGAGACACTGAGTATAACCGACCGTACATATCTGCTTTTCGAGGGCAGAATATTGAAAGCTGGTTCTGCCGAAGATCTGGCCAACGACGAAATGGTAAGGAAGGTTTATCTGGGTCAGGACTTTAAACTGAGATAGTGGTGAAACAGACAGTCAAAGGATCTACGGTGTGCGGTAAGGTGCAGGCTCCTTCGTCGAAAAGCTATGCACAGAGGGCGATAGCGGCGGCATTGCTTGCCAAAGGAAAAACCACGCTCGAAAACATGGAACTTTGCAGCGACACACGTGCGGCGCTGATGGTTTCGGAAGCATTGGGTGCCAAATACGAACAAATCGACGGTTCGACATACGTAATAACCGGAAACGGCCATCCTCACGGTTCTGTCATAGATATAGGCGAATCCGGATTGTCGACACGAATGTTTACGCCGATCGCATCGCTGGCCGATACGGCCATAACCATTACCGGTCGCGGCTCGATATTGAAGCGCCCGATGGACATGATGATAGAACCGCTAAGAACACTGGGAGCCGAAGTGTCTTCTCACGACGGTTATCTCCCTATTACCGTACGCGGTCCGTTGTCTGGGGGAACTGCCGAAGTCGACGGCAGCATAAGCTCTCAGTTTCTGACAGGTCTTCTGATGGCTCTTCCGCTGGCGCAAGACGACACTACGTTATATGTCGGCAAACTGAACAGTATCCCGTATATCAATATGACAATAGACGTCCTGCGTAATTTCGGTATAGAAATCGGCCATGACGAACATTATACCGAGTTTTTTGTCGAAGGACGCCAGGAATATACACCACGTACATACAATATAGAAGGCGACTGGAGCGGAGCGTCGTGCCTGCTTGTCGCCGGCGCAGTCGCAGGAGAAGTGACCGTCTCGAATCTCAATCCGCTTTCGCTTCAGGCTGACGTTGAGATCGTGGAGGCTCTGTCGCGTGCCGGTGCGGAAATAATTACCGAAGTCAACCGAATTACGGTGAAGAAATATCCTTTGCATGCATTCGAGTTCGACGCCACACATTGTCCAGACCTGTTCCCGGCACTTGTGGCACTCGCGGCAAATTGCGATGGGACCAGTGTGCTGAAGGGAACAGTGCGTCTTACGCATAAGGAGAGCGACAGGGCCGAAACACTCAGAGATGAATTCGGAAAATTGGGCGTCGAGGTGGATATCTCGGAAGAGAATGTCATGAAAGTTACCGGGGGACGCATAAAGTCTGCCGTTGTCAACAGCCATAACGATCACAGGGTGGCGATGGCCACGGCTGTTGCCGCTCTGGCTGCCGATGGCGAAACGATAATAGAAGATGCCGAAGCGGTAAGTAAATCCTATCCTGATTTCTGGCACGATCTCGCTTCGATAACCTTATAATTGCATCACATCGAACCTTTACGGATTGCAGGAATGGCTCGTTTCTTGCAGTGCCGGTTTAAATGATTAACGACAAATCGCAAAAAATGAATACATTCGGCAATAAATTCAGACTTTCCATTTTTGGCGAGTCTCACGGTGTAGGTATAGGAGTGGTAATGGACGGAGTCCCCGCCGGCATCGCTCTGTCGGAAGCTGATTTCGAAGCGGACCTCGCGCGCAGACGCAGTGGCGCTAAAGGTACCACCCCGCGTAAAGAAAGCGACAAACCGACCATACTTTCAGGCGTGTTCAACGGATATACGACCGGCGCACCCATTGCCGTGACATTCACGAACGACAATACACGTTCGTCGGATTATTCCAATCTGGTGACTCATCCTCGTCCATCGCATGCCGACTGGGTCGCAAGCAAAAAATATAAAGGCTTCCAGGATTATCGTGGTGGCGGCCATTTCTCGGGCAGGCTTACCCTTACTCTTGTGGTTGCCGGAGTGGTGGCAAAAAAGATACTCGGTGAGAGTGTAAAGATAAACTCGGAAATCATAGCTCTCGGCGGAAGTACCGATAAGGGCAGTTTCGAGGATATTGTTGCCAAGGCGGTAAAAGAACTCGATTCTGTCGGCGGCATTATTGAATGTCGGGCTACAGGTGTCGCGGTGGGTCTCGGAGAGCCTTTTTTCAATTCGGTCGAGAGTATTTTGTCGCACCTTTTATTTTCTATCCCTGCCGTTAAAGGAGTCGAATTCGGGAACGGATTCAAGGCTGCGTCGCTCAAGGGCTCGGAAAATAATGACCCGATAATATCGGCCGACGGTACTACGGCCACTAATAACTCGGGAGGTATAAACGGTGGAATAACCAATGGAAATCCTATCATTGTCCGTGTTGCCGTAAAACCTACCTCCAGTATCGCAAAGGAACAGCTTTCTCTCAATACCGAAACAGGAGAGGTAGAGCCGATGTCTGTGCATGGTCGTCATGATGCCTGCATAGCTTTGCGTGCTCCGGTGGTAGTGGAAGCAGCTATGGCTATTGCCCTGGCGCAATTCTAAGGATGTTTTTACAGCCATGCGGGTCTGACATTCCATCTCTTATCGTCTATTGCAGCTATTTTATTAAACGTCAAATGCGGGTTCGTCCCGCATTTGACGTTTAATAAAATGTTTTGCAGACAGAATCTTAACAGACGATCGTTTGCGCGGCATCCGCTTATTCGTACTTACCGCTCATCAACATCTCTACCTCGCGTGGTGAAAGGAAGCGCCATGCGCCGCGTTTCAGATTTTTTTTGGTCAACCCGGCGAAATATACGCGGTCGAGTTTTGTCACCCTGTATCCGAGATGTTCGAATATGCGGCGTACGATACGGTTGCGTCCGGAATGTATTTCGATACCTATCTCTTTTTTGTTCTCTTTTACGTAGCTTATCTCGTCGGCATATATCTCTCCGTCTTCCAGCATTATTCCGTCGGCAATACTCTGCATGTCGGTACGTGTGAGTGCTTTGTCGAGAGAGACCTGATATATTTTTTTCTTGCTGTACGATGGATGCGTGAGACGAGTTGTCAGGTCGCCGTCGTTTGTGATGAGCAGTACGCCGAGGCTGTTCTTGTCGAGCCTGCCTACCGGATAGACTCTTTCATTCACTGCTTGTCCGAGCAGATCCATCACGGTCTTGTCGGCGTGCGGATCTTCTATGGATGTTACGTAGCCTTTAGGCTTGTTCATAATTATATAGACCTTTTTTTCGCCGCGCAACACCTTGTTGTTGAGCCGTACCTCGTCGCCTGGTTTTATTTTGGTCCCGAGTTCCGTCACTACGATTCCGTTAACACTCACCTGTCCCGATGCAATCAGTTCGTCAGCCTCGCGACGCGACGAAGCCCCGGACATCGCGATGTAACGGTTCAAGCGCATCTCCTTGTCTATCTTCGGTGCCGGGAATTTAGGATAATTGTCTCCGTAATTTTTCGGATCTGATGTTTTCTTCTTTCCGAGCGCCTTTTTATCGACCTGTTTTTTAACGTTGCGGACTTTGCCTCTGGTTTCGTTTTTACGTAGAGGCTTGCTGTTGCGGTCATTGCGGTTATGGCTGAGTTCCTGTGACGGATCATAGTCGATCCTGTTCCATTTGTCGTCGTCGTCATAAGGCTTTAATGGAAGCCTGACTTTCTCCTGGGGCCGATCTTTTTGGGAATTTGTGAGCCTTTCCTTGAAAACCGGCTTGTTGTCTTTGGTGAAATTAGGATTGAACGAGCGGCGTTCTACGTCGTCATTGCTGCGTCTGGAGCGACTCTCACGGGGAACAGCTTCATAGCTCTTTCCCGAAAGCCTTATCCTTTTGCGTTTATCCTTCATGAATTGTGCAGGTCCTTCTGCCATGCGCCCCGAATCTTCACGATGGGGAGCGCCCATTGCTTTTTCTTCCCCGGCCGCTTTGGGCTTTGAGGGGTTCTCTTTAGCCATTAAGTTGGATGTTTACGTTGAATACTCAGTTCAAAGGTAAGATTTATTTCGTTAACTTTGTACCTATCGGTCGTTTTGAGATAAATCTTACGTGCTATGAAATATGACTTTGAAAAAACCGTGCCACGCGAAGGCATGAATACATATAAATATTCGTCCCGGGAAAGAGTTTTCGGTCGTGGCGATGTTTTGCCGCTTTGGGTGGCCGATCATGACTTTGCGATTCCTCCATGTGTGGCCGAGGCGATTCGTTGCCGGGCAGAACACGATGTCTACGGTTACGAAATACGCGGGGATTCGTTCAATAATGCCATTGTGGAATGGGTAGACCGACGTAACGGCTGGAAAATAGAACCCGAGTGGATTGTTTTTACGCCTGGAGTTGTTGCGGGACTCGTGTTCGGGATTCATGCGTTTACACTACAGAATGATGGCATAGTCATACAGCCGCCTGTCTATCCGCCTTTTGCGAGGACAATAAAGGATAATGGGAGAAAAGTGCTTAACAACCCGTTGATACAGGCAGGCGATAGCTTCGAGATAGATTTTGAGGGGCTGGAACGAGAACTTGCCGATGCCAAAGCCATGTTTTTGTGTAATCCGCAAAATCCTACGGGCAGGGTATTTACAGCCGGAGAGTTGCAGAGAATAGGGGAGTTGTGTGTCAAACACGATGTATATCTCATATCAGACGAGATCCATTCGGATCTGATTCTCGGCCCGAACAGACATATACATATAGCTTCGCTTTCCCCGGAAATTGCCGCGCATACCGTGACGCTGATAGCTCCGAGCAAAACTTTCAACCTTGCCGGACTTGCGAGTTCGGTAGCCATAATACCTGACGGAGAGGCCCGGAGAATGTTTCGGGCTGTCGTGGACAGGCTTCATGTGGGTATGGGCAATAGTTTTGGCAATGTAGCTATGGAGGCGGCGTACAGATGTGGGGACGACTGGCTCGATCAGTTTTTGGAGCATATACGCGGTAACGTGGAATATGTTCAGAATTTTCTTGCTGTGAATATCCCTGGTATACGTTCCTACCGGGTGGAGGGAACATATCTGATGTGGCTCGACATGTCGGGACTCGGATTGCCTTCCGACGGTGTTAAGGATTTTGTTGTGAACAAGGCTGGTCTGGGACTAAACGACGGGCGAGAATTCGGAATAGGTGGCCAACAGCATATGCGTATGAACGTTGCAGCTCCGCGAAAGGTGCTCGAACAAGCCATGAAACAATTGTTTGACGCAGTAAATAGTTGACATTCAATTAAGATCACTGAGAGAAGGAGAGAACTCCGGAGCAATCTTTTCAGAATTCTGTACGTTTCTTGGGCAGGTGCTGCGTTTGGGATAGCTGCAGTTATTTTCACCGAATGCGGTGAAATCGAAGTATCGGGGGGGTGTCGGGATGCTTCTTGTTTTACTTTAGGCGGCGGCTATTTCTTCACCGTAGTGAACAGCAGATCGAAACATCTGTCATCGGCCGGGGCAACATAATAATCAGTCATTTTAATACCCTCAGTAAGTTCCGTATTTTCCTTGAGCAGTTTCTGCCGATTCCAGCGATTAAATATATCGTAAGGTATTTTAAGCATCCATCGCGGTAACCAGTACTGCATATTGAAAATATCGAATTGCATGATCTGCTCGACCGACCGTTTATTCTTGTTGTAATATTCCATTACCTTTTGGTTGCCGAAAACTCCATCGGCACTTTCGATCGTAAAAAAACAGTTGAGAAGGTTCTGGAAGCCGGCTAAGGTGTATTCTCTTACGTGCCATGGATTGCGCGTGAGCGACATCTTTTTATTCGGCGTCGATATGATGAGCTTTCCGCCAGGTTTCAATACGCGGTGAATCTCCTCGAGCATGAGGAAATCGTTCCTGATATGCTCTATTACCTGAAACATGATAACGTAATCGAACGTGTTGTGGGCAAATCCGTCAAGTGGCGGAACCTTCATGCAGTTGAACTCTACGTTATTGTATTTCGTTGTATCCACCGGAGGGATATTCTTGTCTACCGTAATGAACACTTTTGCCTTGGAGGAGATCGTCTCTACGCCATAGCCGTTACCTGTGCCTATTTCGAGAATGTCTCCCGACACCTTCTCTGCAGCGTAATGGTATGCCAGAAGCGACCTTTGATAAACGAAATTATCCGAAGAGTCATTCTGTGAAACTCTTTCTGCTGTCTGAATCTTTGCCATTATATCGAAAGTTCGATCCCGTTTTCAGTCATGATTATATCGCCACGCTTCATCAGATATCCGGCCGTACGTTTAAAGATTTTTTTGCTCATTCCCGTTACCGCCGAGATATGTTCAGGAGCGCTATGGTCGTTAAGTGCAAGTTTGCCTCCTTGTTGGCGGAGCATATCGAGCAGCTTTTCGGCCGAAGTTTTTACCTCGTCATATCCCTCCTGTTGCAGGCTGAGGTCAACCCTGTTGTCGTCGGTTATCTTGCGTACATAGGCTTCGAGACAATCGCCGATGGCAATCGGGCGATACAGCTGATTGTTGTATATCATGCCCCAATACCTGCCGTTGATAACCACCCTGTACCCTTTTTCAAGTTTGACTGCAACCAATATTTCTACTTTCTGGCCGCGTTTGAGCGGAAGATCTTCATTGGAAATCACATCGCGCAGCCGCATGGAAGCAACGGCACGACCCGTAATTTTATCACGGTAGACATACACCACCACTTTGCTGTCCGGTTTGACGAGTCCCACCATGTTGCGATTGGGCAAGAATATATCTTTAGCTGTCAATCCCCAGTCGAGAAAAGCTCCGTGAATGGTTTTATCCACTACTTTCAGGGCAGCCACGTCGCCAACGGTAGCATAAGGACGTTCCGTACTGGCCACAAGACGGTCTTCCGAATCGTGATACACGAATACCTCAAGCTGGTCGCCAATCTTGTTTTCGATAGATACGTAGCGGTTGGGTAAAAGAACCTCGTCGCCGTCTTCGTTGGTCAGGTAAAGCCCGAAATCGGAAATGCGATTGACTGTTAATGTATGATATTCTCCTGCATTGAGCATAATTCCACGATTGTGATTGCAAAGCTACATAAATCCTTCGCTTAAAACAAACATAAGTCCTTAATCGTTGATAACCAATCGTATTATTTGCGGAATCATCCAAAACTGCCGCAGTTTCTTCAATAAAAGTTCGACCCTAAATGACGTGGCTTTTCACTCCATTTTGTAGAATAAATAGCTATCTTTACACGTTTTATTCCGTAATCTGTGATTTTTATGAGATATTTGTTTGCTTTGATGGCTGCATTTACCATTCATGCAGCTTCTTACGCCCAAAGCCCTTTTTCCAAAGTTGTAATACCCTCGGTGCCGACCTTTCTGGAATTCGCTGGGGAGCGTGTCCCGCTTGAAAATTTCGACACAAGAGAGAGCCTTCAGCGCGAATTGCTGGTAACTTCATACATGCATTCGTCGACATTGCGTGCACTATTACATACAAAGCGTTACTTTGCCATAATAGAACCTATACTCGAAGCCAACGGCGTGCCGAACGATTTCAAATATCTCGCCATGGCCGAAAGCGGACTCAATCCGGATGCCGTATCAGCTGCCAGGGCCGCCGGGTTATGGCAGATAATGGCCGGAACGGGACGGGACTACGGTCTATTGGTCGGCAGTGAGGTGGACGAACGATACGATATTGAAAAATCTACCGAAGTGGCTTGCAAATACCTTCTGGAGGCTTACGAGGAGTTCGGTTCGTGGACTCTGGCTGCAGCAGCCTATAATCTCGGCAAGGCCGGGGTGCGCAAACGCATAGACAAACAGGGCGTCACCAACTATTACGACGCATTTATGCCAGAAGAGACCTTGCGCTACATATTCCGCATCCTGTCATTCAAGCTGATAGTCGAAAATCCATCTTTTTACGGTTACATGATCCAGAGCCGCGATTATTATCCTGTCCTCGACAACTATACGGAAATAACCATAGACGATGCACAGATAGACTGGTCAAAAGTGGCCAGGGAAAACGGTACGACATACAAAATGCTGCGCCAATTGAACCACTGGATAAGGGATTACGAATACAGTAATACGGCTCGCCGCAAACTGACAGTCAAGATTCCGGGACCGGGTTTCCGTGCAGACACTGCAAGTGAAACGGATATGGAAACGATCAATATTGAGGATAACTAAGAATAGTGGAGCAGAAAGAGATCAAGATCGAGGGCGCCCGCGTCCACAATCTTAAAAACATAGACCTTAATATACCACGCAACAAACTCGTGGTCATAACCGGCCTGTCGGGATCCGGCAAGTCGTCGCTGGCGTTCGACACGATATATGCCGAGGGCCAAAGACGTTATATGGAAACACTATCGACCTACGCAAGACAGTTTGTGGGAACCATGGAAAGGCCGGATGTCGATAAGATCACAGGACTCAGTCCAGTGGTAGCCATAGAGCAGAAAACCACAAACAAGAATCCTCGGTCGACAGTGGGTACGGTGACTGAAATAAGCGACTTTCTGCGTCTCCTTTTTGCCAGGGCATCGAAAGCCTATTCGCCGATCACAGGCGAGGAGATGGTGCACTATACAGATGCCCAGATAACAGACCTCATTCTCGAAAATTTCGACGGGCATAAGGTAGCTTTGCTCTCTCCCGTAGTAAAGGGCCGCAAGGGACACTATCGGGAATTGTTCGCTTCATTCATAAAAAAAGGATACCTCTACGCACGTGTGGACGGTGAGATAAAAGAGCTCACCGGCGGCATGAAGCTCGACCGTTACAAGGTGCATAACATCGAACTGGTTGTAGACAGACTGGTCGTTAACCGCGATTCGCGCGAAAGGTTATATAAGAGTCTGCAAGAATCTATGCGTCAGGGTAAAGGGACGATGTCTCTATACGATTACGACTCCAATACGGCCAGGTATTATTCGCGTCATCTGATGTGCCCGACGAGCGGTGTGGCTTTCAACGATCCCGCTCCGCATACATTCTCGTTCAATTCGCCACATGGTGCGTGTCCCAAATGCAACGGATTGGGGGAAGAGGCTGTTTTCGATATGTCAAAAATAGTTCCCAATCCCGGTAAATCTATCAAAGACGGCGGTATCGAACCGATAGGAAAATACCGCAACAATCTCCTGTTCAAACAGATAGAAGAATTAGGCAAACGATATGATTTTGCCATGGATGACCCGATCAGCACTATCTCGGAAGAGGGAATGAATGCCATTCTTTACGGAGACACAGAGCCTATGGCTATCGACATGCGCGAATTCTCTTACATGAGCGGCACTCAGATGATACCGTGGGAAGGTGTCGCAGGCTATATCGAAAAGCAGGAAGAGGACAATACAAGCGGAAAGGGCAATAAATGGTGCGAGCAGTTCATGGTACGCCGTGTATGCTCTGCGTGCGGCGGTTCGCGTCTCAAACCCGAATCGCTCCAGTTCCGCATAGACGGTAAAAATATCGCGGAGATTTCGGCCATGGACATAGAGGAATTTGCTGCCTGGAGCGAAGGTCTGGAATCTCGAATGGGCGAACGCGAAGGACGCATAGCAAAGGAGATTCTCAAAGAGATACGCGAAAGGCTAAAATTCCTTATCGATGTGGGACTCGGATATTTGTCGCTCAGCCGTGCATCGAGCTCGTTGTCGGGCGGTGAGAACCAACGCATAAGATTGGCTACTCAGATAGGTTCGAAACTTGTCAACGTACTCTATATCCTCGACGAACCGAGCATAGGTCTGCATCAGCGCGATAACCTCAAGTTGATCAACTCTCTCAAGGAGTTGCGCGATGCGGGTAATTCGGTGATAGTTGTCGAACACGACGAAGAGATGATACGCAGTGCCGACTACATCGTGGATGTGGGTCCGTTGGCCGGAATGAAGGGCGGTCATATAGTCGCGGCAGGTGACCTGGACTCAATACTGAAGTCTGATTCCATAACCGCCGACTATCTGAACGGGAAACGTACAATAGACGTTCCCGTCGAAAGGCGCAAGGGGAACGGTAAAAAGATAACGGTATGCGGAGCCAGGGGAAACAATCTTAAAAATATTACTGTCGATTTCCCGCTTGGAGAACTGATATGCGTGACAGGCGTGAGCGGCAGCGGAAAATCTACGCTCATCAACGAAACACTCCGACCTGCCCTGAGCAGGTATCTTTACCGCTCGTTCGATCGTCCGTTGGACCACGATGCGATAGAGGGCATTGAAAATGTCGATAAACTCGTAGTCGTTGATCAGTCGCCAATAGGCCGTTCGCCAAGAAGCAATCCGGCTACATACTCCAATGTTTTCGGCGATATACGCAAACTCTTCGAGCAGACACCCGATGCTCAGATACGCGGTTTCAAGGCCGGAAGATTCTCGTTCAACGTCAAGGGCGGGCGCTGCGAAGAGTGTCGCGGAGCAGGAGTACAGACTATCGAGATGAATTTCCTGCCCGACGTATATGTGCGCTGCAAAGTCTGCGGTGGAAAACGTTATAACAGGGAAACTCTTGAGGTTAGGTATAAGGGATTGAATATCAACGATGTACTTGACATGACGGTCAACCGCGCAGTAGAGTTTTTCGAGAGTATCCCTTCGATATACCAGAAGCTGAAGGCTATACAGGATGTCGGATTGGGGTACCTGCGACTCGGACAGCCGTGTACCACACTCTCCGGAGGCGAAAGCCAGCGAATCAAACTCTCGAGCGAACTGGCTAAACGCGATACGGGCAGCACGCTATACATCCTCGACGAGCCAACGACGGGACTCCATTTCGAGGATGTCAGACAATTGCTCGAAGTATTGGACAAACTCGTCGAGCGCGGCAACACGGTCATAGTAATAGAGCATAATCTCGATGTTATAAAGGTAGCCGACCACATTATAGACATAGGCCCCGACGGCGGTTCGGCCGGAGGAGAGGTGATTGCCACAGGCACTCCGGAAGAGATAGCCGGCGTGAAAGAAAGCTACACAGGAAAATTCCTCAAAGATATGGGTGTAGGAAAATAAGACCCATGTCTCACAATACGGCGGTCTGTCTTCACATGGACGGATCGCTTTTTGTTTTATTTGTCGCATTTGCCGGCAAGGATTTGGACATGGCTCGATTTATCACTAAATTCAACAAAAAAAATTGAAGGTATGGAAAATTCATGCGATGCGTTGCGCGTAATCGAACAGGACGAATGGCTGAAGGAGAGCGAGGGAGAATTGCGTTATCGTTACGATCGTTTCCGTAAACGTTTGGCCGAAATAGAGGCAGGATGCGGTTCTTTGGTGGATTTTGCCAACGGATATAAGTGGTTCGGGTTCCAGCGTGACGACGAAAAACATGGCTGGTGGTTCCGCGAGTGGCTGCCAGGGGCTTATGATGTCTACCTTTTCGGAGATTTCAATAACTGGGAACGGACCTCGCTACATCTGACCAAAGACCCATTCTCCGGTGTATGGTCGATTTTTCTTCCTGACGAACAATTTGCAGGACGCCTGGTCCATGGGTCGCTCGTCAAGATGCTTGTGCATGGTAAAAACGGTTGGCACGAGCGAATACCTTCATATATCCGCCGTGTCGTGCAGAACGACGAGACCAAGGATTTTACCGGCCAATTCTGGAATCCGCCGATCCCTTTCGACTGGTCTGGCGACGATTTCGATATCTCATCCCTCGGGAACCTGCTGATATATGAAAGCCACGTCGGTATGGCTACAGAAAAAGAACGGGTAGGGACCTATAAGGAATTTGCCCGTCATATCCTGCCGAAAATCAAAAAACTCGGGTATAATGCCGTTCAGCTTATGGCCATAGCCGAACATCCGTATTACGGAAGTTTCGGATATCATGTATCGAATTTTTTTGCACCTTCATCGAGGTTCGGCACTCCCGAAGAGCTGAAGGCACTTATCAAAAAGGCCCATTCTATGGGATTGGCCGTGATAATGGATATAGTGCATTCGCATTACGTCAAAAACATAAATGAAGGTATCAATGAACTCGACGGTACCGACACACTCTATTCACCACCCGGAGAGGCGGGATACCAAAAATATTGGGACTCGAGAAATTTCGATTACGGCAAGCCCGAGGTCCAGCATTTCCTGCTCTCCAACTCTAAGTACTGGCTCGATGAATTCCATTTCGACGGGTTCCGTTTCGACGGCGTGACCTCGATGATTTACTACCATCACGGCTATACGGAATTCGATTCGCGTGAAAAATATTTCGACGATACGGTCAACCGTGACGCACTCACATACCTTACCCTCGCCAATAAAATGATACACGATTTCCGGCCATCTTCAGTGACCATAGCCGAGGATGTTAGCGGCATGCCTACAATGTGCTCTCCGGTCGAGGACGGAGGTATCGGGTTCGATTACAGACTCGCAATGGCTATCCCTGATTTCTGGATAAAAATGCTCAAGGATGTCCCCGACGAACAGTGGGATATATGGGATATATGGAATATCTTGACAAATCGCCTGCCGTATGTCAAAACCATCGCGTATGCCGAATCGCACGACCAGGCACTCGTAGGTGACAAAACCATTGCCTTCCGCCTGATGGACAAGGAGATGTACACCAAAATGGACAGAGCCTCGAAAAGTATCATCATCGATCGTGGAATGGCATTGCACAAGATGATACGCCTGGCGACAATCTCGCTCGGCGGACAAGGCTATCTGAACTTCATGGGCAACGAGTTCGGACATCCCGAATGGATAGATTTCCCACGTGAGGGAAACGGCTGGAGCTATGCCTATGCCCGTCGTCAGTGGAGCCTCGCCACCAACGGATTCCTGCGTTACAGTTTCCTGAACGATTTCGACGCCGCAATGATCCGAATGGTGAAAAAATACAACATACTTGGCGACGGATATGCATGGAACCTGCAAATGGACACCAGAAACAAAACGATGGCATACAATCACAAAGACCTCGTATTCGTGCTGAACTGGCATCCGGAATACAGCATCCCGGATTATATGGTGCAGGTGCCGGAACCTGGCAGATATAAGATAATTCTTTCCACCGATTCCGTGAAATTTGGCGGACAGGGCCGCAATGACGAGTCGGTATGGCATTTCAGCATACCGCGTAAGGACGCAGACGGTATTACACGCCACTACCTGAGCATATATAACGTTTCACGTACAGGAACCGTCTATAAAAAGGCAAAAAAATGAAGTGATGCGTGATGCTTTAACTATAATTATCGTTTATTGCCATAACCCGAATTATTCTGAAAATTTGGTTTTTATCTAAATCAAGTATAGTTTTGTTATCGTTAATATTGCATCATTAGAACCCGAACTGATTTTATAGCTACGCTCCGACACTTATCGATTAGGTGAAATGCGTCTAACTCGTGTGAGGAGTGGACATACAACATGAAACCTTATTCCGGTTACGCTAAACAACTCATTTGCTTGACGTTGGACAGATAATGCCTGTCCGGCTATTAACTACTGTTTTTCTCCCTGCATCCAATATAAGAGACCTATTTCACGTTAGATAAATAGAAATGAAAACCTAAATACTTAACCATAAATACTTTCTAACAGTTCAGCCAATGACATGATGCTGAAGTAACAATTCTCAAAATGAAATACTGGAGTGTTTCCGTCTGGATAATGACGGTATTTTATATTATTATCATGCTGGCCTTCTTCTTTCTCGGCAGCTATTTGAAGATGCATGATTTGAGACTATCCGAAATATGGTGGATATTCACTGCCATTGGAGCAATATTCTTATGCGGGCTGATATATACCATCATGACATATCCTTTTCGCATTTGGGTCGAAAATCGACAGATTAGAGTTAGCCGTGTAATCAAACCATTGCGAATCTCCTTCGAGGATATCAATCGTATCAAGGTACTCACAGAAATCGACAAGAACGGTTTCAGCAAAGTGACCGGCAATGGCGGACTAGCAGGATACTCCGGAGAATACAGATGTCCTGCACTGGGACGATTCGCAATGTCTGCTTACAATCTTAAAGATCTGATACTTATCGAACTCAAAAGCGGAAAACGCTATGTTTTTTCTTATGATCCATCGGATCTGTCAGCCACATCGCTAACTAATCTCGCATAGATCTGCCATATGAAACGTTTGATGAAGAGTAATTCAACAGACAGCGGCAAGCCGAATGCTTGCCGCTGTCTGTTGAATGGGCGTTCACGGAACAAATACGTGTCGCTATTACAATCGCACACTCTATCTGACGCACCAATATAAATTGAATCGTCAAATTTCCGAAGACTGATTATTCCTTAGCGTTTTTATGAGTCTCTATCTTCACGATCCGGCCCGGTATACATATTGGAATTACCTTTCCCCGGCGTATCGGCTGCTCCTTTTCATGCTATTCCGCGCGACTCATACTCTCGGTTTTGTATTCACATCCGACATGTCCTGCAATGAAGATTCATTTCAGAAGTAAACTGCACGCCTCTGCATTTATTATATCTCGGTACAGAAATGCTGCCTGAGCGATCCGTGACCTGGACGGAAACGTTTCCCCGAAAGATGCTCGCAATTATATGAAACTACTGTATCTCCTTGATGAGTTCCATACCTATGCGAACCGCCTCTTCATTGGCAGGCAGTGTCTTCCATGCACGCTCCGGCAGGGATTTCTTAAGCCCTTTGAATACGTTCTCGAGCGTCACGATAGGGCGCACCTTCAGGTAGCCGCCCAATATCATGGTGTTGAACAAACGTGTGTTGCCGCGCTTTGCAGCTTCTTCCGTGGCGTCGATCGTATATATCTTGATATCCTTACGGGTAGGATGTTTCACTATGCCGTTAGTATCGTATATAAGTATGCCTCCCGGACGGACCATGCTTTCGAACTTATCCATACTCTGCTGGTTAAGTATGATGGCCGTGTCATACATGTGCGATATGGGGGAACTGATTGTCTTATCGCTGATTACCACCGTAACGTTTGCCGTACCGCCACGCATTTCGGGACCGTAAGCGGGCATCCAGCTCACCTCGAAGTCCTGCATCACTCCCGAGTAGGCCAGTATCTTTCCCATCGAAAGCACGCCTTGTCCACCGAAGCCTGCTATGATCATTTCTTCTGTCATATTCTCTTTGCGTTTTTGGAGTTAATCTCTTTCTTTGAGGTCACCCAGGGGATATTCCGGGAACATATTCTCTTCCATCCACTGGTTGGCGGCAACGGGACTCATCTTCCATCCGCTGTTGCAGGTAGATACGAACTCTATCAGAGCAAGTCCCTGGCCTTTCATCGGTTTTTCGAATGCTTTGCGCAGCGCTTTTTTTGCCTTGCGTACATTTGCAGGAGTGTTCACGGCCTGACGGGTGACATAGCATGTCCCGTCGAGCATAGCCGCTATTTCCGATATCTTGAACGGATAGCCGTGGAGATTGATGTCACGTCCCTGTGGGGTAGTTGCTGTGCGCATGCCGACAAGCGTGGTCGGTGACATTTGACCTCCGGTCATGCCGTAAATGGCATTGTTAATATAGATTATCGTTATGTTTTCACCTCTGTTGCAGGCGTGGATCGTTTCGCCTGTTCCGATTGCAGCCAGGTCGCCGTCGCCCTGATATGTGAAGACCATCTTGTCGGGAGCCATTCTCTTTATCCCGGTGGCAACAGCACAGGCTCTGCCGTGTGCCGACTCCGCCCAGTCGCAATCTATATAATTATAGGCCAGAACGCCGCATCCCACAGGCGATATACCCACTGCCTTCTCTTCCATCCCCATTTCGTCTATCACTTCGGCAATCAGCTTGTGTATCGTACCATGACTGCATCCGGGGCAATAGTGCATAACAACGTCGGTAAGCAGCCTGTTCTTGGCGTAAACGAGATTCTCTTTTGTCTTTTCAACTTCGGCCATTGTTACTCGAATTTAGAGATTAATTTTTCTTTCAGACCTTCGTAAATCTCACCCGGAGTATGTACGACGCCTCCATAACGTCCGTAATGTTCGACAACGGCATCGCTGCCTACGGCTAACTGTATATCTTCTTTCATCTGTCCCGCACTCATCTCTACCGAAAGGAAGCCTTTAACCCGGTCGCGCATTGCACGCAACTGCTCGGTAGGAAATGGGAAAAGCGTAATAGGACGCAGCAGTCCTACCTTATAGCCATCTTCCCGTGCCATTTCGACAACCTTGGCGGACATGCGGGCCGAAGCTCCATAGGCCACCATGACATAGTCTGCGTCTTCGCACCGGAATGTTTCGTAACGAACCTCCTCCTCGCGCATCTTCTGGTATTTGGCCTGCAGTTTATGGTTAACCTTCTCCTGACGCAACGGATCGAGCTCCAACGATGTCACCACATTGCGCTTCCGGTTCTTTTTACCTGTAAGGGCCCAGTCGCCATACTTCTCTCTCACCTCCTCGTCGGTCAAGCGGGGTATGGGTTCGCTCACGACGACCTTCTCCATCATTTGTCCGATAACGCCGTCGGTGAGGATCATAACCGGATTCAGATACTTGAATGCCAGCTCGAAGCCGAGTCCCACGAAATCGTACATCTCCTGTACCGAATTGGGTGCCAGAACGAGCATGTTGAAATCGCCATGTCCTCCGGCCTTGGTAGCCTGAAAATAGTCGGCCTGAGAAGGCTGTATGGTCCCGAGACCTGGCCCTCCACGCTGTACGTTGACCACCAAGCATGGTAATTCGGCCCCCGCTATGTAACTCAACCCTTCGCCCATAAGACTTATGCCGGGACTCGAGGATGTCGTCATGGCTTTACGCCCGCATGAGGCTGCACCGTACACCATATTGATGGAAGCCGTTTCGCTTTCCGATTGCACTACGACCATTCCGGTGGTTTCCCACGGCCGCAGTTCCATCAGGGTCTCGATAACTTCTGTCTGAGGTGTGATAGGGTAACCGAAATAACCGTCGCAGCCAGCCCTTACGGCTGCTTCGGCAATGGCTTCGTTGCCCTTCATTAATCTTATCTCTTTTTTCATATATTATTACCTGTTTATTCGACCACCTTGCGGTAGACTGTAATGCAACTGTCGGGACATACGAGCGCACAACTTGCGCATCCTGTGCAAGCGTCTGGATTGGCCATGAATGAATAATGGTAACCCTTCCCGTTAACTTTGGGTGCAAGCGACAAGACCTTGAACGGACAGGCTACGACGCATACATCACATCCCTTGCAACGTTCGCGGTCGACCTCTATGGTCCCTTTTACTTTTGCCATAATTATTTTAATTTTGTTCGAATTGACAAAAATAGTAATACTTCGATGAATTCGGGCCAACTGACAAGTAATTTTACGTTGTCCAATGGCCATTCTATTGTAGATGCGGTATGTTTTTTGTTATTATAACTCGAAAAACATCTAAAACAATATAATAGCATGAAAAAAATTGTTATACTTCTTTTGTCCGTTGCCGCAGTGGCCGGCTGTAAAAACCGTAATAAAGCGACAGAAACGATAGAGGTCGTATCTGAAGTCGTCGCACCGGCAGACACGCTCAATGTGCAAGATTCGCTAAACTACGAAGGCACTTACAAAGGCACGCTTCCGTGTGCAGATTGTTCTGGTATTGAAACGACTATCACTATCGACAAAAACGGCAATTTCACACGCACGATGAAATATATGGGGAAGGGAGACAATAACGAATTCAAGGATAGCGGCACATTCCAATGGGACTCCACCGGAACCATCATACAATTCCAGAACGTGGAAGATCCAGGCATGTACCTTGTGGGTAAAGACCGTCTGATAGCCCTGGATATGGATGGAAACATCATTACAGGTGAATTGGCGGAATATTATGTCCTGCCGAAACAAAACTAACGAAAAAATGGCAAATGCTCATGTGTGGTTGCGTGACACTATCCCCGGCCAGAAGCCGGGGATAGTTTTTTCAGTAGTATGAGTAATTCTCTAATATTATTTGCGACCTGCCTTGCAATGGCAATCGGCAAGATGGTCGTCTACATAACCCACAGCCTGAAGATATGCATAACAGATCGTAGTGCCGAAAAATTTGAATCCCCGTCTTCTCATATCGGAACTGATTGTGTCGGAAAGGGGAGTGGAAGCAGGTATGTCGCCAAGTGTCTGTGGGTTGTTTATGACGATACGCCCATTGGGTAGAAACGAACGAAGATAGGCGCAGAAACTGCCGAACTCCCTTTGAATCGCAATAAACAGCCGAGCATTATTCACAGCGGCATTTATTTTCGATCGGTTTCGTATAATGCCTCGATCCTCCATAAGCCGCTCCACATCACTTTCATCGAATAGTGCCACTTTCCCCACATCGAAATCGGCAAATGCCTTACGGTAGTTCTCGCGTCTGCGCAGTATCGTTATCCAACTCAGACCGGCCTGGGCGCTCTCGAGGATCAGAAACTCGAACAAAGTCTTGTCATCGGTCACTTCGCGTCCCCATTCCTCATCGTGGTATTTGATATATAACGGATCATTGCCGCACCAACCGCATCGATTTTTAGTCATAGGTTTCTCGTTTTACATTAATTTAGGCAAATGCTTTCGGTGTATTTCAAAACGCCGAGTGTTTTTACGATGTCCAAAATATAAAAAAGCTGTCCGAGGTGGACAACTTTTTTATAAAGAAAAAAACGTAATCTTATTCTCGGAATGAATGTATAACTACGCCGGAACGGAGTTTCGGTTCGAACCAGGTAGTTTTCGGAGGCATGATATTGCCCGAGTCTGCAATGTCGATAAGTTGCTGCATGGAAACCGGATAAAGTGCAAAAGCCACTTTCATTTCGCCGCTGTCGACACGCTTCTGCAATTCGCCGAGACCGCGTATGCCGCCGATGAAGTCGATGCGCTTGTCGGTACGCAAGTCTTTGATGCCGAGTATCTTGTCGAGCACCAGATCCGAAAGCACCGTAACATCGAGAACTCCGATCGGGTCTTCATCGTTATAGGTTCCGGGTTTGGCTGTGAGGCTGTACCATTTGCCATCGAGATACATCCCGAAATTATGGAGTCCGGTAGGGGTATGTATCTCTTTACCTACTTCCTTGACCTCGAAGTTTTCATCGAGGGCATTCAGCATCTGAGCCGGAGTGAGACCGTTAAGATCCTTAACCACACGGTTATAGTCAATGATACGGAGCTGATTGTCGGGGAAGACTACCGCCAGGAACCAGCAATACTCTTCGGTTCCCTTGTGAGCCGGGTTAGCTGCGGCCATTTCCTGTCCCACACGGGCTGCAGCTGCCGTACGATGGTGGCCGTCAGCCACGTAAAGTGCCGGAATCTTTTCGAAAATCTTGACAATACGGTCATTGGTTTTCTTGTCCGTAATCCTCCAGAAGTGGTGTCCGAAGCCATCTTCTGCAACGAAATCGAAATCGGGTTCCTGATTCTTCACTATATTTTCGACGATGGCGTCGATCTCCTTGTCGGCCGGATACGAGAAAAATACAGGTTCTATGTTAGCCTGCTGATTGCGCACATGGATCATGCGGTCATCTTCTTTATCCGTACGTGTGAGTTCGTGTTTTTTGATCTTCCCGTCGAGGTAATCCTGGTAGTGGCAGCAAACGGCAAGACCGTATTGAGTCCTGCCTTCCATCGTCTGAGCGTACACGTAGAAATTATCCGTTTCGTCCTGCACCAGCCAGCCGTTGTTCTGCCATATAGTAAAATTCTCTATCGCACGGGCATAAACCTTCTGGGAGTGTTCGTCGGCTATCGGATCGAAATCGATCTCCGGTTTGATAATATGTAAAAGAGATTTTTCTCCCGCTTCTTTTTTCGCTTCAGCCGAAGAGAGAACGTCGTATGGTCTCGACGCAACCTCTTTCGCGAATTTCGCCGGAGGACATATCCCTTTGAATGCTTTTACTTTAACCATTTCTATTTGTTTTTATAATTAACATCCCCGCCCGGCATTTGGAGCTGAGCGGGAATGTTTTGATTCATTTGGAGTTGGCTGACAAAATCAAACCTTCCGGAACTACTTGTTGACCTGGAATTTTCTGTTGCCTGTCTTGAAGAAGTCGACTATTTGGCTTGCTGCTGCGAGGCCGGCATTGATGTTGGCTTCGGCCGTTTCGGCACCCATTTTTTTGGCTGTGCCGAATACGCGCTTGCCGAATTTTTCGTTCAATTCTGCCTGAGAATCGGCGGCAATGTCGGTGATATATTTGAGGTCGGTACGTTCTTCGAGTGCTTTGGCGAGACCGGCTTCATCTATAACCTCCTTGCGGGCGGTGTTCACCAGGACAGCGCCTTTCGGCATGCTCATCAGAAGATCGTAGCCGATAGATTTCTTTGTCTGTTCCGTAGCCGGAATATGCAGTGAAAGGAACTGACTGTTTTTGTACAGTTCTTCTACCGAGTCAACTTTCTTGACGCCGTCGGCTTCGAAAACCTTGGCATCGGTGATGAACGGGTCGAAAGCAAATACTTCCATACCCATGGCCTTGCCTGCTTTGCCGACGAGACGTCCTACATTGCCGTATGCGTGAATACCGAGTGTCTTGCCTTTGATTTCCCGTCCTGTACCTGGCGTAAACTGATTACGTGACATGAAAATCATCATTGCTATCGCCAGTTCGGCAACGGCGTTGGAGTTTTGACCAGGAGTGTTCATGACCACGATACCTTTGGCCGAGCATGCTGCGCAGTCGACATTGTCGTATCCTGCACCGGCACGAACAACGATCTTGAGGTTTTTTGCAGCGTCTACTACTTCTGCTGTAACCTTGTCGCTGCGGATTATGAGTGCGTCGGCATCGGCAACGGCTGCCAAAAGGTCGGCTTTATCCGTATATTTTTCGAGGAGTGCCATTTCGTATCCTGCATCCTCTACTATTTTTCTGATGCCGTCGACCGCTTCTTTGGCGAACGGTTTTTCGGTTGCTACTAAAACTTTCATATTATTTACCAATTCGAGGAAATTTACGCTCTTATCGCTCTTGCGGATGTCGTTCGGACTACGATAAGGGAAGTAAATAGCCATGCTGATTAAACTATTTTACGTGTTTCTTTTCGAATTCCTGCATGCAGTCGATAAGAGCCTGTACACTCTCTTTCGGAAGGGCGTTGTAGCACGATGCGCGGAAACCTCCGACAAGACGGTGGCCTTTGATGCCGACCATGCCTCTCGATTTGGCGAATTCCAGAAATTCCGGAGCGAGCGCTTCGTATTCGGGTGACATTACGAAGCAGATATTCATGCGCGAACGGTCGTTCACATTGGCTGTTCCCATGAACAACGGGTTGCGGTCTATTTCGGCGTAAAGCATGTTGGCTTTTTCCGTAGCGCGCCTGTCCATTTCGTTAACACCGCCTTGTGCTTTGACCCATTTCAACACTTCTTTAAGCACGTATATCGGGAATACTGGCGGAGTGTTGAACATCGAATCGTTAGCGATGTGGTTGCGATAGTCGACCATGGATGGGAGCGGACGAGATACCTTGCCGACGAGGTCTTCGCGAACTATTACGAACGTAACACCGGCGGGACCAACGTTTTTCTGTGCGCCACCGTATATGAGACCGTATTTGCTTACGTCGATCGGACGGCTGAGAATATCGGAACTCATGTCGGCAACTACGGGAACCGGCGATTCGAGATCTTCGAAATATTCGGTACCGTATATGGTGTTGTTGCTGGTGATATGCACGTAGTCAAGATCCGACGGTATTTCGAATCCCTTCGGGATGTATGTGAAATTTTTGTCTTCCGACGATGCGAGAATCACAGTTTCACCGAAATTTTTAGCTTCCTTGATAGCTTTTTTCGACCATACGCCAGTGTTCACATAACCTGCTTTCTTTTCAAGAAGGTTGTAGGGTATCGTGAAGAACTGAGTGCTTGCGCCGCCGCCCAGGAAAAGTATCTTGTAGTTTTCCGGTACATTAAGCAGCTCACGCAGAAGAGCGTTGGCTTCGTCGTTTATGGCCTCGAAATCCTTTGTGCGGTGCGATATCTCAAGCAACGACATCCCCATGCCATTAAGGTCGAGGACAGCTTTTGCCGAGTTTTCGATTGCTTCGCGCGGCAGGATAGATGGGCCTGCATTGAAATTGTGAATCTTCATAATCAGAATGGTTTATGTTTTTTGGTATTATCCGTTTTTTTGAAAAGATGCGACAAATTTATCAATTAATTTCCTTTATATTCAAAGTTGACGACACTTTTTTGCACTGAAGGACCATTTTTTTGTGAAAAAACTAACAGTGTCGCAAAATAATGGGATTTATGCTTTTTTCACATAACTTTGCGACATATTAAAAATGTAAGCTATGATCAGGTCAATGACTGGTTTCGGCAAGGCGGAAACCGTTTTCGGAGATAAAAAAATAACGGCTGAAGTTCGTTCGCTAAACAGCAAACAACTCGATCTCTCTGTCAAGCTCCCGCAACTTTACCGTTCGAAGGATTATGAAATCCGAGCCATGGCAGCAAAAGTTCTGCAGCGGGGTAAGGTCGATATATATGTGAATTACGAGGTGACCGCAACGGCAGGTGCCGTAGCTATAAATCGCGATCTGTTCTCTGCATATTATTCTCAGTTGCGGGAGATAACCTCCGATAATGGCATCAAATGGGGTGGCGAAACAATGGATGCCAATCTGATCCAGTCCATTCTCAGAATGCCTGATGTTGTCGCACACGAAACAGACGATGCATCTGAAGAAGAAGTCGCGACACTGAAAAAGGTTATCGAGGAGGCTTTGGTCAAAACCGACGAATTCAGGCAGACGGAAGGCAAGGTGCTTATAACCGACCTTTTGGCACGCGTGGATCTTATCGAGGGTGCAATCGACAAGGTTACACCTTACGAGAAAGCACGTACCGAGGTGATAAAGAATCGGATACGTGAGAGTATCGAAAGTATAGGTTTACAGGTCGATTCAAATCGTCTGGAACAGGAAATAATATTTTATGTGGAAAAACTCGATGTGACTGAAGAAAAGGTACGCCTGCGTAATCATTGTCATTATTTTCGCGACGTTGCCGCCAAAGAGGAGAATCCAGGCAAGAAACTCGGCTTCATAGCACAAGAGATGGGACGTGAAATAAATACGTTAGGTTCAAAGGCCAATAACTCTGACATGCAACGCATTGTAGTTGAAATGAAAGATGAATTGGAAAAAATAAAGGAACAGCTTCTAAACATATTGTAAAAAGATTGGCGATGTCAAACAAAACAGGCAAACTTGTTATTCTGTCGGCTCCCTCCGGATCAGGAAAGACCACGATAATGAAGCGCATTTTACATGATTTGCCTCAATTGGAGTTCTCTATTTCGGCAACAAGTCGCGCCCCGCGAGGCGAAGAAAAACACGGAACCGACTATTATTTCTTTAGTAAAGATGAGTTTCGCAAAGCTATTGAGCAAGATATGTTTGCGGAATGGGAAGAGGTGTACTCAGGAACATATTACGGCACTCTGAAGTCCGAAATGGAACGCATCTGGTCATCAGGGAAAAGCATTATTTTCGACATAGACGTAAAGGGCGGTATCAATCTTAAAAATATTTTCGGGAAACAGGCTTTAAGTATATTCATAATGCCTCCATCCATCGAAGAACTCGAAAAAAGACTCGTCGGCCGCGGAACCGATTCCGCTGAAGCCATCGCCTGCCGCATATCTAAAGCTACAGTAGAGATAGAAGATGCTAAAAACTTTGATGTCATAGTAGTTAACGATAATCTCGAAGTGGCAGTAAATCAGGTCGAAAAAGCGATAAAGGATTTTCTTGTTTAATGGAGAAAAGAGAAACAATACTATACTTCGGCTCTTTCAACCCGATTCATAATGGTCACACGGCAATAGCCCGTTATGTGATCGAAAAGGGCTTTTGTGAAGAACTCTGGTTCGTGGTTTCTCCCCAAAATCCACTAAAATCCGAAAATATCCTCGCCGGTGAACTCGACAGATTGAGAATGGCGGAAATAGCTGTTTCCGAGAAACTTGCCGGACTTGATGCGAAGGTGAGCGACGTTGAATTCGGCTTGCCTCGCCCATCTTTCACAATAGATACATTGAAGTATCTGGAAGCCAACTATCCAAACAATTCATTCTCGCTGCTGATGGGTACCGACATAATCCCTCAATTACCCAGATGGAAGGAGTATGAAAAAATTGTCGAAAACTACAATCTGTATGTTTATCCACGTAAAGGCTTTACATTAACTGAAATGCCATATAGAGCTGTATATATGAAAGATGCGCCGCTTTTCGAGTTTTCGTCTACGGATATACGTCAGACTCTCATGGATGGTAACGACATAAGCAATATGGTTTCCGCAAAAGTCATGGATTATATTATCGATAACAATCTATGGACCAGAAAGAATTCGAAATAAAACTCGCCGAACTCAATACCCGCATCGCAGAAAAAAACGATGATGCACAGTTGCTCATGCAGCGTGGCAAACTTTATCAGAAGGCAGGCGTCAATGATAAGGCACTCAACGATTTCCTGAAGGTAGCTGAGCTCGACCTCGAAAACGAAGAAGCCCGAGAATACATAAAAATGTTGCGGAATATCTTCGCTTTCCGTTACATGGACTACTACAACCCTTAATTGAAATACCATACTATAAACAACTATGAATAAGATAAATATAGCTTTACTGGCTGGCGGCGATTCGTCGGAGAAGGAAATATCGTTCCAAAGTGCGGCCCGCGTATCGGAATCCCTCGACACATCGAAATACAATGTCTATCTGATAAATATTAGCGGCCGTTCATGGACCTATCTGAGTAAGGAAGGCACCGAGATTCAGGTCGACAAAAACGATTTCTCTCTGACAGTCGGGTCGCAGAAAATCATCTTCGATTACGCCTTGATACTCATACACGGAACCCCCGGAGAAAATGGCAAAATGCAGGGATATCTCGATATGATGGGTGTTTCCTATTCGTCGTGCGACTTGACATCGACGGTCGTGACTTTCGACAAGCTGCTGTGCAAGATTGCCGTGAAGGAGAGCGGGGTAAATCTTGCAAAGCATATTTATATTAAAAGTGGCGACAATGTCGATCCGGAAAGACTCGTCGCAGAACTCGGATTGCCGCTGATCATAAAACCTACGGCCAGCGGAAGCAGTTTCGGCGTAACCAAAGTGAGAAATGCCGACGAGATACCGACCGCTATCGAAAACGCACGCAAAGAGAGTGCAAATGTTTTGGCTGAAGAATTTATCGCTGGAATGGAGGTGAGTTGCGGTATCTTGATTACCAAAAAGAAGGAGTACGTGCTGCCCATAACAGAAATCGTCCCCAAAAAAGATTTCTTCGACTACGAAGCCAAGTATATGCCCGGTTTTTCGGAAGAGATAACCCCGGCCAGAATAGACGAAAAAACAAAGGCAGTCGTTAACGAAATGACACGAAATGTCTATAAAGCTTGCGGCTGCAGGGGAGTCGTGAGGGTCGATTTTATCATAAAAGACGGTGTGCCATATTTCATAGAGGTGAATTCGATTCCCGGGATGAGCGGCGGCAGCATTGTACCAAAACAGGCATCCGTAATAGGTCTGACATTGGGCGAACTCTATGATATGATTATCGAAGATACATATACTCCCCGCCGATGATAGAGATTGATGGAAAGATAGTCAGCATAGATTTATTGACCGAACACTTCTGTTGCGACATAGCAAAATGCAAAGGCATATGCTGCGTGGACGGAAATTCGGGCGCCCCATTGGATATGGACGAGGTCGATCTCCTGGAAGAAAACTATGAGGCATACAAGCCGTATCTGAAACCGGAAGGTGTCGCAGCAATCGAGCAGCAGGGATTTGCGGTAGTGGACGAAGATGGCGATTTGACCACCCCTCTTATAAACGATGCCGAATGCGCATACTCTTTCGAAGAGAACGGAGTGACGCTTTGCGCCATAGAGAGGGCCTGGCGTGACGGAAAACTCGAATTCCAAAAACCCATTTCATGTCATCTTTACCCGATTCGGGTGGCAAAATTCAGCAATGGCACAATCGGATTGAATTACCACAGATGGAATGTTTGTGCGCCGGCAAGGAGTTGTGGCACGAGACTTGGAATACCGGTCTACAAATCACTGAAGACACCAATAGAAAGATGTTTCGGGGAGGAGTTTTACAAAGCATTGGAAGAGGCTGAGAAATTCATAAAAGAAAACCGAGAACCGAAAAATTGATTTTTTCGGTTTTTTTGTAAATTTGCGATAATCCTAATATTAGCCTGTTGTGAACAGATATTCATTGTTATATATCATAGTTGCGTGTTGTGTTTTTGCAATCGACGGCAGCCATGCGCAACGACGTTCGGTCAATTATACCCCAAAATTAGAGGAGTTGCCGCGTATCCCTATCGATACAATAGACACGGCCGATCCCGAAACCAAACTCGTGCTTTTCACAAACAATACGTTCTGTTATTACAGACCGACGCTCCAGGAAAAACTCGACAGCCTGCAGGCATTCAATGAATATTGGGACACGACACAGGTTTTTGCATACAAGTCAGTAGCCCTTAACGACCTCCCGGAGCTCATCGACATAAAACTTATCTCGGACTATCAGGATTTTTGCGCTCCATTCGTGGCAAAAGTGCGTTCCAAATACGGTCGGCGTGGACGAAGAAATCATAATGGCGTCGACCTGCCATTGAAAACAGGAGAACCTATATACGCCACATTCGAAGGTAAAGTGCGTTATTCTACATATAACTCGGGCGGTTTCGGCAACCTCGTCATCATACGTCACAGCAACGGTCTGGAGACCTGGTATGCCCACATGTCGCGCAGAAACGTCAGTGTCAACGACTATGTGAAAGCGGGCGATGTCATCGGTTACGGGGGCAGCACCGGTCGCAGCACAGGACCTCATCTTCATTTCGAGGTGCGTTATTTTGACCAGACGTTCGATCCCGAGCGGCTGTTTGCCTTCGAAGAAGGGGAACTGAAATATCAGACATTCGCACTCGAGCGTTCTTTCTTCAGCATATATTCACGCGAAACAGACCAGCTGGAAGAGTATGATGATTTCGAAAACCTTGCTTCCCTCAAAGACGAGGATGGTAAGGAGGCATCTGCCGAAGACATACTTGCATATCTTTCCGAGGAGGAAAAGGCAAAACGCGAAGAAGAATACCGCAAAAGTCAGGAAGTCTACCATACGATCAAATCAGGCGACATGCTCGGAAGCATATCCCGCAGGTATGGGGTCTCGATCGATCAGATTTGCCGTCTTAACAATATCAGTCGCAACACCATACTCCAGATTAACAGAAGATTACGGATCCGATAGGTTTCATCGTATTGGACAGGAGAACGCTTTATGCGGTTCAATTTCTGCAATTCTATTTTAACTTACGGCAACAGGGCTTACAAACAAGGCTTCCCTATAAAAAGGAAGCCTTGTTTGTGTGTCGGGAGTTTAGCACTTACTGTTGGAATGTTTTCATATACTGTGCACGCTGATAGAACTCGTTATAGTCTTCGCTGGACTTATTGCTGAGTAGCCCCACAAACTGATCGACAGCGTCGAAACCATGCGTATTCATCCAGGAAGCGAGATACATTTTCATCTCTTCGATGACGGCGGCGCCATGTTTGTAGACAACTGTGCAAATCTCTGCGGCTTTAGCGCCGGCAAGCAAAACCTTGACAAGATCTTCGCCGGTGTGGACGCCTGTCGATACGGCTATGTCGATTCCCGATACCTGCGGTGCGCACATTGCAACCGAACGTATGGTACTGCGCAATTCGGCATTCGAACTCAAACGGTCGGAGTCGAATACTTTGAGATTGTCAACATCAATATCCGGCTCGATGAAACGGTTGAACATAACGATACCTTTGGCCTTGCGTTTATAAGTCTCGCTGGCAATGTTCAGGACATTGGTGAATTTTTTTGGCAATTTTACCGATACCGGAATGCCGACCACATCGGTCACGCTGCTTATGGTGTCGAGATAGTGTTTTTCTATTTCAGCCGATGTCTGTTCGGGGCGGGTAGGGAGAAGGAATATGTTGAGTTCGAGAGCGTCCGCACCTACCTCCTCGATCTTGCGCGCATAATCGACCCATCCGCTTTCATTCATGCAATTTATACTGGCAATCACTGGGATAGCCAGGCTGGCCTTAGCCTGCTTTATCAATGACAGATATCCCTGGATGTAGTCATTACCCACATAGTTGCGAAGATAGTCGATAGTTTCCGGATAGTCGTGGAAACGTTCGAGAAATTGGCTTTCATCCAATATCTGCTCTTCGAAGATAGATTTGAGTATTACTGCACCTGCGCCGGCATTCTCCATCTCCACGACGTGTTTTAACGACGAGGTGAGGGGAGAACTCGCTATTACGACAGGATTCGGCAGAGTCAATCCGAGGTATTTGGTTTCGAGTCTCATACTTAAGCTATTTACGATCGGTTAAAAGTCACTTTTGTTCGCGTGCTCCGAATATGAGGCTTCCGATACGCACCATATTGGCACCGCATTCCACAGCGATCTGCCAGTCGGCAGTCATTCCCATCGAGAGGGTGTCGAAGTCTTTCCCGAACCTCTCTTTTTTGAATGTCGTGAAAATATCATGGAGACGGCCGAATTCCATTCTTACCTGCTCGGTATTGTCGGTAAAAGTGGCAATTCCCATAAGTCCGCGTATCCTGATATTTGTCAGCAACTTATAATCACCTTTGTCGAGATACTTCACAAGTTCGTCGAGTTCCCAGCCGCTTTTGGAATTTTCCTCAGCTATATGTATCTCGAGCAATACGTCGATGACGCGTCCGTTTTTCCATCCCTCTTTATTGATGGCGTCCAATAGCCTTTCCGAATCCACGGAATGTATCAGTTCCACGAACGGGGCTATGTACTTCACCTTATTTGTTTGAAGGTGACCGATCATATGCCAGCGTATATCTTTCGGCAGCGCTTCATATTTTGCTTTCAATTCCTGCGGCCTGCTTTCACCGAATATACGTAGTCCCGCCTCGTATGCCTCCATCACCTTGTCGGCCGGATGTGTTTTTGAAACGGCTACAAGAGTCACCCCCTTGGGGATAGCCTTGACGACTTCGTCGATTTGTTCTTTTAATTCCATATTCTGTTGTCAGGATTACAAAGTAAAAATAAGCAATATTTTCGTATTTTTGTTAATAACGGACAGGCTAAAAGAGTGCGAATATCATGGCAAACGGCTATCTTGCTGATTGCAAAGCAAATGCCATTGCAGTCGCTGTAATATCCCGATTTAATATTTCGAACCATGGATTATGATATAATAGTTATTGGAAGTGGCCCCGGCGGATATGCAGCCGCTATACGAGGGGCGCAATCAGGCAAGAAAGTAGCTCTGGTCGAACGTGCGGAGTTGGGCGGAATATGCGTAAACTGGGGGTGTATACCAACTAAGGCGCTCCTTAAAAGCGCACAGATTTATCAATATGCCTTGCATGCAGATTCGTTCGGTGTGGAAATAGGAGGACATGCCACTCCAGATATGACGAATATCGTCGCACGCAGCCGTTCCATAGCAAACACTATGAGCAAAGGTGTCGCGTTCATGCTCGACAAAAACAAAGTCGATGTGATCGAAGGGCAGGGTAGTCTGCTCGGCGGAGGCATGGTCGCAGTGGCGCGGAAGGACGGCACGGCAAGCCGCCATAAGGCTCAGCATATCATATTGGCTACAGGTTCACGTTCGAAAGAGATTCCTGCAATAAAGATAGACGGCAAGTATGTTATAAATTACAGGCAGGCTCTGTCGCTTGAGCGCATCCCCAAATCGATAATCGTAGTAGGTTCCGGTGCCATCGGCTGTGAGTTTGCATGGTATTTCGCCGCGTTGGGTTCTAAAGTGACGCTGATAGAATACCTCCCCGACATACTTCCTCTCGAAGACGAAGAGGTTTCGAAATGTATGGATAGATCGTTCAGAAAGTTACATGCTACCGTTATGACATCAGCTGCCGTCAAATCCGTCACAGTGTGTAACGACAGGTGTAGTGTCGAGATCGAGGACAAAAAGGGATCTCGAACGCTCGAAAGCGAAATGGTCTTGTCGGCGACAGGTGTCACGGCTAATATCGACGGAATTGGTCTGGAGAACATTGGCGTAGCTACAGTAAACGGTAAAGTAGTTGTCGATGAATTTTACCGGACAAACGTGGCTGGAGTATATGCAATAGGGGATATAGTGCCAGGCCCGGCTCTGGCTCATGTAGCATCCGCAGAAGCAATATGCTGTATTGACAAGATATGCGGACTCGAGCCGCAACCCATAGATTATACTGCAATCCCTTCGTGTGTCTATACTACCCCCGAAGTAGCTTCTGTGGGATTGACCGAAAAACAGGCGCGTGAAAAGGGCAGAGAGATACGTGTCGGTAAATTTTCTTTCACGGCATCGGGGAAGGCCCTGTCGGCCGGCGATCGCGACGGTTTCGTGAAACTCATATTCGACGGCTCAACGAATGAGTTGCTCGGAGCCCATCTTGTAGGGGCGAACGTTACCGAGATGGTCGGTGAGTTGACGCTCGCAAAACAAACGGGTGTCACTTCGCATATAATCGCACATATTATTCATCCTCATCCCACAATGAGCGAAACCATAACACAGGCTGCTGAAAATGCGGAAGAACAGACGATGGATTTATAAGCGGAACCGTATCCCCGACTAAAAAAACGAATTTTCTCTATACGAATAGATGCCATACGAAAAAACAAGGAGCTTGAGAATATGGCGAGAATTTTTCTTATGCACTTATACGCCATCTCTTCACAGTGTTGAGTGTCGTGTTTGAAACAGGCTGTATGACACCGGTATGGGAATTGGAGATTCGTTGTATCGGGTTAAGATACGTGAAATTCTTGGAGTATCAATATCTGTATGATGTCATGCTGTGTCTCCGGAATATGTCGTCTGGATATTTGACATCCGTCAGGAACAGACCTTGCGCCGGAGCCGAATTGGTAGCCCGGGCAATATCTCGGCTGCGAACTATATCGCCGAAATCATCGACGGAAATCTTGCCGCGTCCCACATCCACAAGCGTACCTGTTATCGAACGCACCATATTGCGCAAAAAACGATTGGCCCGAATAGTGAAAACCAAAATACCGTCGCGTAGAGTCCATTCCGCGGTAGTGACATTGCACAGGTTTGTTTTATTGCCCGAATGCAACTTGCCGAATGTCGTAAAATCTTCTGTTGAGAGTAATATATCCGCAGCCTCGTTCATTGCCTCCTCATCCAGCGTGCCTTTGAATATCCATGCCGTCTCACGCGCAAACGGATTTTTCACAAGAGAGATATAGTATTTATATTCACGACTTACAGCGTCAAAACGGGCATGAGCGCTGTCCTGAACCGGAACAATCGAATAAACTGCTATGTCCGGCGGAAGAATCGAATTCAGATGATATATGAAATCCTGCATGTCTGCAATCGGGATACCGCAATCGAAATGTGCAACATAATACGATGCATGGACCCCGGTATCGGTACGTCCTGCACCTGTGACCGCCGTATTCTCTCTAAGGAGTCTTGTAAATGAATCCTCGAGTAGCTGCTGCACTGACGGAGCGTTATCCTGTCTCTGCCATCCGTTATAAGCCGTCCCTTTGTATGATAATTCTATGAAATAACGCATGTCGCCTGAGATGATTTAAAGTTCACCGATATTCAACAGCCAAACGCTTGTCAAATTTATCAAAAATTATTGCATTCGCCAAAACCTCTATTCGTCCGACAGAGAGCCGGTACAACTGAATTTTAGAGAGACTATTTTATGGCAAACAGTTTAAATTTCCACACAAACGACTATCTTTGTATGATGCTTAAGCTATTGTGTCAATCAACTTCAAACTACAGATGAAAACAGTAATTATCGGCTATGGAAAAATGGGAAAGGAGATCGAAAAAATTCTTCTCGAACGAGGTCATGAAATAGTGCTCATAGTCGACGAAAATAACACCGCGGATCTAAATCCCGGCAACCTGAAACGGCTCGGAGCTCAAATAGCCATCGAGTTCTCCACTCCCGATACGGCCTACAACAATATCATAACGTGTCTGCGGTCCGGCGTCGGCGTCGTATGCGGCACTACCGGTTGGCTCGACAAATTCGAAGATGTGAAAAAAGTGTGCGAACAAGAGAACGGAACTTTCTTCTATGCATCGAATTACAGCGTAGGGGTCAACATAATGTTCCGTATGAGCGAAAAACTGGCACAGATCATGAATGCCTTCCCTCAGTACGATGTCACTCTCGAAGAGGTTCACCACACCCAGAAAAAAGACGCCCCCAGCGGAACGGCAATAACAATCGCCGAAGGAATAGTAAAAAATCTCGACCGTAAACGTAAATGGGTAAATGAAACAACGACCGTAGCCGATGAGCTCGAAGTACTTGCCGTGCGCAGGAGCGTCGTACCGGGCATCCACACGGTAACCTATGAATCGGAAGATGACCTGATAACCCTGACCCACAGTGCCAAGAACCGTAAAGGTCTTGCAACGGGCGCAGTACTCGCAGCCGAGTTCATATGTGGAAAGAAAGGCGTTTATTCCATGTCTGATTTACTCGGTTTTTAAGCAATCACCCCTGTCTTATTGAAAGATTGAATTAACATGGGAAAAATAAAGGAAATATGGGCTAACAAGTGGGTGAAATTCACGGTAGTCTCAATAATATACATACTTCTCACGGTAGTATGGACAGGCAATCTGTGGATGCTGCTCGGTGAAGTCGTGATTTTCGATATCTACATATCGAAAATCTTTTACCGCTTTGTAGGGAAGTACCACAGGCTTATGCTGGAAAAAAACATAACCTACCGCAAGGTCTGGGGGTGGATTGAAGCCATCGTATTTGCCGTTGTGGTTGTGACATTGCTGAAATATTTCGTATTCGCAATGTACGTAATCCCTACCGGTTCGATGGAAAAATCGCTGCTTATAGGCGATTATCTGTGGGTCAGCAAACTCGCTTACGGTCCTATCGTTCCAAACACTCCTCTCTCTTTCCCGTTGGTACACAATACGATGCCGCTGTCAAAGACCAAAAAGTCCTATTCCGAAGCCATCAAATGGCCTTACCACAGACTCAAAGGATTCGGAAAAGTAAAACTCGGCGATCCGGTAGTGTTCCATTTCCCGGCCGGCGATACGGTCCTGCTTGGCAAGATGGACGGATATTATTACGAAGACCTCCGAAATTACCAAAGAATATACGGCGAGAAGGAGGGTAGAGACAAACTCCACCAAGATTATACGGTAATATCGCATCCCGTCGACAAACGAGAAAATTATGTCAAACGATGCGTAGGCCTCCCGGGTGATACAATCCGCATAGCCGCATCCGAGGTCTTCGTAAATGGAGAACTACTTGGAAACATCCCAGGACTACAGAATGTGTACTATGTGCAAACCAACGGAACTCCCATAAATCCTAAAATATTCGATGAAATGGGGATTGCAAGGTCGGACATTCAAGGATATAACACTCCGGAAGGAAATATCGTCTACGTGCTACCCTTGACACAGCAAAACCTCGAACGCATCAAAAATATGCGAAACGTCATGGGAACCGTACAGCAAATAGCCGACGAAGTCGATCCGGGGATTTTCCCGCACGATACCGTGAACTATCCATGGAACCTCGATAATTTCGGTCCATTGTGGATACCAAAGAAAGGCGCCTCCGTGCAAATCAATCTCGAGACACTCCCGCTCTACCGCGACATTATCGAACGCTATGAAGGAAACAAACTCGAAGTCAGGGATAGCTTAGTGTATATAAACGGCGAACCGGCCAACAATTACACATTCAATATGGACTATTACTTCATGATGGGGGATAACCGTCACAATTCGCTCGATTCGAGGTTCTGGGGATTCGTACCCGAAGATCATATAGTTGGCAAACCAAGGTTTGTGCTTGTGTCCATAGACAGAGAGAAAAAATTCCCCGGCAATATCCGATGGGGAAGAATGTTCACGGCAATAAAGGGTGTCAAGACAGAATAAGTTCCATAACATGGAAACCGACCTGTACAAAACCATAGCAGAGGCGGCCGATACGAGTATAAGGGAACGCAGCAGTAAATTCTATGCATTCGCATGGCCGGTGAGCAGCGAAGATGAGGTCAAAGGACATTTGGACGAACTCCGAAAAAAATATTACGATGCCACGCACCATTGCTATGCATGGAGAATGGGTCCGACCGGAGAGGCAAACCGAGCAAATGACGATGGAGAACCTTCGGGAACAGCAGGCAAACCAATACTGGGACAGATACTCTCGGCCGGACTTACTGACATACTTATAGTGGTTGTAAGATATTTCGGAGGCACCAAACTCGGAGTACCAGGACTTATAGCTGCATATAAGGAATCTGCGAGGGAGGTAATTGAAGCATGCCGGATAGTCGAGAAAACGGTCGATGTCAGTTTTGATGTGAAAGTAGCGTATGAGGCAATTAACGGCGTAATGAAAGTGATCAAGGAGATGGAACCTAATATAGTGTCACAAAAATTCGACAACGTTTGCGAAATAACGCTTTCGATCAGGGCGAGCAAGGCTGACGAGTTAATGGCGCGATTGGGCAAATGCAACGGAGCACAGATAGAAAAAAACGTATAAAATCGGTGAAGGCATGAAATCTGACCCGTTGCAGGGAAAATGCCTTCACCGATATCCGAAAACACGGTCGCGTTTGAATTGGAACAAACTCGGCACAACGTTGATCGACAACGAAAGAGAATTTCGATAAAATACTAAAAATTATATAGATAGATGGGCAAAAAGAATCTTATATCCATTACGGACTTCACCAAAGAAGAAATATTGCGGATCATGGACCTGGCAGCTGATTTCGAAAAGGAACCGTATCAGCCTTTGCTTACCGGCAAGATCATTGCCTCGCTTTTTTTCGAGCCCTCGACCCGTACCAGATTGAGTTTCGAGAGTGCAATAAATCGTTTGGGTGCAAGAGTCATCGGGTTTGCCGACACATCGAACACCAGCATCACAAAAGGCGAAACATTCCATGACACCATAATGATCATTTCAAATTATTGCGATATGATAATTATGCGCGATTCATGTGAAGGTTCACCCCGTTATGCAAGCGAAATATCAAAAGTCCCTGTTATTAACGCCGGCGACGGAGCCAATCAACACCCTTCACAAACCTTGCTCGACCTCTATTCGATACGCAAAACCCAGGGAACTCTCGACGGCATCAATATCATGATGATAGGCGACCTGAAGTATGGCCGAACAGTACATTCGCTCCTGCAAGCGTTATCTCATTTCAATGCAACATTCACGTTCGTTGCACCACCGGAACTCGAATTACCGATAGAATACAAGGAATTCCTGAGAGAAAGAGGTATTAAATTCATTGAGAAACGCGAAATCGACGAGGCAATCAACGAAGCCGACATTGTCTATATGACACGAGTACAGCGTGAACGTTTCCTCGATCCGATGGAATATGAAAGAGTGAAAAACGTTTATGTATTGCGTAATTCAATGCTCGAAGGCACGAAAGACAATATGCGTATACTGCATCCGCTTCCCCGGGTAAATGAAATTGATACCGATGTGGACAGCAATCCCAAAGCCTATTATTTCGAACAAACCGAAAACGGAGTTTATGTCCGTATGGCGATAATAAGTTACCTTTTGGGCGCAAAAAAATAAAAAAGTAACCAGACATGGCAAACGAAAAACATATGGAAGTCCGGGCTATCGAAAACGGTACCGTGATAGACCACATACCGGCAAGCAGCCTGTTCAAGATAATCGACATCCTACAACTCGAAAAAGAGACCAACCGAATCACTTTTGGCACAAACCTCGAAAGCAAAAGAATGGGGTCGAAAGCCATTATCAAGATCAACAACCGTTACTGCAAACCTGAAGAGATCAACAGAATTGCTCTTGTGGCCCCTATGGCAAAGGTCAATATAATCAAGAATTACGAAGTGACGGAAAAACTCAAGGTCGAGGTCCCCACACATATCGAAGAGTTCGTCAAATGTGCAAACCCTAAATGTATTACCAATAAACAGCCTGTAAAGACTGCTTTCGAGGTGTTGAAACTCGACGGAGAGATAGCTCTCAAATGCCGCTATTGCGAAAAGACTACACGACAGGAATTCGAAATAATAAAGTAACCTGCCATCCGTTTTTATTAGGTCTGCTGCTTGCGGGCGTTCACACGACTTCGGCATTCGGCAGTGCCTTTTATCTTTATGGCACTCCGGGGACACCCCAATATAAAAATGAGCAATAAAAAAGAGGTGCAATCAATTTACATAAAGGGAGCAAGAGTCCACAATCTAAAAAATCTGGAGGTCGAAATTCCACACAATCAGTTGGTTGTAATCACAGGTCTCTCCGGTTCGGGGAAATCAACTCTCGCTTTCGATACTATATTCGCAGAAGGACAGCGGCGTTATGTCGAAAGTCTTTCTGCATACGCACGCCAGTTTCTCGGCAGAATCGAGAAGCCTGACGTCGATCTCATCAGCGGCATTGCACCGGCTATCGCTATCGAGCAAAAGGTCAATACCCGTAACCCCCGCTCGACAGTCGGAACCACAACCGAAATATACGACTATCTGAAACTGCTGTTCGCCCGTATCGGGAAAACATATTCTCCTGTCTCGGGGCGAGAAGTCAAGGTGTGGCACGTGGGCGAAGTGGTGGAACGGATCATGTCGCTCGACGATGGCACGAGAGTCATGGTGACAACTCCGTTGCGCCTGGCCGACGGACAAGGCATCATTGAAAAGTTGACGATCCTATTGAAAGACGGAATTCAGAGAATTTATGCCAACGGGAAGAGCGTATTTATAGAAGATTTTTTGCCTGGAGTTACGGAAGAAACCACCACAGACGGAATTTTCATCATCATAGACAGAACTAAAGTCGTGCATGATAACGATGAACTGAAAAGCCGTCTGGGAGACTCGGTCGAAAAGGCATTCAGATATGGCGAAGGTGATTGCGTTACTGTTGCAACCGATGCCCATGGTAACGATACATTGTCGCATTACTCGTCCCGATTCGAGGCCGACGGCATAATGTTCGAAGAACCAACCGAACATCTTTTCAGCTTTAACAATCCTTTGGGTGCATGCCCAAGATGCGAAGGCTACGGTAAAGTTATCGGAATAGACGAAGACCTGGTAGTCCCGGACAAAACCAAAACCATTTATGACGATGCCGTGGCGAGCTGGCGCGGCGACACAATGAAATGGTGGAAAGAACAACTCGTCAACAACGCATCAAAATTCGGATTCCCGATACACAAGCCCTATTACGAACTTTCAAAAGAGCAGCGACAACTGCTATGGACCGGAAACCAATATTTTCACGGCCTCGACGAATTCTTCAAATATCTCGAAAGCGAACGCTATAAGATACAATACCGAGTAATGCTGTCGAGATATACCGGAAAGACCATATGCCCAGATTGCGGCGGTTCTCGGCTGCGTCCGGAGGCCCTGTACGTAAGGGTAGGAGGGAAAACTATTGCCGATCTCGTAGCAATGCCCGTACAGGAACTTATGTCTTTCTTCGACAGACTGGAACTGGACGAACATGACCGTAAAACTGGCGCTCGCGTATTGACGGAAATACATAACCGCCTGCAGTATATGCTGGATGTGGGATTGGGATACCTCACTCTCGACCGCCTTTCTTCAACGCTTTCCGGCGGGGAAAGTCAGCGAATAAATCTCTCGGCATCGCTCGGCAGCAATCTCACCGGATCGCTATATATCCTCGACGAACCAAGCATAGGCCTGCATCCACGCGATACACACCAACTTATAAAAGTATTGAAACAACTCAGAGACCTCGGCAATACGGTCATAGTAGTCGAACACGAAGAGGAAATAATACGGGCAGCCGATCAGATCATCGACATAGGACCTCGGGCAGGATATAACGGAGGAGAGATAGTCTATTCCGGAGACATAAAAGGCCTCGTAAAGGCAACGAACAGTCTTACAGCAGATTATCTCACAGGCCGTAAACAAATAACCATCCCCAAAAGCCACAGAGGCTGGAGCAACTTTGTAGAAGTTATCGGCGCACGCGAAAATAACCTCAAAGGTATCAACGTGAAATTTCCGCTCGGCATAATGACATGCGTTACTGGAGTTAGCGGCAGCGGCAAATCATCACTCGTACAGGGTATTCTCTATCCGGCCATAAGACGCATCCTTTACGAAACAGGAATGAAACCCGGCAATTTTGAAAGACTTGAAGGCGATGTAGAATTGCTGAAATCTGTGGAGATAGTAGATCAGAACCCCATAGGAAAATCTTCGCGATCGAACCCAGTAACTTATATCAAGGCTTACGATGAGATTCGCAAACTGTTTGCCGAACAGCCATTCGCAATTCATAACGCCATGCAGCCGTCACACTTCTCATTTAACATAGCAGGCGGCAGATGCGAAGAGTGTCAAGGCGAGGGTGTAATCAAAATCAGCATGCAGTTTATGGCCGACGTCGAACTCAAATGCGAAGCATGCGGCGGCAAACGGTTTAAAGATGACGTCCTTGAAGTCAAATATCTCGACAAGTCGATATACGATGTGCTGGAAATGACGGTCGATGACGCCATAACATTTTTCGAACAGGAAAAAACTGCCATAAACAAACGTATAGTGGAACGTCTCAAGGTATTGCAGGACGTAGGATTAGGATATATAAAACTCGGACAATCGTCATCTACCCTCTCGGGCGGTGAAAGCCAAAGAGTTAAGCTGGCTTCATTTTTACTGAAAGAGAATACCGACGGTAATATGATGTTCATTTTCGACGAACCGACTACAGGACTGCATTTCCACGACATCAAAAAGTTATTGGCTTCCTTTAATGCACTTATAGCCAAAGGGCATACGATCGTCATTGTCGAGCATAATATGGATGTCATAAAGTCGGCCGACTGGGTTATAGATCTCGGACCGGAAGCGGGCGACAAGGGAGGCAACCTCGTATACGAAGGAACACCTGAAGGCCTTACGGAATGCAAGGACAGCTATACGGGTAAGTTTCTTGCGGAACGATTAAAACATAGCGGCAATTAATGGAATTCTTTAAGCATACATTACCTAACGGCATCCGATGTATCTATAAACGGACTAAATCTCCTGTGACATATTGCTCGCTAACAATAAACGCAGGAAGCCGCGACGAAAAAAACAAAGAATTCGGAATAGCCCATTTCACCGAACATGCAATCTTCAAGGGAACCAAAAACCGAAAAGCATATCATATCAACTCACGCCTCGAAAAGCTCGGAGGAGAACTCAACGCATTCACAACCAAGGAAGAAACAGTTGTGCATGCGACCTCTTTAAAAAGCGATTTCTCAAAAGCTGCGGAACTTATAGCCGATATTTGTTTCAATTCGGTTTTCCCAGAAAAAGAAATCGAAAAAGAACGCGAAGTCGTCATCGACGAAATCAACTCTTACAAAGATTCACCACCTGACAGAATATACGACGAATTCGAGGACCTTCTTTTCAGCGGCTCTGAATTAGGACACAATATTCTCGGCACAAAATCTACGGTAAGTAGATTCTCAGGCGACACCGTAAAATGTTTTACGAGAAGGTGTTATAATACTGACAATATGGTTTTTGCAGTCTCGGGAAACCTTCCGGAAAAGAATTTCCGGATGTATGCAGAGCGATATTTCGCAGACAAAGAAAAGTCGACAAGAGTCTTTTCGAGACAAACTCCCGAACCAATAGAACCATTCAGAAAAATCGTAGACAGGCATACGCACCAGGCACATTGCATTATCGGCGCTCGTGCATACGGACACAATCACCCAAAAAGAGTCGCTTTGTCGTTGTTGACCAATATGCTTGGCGGTCCGGCCGCAAACTCAATGCTAAACGTGCTGCTGCGTGAGAAAAACGCGCTTACATACGGCATAGACGCTTCTTACACACCATATTCCGATACAGGTGTCGCGGCAATATATTTCGGCACCGACAAAGATAAAATCGAAAGATGTTTGCCTATGATAGAGACGTTGCTGAAAAGACTGAAAACAACGCTTCTCTCGTCTCGCCAGCTTGCAGTTGCAAAAAAACAGTTGATCGGACAACTCTCAATATCTATGGAAAGCAACGAAGGATACATGTTGAGTGCAGCCAAAAGCTATCTGGTTTACGACGATGTCGACTCGCCGTCGGAAATATACCGCAAAATACTCGAGGTGACACCATCCGATATTATGGAAACGGCTAACGAAGTCTTTTCGGATATGTCTTATCTTATATACAATTAGAACTATGGGGGATTTGGATAAATATATCGCCCGCATATCCTCGCCGGAGGATGAACTGCTGAAAGAGCTCGATCGGGAGACACATCTGCGTGAGGTACAGCCTCGAATGATATCGGGACACATCCAGGGTAAACTGCTCGAAATGCTGACACGCATGATCCATCCACGGAATATTCTCGAAATAGGAACTTTTACGGGTTATTCCACTCTCTGTTTCGCGGCAGGACTGGATCCGGATGGGCGTATAGATACCATAGAGGTGGATGACGAACTGGAAGATATCGCCACATCGTTTTTTGCTCGGAGCCCGCACTCAGGCAAGATTCGGCATCATATAGGCTCGGCTCTCGAAGTCGCGCCAAAACTCGGGAAAACTTACGAACTGATTTTCATAGACGGAGATAAACGAGAATACCCGGATTACTACAAAATGATTATGGGAGATGCAGGAAATGTGGCTATGGTAAAATCGGGAAGCGTGATTATCGCCGACAATATATTGTGGTATGGCAAAGTAGTGCAACCTGTAGCGGCAAACGATCTCCACACACACCGGTTACTCGAATTCAATGAACTCGTCGCCAATGATCCACGCGTCGAGAACGTCGTACTCGATCTGCGCGACGGGCTGAACCTCATAAGGGTGAAGTAGTCACGTCTGCATAGTGGAATAACAATTTGGTGGTTATATGCCCGCATAAAGCAGTGAGGCCAGATGCCGGCGTCCAACAACGCTCCGGATTTTGGATGTAAAGCCAATTTTACATAAATATGCATATAAAGAAAGGAGCCTTTATATAAGGCTCCTTTTTATTTATATGTTAGCTTGTCGCTATAAAAGGCCGAGTTCTTTTTTCATCCGTTCTATTTTGGCATCCAGTTTGGCATTAACCTCGTCAAACTTGTCAACACTCGCAAGCGGTTCCCGAACTCCGAAATAGAATTTGATCTTAGGTTCGGTACCTGACGGACGCACAGAAACGATCGTGCCGTCCTCGGTTAAGAACTGGAGTACATTGGATTTTTCGTGAATTCCCTCTATCGGTTGCTTTTTCCCTGAAGCGACATCCGTGCTTTCAAGAATCGAATAATCCCTGACTGTTACAACCGGTGAATCGCAAATGGTTTTAGGCGGCATCGCACGATAATCGCTCATCATCTTCTTTATCTCTTCTGCACCTTCCTTACCTTTGCGTACTACGGAAACAAGACCTTCTTTATAGAAACCGTATTCAACGTACATCTGTTTCAATAATTCGAACAAGGATGTACCCTCGCTTTTGGCCCATGCTGCTGCTTCGGCAGCGATGGCACATGAACTGATCCCGTCTTTGTCTCGGACAAAATCTTCCGGAAGATAACCGAAGCTCTCTTCGCCACCTCCGATATACTGCCATGCGGTCCCTTCGTGGTTACGGATGATCTCGGCAATGTACTTGAAACCGGTAAGGCAATCAAAATATTTTATACCGAAACTTTTAGCAACTTGCGCCAGCATCTCTGTCGTTACAATAGTCTTAACGATGTACTGTTTGCCATCCAATTTGCCAAGATCGCTCCAGCGACGGCACAGATAATAGGTGAGAAGCACGCATGTCTGATTGCCGTTCAAAAGCACGTATTCGGTTTTATCCCTGTTGGCCGGAACCGCAACCCCAAGACGGTCGCCATCGGGATCGGTAGCAAGAATGATCTCTGCTTTTTCCTTTATGCCAAGGTCGAAAGCCATTTTCATGGTCGCGCGTTCCTCTGGATTAGGAGATTCGACTGTGGGGAAATTACCGTCGATAATATTTTGTTCTTTAACCGTCAGTATGTTTTTAAACCCGAATTTGCGAAGGGCTGCCGGAACCAATACGACTCCGGTACCATGTATCGGAGTATAGACTATCTTCATGTCGCGATTCTGTTCGACGGCATCGGGCGAAAGCGAGATCCCTTTTATGCGATTCAGATAAACCTGATCGAACTTTTCGTCGAGAACCGTGATATTCTCCTTATTCTTGCCGGTGAGTATCTGGCTTATGTCGGTAATTTTGGCTACCTCCGCGATAATGTTTCTGTCGTGAGGAGCCGTAACCTGCGATCCGTCTTCCCAATATGCCTTGTAGCCGTTATACTCTTTGGGATTGTGCGAAGCGGTTACCATAACACCGCTTTTGCAGTCGAGCTGACGAATGGTGAAACTCAGTTCCGGGGTAGGACGTAGCGAATCGAACATGTATACCTTGAACCCGTTCGACGCAAATATGTCGGCCACCCGTTCGGAAAAAAGACGGCTGTTATTGCGACTATCATGTGCGATGGCTACCTTGATTTCCTGATTCTGAAAATTTTTCTTCAGATAGTTGGCCAATCCCTGTGTCGCCATACCGACAGTATATATATTCATACGATTGGTCCCGACACCCATGATTCCGCGAAGTCCGCCAGTACCGAATTCAAGGTCCTTGTAGAAACTGTCGACCAATTCCTTATTATCGTTATCTATCAGATATTTTACCTGTTTCTTGGTAGCTTCGTCATAATTTCCTTCAAGCCATTTTTTGGCTTTATCCAATACTAATGCATCTAATTCTGTTGCCATCTCACTATAAGTTTTACTTATGAATAAAAAGTCCTCTTCAAGAAAAAATTAATACACAAAGATAAACATTTTTTTCTCAATTCTCACTATCAGCACATTAAATATCATGATGTCTGAAAGCCTTGAAATTCTATATAAATTATAAATTAAAACACAAGCTACATTCGCATTTTTTTTGATAAAAATATGTACAATCTTTGTATGGCAAAAGCAAAACATCCCCAAAGGATTATGGTAGTTAATGGTAAGACATATAGCGATATATGGCAAAATTGCTTGATCAGAATCAAGGAACAAACATCTGAAGATGAGTTTGTTAAGTGGTTCAAGCCGATTGTGCCGATAGATTTTGACGGAACTACGCTTCAATTGCGGGTTCCCAACGAAAGCTATGTATATCATATAGAAAAGAACTATCTTCCATTCCTCAAGCCGATCCTTTACCAGCTCTTCGGAATGAAGACCAGGCTCCGTTATGTGATGCCTAAATCCGATGCCCAAACGGCCACCATAGTGAACAACTATGATACCACCGCGATGAACAAATTTCTCGCTCAGTCGGATACCGCAAATATAAAAAACCCGTTCATACTTCCGGGTATCCGCAAGGCGATCATCGACCCGCAACTCAATCCGAATTACACATTCAGCAACTTCATAGAAGGGGAGTGCAACAGACTCGCACGATCGGCCGGACTCGCAATAGCGGTTAACCCGGGAACAACACCCTTCAATCCGCTTTATATATACGGCGATTCGGGATTGGGAAAAACCCACGTAGCTCAGGCAATCGGCAACGAAATACGCCAACGACATCCGGATCTGCAGGTATTGTATGTGTCGATGAATAAATTCCAGGCACAGTATACCACTTCGATGCTCAACAAGGAGTTCAACGATTTTATCCACTTCTATCAAATGATAGATGTGCTGATAATCGATGACATCCAGGAACTGTCGGGAAAAGAGAAAACTCAGAATGCTTTCTTCACCATATTCAATCATCTGCAACTCTCGGGCAAGCAGCTGATAATAACATCCGACAAGTCTCCGGTAGAACTCAAGGATATCGAACAACGCCTTATAACCCGATTCAAGTGGGGATTGTCGGCCCAGCTGGTTCAGCCTGACCACGATACTAAAGTCAAAATCATCAAGGCCAAAGCCGCAAGGCTCAAAACCGAACTGTCGGAAGAGGTCATAGAATTCTTGGCAGACAATATCAGCGCCAATATCCGCGAAATCGAAGGCGCCCTCTCTTCATTGGTGGCAAACGCGGCATTCCTGAACAAAAAAATAACCACTTCGCTGGCAAAAGAGATACTTAAAGTATATGTCAAGTTCACTCAGCGTGAGATTACCATAGATCACATAATTAAGGTGGTCTGCGAATACCTCAATCTGGAAGCCGAACAGTTCAACTCGCCAAAACGAACAAGAGAAATAGCACAGGCACGCCAAATAGCAATGTTCCTCAGCAAAAAGCACACCAAGGCCCCACTTACAGCTATCGGCGCAGCAATAGGCGGTAAAAATCACGCTACCGTACTGCATGCCTGCAAGGCAATCTCAAATCTCAGCGAAACGGACAAGAATTTCAAACGCCAAATGGACGAGATAGAACGCCGCGTAGTATCAAAATAATCCCTTCGGCAAGATCCCCATGGGCAGAAAATAACATCTCTTTACAAATACAATACTACCAACCCAAATTCTTGAAGTTTTTCCGACTTGCCAAAATCGGAAAAACTTCTTTTATTTTACGGCATAAATCCATATCTTTACAAAGATTGGAAAATTGTGCAAATATGACAAAACTTAAACCCGGGGACATCGCCCCAGAATTTACAGCCAAAGACCAGAACGGCAACGATATAACACTCGCCAACCTGCACGGGAAACGAATCATACTCTATTTTTATCCCAAAGACAATACATCGGGATGTACCGCAGAGGCGTGCAGTTTGAGAGACGGTAAAAGCGAACTCGAAAAAATGGGATTCACTATCATAGGTGTCAGCCCCGATAGCGAAAAATCACATCAAAAATTCATAGACAAGCATAGTTTGAATTTTACGCTTATCTCCGATCCGGACCATACGGTCGCCTCGCTATATGGCGCTTGGGGCCCAAAAAAATTCATGGGGCGCGAGTACGAAGGTATAATACGCACAACATTCATCATCGACGAAAACGGAACAATAGAAAAAATCTTCGACAAAGTCGACACAAAACAACACTTCGAACAAATAGCAGATTCATACAAATAAACAAACCCAGAAATAATGGCAGAGAAAAAAGAGATAAATCCGGATAAGCTCAAAGTGCTGAACGCCGTGATGGACAAAATAGAAAAGGATTTCGGCAAAGGTTCGATAATGCGAATGAACAGCGCCAATGTGGAAAACGTAGCCGTTATCCCGACCGGATCGATAACGCTCGACATAGCGCTCGGAGTCGGCGGATACCCCAAAGGACGTATCGTGGAAATATACGGCCCTGAATCATCAGGCAAAACCACTCTTGCACTGCATGCCATAGCCGAAGCCCAAAAAGCCGGAGGCATCGCAGCATTCATCGACGCAGAACACGCTTTCGACAGTTTCTACGCTCAAAAATTAGGCGTAGACGTAGATAATCTACTCATTTCGCAACCTGACAACGGCGAACAGGCCCTCGAAATAGCCGACAACCTTATCCGTTCGAGCGCGATAGACATAGTCGTCATAGACTCAGTCGCGGCACTTACCCCAAAAGCCGAAATCGAAGGAGAAATGGGCGACTCCAAAATGGGCCTCCAGGCAAGACTCATGTCTCAGGCTCTCAGAAAGCTCACTTCGAGTATCAGCAAAACAGGAACCGTGTGTATTTTCATTAACCAACTCCGCGATAAAATCGGCGTCGTGTACGGAAACCCGGAAACCACAACCGGCGGAAACGCACTGAAATTCTATGCCAGCGTACGCATCGACATCAGAAAAGCCGCAAGCATAAAAGATGGAGATAACCAACTCGGTTCGCGTGCCAAAGTGAAAGTCGTGAAAAACAAAGTGGCTCCCCCTTTCCGTAAAGCCGAATTCGACATCATGTTCGGCGAAGGCATCTCCCGCATCGGCGAAATCATCGACCTCGGAGTCGAATATGGCATCATCAAAAAAAGCGGTTCGTGGTTCTCTTATGGCGATACCAAACTCGGACAAGGTCGTGATGCTGTAAAGGAACTGCTCTCAGACAATGTAGAACTCGCAGAAGAAATAGAATCAAAAGTCCGCGAAGCCATGAAGGCCGCTGACAAAAAATAAGTCGGAAGGGTAGAGGCAGCAAGGCATGGAATATACGGAAAAAGAAGAGATCCTGATAGAAGAAAGATGGCAGGAACTTTTACGCAGTTGCGAAAAGATAGCCACCGAAGAAAAAGATTGGGATATAATCAAAAAGGCATTCTTCCTGGCGAAGGAGGCACACAAAGGGGTGCGCCGTCGCTCGGGTGAACCGTATATAATTCATCCGATAGCCGTCGCCAAGATCGTTATTGACGAGATAGGACTGGGTGTCAAATCGGTAGTCGCCGCATTACTGCATGATGTCGTAGAAGATACATCATATACCGTAGAAGAGATCGAGAGCATGTTCGGCGCAAAGATCGCATCTATGGTGGACGGCCTCACCAAAATGGCAGGTGTATTCAACTCGAATGTCTCGGAACAGGCCGAAAACTTCCGGAAAGTACTCCTGACCCTATCTGACGATGTACGCGTAATTCTGATAAAAATCGCAGACCGCCTCCACAACATGCGAACACTCGGATCAATGCCCCCAAACAAGCAAATCAAGATTACGAGTGAAACGATTTATCTTTTCGCACCATTGGCGTACCGTTTGGGATTGTACACAATCAAAACAGAACTGGAAGATCTAAGCCTGAAATATCGTTTCCCGCATGACTATGCAGAAATAGAACGAAAAATCCAGGAATCGGAAGCAAAACGAACCGAATTTATAGAAAATTTCAACGCTCCGATCATTGAAAAACTCCGTGCAAGCGGAATCGACTTCGAAATCTCGGGAAGAGTAAAAAGCATCTATTCCATCTGGATGAAAATGCAGGCCAAACAAATTCCTTTCGAGGAAGTCTATGACCTCTTTGCAATAAGAATAATATTCAAACCAACTGCAATAATTCCAGAAAAATCTCAATGCTGGCATATATACTCACTGATCACAGACATATATCAACCTAAACCTGATCGTATCCGTGACTGGGTAACCATACCAAAAGCAAACGGCTATGAAGCCCTCCATGTTACAGTCATGAATCCCGGAGGCGACGGCTCGAACGAATCTGGAACTTGGGTCGAAGTACAAATCCGATCCGAACGCATGGAAGAGATCGCCGAACGCGGTTTTGCAGCACACTGGAAATACAAACACGCTTCGTTATCCAGTTCAGGAGAGGACGATTTCGACCGATGGCTGAAAAAAGTCCGCGAAGCCCTCAATAGCCCTACCGAGAATGCCGTGGATTTCCTCGACAATTTCAAAATGACACTGTATACTACGGAAGTCGTGGTATTCACTCCCAAAGGCGAATCACGTAAACTACCCAAAGGCGCTACAGCACTCGATTTCGCATATGAAATACACTCAAAATTAGGCAATAAAGCAATAGGTGCAAAAATTAATCATAAGATCGAGTCGATATTCACCCCACTGATGAATGGCGATCAGGTGGAAATTATAAGCTCTGAAAACGCTTCTCCCAAAAGAGAATGGCTCGAACATGTAACCACCGCAAAGGCCCGACAATCGATCCGCAACTACCTAAGACGCGATACAGATAACAACATCGAAAAAGGCATAGAAATATTCGACACCAAAATGCGTGAATTCGGAATCCCTCCGAGCGCACGTGTCTTCCGAAAAGTATTACCGGCTTATGGATGTAAGACCAAAGACGAATTCTACAATAAATTAGGATCCGGACTTATCAATTTGGATGGAATCGAAAAAATATTAAGACAAAATTCAGCTAATAAAATGCTGAAATTCTGGACCATACAGTTGACGAATCCATTCAAGAGCAGGGCAGGAGAAAACCGCAAAAAAGCAGCAGCCAGCAAAAAAACATTGACAGTCAGTGCAGAAGAACCCGAATTTACAATTGCCGAATGTTGTAACCCAATCCCAGGCGATTCCGTTACAGGCTACAACAATCCAGATACGGGCAAAATCGAAGTCCATAAAACCTCTTGTGATGTGCTCACAAGACTCGCCTCACAACATGGCGAACGAATAACATCAGTGCAATGGTCGAGCCATAAAGCAATGTCATATCTCACTGTTCTGGAATTCAGAGGAATAGATAGAATAGGGGTTCTGATGGATTTGGCCCAACTAATTACCGGTGAACTCAATATCAACATTCGAGAACTACACATTCAAAGCCATGACGGTATCTTTGAGGGCATCGTTAGTGTGTATGTAAAAAATACGGATGATGTCAATAAGATCATAGCAAAAGTTAACAAGATTAAAGGAATAGAAAAGGTAATACGTGTTAACAACGTGAAAGACCAGGAATTATGAAAGAATGGATAATACTGATTATTGCCCTAATCATAAGTGCGATATCGGCTTCGATTAAAAATAAAAAGGCCAGGACTGCCCATAAAACCACTAATCCTCAATACGACGCTGATCCATGGGACAACATTCCAGGCAAAAATAACAACGAAGAATACGAGACACCGACAAAAAACAACAATACAATCAAAACTCAAAAAATCGGACAAACCATATCCTTAGACTTAAACTCAAGATTTAAGTCCGACGAAGTGATTCAAGAAAATTCAGACGTCGCAGAATCAAAAACAGATATTGAGATAGAAGATATTGACAATACTAACTTAAATAAACGCTTCAATATACGAGATGCCGTTATATACAGCGAAATACTTAAACCAAAATTTTAAATGCCATGGAAGAAAGTATTTTTTCACGCATAGCCAAGGGCGAAATTCCCAGCTATAAAGTTGCAGCGAATGAAAAATTTTATGCATTTCTGGACATTAATCCGATACAGGTAGGACACACACTTGTAATTCCTCGCAAACAGACAGATTATATATTTGACCTTGATGATGACACGCTTGCGGAGATGATCGTTTTTGCAAAAAAAGTGGCTAAGCAAATTAAAAAGAACATAAAATGCAATAGGGTAGCCATGGTAGTTTTAGGGCTCGAGGTCCCTCATGCACACATACATTTAATTCCTATAAATAGCGAGCAGGATGTCGACTTCCGTAAAAAACTCAAAACAACACCGGAAGAATTAGCCGACACAGCACGTAAATTACAAATGTAAACCACATTATAATCACTGAATTAAAAATACCGCATGTGCGGTATTTTTTACATTTTTAATTTTTACATTTGTAATGCGAAAATATGGCGGCTTGCCTTCATGATGAGTAGGTTATATTATTTAACATCACCAATATAATGCCAATATAATCAGCACTTTACATGTATTATATTGAATAATTAATTACGGTTTAGAACGCGGTTATTTTTATTATGGCATGCTCCTGGATAGCAGTGAGACATATCTACACACATAACACTTTAACAATCAGTTATTTAATACAAACTAAATGATTGAATAGTTTAAAAAATAATTCGATTCTGTAGGTAAAGACATAGTATCTCAAATTCCGTAAACTCAATATGAAAAACAGATTAATGGAATTTCTTAATCAAGAGCACATCTCGGCATCAAGACTCGCTGAAATAATCGATGTACAAGCTTCGTCTATTTCCCATATTCTTTCAGAAAGGAATAAACCAGGATTCGATTTTTTAGTCAAATTGTTTACGGCATTTCCACGACTTAATCCGAAATGGCTTATGTTGGGCATTGGACAAATGTATGTCGATGCTCAACCGATTCGCAGCAACAGTTATCCAATTAGCCCCTCAAATATTCCAGATGCGCAAAACCAGCAAACAAAAAAATCAAATCGGAACATAGAAAAAATCATCGTATTTTATTCCGACAATACCTTCGAAACCTATGAAAAGCAATAAAATTATGTTCAACATAATTTACATTATGTAAAATAAGATTTTATTTATATTAAATATTCCTATCTTTGAGCCGAAAAATATATCTCTAAATATTTCTTAATACAAACCATGAAAAGTAGACAGAAAGTATTCATCGTCATTACGGCTATTATACTGGGAACATTCTTGACGTGGTATTTGCAAGTATACAAGAACCGCACAACTACTCCCCCAAAAAAGTCACTGATTGCATCAATACCTCCTGTCAAATATATTGTCTATCAGATTGTTGGCGATGACTTTAACATAACGACGCTATTATCCGAAGGCATGTCGCCAGAAACCTACGAACCTACTCCGAAAGAAATAATAGCGACGTCAGATGCTCAAATGATATTCACAACAGGTCTCTTGGATTTTGAAAATACAATAGTCAATAAGATACATGACACCTCGAACGCTATCATCGCAGACCTATCTGCCGGTATCAAATTGATAGACGGTAATGACAGCCATAAAGACAATGTACTCCATAACCACGGCACAGATCCACATATATGGACATCATTTGACTGCCTGCAGGTTATGGCTAAAAATGCGTACGATAATATCAAGGCATTGTATCCCGATTCGAGTAAATATTACAACAACTACATGCAATTAGTTGACAATCTGAAAGATGCAGACAAATACGTCAGAGAAAAAATCACTCAATCAGGTATAAATTATATTCTAATATATCACCCGGCACTCACCTATTATGCGAGGGATTACAACATACGCCAAATCGCATTAGAAAATGAAGGCAAGGAGCCTACCGCCGATCGCATGAAATCAATTATCGAGCAGGCCAGAAACGACTCGACAAAAACGGTATTATATCAGAAACAATTAAACGAATCGGTTGTGACTACGATTGCAAAAGACATAAATGCAGAACCTGTGGCTTTCGATCCACTGGAAGAAGACGCCGTTCAGAATCTACTTTGGGTTACAGATATAATTACCAGACAATGAAATATGTATCAATCTCCGACATGTCGGTGTCATACGAGGACAAAGAGGTATTGAGCCATGTAAACCTCACTATCGAATCCGACGATTTTTTAGGGGTTATTGGGCCCAATGGCGGCGGCAAAACGACATTGATGAAAGCCATTCTCGGTCTAATCCCTTTCACGGGAGACATTTCATTTGCCCAGGAGCTTATATCGGATGGTAAACCTAAAATCGGATATCTGCCACAACTCACCGAATTCGACAAGTTATTCCCCGTATCCGTAATAGATGTTGTAGTATCAGGCTTGCAGGAACCGGGTGTTTTCCGTTTTGGCAAAAACAAATATAAAATAGCGGGCGAGATTCTGAAAAAAGTTGGCATTGCACATATCGCCTCGAAGCCCATCGGAAGTATTTCCGGAGGGGAAATGCAACGCGCCCTACTCTGTCGGGCCATTGTTTCAGAACCCAAACTCCTGATTCTTGACGAACCTGCAAATTTTGTCGATAACAAATTTGAAAAAGAACTTTACGAAATATTGCAGGAATTGAATCAACGAATGGCGATAGTAATGGTATCACATGATATAGGAACCATTACGAGTGTTGTTAAAAACATAGTTTGTGTCAACAAATATGTTCACAGACATAGCTCTAATCTGATCACCGCCGAACAACTCGAAAACTATAATTGCCCCATACAGATAGTTGCTCACGGCCATATACCGCATACGGTTCTGAAAGAACATAATTAGAAGCAAATAACATAAATCAAAACTTCATATAACGCGATCAAATATCCTAAACTACAATTATATACACGACAAAGGCCCGGAATTTCCGGGCCTTTGTCGTGTAGTAAGAAGTATGCTTTTTATTTAACTATGCCGCTAAGTTTCTCAAATAACTTATCCACTCCTGAAAACATATCACGCCTAATTTGAGCGTAATGTTTTTTTACCAGACTTTTATTATTTTTCTCAGCAGGAGAATTTACTCGATCAAATAGACTGTTGCGAAATTCCACAGCCTCTTCTATTATCTGTATAGCTTCCGCTTTTTTTTCCGGATGAAAATATGCCGTAAAGTAGCTGTCATCCAAGACCTGTCCTACGAGATAATCTATATCTTTTTTCAGCATTCTTAAACTTGCCATGTCAGTCTGTTTTTTAAAAGTTAATACACACAAATATAATCTAAATTACTCCAAAATCAAACAACATCTCAAAATCCTTTAGTTTGGTTTCAATACATTTCTCCGAATGCATCACCTATAAAATCAATGATATCAGAGCTGTTCATGGCCTCTTTGCCATAATAATCAGCAGCTTTTTCTCCTGCCATTCCATGAACATACACTCCCAACAAAGACGCCTCTTCAGCACCGTATCCTCTGGCCATTAACCCTGCCAGCAACCCGGTCAGGACATCCCCACTCCCTCCTTTTGCCATTCCGGATGTCCCGGTAGAATTGAAATACACCCGTCCGTCGGGCATACATATCATCGAGCAGGCACCTTTGACAACCACAACAGCTCCTAATTTGACAGCCAAACCTGAAGCCCGTTCTATTTTATCCGATTCCCCACTCCATTCACCTACAAGACGTTTCAACTCTCCTGGATGAGGCGTCAATACAGAACCCGAAGGAATCAAATTTTGAAATTCAGGATTTCTGCTTATTATATTAAGCGCATCAGCATCCAATACGATTCCACACCTGGATCTTTTCAGCAGTTTCTTCAAAGCCTTGGTCGTACACCTGCTCTGCCCCAATCCGCAACCTACGCCGACCGATGTGTATTTATCGAGATCAGAAGGCAACTTCGAAAAATACCCGGCAGGATCCAAGCTTACAATAGCAGATGGCGCATTGCAATTAATAGAGATACCTCCGTTATGAGGGACATGTGTTGTTACCAGCCCACACCCAGAACGAAGAGCCGCATTTGTAGCGAGAACTGCGGCGCCAAACATTCCTTCAGATCCGCACACAAGCAAAGTATGTCCGTAAGTGCCTTTGTGAGAGAATTTTGGCCGCTGTTTAATAAAGTCACAGATTAAGTCTGATGTAACATACGCATATGGTGTCGACACATTTTCGACGAACTCTTCATCCAATCCTATCGGCACAACCTCCATCTCACCGCAGCACTCTCCGGCCTCAGGCAGAAGCATGGCCAATTTCGGAAACTGTATGGTTAATGTCAAGTCGGCATGCACTACAAAATCGGGATCATTCCCGAATTCCGTCTTCATTCCGGAAGGCAGGTCGATAGATATGACATAGTGGCCGCAATCATTGATTTTGTCTATCCACTCTTTATATTCTCCGGCAGGCTTACCTCTCATTCCGGAACCGAGCAAGGCATCTACAACGACAATCTCGTATTCTTCACACAATGGAGGTATAGCGTCGATCAATTTCACCTCCTCGGGGAGCCTGTCAAAATTATAACGACAATCCTCGCTTAACTCATCCAACGGAGAAGCCATAATAACATAACACTCCATACCTGCATGCGACAGTATCCGCGCCATAGCCAAACCGTCACCGCCATTATTGCCCTTACCTATGACGAACACCAACAGTTTTTCTCCATCTGTTTTTTGCGCAACTATCTGAGCCATAGCTTCGGAAGCTCGCTCCATTAAATCAATGGATTCGACTGGTTCATGTTCTATGGTATATCTGTCCAGTTTTTTGATCTGCTCTCCGACAAGTATCTTCATAACGGAATATTTACTGCAAACGTACTAAAAATAAAGAAAGAAAGAGGCTGTCGGGCCTCTTTCTTATGATTAATTGACAATCCTTAAGATCCAAAATTATCGAACATTATATTGTCTTCCGGGACCCCGAGACTGTCCAACATTTTCAATACTGCAGCAGTCATCATTGGTGGGCCGCAAAGATAATACTCTATATCTTCAGGAGTTTCATGGTTCTTCAGATAGTTATCGAAAATAACCTGATGTATGAACCCAACATAACCTGTCCAATTATCCTCCGGTTTAGGTTCCGAGAGTGCTATATGGAACTGGAAGTTTTTGTTTTCCCGTTCTATCTGCTCGAAATCGGCTTCGTAGAAGATTTCGCGTCTACTTCGTGCGCCATACCAGAACGTCACCGGAACTTTCGTATGTTTGGTCTTGAACTGATCGAATATATGCGAGCGCATGGGAGCCATGCCGGCGCCACCGCCAATGAACATCTTTTCGTTAGGAGTATCTTTTACAAAGAATTCTCCATAAGGGCCAGAGATGGTTATCTTATCTCCGGGTTTAAGCGAATATATGTAAGACGAACATATACCGGGATTTACGTTAGCGAACGCATGCGTATTTCTGTCCCAAGGCGGAGTGGCGATACGTATGTTCAACATTACGATATTGCCTTCTGCCGGATGGTTGGCCATCGAATATGCGCGGAAAGTTGGTTCGGGATTTTTGGTCACGAGATCCCACATTTTCATCTGATCCCAATCCTCGCGATATTCCTCATCTATATCGAAATCGCTGAATTTGATTTCATCGTATTTAGGAATATCTATCTGGATATAGCCGCCTGAACGGAATTTGAGTTCCTCTCCAGGAGGAAGTTTCACGACAAACTCTTTGATAAATGTTGCTACGTTGTGATTCGAGATCACCTCGCATTCCCATTTTTTCACACCGAGGACCTCTTCCGGAACACGGATCTTCAGATTTTCCTTCACTTTCACCTGACAACCGAGACGCCAGTGATCCTTCTGTTCGCGGCGTGTAAAAAAGTTCACTTCGGTCGGAAGTATCTCGCCGCCGCCTTCGAGTACCTGGCATCTACACATTCCGCACGATCCTCCTCCACCGCATGCCGATGGAAGGAAAATGCCGTTATTGGAAAGAGTGGAAAGAAGTGTCGAACCCGATTCGACGGTAAGCACCTTTTCGTCGTCGTTTACGTTGATCGTAACGGCGCCTGAGCTTGTAAGTTTTGCCTTTGCAAAGAGCAATACGCCAACCAGCAGCAGGACCACCACCAGGAAAGCTACTATCGCTACAATTATTGTCATACTCATCTGCTGTCTCTCCTATAAGTTTACAGTTGAATTCCGAGGAAAGTCATGAACGCTATCCCCATCAAACCGGTTATTATAAATGTGATACCTGCACCTTTGAGAGGAGCCGGTATTTGCGAATAAGTGACCTTTTCTCGTATGGCAGCCATCATGATTATTGCAAGCCACCAGCCGATACCGGAACCCAGACCGTAAGATGCAGCCTGGCCAAGGTTTGTGAAATCGCGTTCCTGCATGAAGAGAGAACCGCCCATTATCGCGCAGTTCACGGCTATAAGAGGCAGGAAGATTCCGAGTTGGTTATACAATCCGGGGGCAAATTTTTCAACCACCATTTCGACAAGTTGCACGAACGATGCTATCACGGCAATGAAGATTATAAAGCTGAGGAAGCTGAGATCGACATTGGCCATTTCCGGACTTATCCATGAAAGAGCCCCTCCCTTCAGTACATACTCGTTGAGCAACCAGTTCAGAGGAACCGTTATCGTCATCACAAAAATGACGGCAAGTCCGAGTCCCATGGCTGTTTTCACACTTTTACTTACGGCGATGTAGGAACACATGCCGAAGAAATAGGCGAAAACCATATTATCGATAAAGATCGACTTGATAAATATATTCAAACTTTCCATATACTTTCGCCTTTACTATTTTTCCTGAAGATCTTTTTTCCAACTGCGATGCACCCAGATTATAATACCAACGATAATGAGTGCCATAGGCGGCAGCAGCATCAGACCGTTATTAGAGTATCCTGCATCATAGAAACTTGCCGGTATCACTTGATATCCCCATAGCGTGCCGGCCCCCAGCAGTTCACGGAAGATGGCGACGATAATTAGGATAAGGCCGTAACCTGCTCCATTACCTACTCCGTCGAGGAAGGCAGGCCAAGGTTTGTTACCGAGAGCAAACGCTTCTACTCGTCCCATAATGATACAGTTGGTGATTATTAGTCCGACGAATACCGAGAGTTGCTTGCTGACATCGTACACATAGGCTTTGAGCACCTGGTCGACGAGGATTACGAGGAAGGCTATAACCACGAGTTGTACAATTATACGTATGCGCGACGGTATGGAATTACGCAACAGCGACATGATAAGGTTTGAGAATGCCGTCACGACCGTAACCGAAATAGCCATAACGAATGCGGGCTGCAACTTAGCCGTAACAGCCAATGCTGAACAGATACCGAGTATCTGTACGACCACAGGATTGCTGGCACTCAGCGGCCCGAGCAGGAGTTTCCTGTTTTTAGCCGAGAACAACGGCTCTTTATCTTTTTTACTCATTTTCTCGAACTGTTAAAGATTGATCTTCGATAACCGGCAAATCAGGTGTCGATTCATCGGTGAGGTTTGCTTGGTCTTCGTCTTGGGGCGATGATACGACATCTTCGGATTTTGTTTTTTCAATAAATCCGGCATAGCCTTGCAGGTTCGATATTATCATATTCTGCACTCCCCTGCTGGTTATGGTACCTCCACTGATGGCGTCGACGGCATTAGGATTGTCTGCAGAACTTCCGGCACCTTTCAATACGCTAATCCCTACGATTTCGTTACCATTGAAAATGCTTTTCCCTTTAAATTGATTTTGGAAGGCTGCAGTAGTTATTTCTGCACCGAGACCTGGTGTTTCGCCCTTATGGTCGAATACGGCTCCATAAATCGTCGTCATATCGCTTTCGAGAGCCAGATAGCCCCAAAGAGGCCCCCAAAGTCCCGAACCCCAGAGAGGTAATATATAAAGCTTTTCACCGGAATCTTTCTTTCCGACAAATACAGGGAGAACTCGTTCGTTTTCAGGTTTGGCATACTCGTCCTTAAGGCTTCCGAGGAGAGCGAAAGCATCCGCACCCTCTACCTTATTGCCCTTGGAATCGACCGCAAAACTTTCTATAATGTATTTGGCATACTCTTCGTTGATATATGCGGTTTTATCTTTGGCTTTTTCGGCATCCATACCTTGTCCGATCGACATCAGTATTGCGCCTTTGGTCTCGTTATCCTGATTGGCTTTCTGTATCGGTTGCAGCGATAGAGATGCAAATGCCAGAACGAGAGCCACGATTACGACCATCACGGTCGAATATATTATAATATAGGAATTACTGTTCTTATTCATCTCTCGTCCCTCCTCTTATGCTTTAACGGTTTTGAGCCTTTTGTTGCGGCGTCTTACATTTGCGGCAACCACATAGTGATCGACGAGCGGGGCCAACGCATTCATAAAGAGAATCGAAAGCATCATACCTTCCGGATAGCCCGGGTTAACGACACGGATCAGCACCGCAATTACACCTATGAGGAATCCGCAGATAAATTTGCCAACATTGGTCTGGGATGCCGTAACCGGATCGGTTGCCATGAATACGGCACCGAAAGCGAAACCACCCATAACAAGGTGATAGTATGCAGGCATGTCCATGTAAGCGTTACCGCCGATAAGATTGAATATCAATCCCATCACAAGGCCTCCGGCAAAAACGCTGACCATTATGCGCCAACTTGCAACGCCGGTCCACAACAATATTATGGCCCCGATCAGAATTGCGATCACCGAAGTCTCGCCTATACTTCCGGGTATCGTACCGACAATCATATCCCACAGAGAGTAGTCTCCGAAATCGAGTGTCCCGGACGATGCGCTTTCAGAAAGCGATGTCAATGGTGTAGCGCCGGAGAATCCGTCGACGAAAGGACCTCCTTTACTGAATCCTCTGACCCATACCGTCTCTCCGGAAATAAAAGGAGTGTATGCAAAAAATATGAAGGCTCGAGCCAGAAGTGCAGGGTTGAATATATTCATACCTGTACCGCCGAACACCTCTTTTCCTATAATCACCGCAAATGCAACTGCTACCGCGAGCATCCACAACGGTATGTCTATAGGCATTATAAGTGGAATGAGCATACCGCTAACGAGGTAGCCTTCATTGATTTCGTGTCCGCGTATCTGGGCAAAAATAAATTCGATCCCAAGACCTACTATATAAGACACGAGTATCAGAGGAAGCACTCTCCAGAAACCGTACCACCAGCATCCGAGTATAGATTCGGCCTGAGTCAACTCCCCTATCGCGCGGAAGTGCTGAAGTCCCGTATTGTACATACCGAACAAGAGTGCCGGTATAAGAGCGAGGACCACTACGATCATCACCCTTTTTGTATCGTTCACATCCCTTATGTGGGCACCCGATTTTGTCACGGTATTCGGGACGAAAAGAAACGTCTCGAACCCGTCGAATGTCGAGTGCAGCCAGCCGAAACGGCCCCCCTTTTCGAACTGGGGTTTGAACTTGTCGACAATATTCCTGAGTTTTTCCATAATTAGCTAAGCTCTTTAATCATAAGATTGATACCTTCGCGAACCGTCTGCTGTATGTTGTTCTTCGACGGGTCGACGAATTCACACAGGGCAACATCCTCCTCTACTATTTCGTAAATACCGAGGTTTTCCATCTTGTCGATATCTTTGGCAAGGATCGCCTTGAAAAGATACATCGGATAAATATCCATTGGCAGATAGCGTTCGAAAAGACCGGTTACAATATATGGCCGGTGACCGCCATGCAGGTTCGTGTCGAGTACGTACTCTCTTTTAGGGCGCAACCATGAAAAATAGGACCTCGAAACCGAGAACTTATTGCATCGAGGCATTGCCCATCCGAGAAATTCGTATTTATCGCCTTCCGGAATGACGGTTATCTGATTGGTATTGGAAGCCACATAGCCACGCGGATCGGCTTTCTTACCCGAGAGTACGTCGCCGTTGATTATCCTGACCTTCTGATCGCGACCCTGCCGTTTGATGTTTCCTCGGAGAAGCGATACGAAAGGAGCTCCCGAAATGGCCCTTACATAAACCGGTTCTATGAGTTCGGATCCGGTGAGTGCATACACTTTGGTCATGTCGAGTTTACCCGTATTGAACAGGCGTCCAATGATGGCCACCGTTTGGATGTCCAGGGTCCAGACTATCTCTCCTTTATTTATAGGGTCTATGTGATGTATCTGCACTCCTACGTTCCCCGCCGGATGCGGTCCCTGGAAAGCGGTCTTTTCGACATTGGAAACTCTTGAAACGACTCCATCCGTTCCTGCCTTTATGCCGAGATGCACTTTGCCGGCAGTCAGTTTTTTCAACGCCTCGAAACCGACTTTAAGGTTTTCGTCTTCGCCCTCAAGGACAAAATCCATATCAGGAGCAAGAGGTGCCGAATTGAACCCAGATACAAAAACAGCCTTAGGTTCGTCTGCCGGATTGGCAACGATGCCATAAGGCCGCTGAGTCACGAATGGCCACAGACCGCTTTTGAGCAACAGTTCTTTTACCTCCTCTTTAGAAGCCTTATCGGCCGGTTTAGTCTCGAATTTTTCGCTCTCCTGCTTGCCATCCGCATTGATTACAATAGCAAGGATTTTTCTTTTATCACCTCTCGTAATGCAATCCACCGTTCCGCTTACGGGCGATGTAAAGAGCACATCGGGATGATACTTGTTGAAAAAGAGCGGCGTTCCAACCTTTACGGCATCACCTGGTCGCACGAGTAGCTTTGGAACGACACCCTCGAAATCGAGCGGTGACACGCCATAACTTTCTGACATCGGAAGTTCGACGATACGTTTTTCAGCTTTCCCTACCAGCTTGATGTCGAGACCTCTTTTCAGTTTGATTGTTTTCGACATTCGGTTAAGGATTTTATTGTTTAGTTTAATTGTGTCGGAATGTGGCATTTAAAAACGCTGCAAATTTACATTTTTATTTTCTGAAAATACCAAGTTGTTGTGATTTTTTTAACAACATACTCACACGCCTTGCAACTTAGCTGCAATACACTAACAAACAATTATTTAGGCATACAAAATATTTGTCGTCAAAATTAATGGCGAAGCAGAATTAAAATAAAGAAATAAGTGATTGGAATGAAAATTCTATATTTGTATTAAGCAAAAGAGACGGCGCATGAACGATGTACCATACATAGACCTACACACGCATACGCACCATTTCGAGGTTCTGTGCGTTGTGTCCTATGGGATTGGCACCGGGCAACCGTTTCCTGAGGCCCCTTGTGTCAGCGCAGGAGTCCACCCCTGGGATGCAGAAAGGGTCGACATGACTGAAGCCATCCGATTCTTAAGCACAGCCAAAATAGCAGCAATAGGCGAGATCGGGTTAGATTTTTCAAGGCAAATCGATCGCGACCGACAGGTTGATGTTTTCAGGGAGCAACTTGCCATAGCTGAAAAACGTAATCTTCCGGTAATACTTCATTGCGTAAAGGCCTATAACGAGGTACTGAAAACAGTCTCTGAATTCGACTTGAAGGCCGCAGTATTCCATAGTTACATCGGCAGTCCAGAGCTTGCGTCAACTATCACTGGGAAAGGGTATTACATATCAGTAAGTGAACGTTCGCTTAAATCGAAGAAGACTATTGAATCGATCAGCAACACGGCATTGGGACGGATATTTGCCGAAACCGACACCTCTGAAGTTTCAATCGAACATGTATATAATGCGATAGCCGCAATAAAAAAGATTGAAATAACAGAGCTTAAACACATAATTTTCAATAATTTCAAAAAAATAACAGAATGAATATCGATGCTATTCCCGGCTGGCTTCAGCGTACCGAACTTTTACTTGGAAAAGAGAAACTGGAGATTCTCAGAAATGCGCATGTTCTTGTAGTCGGGCTTGGCGGAGTCGGTGCTTATAGTGCAGAGATGATTGCCCGTGCCGGCGTTGAAACCCTTACCATAGCCGATGCGGACATGGTGTCGGAAAGCAATATCAACCGCCAACTAATCGCATTACATTCGACAGTAGATTCATATAAGACTGATTTAGTGAAACAAAGACTTATTGATATAAACCCAAACATCAAAATAAATTCCATAACAAAATACATCCGTGACGATGAGACCGACATACTGCTCGATGCTGCCCGGTACGATTATATCGTCGATGCCATAGATACACTATCACCTAAGGTAAACCTAATTAAAGGCGCATTAGACAGACATATACCGCTCGTAAGCTCAATGGGCTCAGGGGCGAAAACCGATCCATCGCAAGTCCAGATAAGCGACATTTCCAAAACACACCACTGTCCGCTCGCACACATGCTGCGAAAAAGATTACACAGGCTCGGCATACGAAAGGGCTTCAATGCCGTTTTCTCGCCTGAACCCGCCCGGGAAGGGTCCATCATTATAGCAGAAGAGACAAATAAAAAATCCAATGTAGGTACCATCTCTTACATGCCGGCCATATTCGGATGTTTCTGTGCATCAGCAGCAATCAGAGGTTTAATTAATGAGATATAACACACTGCATACCACCCGAATACAAATACTAACCAATTAAATAATTCTTTACGGATATTATTTTTATAGAGCAATCCAATTTGTAAAACGATGAAACACAAAATCGTATTTCTCGACGAAGGCACCATCCCGGGCGTAGACATAACACCTATAAGCAAACTCGGCATCTACACCGGTTTCAACAACACGCCTCACGATAAAATAACGGAAAACTGCCTCGATGCCGAAATAGTCATTACGAACAAAACGCCGCTGAAAACAGAAACCATAGCCCAACTACCAAACCTCAAACTTATTTGTGTGGCTGCGACAGGTATGAACAACATAGACCTGGAAGCAGCCAGAAATGCCGGAATCGAGGTGAAAAATGTCGAGAATTACTCTTCGCATGCCGTTGCGGAATTTACCGTATTGTCGGTACTGACACTCTATCGCCAGATTATTTTCTACGACTCTTACATTAAAAGTGGCAAGTATGCTCAATCCAAATATTTTTCCAATGCCGAAAAGCAGACACACGAACTTCACGGGAAAAAATGGGGAATTATCGGATTGGGAAATATCGGAAAAACAGTAGCAAACCTTGCCTCTGCTTTCGGATGCGAGGTAACATATTACTCGACGACAGGAGAACACAACGATCCAAATTACAAACGAGTAGAACTCGAGACCTTGTTGAGCGACTCAGACATAATATCGATTCACGCCCCATTAAACCTGAAGACATACCGCATGCTCGATTATCACCAGCTTTCCCTAATGAAGCCGACAGCGATAATCGTAAATGTGGCGCGCGGCAGCCTGATAAACGAAGATGGCTTGGCAAGAGCACTCAACGATGGACTCATCGCCGGCGCAGCCATAGACGTATACAGCAGCGAACCAATAACAGCCGATAATCCGCTGAATTTTGTCGAGGATAAATACAGGCTTATCACCACCCCTCACATAGCATGGTCAACCAAAGAATCATTGCAACGGCTCATAAATAGCATCGCGGAAAACATAAAAGCATATACACAAAAGAGGTCGGAGTAAAATCCGACCTCTTTCGAGACTGTTCCGACAATATATTGGCTTGAAATATCGGGTCCTCTACGAGCATGCCCCCAAACAGACAGGCCCATAAGCCAGAATATCAACCGTCTATAATTTCACAACTCAACCAAAGCTTTACCTGTCATTTCTGCAGGTTGCCCTACTCCCATCATTTTCAATACGGTTGGTGCAACATCTGCCAGAACTCCGTTTTCCACTTTTTTCACTCTGTCCGAAACAACAATTATAGGCACCGGATTGAGCGAATGAGCCGTATTCGGCGAGCCATCCGGATTGATTGCATTGTCGGCATTTCCATGGTCAGCGATAATAACCACCTCATAGCCATTCTTCTTGGCTGTTTCCACAACTGCTTCCACACATTCATCGACAGCCTTGACCGCTTTCACTATAGCTTCATAGACACCGGTATGGCCTACCATATCGCCGTTCGCAAAATTGAGGCAAATAAAATCGAACTTTCTGGTATCGAGTGCTTTCACAAGTGCGTCCTTCACCTTGTATGCGCTCATTTCCGGTTGCAGATCATAGGTTGCCACCTTAGGCGAAGCTATAAGGATACGTTCTTCGCCGTCAAATTCCGCTTCGCGACCGCCGTTAAGGAAAAATGTTACATGAGCGTATTTTTCCGTTTCGGCAATGCGCAACTGCTTTAAACCAAGACTTGAAACATATTCCCCTATTGTATTGTTAACGTTCTCCTTATCGAACAGTATATGAAGGCCTTTGAACTTGGCGTCGTACGGTGTCATGGTGCAATAGTATAGCGGAATTGTTTTCATGCCATATTCCGGCATATCTTCCTGCGTAAGTACTATTGTCAGCTCCTTAGCACGGTCATTGCGATAATTGAAGAAGATAACCATATCTCCGTCTTGCAATGTAGCAAGCGGTTTTCCGGCGGCATCGACAGCTACGATAGGTTTTATAAATTCGTCCGTCACGCCATCATCATATGATTTCTGGACTGCTGCGGCCATATTTTCCGATTTTTCTCCTATTCCGCTGACAAGCAAATCGTAAGCGATCTTTATACGCTCCCATCTTTTGTCACGGTCCATGGCATAGTAGCGGCCGATTACCGAAGCTATTTTGCCGGCAGACTGAGCCATATGAGCTTCGAGACGTTCAATAAAGCCCTTTCCGCTTTTCGGGTCTGTATCACGGCCGTCCATAAAACAGTGAACGAAAGTTTTCTCAATACCATATTCTTTCGAGATATCGCATAATTTCAAAAGATGATCGAGCGAACTGTGGACGCCACCATCCGACACAAGTCCCATAAAATGAACCTGCTTCCCGTTTTTCTTGGCATATTCGAATGCAGCCACAATTTCGGAATTATTCATTATCGAATTATCGGCACACGCACGATTGATTTTCACAAGATCCTGATAAACGACCCGGCCTGCGCCGATATTGAGGTGTCCGACCTCCGAGTTTCCCATCTGGCCGTCAGGCAAACCGACATTCTCGCCGCTTGTAAGTAGTTGGGCATGAGGATATTTGGCTTCAAGACCCTTGATATATTTCGGGTCAGCCGACCAAACGACATCGCCTTTCGAATGATTGCCGATACCCCAACCGTCGAGGATCATCAGCAAAACTTTTTTATTTTCCATACCTTATTTATTCATTTGTTCCTTAATCAAATCTTTTGCTTTGATAATCGCCTTTTCGAGGTTTTCTGGCGATTTGCCTCCTGCCGTTGCAAAGAATGGCTGACCGCCGCCGCCGCCATTGATTTCCTTGGCAGCCTCGCGCACGATCTGGGAGGCATTAACTCCCTGTGCAACAATATCATTACCCAGCATGACCGAAAGCGTTACTTTACCATCGACACTGGATCCGATAATGAGTACAAGTTTCGATATTCTCTGACGCAAAGCAAATGCTACATCCTTAATCACATCGACAGGCATATTAATCTGACGTGCATAAAGCACCATACCGTCCTCTTCTTCCATTTCATGCGCAAGTTTCTCTACCATAGTATTTATATGCTCCTTGCGATATTGCTCCATCTGACGAGTCAGCTCCTCGTTTTCTTCGAATACCTTTTTTACGGCCTGCATTATTGATGGGTTTTGTACAAATGCCTGCACCTCATGCATAATGTCCGATATTTTATACAGGTAATCTTCGGCTCTTTCGCCTGTAACGGCTTCTATACGCCTTACGCCTGCCGAGATTGCACTTTCGGAGATGATTTTGAACAGTCCGATATTTCCGGTAGCACTGACATGAGTACCGCCGCATAGTTCGACCGAAGTACCGAATTTTATCACACGCACATTTGAACCGTATTTTTCACCGAAAAGCATCATGGCGCCCATCTGCTTGGCCTCATTGATTGGACAATTACGGTTTTCGACCAACGGCAAATTCATACGTATTTTACGGTTCACGGCCTTTTCCACTTCGCGCAGTTGCTCGTCCGTCACCTTCTGAAAATGAGAAAAGTCGAAACGCAGATAATCGGCATTGACCAGAGATCCTTTCTGTTCGACATGCGTCCCGAGTACCGACCGAAGAGCCTCGTGTAATAAATGGGTAGCCGTATGGTTATTTGCCACCATGTTACGCTTGTCGACATTAACTACAGCTTTAAATGTAGCTTCGAGTTTCTCGGGCAGTTCCTGTGCTATATGTACAGTCAGATTATTTTCTTTCTGTGTATCAGTTATTGCGACACGGCTACCGTCTGATTCGATATATCCCGAATCACCTACCTGGCCGCCCGAATTGCCATAAAATGGCGTTTTGTCAAAAACAAGCTGGTAATACGACTTGCCTTTAGTCTGCACCTGACGGTATTTGGCGATCTTCACATCCTCTACGAGCGTGTCGTAACCTATGAAGACGCTTTCTTTTATAGGCAGGAGTTCTATCCAATCGCCTGTTTCAACGGCAGCCGCATTACGAGAGCGTTTTTTCTGAGCCTCGAGCTCTTTCTCGAAAGCAGGCAGATCGACAAGCATACCCTGCTCACGAGCGATAAGTTCGGTAAGATCTATAGGAAATCCGTAGGTGTCGTAGAGCGTAAAGGCATCGCTGCCGGAGATTGACTCGACACCGGTTTTCTTCGCCTTTTCGATAATATTGTCGAGCATGTTTATACCTGTGGCCAGAGTCCTTAGGAAAGAACTTTCCTCCTCTTGTATCACATTATATATAAGAGACTTCTGCGCGATCAGTTCAGGGAATTGTTTACCCATATTCTGAGCCAGTACATCGACAAGTTTACAGATAAAAGGTTCTTTAAAACCGAGATATGTATAGCCATAGCGTACCGCACGACGCAGGATGCGTCTGATAACATAACCGGCCTTTACGTTAGATGGGAGCTGACCGTCTGCTATCGAGAAGGCGATGGCACGAAGATGGTCTGCAATTACACGCATGGCTATGTCGGCCTTTTCGTTCTGTCCGTATGTCACGCCTGCCATTTCAGCTATCCTGCGTATCGTTGGCTGGAAAATATCCGTATCGTAATTGCTCTGTTTACCCTGAAGTATCATGCAAAGGCGTTCAAATCCCATGCCCGTATCGACATGATGGGCCGGAAGAGGTTCGAGGGTCCCGTTGGCCTTGCGGTTGAACTGCATGAATACGAGATTCCATATCTCTATTACCATCGGGTTATCCTTGTTAACCAGATCACGGCCTGCAATTCGAGTTCTATCGGCATCACTCCGCAAGTCGTAATGGACTTCGCTACAAGGGCCGCAGGGTCCGGTATCGCCCATTTCCCAGAAATTGTCCTTTTTGTTGCCATCGAGAATATGGTCTTCCGGAAGGAATCGTTTCCAATGGTCGTAAGCCTCCGTATCACGGGCAACGCCGTCTTTTGCATCACCCTCAAACACAGTCACATATATGCGTTCTGGCGACAGTTTAAATACATCCACGAGCAACTCCCATGCCCACTCTATGGCTTCTTTCTTGAAATAGTCGCCGAACGACCAGTTGCCGAGCATTTCGAACATGGTATGGTGATATGTATCATGCCCTACTTCTTCAAGGTCGTTATGCTTACCTGATACGCGCAAACATTTCTGCGTATCCGCCACACGGGGTGCAAGAATCGGCTGATTGCCTAGAAACATGTCCTTGAACTGGTTCATCCCCGCATTCGTAAACATAAGGGTCGGGTCGTTTTTCACCACCATTGGAGCAGATGGCACAATTTCGTGGCCTTTGCTGCGGAAAAACTCTAAAAATATCTCCCTGATCTTGTTAGATTCCATAAAGTTTAGGTATGATAAAATAATTCGCCCCGCAGGACGTTTAAAAAATAGGTTGTAAAATTAATCAAATTAGTCTAATTTTGTCTGACCACAAGGTGAGATTTTTCCCGCATGGCAAAAAAATCATATAAATTTAACCCACAAATCCTTACTTTTGAGGTTATTTCGCCTCCATTCAGGCTACGGGTGTATAGGTTGCTGAGGAAAATCTTCATCGGATTCATATTGGCATCAATCATTACTTTCGTATTTTCCTATTTTTTCTACACGCCCAAAATGTATGCAATCAACCGGTCCAACAGCGAATTACGGTTAAAGTATGCTATTCTTCAGGACAAGATCAACACTTCCGAGGCAAAATTGGAAGACATACGACACAGGGACACCTATGTATATAGGAAACTATTCGGGACTGATTCGATGACCATAGAGGGGGTTTACGACCAATATCCTGCTCAAAAATACGCATCACTTACCGGTGACACCTACTCTTCCATATTACTGAATTCATGGATGGATCTCGACGCCCTTGCCAGGAACATGTATCTCGAGTCGAAATCCCTGGACGAGCTCCAGGCTTTGGCCAAGAACAAGGAAAAAATGGCGCTTTCGGTGCCGGCAATCTGGCCGTTAGACAGACGTTTGATGACCTCCCCACACATAGGCCGTTACGGTTACCGCAACCACCCCATTTTAGGTAGTTACAAAATGCACACAGGAATAGACCTTGGCGCTCCACGCGGAACTCCCGTATATGTGACAGGAAACGGCGTCGTTTCGAAAGTCGCTTCAGAGCCTGGCGGATACGGGAATTACATCATCATAGACCATGGCTTTGGCTATAAGACACGGTATGCACACCTGAATAAAAGTTATGTCATTACAGGGCAGACAGTAAAACGAGGAGAAGTTATCGGCGAAGTCGGAAACACAGGGCGTTCTACCGGCCCGCATCTTCATTATGAAGTAATACTCATGAACAAAACTGTCGATCCGCTCAATTACTTCCGTCAGGATATGGACGAAGCCGAGTTCGAACATATTATAGAAATGGCAAAAGATACAATGTTCGAAGAATTCGATTAAAATGGGAAAGACGAAAAGACAAGAACCGCTACCAACATGGGTCCGTCCCAAACAAAGATTCCGCCGCAGATTAGGACGATTCTTCCTACACTTACTCGGGTGGACAGGGATCGCCGTACTATATTATATAGCTTTCGCTATCTTTTTCGACACTCCCGCCGAGTACGCCATGAAAACGTCCACCAAAAAGCTCGAACAAGAATACGGCGCCCTCGCACAAAGATACGACAGCCTTTCCGTCGTACTCGACAACATCGTTGAACGCGACAGGAACGTATTTAAAATTCTCTTCGAGTCCGAGCCGTATGATTTCACATCCGAATCCGAAGGAAGACGCATCTCCAGATACGAAAGACTATTGGACAGCGACATTAGCACGTTGAGTAAAGACCTCGTATCGAAAACGGAAGAATTGGAGAAGAAACTCAGCATACTGCTTACATCTTACGAAAAATTGACAGGCCAACTCTCCTCTCTTGGCACGGGAGCCGACTTCATACCATCCATACAGCCCGTCATCAATACCGACCTCACACTGTTGACCGCTTCATACGGCATGCGCATACATCCGTTTTACAAAACGCTCTCGTCACATCAGGGAGTAGATTTCACCATACCGGAGAACTCACGTGTTTTTGCCACGGCCGACGGCACCGTAAAGGATATAATCAATCGTCGGTCATCTTCTGGGACGACATTAATAATAGACCACGGCAATGGCTACGAAACACATTACAGCCATCTGAACAAAACCAATGTGCGCAAAGGACAAAAGGTCCGCAAGGGCGATATTGTAGCTCTTTCCGGGAACACCGGCCTGTCGCTCGCCCCCCATTTACATTACGAAGTATTGTATAAAGGCATGAGGGTAAACCCGATTTATTATTTTTTCATGGAACTTTCACCGGCTCAATATCAACGAATACTGCGCATAGCCGAATCTGGAATGCAGTCGTTCGACTAACAAACTATCACCGCAAAGGGGGCATATGGCAAAAAAAACATATATTTTCACAACTCCCCCTGCCAAACCATAAGGCATTCTGAAAAATATACTATATTTGTTGCATAATTAAAAATACGACAAATGGCATCACAACGTTTCCACGCGCTCGACACCATTGCACGGCGAAAAGCCACCGAAATGGAATTTCCGGAAGGCCGAATCTCCGATCTTTTCGGTGTTAACGTTTTCGGCAAGGAGGAGATGCGCCAGTATCTTCCGCGCGACGTTTTCGAAAGTGTCAATTCGGCTATCGAAGAGGGGCGTCGCATAGACCGCAAAGTAGCCAACCAGGTTGCAACAGGCATGAAAACCTGGGCAATGGAACGCGGAGCTACACATTACACACACTGGTTCCAGCCGCTCAACGATTCCACGGCCGAAAAACACGATTCGTTCTTCGAACCAATATTCGGCGGCGGATGCTTCGAAACCTTTTGCGGCGATCTGCTCGTGCAACAGGAGCCAGACGCATCCTCGTTCCCAAACGGCGGATTGCGAAACACATTCGAAGCCCGCGGTTACAGCGCTTGGGACCCATCGTCGCCGGCATTCATAGTCGACAGAACACTATGTATCCCCAGCATATTCGTGGCTTATACGGGCGAGGCTCTCGATTTTAAAACACCGCTTCTGAAATCGCTGTATTCGCTCGACAAGGCTGCCGTAGAGGTAGCGCAGTTCTTCGACAAGGATGTCAAGAAGGTTATCACCACCCTCGGATGGGAACAGGAATATTTTCTTGTGGACGAAGCGTTGTACAATGCAAGGCCCGACCTCCAGCAGACCGGACGCACGCTTATGGGACACACGGCAGCCAAAGACCAACAGTTGGACGACCACTATTGGGGAGCCATTCCGGAACGTGTGGTCAACTTCATGAAGGACTTCGAATACGAAGCATACAGGCTCGGCATTCCACTCAAAACACGCCATAACGAGGTAGCACCCAATCAGTTTGAATGCGCCCCCATGTTCGAGGAGGCAAATATTGCAGTCGATCACAACACACTGTTGATGACCATAATGCGCAGCGTCTCGAAACGCCACCACTTGAAAGTACTTTTCCATGAGAAACCTTTCATGGGTGTGAACGGTTCGGGTAAACACTGCAACTGGTCGCTTGCCACCGATACCGGCGTCAACCTACTTTCTCCGGGCAAAACCCCGAAAACAAATACCCAATTCCTGGCCTTCTTCGTCTGCACCCTCAAGGCTGCACATGATTACGGCACCCTGATGATGGCTTCGATAGCCTCGGCCACGAACTCCATCCGTCTGGGCGGAGGTGAAGCCCCTCCCGGAATACTTTCGGTTTTCTCAGGTTCGACAATAAACTCTATACTTGACCAGATAGAAAAACGTATCAGCAATAAAAAACTGTCGCCCGACGAAAAAACCGAGATAAAACTGGACATAGGGAAGATTCCCGACATCCTGCTCGACAATACAGACCGGAACCGCACCTCTCCGTTTGCATTCACTGGTAACCGGTTCGAATTCCGCGCAACCGGTTCGTCGAGCAACTGCGCCCTTCCGCTCATTGTTATCAACAGCGCTGTAACAGAACAACTTAGACTCTTCAAACAGCAGGTCGATCAGCTCATAGAGAAGAACGTCAAAAAGGACGAAGCCATACTTCAAGTAATACGCAAGTTCATAATCGAATCCAAGAACATACGTTTCGAGGGTAACGGTTACAGTGAAGAATGGCAGAAGGAAGCAAAAAAACGCGGTCTGCGAGGCATATCCAATGTTCCCGAGGCCTACAAGGAGTACTTGCGTCCCGAAAACGTAAAATTATTCGAAGATACGGGAGTCTTGTCGCTACATGAACTTGCGGCACGCTATGAGGTCAAAAACGAAACATTCATCAAAAAGATCCAGATCGAATCGCGTGTTCTGGCCGACCTTGCCGCCAATCATATCATACCGACGGCCATTAAATACCAGAACACACTGATAGAGAACGTACGTGGTCTCAAGGAGATATTTCCGAATGAATTCGAGGTCATGGCTGCCGAAGAGATGAGAACTATCCACGAAATTGCCGACCACGTGAAATTCATACGCGAACATTCGCACATGATGGTCGAAGCCCGCAAAAAATGGAACAACGTCGAAAGCATCGTAGAACGTGCTTTCGGATATGAAGAAGAGGTACGCCCGTATCTGAACGAAATTCGCTACCATATCGACAAACTCGAACTGATAGTGGACGATGCCATATGGCCATTGCCAAAATACCGCGAATTACTCACGATATACTAAGCTGAGGCCATCGGTCATGCCGATGCAAAAGCCGGACTTATTGCAAGTCCGGCTTTTGCATTGATATTTTATGTTTCGGCCTCAGGGCGCTACCGACGGCACAACACGTTATAATCGCACCATTCGCACACTCTCCTATCCTCGCATTGTCCAAACGGTTCTTTCACATCAAACAATCTCTTTAACACCTCTCGTAATTCCATTTCGAAAGGCTCTGCAACATCTTCATATCCCCAAACAGGAACTTTTCTTTCCCTGTCTTGGAGAAGCGGCGAATAATCAGGCGTTCCCATTTCGCGGACATAATAAAGCGCAGGCTGCACATCATAACCGTATTTACGTTTCAATATCATGGAGTACAATAGTGTCTGCAACACTCCGGAATTCAACTCTTTGGAAACACCCGAAAACAAAGACCCTACTCCGGCAAAAGATAACTGTTCTCTTCCTGTCTTATAGTCCACTACTCGCAATCTGCCGTCATCCAGTTTGTCTATCCTGTCGGCCATACCACCGAAACCCACCTTTCTTCCATCGTCAAGTGCGAACGAGCATTCTATTTTTTCTTCCAGATTCCGAATAACAAAACCCTTCTGAGCCGCATCAAACGGAAGAATACATTTATTGATATAGGCGCTAACAATATCTTGTATCATAACGAGGTTTCCGCTGTACTCCTTGGGATCGGTAGCGCTTCCATGAAAAAACTCTTCGGTTATAGCTCTATTCACAGCCTCTTCCACACATTCAGTCCCGATCAGCTCATCTATTCTCACCTGAGGATTCGACAAACCGACCAGTGGTTCGTACAGACAGCGCATCGCAAAATGAAGTATAGATCCGAACATCGGGGCATCGACATCTTCGGAGATTTCTGCCGCCTCTTCCAAACGAGCTATAGAGCGAAAGTAAAATTTCATCGGACAAGCGATGAAATTATACAGCGAAGTCGGTGACAATAAAGCCTCTCCATGTGTAAAGCCATCGAGTCTTGTCAGAATTCGCGAATCCTTTTCGACTACGATTGGCTGAGCTTCCTCCACTGCCACATCAACACCTATATTACGCTCGGCCAGATCATGCGGCGACTCAAAGCGTAACTGATAGACATACCTGCTTGGTTCGCCTCCACTTTTGCTGTTGGCCGTCGAATTATAAACGATATGTATGTTCTTTGCTCTTTGCAGCAGGCGGTAAAAATAATATGCATACACTCCCTCATGATGACGTGGCGTGGGCAGTCCGTATGCTATTCTGAGGTTGTTTGGGATAAAAGATGCAGAAACCGCACGGTTCCCTGGAAAATTATCATCATTGGCAGACAGCAATAAGACATTTTCGAAATCGAGGTTTCTGGTTTCGAGAATACCCATAACCTGAACGCCCTGCAGGGGCTCCCCCTCGAATGGCACACTGGTTCCCTGAAGCATTTTTCTCAACACCGATGCGTATATACGTCCTGTAATTTCGACTCCGCAACCATCGAGAGAATTTGACAACTTGTTTATATTATCAGCTATAACAGACAAATATTCAACCTGTTGTACATCTCCCTCGCACCGCATGACAGCCGAAACAACTTTTATAAGATATTCCGAAAGAGGTTGCCAGCCATCCCCGGCATCAGAGAAAACCACACGAATCATATCCGCATCGCCCAATTCCGCGGCATGGATATAAATGCTCTGTTTTTCCGTCAAAGATTCGAGCAATATTTCTGCATCCGGCACATGTCCGCTTATATATGGGTGCGACAAAAGTCCCGTCACATCGCTATGATAAAAAGCCTGATTGCCACGTATTGTTTTTCTGCGATTCTGCAGTTCTATAAGACGTTCTACAAAGGAGTATGCCACTGTCGTATGCAACGGATAACCCATTGTGACATTAATATTCTTAACATCGGAAGGGATAGAGTACAGTAACGGTATCAAAAGATTCTCGTCTGTAAGTACGATTGCCGTCTCTTTGCCCGGTTGAATTCTTTCGGATGATTGACCAGCAATATTCTCCAGGAATTCCGCAGCATACTTACATTGCATGCTGTCGGACAGTGCGGCAACGACACATATATTCTTCTTGTCCGAGAAACCGTTGTTATCGTAAGGCAAGGCCAGTCTCTGAGGATATCGCCGAATATTATCTCTCAGAAACAATCCTGCTTCCTGTTCCGGGTCGTCGACATAATAATTGTCGTAATCCCAAAAGAAATCGACTTGACTATATCGCGCTAAATGATCGAACAGGACCTTTTCACATTCCGACAGCGCATTGAAACCGGCTATAACATATTGTTTGTCTTTGCCGGCCGGACTACCGACAACCGCACATGAACTTTCATCCATTACAGGTGTTTTACCGATGATCTTGAGTTTTTCGGCGACATCACGGTATATCATTCCTCCGTACGCTATTCCGTTATTCCTTAACCTTGTACGATACTCTCTGTATATGTCGTATAGCGTACGCCAGATAGAAACGAATCTTTTTTTCTCGTCAGAATCCTCTCCATCCGGGCCGAAACTTTTCCAGAATCTTATAATGATCTGTTTTTGTTCGTCCGTAAGATAGGAGCGATCGTTTTCAAGTTCCTTCAGATCACTGATATTGCTGAATAGCATGCGAGCATCGACCATATACTTGTCTATGGAATCGAAGTCGGAGAGCAGCATCTCGCCCCAGAAATAGAACGAATCGAAACTTTCCTGATGATAGGCGGAATAGACCTTATACAATTCGACCATAAGTCTCACATGGTCACCTGCCTTAAGATCGGTGAACTCCCCCATGACATCGTCAATGGAGATATAATCCGGCTGCCAAACAGGGCTTTCAGTAATCGAAGCCAAAGCATCGGAAAAAAACAGCCGTGCACGACGATTGGGCAAGAGTATACGTAAAGACGAAATGCCGTCACCATATTCATGATACAGCCTCTCAGCAACCTGTTGCAGGAAACCGGTCATGATACTTATTTTCCTACATTAATTACGCTTGCGCCCACCGAAGTGTCCAGTTTCGAAGAGCGGTCCCTGACGATAAGTGGAGAGCCCTGATAAAATATCGTAGCTCCTGTCTTGGCATTTGCAACCAGGCGTTCATTAGTCTTGACAAAAGCCTCTGAACCGGTAGCAGCATCCGCGACTATGGACAACGCATCGACTTCCCTCATATCAACCTTGCTTTTTTCTGTAGTGCGGAGAGTGACATACCGGGCCGTTCCAGACAATAACGCTGCCGAATTGCCTGTTACATCAACCATAAGATCCAAAACATCGACATAACCGTTAAGCACTCCCCCGCCCTTGACCGAAATGGTCAGCAAATCGCCTGTCAGAGGATTATCAAAGCTCAACTCTCCGTTGCTTATGCTAACCGATTTGAGAGTATCGGTATATTGAATTATCATCTCCGCTCTACCCAGTTTTGACGACGGCTGGCGGAACGTTATGGAAAGAGCACCGTTCGTAACCCCCCATTTGAGATTCTTAATGTCGGCATCTGTTATGAATACATCAACCGAATTGACATCAGATGGTATAATCTTGGCGATTATGTTGCCTGTCAGAGAGATCGTATTAAACTTATCGATCGGACCGCTATTAACGGTCTGTTGCGCTGCAAGCGGAACACAGGTTAAAAGTACAAACAGTGATAATATTGTTCTTCTCATTTTAATCCGAATTTAAGGCAAGTTACGATTTTTTATCTAATAGGGACTGCTTTGAATCCAATATTTTATACCTTTATTTATTAATTTTCTATTCAGACCTTCATCATATGGGCAACGTCAAACTATTGAAAGCTTCGGCCGGATCGGGGAAAACATACCGCCTTGCATACGAGTATGTTCGCAATGTCGTGGAGGAGCCTTTCATGTACAGACACATATTGGCCGTCACGTTCACAAATAAAGCGACGGAAGAGATGAAGCGACGTATACTTTCGGAAATCAACGATTTGGCCAACGGCCGCGACACCAAATACATGAATATGCTGGCGAGCGATCTTAATCTCGGCCGGGATATGATTATTCGAAAGGCACAACAGGCCCGTACAAAAATACTGCACGATTACAGTCAATTCTCGGTGCTAACCATCGACAAATTTTTCCAACGCATAATTCGAGCTTTTGTCAAAGAGTTGGGCATCGACTTGAATTTCAATCTCGAACTGCATACCGACTCGTTACTCTCGGCCGCTGCCGACTCGTTAATCGACGAAATATCTTTGAACGACAATCTGCGCAGATGGATTGCGGAGTTTGTGCAAGAACGAATATCTGAGAATAAAAAATGGAGTATAAAGGAAGGCCTCACAGAACTGGGAAGTGAAATATTCGGCGAACAGTATAAACGCAGCGCATCGCTAATAGCGTCACGCGACCAGCTTGAAAAAATAGTCGCCGATTACACTTCCAGGGCATTCGCCACAAGAGCCTCAATAACAGCCAAAGCAAAAAAAGCACTCGAAATAATCAACGACAACGGACTGGACATCAATGATTTCCCCTATGGCAAAAGCGGCTTTGCCAATTACTTTGTCAAAATAGCTTCGGGTAATATAGACGAACCTGGCGGACGCGTACTCGACGCACTCGATTCCGACGATAAGTGGTACTCGAAGAATTCGCCTAAAAAAAAGCAGATCATTGATATAATACCAAAACTGCGTCCCATTCTCGAAGAGTTGTGCCGGGAGTATGACAAAAACATCAGTATGTTCAACACTGCCGATCTACTGCGCGAAAATTTCCGTAATTTCGTCATGCTCACCGACTTATCGCGCAAGATCGAGGAAAAATGCTCCGCCGACGGGATCATGCCTATCTCGGAAACCAACAGCATCTTGAACAAACTCGTTTCGGGCAATGACACACCATTCATTTTCGAAAAGGCCGGCAATCATTTCTCTCGTTTCATGATCGACGAGTTCCAGGACACATCGGTCATGCAGTGGGAAAATTTCATCCCGCTTCTGCGCAACTCGCTGGCACAGGCTCTGGGTGATTCCGTACTGTTGGTCGGCGACGTGAAACAATCCATATACCGCTGGCGGGGCGGGGATTGGCGAATATTGGCCAATGAGATAGAAACCGAATTCGGAGAAGTGAAAAGAGAAAATATGGCCACAAACTACCGCAGTCTGGGCAATGTAGTGAAGTTCAACAACGAATTAATAAACGCGGTCGTATGTAATGACAATGCCGCCCTTAATGCACAAATCGCAGCCGCCGTCGACCAAGGCGCCATAAGCTCGGAGCACGGCAGCAGACTGCACGACATGCTCCGAGACGCATACGACAACCATTATCAGAACGTTACAGCCAGAGAGAACGAAGGATACGTAAATATAACATGCTACCCTCTCAATGAAGAACAAAAAGCCGCGCCACCTATCATCCAAAGGATCGAAGAGCTCCAGCAGCGAGGTTATCGTCCCTCGGATATCGCCATACTTGTACGTTATAACTCGGAAGGCGTAAAGGTTGCCAACATGCTCCTCGACTACAAAAGACGCAATCCCGATTCAAAATATTCCTATGATGTAGTTACCCAGGAGGCACTTCTTATCGGCTCTTCTCCGGCAGTGATATTTGTCTGCGCATGTCTCAGACTTTCGTACATGCCAAACGACAGACTTAATATGGCTCTTTACAACCAATGGCTGGGCCATCCGTTTGACAGCATACCGGACGAAGAAGAAATGACATTCTTCGCTTCGTTGCGTACCACACCTCCATTAGAAGCATTCGAACAAATCGTAATTAGATACGACCTGGGAGAAAAACCCGAACATTCAACATACCTGCAAGCATTTGAGGAACAAATAATGGATTTCGGAAAAACTACAGTCGCAGACATTCCGCTATTCCTGAAATGGTGGGACGAAAACGGAGCAAAGCAGTCCGTAAGCATCTCGGACAACGGAGAAGCAATAACCATCATAACGATACACAAGGCGAAAGGCCTCCAATACAAAACTGTGATAATCCCATATTGCGACTGGAAACTCGTCCCCAGCCCCAAAACAGTATTATGGGCAAATGGTCATGGAACAGACATTGCGGATGCGGGCGTAATACCAGTGAAATATAAAAGCAAGATGAAACGGTCGGCTTTTGCCAGAAACTATTTCGACGAACTGGTATTGTCGCACGTAGATAATGTCAACACCCTGTATGTGGCGACAACACGGGCTGAAGAGGAACTGCATATAATGATACCGGATCCGACTAAAAGCTCTGCAGACAAAATCAGCTCGCTTATACGCGACAGCATTACGGTTTCAGACGGAGAGGCACGACTCGGAAGACTGTCCGGGAAAGCAGGACTCAACGAATACTGCAATATCATGGAATTCGGTTCTCCGGTATCACACAGCGCAACCTCCGATCCTGCAGACAATCGGACCATCAAAGTCCCTTTCAAAGCCTATGTACTCGAAAACAGACTTAAAATCAAATACCGCGCATCACGCTACATGGAAGATGGAGTAACGCCGGCAATGTCACCTCGCGATTACGGGATCCTTATGCACAAGATATTCGAATACTCGAAAACGAAGGAAGATATTCAACGCAGTATCGAAGAGATGAGCTTATCGGGAGAAATACGACAACCCGAATCTATCAGATTGGCAGACATGATCGCCGAAGCCTTTCGCGATCCCGTTATCGAATCTTGGTTTTCGGATGAATGGGACGAGATACATAACGAAAACTCCATAATCGTTCCCAAAGGCTCGGGGATTCTCCGTCCCGACAGGGTAATGACAAAAGGAAATAAAGCAATCGTCGTCGATTACAAATTCGGACTCGAATCGGAAGGCGCACACACCAGCCAGATAAAAAAATACATGCAGCTCATGTCACGCATGGGATATACAAATATCGAAGGTTACATCTGGTATGTATCCAGCGGTAAAATCGTACATATATAACCATCTATCCCCAATGGGTTAGCATCTTCATTGTAACGGAATAATGTTCCCGTCGAGAAGGTTTCCCAATCGAAAGAGGACGGTAATATCTTACATTACCAAATAAATCACTACTTGTCGCAACCATAACAATCGCACAGACAAAAGAACAAGCATCATACCGGCAATACCCGACTGTCGCTACGAAAAAAATTACGGCGTAGAGATATTCATATCCTCTACTCTTGTGTAATTATAATGTTCGGCATTGTCATGCTGATTTAGTCCGACTACTAACTGCTGCAATCCATATCAGTCAGACTACACGTGGCAGACAGATACGGACATATTTAACGCTGCGTAACGCCGTAATCTCCATTGTTCCGGCGCTGTGTCTATCTCATTGTCGTCCCCCAACATCTGCAACTTTTCGAGGCTAAAAACGCAATTTATTATTCCGACCTACAGTCGCGACAAAAGAAACGGCATGTACAATATGGAGAGTATAAAAAAAGACTTACGCCGGGAGTGGGCGTAAGTCTTCATATTTGTTCTTTCGTTCAGCTGACAAATCTTAGTCATTCAGCGAGAAACGCTGATATGCTATAACTGTGGCATCCTTGTCGGCAGACTTGATATAAGCATCTACGGTCTTTTTTGGATCTTTTACGAATGCCTGATTGAGAAGGGTCGACTCGGAGAAGAACTTGCGCAGTTTTCCTTCCGCAATTTTGTCGAGCATAGCTTCGGGTTTACCTTCGAGGCGAGCCTGTTCACGGCCGATATGACGTTCTTTTTCCACGATTTCCGCGGGCACGTCGTGTTCCGATATTGATATCGGAGCCATTGCGGCAGCCTGCATGGCCACATCGTAAGCTACTTCCTGAGGGATGACCTTGTTAAAACCGATCATTGCGCCGAGTTTTTTGTTGCTGTGTATGTAAATCACACACAACGGAGCTTCGATCTTACCGTAATAAGGGAGTTCCACTTTTTCGCCTGTCTGACCGGACTTTTCCGTAACCATGTCGGCTACAGTGACATTGCCTATTTTAGTAGACAAAAGCGTTTCCTTGTCGGCGACATCATTGGTCACTGCAATTTCGAGTATTTCTTTAGCCGATTTTGAGAAATCTTCGTTCTTTGCAACGAAGTCAGTTTCGCAGGCAAGACATGTCATATATGCTTTGGTGCCGTCTACGACTTTAGCCACTACGACGCCTTCGGTAGCGGTACGGTCGGCACGTTTTGCCGAAACGAGTTTACCTTTTTCACGGATGATTTCCTGTGCGCGCTCATAATCGCCATTTGCTTCTTCGAGTGCTTTTTTGCAGTCCATCATACCTGCTCCGGTCATTTTGCGAAGTTTCGCAACATCTGCAGCTTTGATTTCCATTGTGTTTCCTTTCTTTTATTATTAATTACTCTGCAGTTTCGTTTTCGGTAGAGATAGCCTCAGACTGAGCGACCTGTTCGTTGAAATCTTCGTCGTCTTCTTTTTTGTCCGCCACTTTCACTGCCTTCTTAATTCTGGGTTTAGCCTCTTTTTCGTCCTTGTTAGGTACGTTTTCGTAAGCTTCCTTTTCCTTTTCGGCCTTACGTTCAGCCAAGCCTTCGGCAACGGCAGCGGTAACGGCGTCAAGGATAACTGCTATCGACTTGGTAGCATCGTCGTTCGCCGGGATTACATAGTCGATGTCGGTCGGATCGCAACAGGTATCGACCATGGCGAAAACGGGAATATTGAGTCTTTTAGCTTCCTTAACTGCGTTCTGTTCTTTCTGAACGTCAATTACGAAGAGTGCTGCCGGCAGGCGGGTCAAGTCGGCGATTGAACCGAGGTTCTTTTCCAACTTAGCCCTTTGACGTGCGATCTGAAGTTTTTCGCGTTTAGAAAAATTGTCGTAAGTGCCGTCTGCACTCATCTTGTCGATGGTTGCCATTTTTTTCACGGCTTTGCGTATCGTTGGGAAATTAGTAAGCATACCGCCTGGCCAGCGTTCTGTAACGTATGGCATATTGATAGCGCTTACCTTTTCGGCAACTACATCTTTAGCCTGTTTTTTTGTGGCGACGAAAAGTATGCGGCGACCGCTTTTGGCGATCTGTTTCATTGCTGCTGCGGCTTCGTCGATCTTGATCACGGTTTTGTGCAGGTCGATTATGTGGATACCGTTCTTCTCCATGAAGATATACGGAGCCATTTTAGGATTCCACTTGCGTTTGAGGTGACCGAAATGTACGCCAGCCTCAAGTAATTGTTCAAAATTTGTTCTCGACATTTTGTTGTTTTTTATTTTGGGGTATTTGTGGGATCTTACAATGGTTTATGAACATCCCAAAATCCAATCCCCCGTATTTAAAAATCTCTGTTCATCAATCCGACCGGTAGTGTCATGAAATACAATCCTTCGGATTTTTCGCGGGGAGGCAACCGTCCGGTAATACGCTGACGGTCTGGAATAAAACAAGTCTGTATGACCTATTGGATATATCGGCAAGAAAAATCTGCGCGACACTATTCCGACCTTTTGGTAGTCCGACCGATTTACGAACCGGCCCCGTGCATATGTGCAGCTTATAGGATTAACGCTTACTGAACTGGAATTTGCGGCGTGCTCCGGGCTGACCTGGTTTCTTACGTTCAACTTCGCGCGGGTCGCGAGTGAGGAAACCGTTCTTCTTGAGAACCGGACGGTACTCTGCGTCTATTTCGCAAAGTGCGCGGGCGATACCCAGACGGGCAGCTTCTGCCTGACCGTGGATTCCTCCGCCATCGAGGTTGATGTTGACGTCATAATTTCCCGCTATATTCAACACAGCAAGCGGCTGTTTAACCACAAACTGGAAAATTTCGAGAGGAAAATAAGTTTCGAGCGGTTTTTTATTGATTGTAATGGTACCATTACCCGGTTTCACGTACACGCGTGCAACAGCAGCTTTCCTGCGTCCTACGGCATTTATAACTTCCATACTCATTACTTAATCTCGTTTAACTTGATTTGTTTAGGGTTCTGTGCGGCGTGCGGATGTTCAGCGCCGGCGTAAACCTTGAGGTTACGCAACTGCGCAGCACCGAGCCTTGTTCTGGGCAGCATACCCTTGACAGCTTTTTCGATAACGAATTCCGGTTTTTTTCTCAGATAGTCGGCCGGAGTAGCAAAACGCTGTCCACCCGGATAGCCTGTGTGACGTACATAAACCTTATCCGTCATTTTCTTACCCGTAATTCTCACTTTGTCGGCGTTAATAACGATAACGTTGTCGCCGCAATCCACATTGGGTGTGAAACCGGGTTTGTTCTTGCCGCGCAATATCTTCGCGACCTGCGACGCAAGACGTCCCAACACTTCGTCCTGAGCGTCGATCAAGATCCATTCTTTCTGGACCGTAGCGGCGTTCAGCGAAATTGTTTTGTAGCTTAATGAATCCACTTGTTGTAATTTTTAATTATACCTGTTTGTCGAAACGCATGAATTGTCCGCGCAGACCTTTTGCAGGCAAATTACAACCGGCCGCGCCAGTGGCGGCAACGATTAAGATAATCCCTTTCAGGAAGTCATAGCAGTCGTGTTCATGCAATTTCAATGATCCGATTACCTAATTAAAGGCCTGCAAAGATAGTGATTTTTAATTAAATCACAACCTTTCGACATAAAATATCGATTCCTGTGCAAAAAAAGAGGTGTCGAGAAACCACAACTTCAATACGTTTCTCGGCAACCGTATTGGTAATGAATACGACATATTACACAGACAATGGCCGGCTGCATAATTCGATCATAGAGAACTATCCGGTACAGTATGCTACCCTATCTCGTATCCGAACTCTTTGAGGCGGCGGTCGTTGTTGCGCCAGTTGTCGCTGACCTTGACGTACATTTGCAGGAATACCTTTTTACCGAGGAATTTTTCGAGTTCGAGGCGGGCTGCCATACCGACTTTTTTCAGCATTTCGCCCTTGTGTCCTATAATAATACCCTTTTGCGACTCGCGTTCGACAAGTATAACAGCGGATATACGGTCTATGGCAGGTTCTTCTTTGTATTTCTCTATTACGACCTCGACACTGTAAGGAATCTCTTTCGAATAGTTCAGCAATATTTTTTCACGGATTATTTCCGCGGCAAAAAAGCGCATGGTTTTATCCGTGAGCACATCCTTAGGATAGAAAGGTTCGCCAACCGGGAGGTATTTGATTATCAGATCGAAAAGCGCACCTATATTGAAACACTCCTTGGCCGAGACCGGAACGACATGCGCCTTTGGCAATCTCTCCTGCCACTGTGCAACAAGTGTTTCGAGGGTTTCGGGAGTGGTGAGATCTATCTTGTTTATAGCCACGATTGTCGGTATGTCGCCAGAAGCTATCTTGGCGAGAATCTCGGCCGAAGCCTCATCGACCTTTTCCACAGTATCCGTGACGTATAGAAGAATATCCGCGTCTTTCAGGGCACTGTTCACAAACTTCATCATCGACTCCTGAAGTTTGTAATTTGGTTTCAGAATGCCTGGGGTATCGGAATAAACTATCTGGAAATCATCTCCGTTGACAATACCCATTATACGGTGGCGCGTGGTCTGAGCCTTGGATGTTATAATCGAAAGCCTCTCCCCCACGAGGGCATTCATTATTGTCGATTTCCCGACATTGGGGTTACCTATAATATTAACGAATCCTGATTTATGCATTTCCGATACTTTTCGTGCAAAGATAAACTTTTAAACAATACTTTTCGTTGACACACATATATCTTACTCAAATAGCCACTTGTATCCAGCAATATTTCTGCCAAATATTCTGATGCGGACTATTTGCAGTGATACAGACTTCTCACGATACCGGCATTCCGATTGCATGTGCATATATTGAATGTTATGACACTAAGGCGTAATGTTAAATTACGAGGTTTTATTACCTTTGCCCGTATAAACAGAGTATTATGGCATCTTCGAATTTCGTGGATTATGTAAAGATTTTTGCCCGTTCGGGTAAGGGAGGAGCAGGTTCGGCTCATTTCAGACGTGAAAAATTCGTGGCTTTCGGTGGTCCTGACGGTGGCGACGGCGGCAAGGGCGGCAGCATCATACTTCGCGGAAACAGCCAGTTCTGGACACTCATACACCTTAAATACCAACGACATCTTTTTGCCGAGGACGGACAACCTGGTTCCGGAGCACGCAGTTCGGGACGCGACGGTAAGGACGTGATCGTTGACGTTCCGCTCGGAACGGTAGCACGCGATGCCGAAACCAACCAGATTGTCGGCGAAGTAACCCGAGACGGCCAGGAACTCGTGCTTCTCAAAGGCGGACGGGGCGGTCTCGGCAACTGGCATTTCAAATCTTCGACAAATCAGGCTCCGCGTTACGCCCAACCGGGAGAACCCATGCAGGAAGGGGCTTTCATTCTCGAACTCAAAATACTTGCCGATGTGGGGCTTGTGGGATTCCCTAACGCCGGCAAATCAACGCTGCTTTCGGTAGTTTCTGCTGCAAAACCAAAGATTGCCAACTACGCATTCACCACCCTGGAACCGAACCTGGGAATCGTGGAATACCGCGACCACAAATCGTTCGTCATGGCCGACATTCCGGGAATAATAGAGGGCGCACATGAAGGGAAAGGCCTCGGAACACGATTCCTGCGCCATATAGAACGCAATTCTATTTTGTTGTTCCTCATACCTGCCGATTCTGAAAACATTCGCGCCGAGTACGACATACTGCTCAACGAACTCACGCTTTACAATCCGGAACTGCTCGACAAGAGCCGTTTGCTGGCCATTTCCAAAAGCGATATGCTCGATGAAGATATGATGGTGCAGATGAGTTCTGAACTTCCTGAAGGCATTCCGAGCGTGTTCATATCTTCCGTGAGCGGGTACAACATTCCTCTGCTGAAAGATATGCTGTGGGACGAATTGCACAAGGATTGACCACGGCTGCCTCCGTCACATTCATTCCGGAATCAAGACTCGCAGACAGTCGTAACCTCCAATTGTGCAAAGATGCCTGGATTAAGATGATACCGCAGTACCCTGGTGCAACACATCTTCCATATCCGAAGATCATCTCCGCATATGACACAACATGCATTGCGGTACTACACATGCAAAGTTTTTCAAATCGAAACGGCACGGCGTCCGAACGGCAATATCATTTCTGAATATCGACATGGTATTAAAACCTGGCGCCATTCATATCGACCTCGCGCGGGTCGTAAACTTTCAACTGCGGAGTTCCGTTGAACCATCCCAAAATTCCCTTTATCGAACCGCTTCCCGCAGGCAGAGGCTCCTCGGCAAATGAAGCCAAAGCACTCGTCCGAACCACGAGAGTATTCCCATGCATGTCTGTAATCAGACGGTCGGTAGCTCCGCTCTCGCCTTCAGCCCACGAAACGACTTCACCGTAATCTACAAACTGCACATCTGAGACAACGACAAGACAGTTCAGGTAGCGTCCAATATCGAACTGCGGGTTATTCAAATGGACAAGAGTCAAAGGTATCGGCACTGGCTCCTCAGCCATTCCGTCCAGGACCTGAACCGTCATAGCAATGCGGTTCATCGCGACATAACCCGTTTCGTAGGCAGTGTCATCGGAAACGGCACCAAGTTGAACATTCCCTCCATAAGCTCCTACCGCAAGTCCATTACAATTTATGCGTACCATTTCACCGTAACCGTAACCTCCAAGAAAAAGTTCTTCGGCATCCAGTTTAACCTCTATCGCCCCGGTCTCATCCTGCACGACAAGGGTTTTGTAGAAATTTCCCCAACGGTCGTTAGCAACGATCCGGCCTTCGATGTACATCTCACCACGTATTCTTTTCGGGACACCCGGGTACTGCGACTTGAGGTATGCAATGGAAACGGCATCGGGCTCATATCCACGTTTCTCCAACGGCGGAGAGGACTCGCATGCCACGGCAAACAACGAGCCCAACAAAATACAGTTAATTTTCCACCACATCTTCGAGAGTTCTCAGTCTTAACGCATAGCGTGTATCGCAAATGAGTATGCCAGTCAGCGACAAAATTCCCGATGGTATCGCACTTCCTGCAAAAGAGGCATATTTGCTGGTCGACACCACGAACTCCGTACCGTCGCCATCCAGGAATATACGTGACGAATAACTCGTGAAATCATCTGCCGATGCCCATGTTTCGGGTTCGCCCGGCATGAGCGTCAAGCCCTCTATCCTCACCAAACGTCCGCACATATCATCACTGAGCCGGTCGACAGTCGTCGTGATCGGTTCCAGTCTCCCCTTCATGTCACCGCGCACCACATAACGATCCATCACGACCCTGTTCTCGAAGTAATCGGCCTGGTGGTAGCCGCCTGAAGGCTTCATTCCGATCTGAAGAACGCCGTTGTAATCCGACACCCAAAGGCCATCGGCTTTCACTGCCACGTAACGTCCTTCAGGGAAAAGGTTCTTGAGATCGTACAGGCCTGCACGAATCTCGATTGCTCCTGTCGCATCTTCGATAATGAACGAACGATAGAAATTGCCCGAAAGATCGTTGGCCGTGACCACTCCTGCAATAATTACTTCACGGTTGACCTCGACGGGCGAACCGTCGTATAGAGCACGCATGTCACCAATGTCCATATTCGGATAAAGCGTAACGGAGCCGCCCAAGCAGTCGTCGCAAATATCCTTTTCGCAGCCAATAAGTGCAAAACAGACGGACAATATGGTTAATAGTCTTCTCATAATATTCAGAATCTGTAACTTGCCGACAAATATACACTACGAGGATAGCTGTAAAGGTATTTGGAATCGAATGGAACGTAATGCTGATTCAGTCCGCTACCGAGGCGCATGATGCGCATTTGTTCATATCCACTGTAAATTATATCCTTGCGATTGAGCAAATTGTCAACGGCAAGAAATACCGTGAGGGCATTATCTTTTATATCGAAAGTCTTCATTATGAAAAAATCCACGGTCATGGCATCTGGCAACTTTTCCTGAGCCACGAATTCACGGAAACTTTCGGGCGAATCGGTAAGCATATAAGCCCTTTCCATGCGTCTAAGCGGATTCGCGGCAACGTACCTGCGTCCCATATAGTTGAATGTCAACGATGTAGTGAATCCATATACGTTATATCTCAGTTCTGCACTGGTTGCCAGTTCCGGGGTGTTACCGACGCGATAGCCAGTCAGATATGTACGGGAATCCTCTACATAGGGTGTAAGCATTGCGTCATTATATATCTTGACCGACGGATCGGAGGTATACTCGTACTTTCCTATCGAAGCTGCCAGGGAAAGTGCAAGGCGGGATGAGAAATCGTAACTGGCACCCAATTCCAAACCATAAAAGATTTTAGAGATGCCAGTTACCACCATATCCGAATAAACCGATTCTATATCGTCATAGTAGGCGTAAACCGCCGATTCATGCGATGTTGCAGTGGAGAATCCGGCAACCTTGCACATGAAACCGTTTAGCGTCATGATGTATTCGGCCTCGCCCGACATAACCGACAGTGTCTTCGGATCGTCTATGATCATGTTGGCCGACTGCGGGGAGACGAACATAGAGGCAGCATCCGGTGCAATCTGGGCGGCAAGTCCCGTTGCTCGCAATATGTGTTTCGGCGAAAAGGAGTATCCCATGGACAATTTGGCAGTATAGGTATCGAATTCTATCTTTTTCGAATTTCCATAGGATTCATTTCCCGGGTGGAGTTGTTTTTCATAATTGCCTTTACGCATGACGGTCGCACCGCCGAGTTCTGCTGCCGCATTAAGCCGGAAGTGTCTGTTTGTGTAATTATACAGGGCATACAATTCGTACTTTTGCATCCGCAAATAGTAATCGTATCCGAATTTATCGCCCTCTCCGACCAATCGCCGCGGATTACGCATGTCATTGAGCCACTTACCTCCATAACGTGTAGTATCAGCCAGGTACTGGTCTGCATTGATAAATGGTGCGCCGCCGAGCAGATCTCTTATACGTTTGAAATAGCGCACACGGTCGTTGCGGAGCCGCAGACCGTAAACTGCATCCGAGCGGTCGTCTATTCTTGTGCGGAAAGAGAGTACGCCCTGCAAATCGTTACTGCGTTCGACCCGATCTTCGATAAAATAGCGTGCTCCGCCACTTTCCACGGGAGTCTGTCCGTTATAGCGGTTTGCTTCGCATATCCTGCTCCAGTCGATCTGTATGACAGAAGGGTCTTTGGCACGCCACTTATCACGCAGAAAGTCTCCCACCGGAGTATCGCCATAATAACTTGGCATGTAGCGGTAATAATCCGGATATGGAGTTTCCGCATCGAACCAGGACAGAGAAGCGTATGCGCTTTCCCCGCCCGTATAGGAAACTGTCGTATTGATTTGGGTATTACTCGACAATTTGCCTTCATAGCCTGCATATACCAATATCGGTCTGTCGCGGCGTGTACGGGAATATGTTTCGTGGTCATCGCCAGGTTTATACCCCCAGGACGGATTATAATAATTGTCGCCGGTCAGTTCGAACGCTTCTTTAGTAGTCGATGAGCGCAATTCCTTATTTTTAACTGCGGCCAAGACACCGGCAGTTATGCTATGCCGGTCATTGATCTGATATTTCTGGAGCAGCGAAGCGGTAAGATCTATGGTTCCGCTATTGTTTATTCTGGAGTCGTTACCGGTTCTGAATACTATGTTAAAAGCCGACGAATACCACGACTCAGGCTGAACAACACGCGAAAATATAACGCCGGCCGCATTGTTAGAAAACGTCATGGCCGCCCTCATTCCATGCGCTATCTGCAAGGGATCGGGCAAGGATGTTTCTGCCCCGTCAGCAAGTCCGGAAGCATTTTCCAGGAATCCGTTCCCTCCTGCTGTCGCCATCGGCATCCGCGATCTCCTGAGCGCTGAAAGCAACGTGTAATCCGTGCGACCTGTAAGACGTCCCGTAAGTTCCGCATCGCCGAGATATACCCGTTCCAATGGCAAGTCGAAACCCCTGCGGGCATATCTCACAGCAGAAAAATTGAACTCTGACATGTCGGTAAAGATATCGGTCCCGCCTTCAAGCGGAATATAGAAAAGCGTCAGGTCGTCATCCGACCCGGCGCTTTCGATAAATTGCGAAGAATTCCCCGATATGTAATACTCATAAGGCGTATGCTGTGCGAGCACCGGCGACAAGGACAGTACCATAGCGGATACCAGTATCAATCTCCTCACACGCATAGGAGCCTTAAAGTTGGGTTAGTAGTTTTTTTAAAGGGAATATGTTTATCCTAAAAATCTTAGGCGTAAAAGTATAAAAAATCCCACATACGCGACACTCTTCTTACGCCATTATTTCGGACTCTCTTTTCATAAAAAAAAACGTGACGATAGATTCCAGAAAGTTTTGTCGTTTTGGTTCTATTGCCGTCATACGGGCCAGGCCACCCGACCATACTAATATCCGAGAATCCTCATCATGGAACGGTAACTCTGTTCCTTGGCAAAAAGACGTGTATAATAATCATCCGCTTCGCTACCCTTTTCGCGATCTATGATTATGTGTTTTGGAGCAGGGATCAGGCAGTGCTGAATACCGCCGAAACCACCGAGTTCCTCCTGGTATGCGCCTGTATGGAACATACCTATATACTGTGGCTCGTCGCCGACAAGTTTTGGGAGGAAGATAGCGTTCTGGTGCGATTCGCCGCTGTAATAATCCTCGCTGTCGCACGACAGTCCGCCAAGGAACACCCGTTGATACTCCCTGTCCCAATTATTTATGGCCAGTTGTATGTAACGCTGGTTGATACCCCACGTATCGGGCAATGTAGTCATAAAAGAGCTGTCGATCATATACCAGAGCTCCTTGTCGTTCTGCTGTTTCTGGTTGATGATCGAGAAAAGGGTCGCACCGCTTTCGCCAACGGTGAACGATCCGAATTCTGTAAATATATTGGGTTCCTCTATCTCCATCTGCACGCAGAAACTTTTTATCTGCGAGATTATCTCCTCGGCCATGTACTCGTAGTCGTATTCGAACGAAAGCGAGTTCTTGATAGGAAAGCCGCCGCCAATGTTCAGAGTATTAAGCGTAGGGCAGATCTTCTTGAGCTCGTAATATACGTTCAGACACTTGTTGAGTTCGTTCCAGTAGTATGCCGTGTCCTTTATGCCCGTATTGATAAAGAAATGCAGCATATGGAGATTGAACTTCTTGTTGCGCATGATCTTTTCACGATAAAAATCCACGATATCGTTATAACGGATGCCGAGTCTCGAAGTGTAGAAGTCGAATTTGGGTTCTTCTTCCGAGGCGATGCGTATGCCTATCTTGCATTTTTTATCTATTGCGCTATCCAACAGAGCTATTTCATCCTTATTGTCCAGTACGGCGATCGTATTTTCAAAGCCGCTATGTATCAGCGACGCTATGTTTTCAACATAATGAGGGCGTTTGAATCCGTTGCAAACTATATACCGGTCTTTATCAATAAGGCCGCTCTCGTAAAGCGAGTTGATAATATGAATATCATAAGCGGAAGAAGTTTCCAGATGTATGTCGTTCTTCAAGGCCTCCTCTATCACGAAACTGAAATGCGAACTCTTCGTGCAATAGCAGTAGGTATATTCCCCTTTATAGTCGACCTTGGCCATGGCCACGTTGAACATTCTCTTGGCCCTTTGTATCTGGGAAGTGATCTTTGGAAGGTATGTGATCTTTAAAGGAGTGCCGTATTGCTTTATCACATCCATCAACGGAACATCGTTGAAATGGAGTTCGTTATCGACCACCGTGAACTCATCCTGAGGAAATTCGAACGTCTGTTCGATAAGGTCTATGTACTTGCTTTTCATCTCCTTCAATATTTTTATAATAATCCGAGTGAGCTACATTGCACAAAAACTGTCAAAGTAACCGAGATGGATTGAAATATATTTACGGCTGCAAAGTATGCAATTCTTTTAATCAATAACAATATTTCCGTTGTAAAATTACAAAATATCCTGAAAAATAGCGACGTACACATCTATCACGGCCCTGGCAGTTCACAAACGGACAAAGACCATGAAACCAGACAGCGCTTGAGCACTTTGCCTACATTGTCGGACCGATCCCAAATATGAAAATCACAAAATCCGCGATTAACAGGGCCAAAAAAACATTTATTTCCTCAGCACAATCCAAAAAATCACCTGTACGCTGTTCGCATATCAAAATATATTGAGTATTTTTGCAAAATATGGGGAGTTATGTTATTCGGTTCCGAATCGACAAATACGGTATTGCCATCAATTAGTTTCACGAACTAACTTCACGGGAAATGATAAACAAAATAATCGCTGAAAGTATAAAAAGCAACAAACGAATTGTTGTGCCGGGTTTCGGAGCCTTTATCAGAAAAGACACCGGTGAAGTAGTATTGGTGGAATTCCTGAAAAAGGATGACGGAGTTCTCACATCGCTGATAATGGCACATGCCGGCATAAGCCAGCAGGAAGCGATCGATGCCATAACACAATATATCGCGAAGATAAAACGCAACGTGGCACAAACCGGAGATTACTACATCGAAGGGCTTGGCAAGATATACGTTAACTCTAACGGCCTTTACGAATTACAGTATCTTGGCAACAGAGAAAATAGCGATATGAATGTCTCTGCAGCGGCAAACGAAACTCCAACGCAACCCGTTTATTCACAGCCGTCTGCAAATGCTTCGGCAACTTCCGGAACGAGAGATTGCAATCCTGCAGAAACTGTCGACTCCAGGTTTAATGCGGCAAACCAACCACAGGCAGACATTCCGCCCCATCCGGCATACCGCTACTACAACACACCCCAAGCAGAAGAGAATATCGGATATAAAAAAAGTGCATATACAACAACGCAACATACCCAGGCCACAGACCCGGCAATCAGGCAGCAATTCCAGAAACGCCCAGTTTACAGGCCTACATACACGCAACCCAAACAAAAAAAACGGACCGATCTGGTAATGATCATCGCAATATCTGCTGCCATAATAGCGTTAGCAGCAATAGTATTCAGTACTATGGTCAACGGCAGCCCCGCATCGCACGTGGTACCTGTAAACCCGGTAATAGAACAGCCTGCCGATAGTATTTAGTTTTTGTCGTCTGAGCGAGGTCCAACCTTCACAAAACGGGGACCAGAAACTTTTAATCTCCCGACAGAAACAGGACAGGATAAAACACAAACACAAAGAACAACCCAAAACATGGATATACAGTCCGTAAAACAACGTTTCGGAATCATCGGCAACAACGATCTGCTCAACCACGCTCTCGAAGTGGCAGTGCGTGTTGCAACGACTGATCTTTCGGTACTTGTCACGGGCGAAAGCGGCGTCGGCAAGGAATTTTTTCCACAGATAATCCACGCATACAGCGCCCGTAAACACAATAAATATATCGCGGTAAACTGCGGAGCCATCCCGGAAGGTACCATCGACTCCGAATTGTTCGGACACGAAAAAGGTTCATTCACCGGCGCTACCGAAGCCCGCAAAGGCTACTTCGAAGAAGCCAACGGCGGCACCATATTCCTGGACGAAGTGGCAGAACTTCCGCTTTCGACACAGGTAAGACTACTCCGTGTGCTCCAAACCGGCGAATATATCCGCGTAGGATCGTCCAAGTCACAGAAAACCAACGTGAGGGTCGTTGCCGCAACCAACAAGAATCTCCAGAATGCCGTTAACGAAGGCCGTTTTCGCGAAGATCTCTATTACAGGCTCAACACAGTGCCAATCACAGTACCTGCCCTCAGGGAGCGCAAGGAAGACATATACCTGTTGTTCCGTAAGTTTGCATCGGACATAGCAGCACAATACCGCATGAGCGTCATCTCGCTTACGGACGAAGCGCGTATGCTCCTTGAAGAATATTCGTGGCCAGGCAATATCCGCCAACTCAAAAATGTCGCAGAGCAAATATCGGCAATAGAAGAAACACGACAAATAGCCCCAGCCATACTGGAACGCTACTTGCCACAGGTGCAAACCTCACCGATACACATACCTGGGAATCAGCAAAATGCCGACATGGGAGGAACGGAACGGGAATTGCTATATAAAGTTCTGTTTGACATGAGGGCAGACATACATGAACTGAAACGCATGCTTTCCGACGTGATGGAGCAAAGCCGAAAAGCGGAAATAGCCGGCTATCTGCCTACCCCTAACGTATACACTCCGACGGTGGCACCACAACCACCCAAAGACGAACCGGTCGACGCCGAAAGCGAAGACGTAACCGACGGCATGCAAAACGGGGAGCTCACAAAGGAACAGGTACAACGCGAACAGATAATCCGAGCCCTTCGCAAACATAACGGCAAAAGAAAAGACGCAGCACGTGATCTGTTTATCTCGGAACGTACGCTTTACCGAAAAATTAAGGAATTAGGGATAGATGAATATTAAAAAGATTTCAATCCGGGCCTCGGTTTTAATCGCATTAACGGCAATACTTCTAACCGGCTGCCGGATAAAATACAGTTTCAACGGGGCGTCCATAGACCCGAACGCCAAAACGTTCAGCGTTGCATATTTTCCCAATAACGCCTCGATGGTAGCCCCATCCCTGAGCTCAACACTTACCGATGCACTCGTAGAACGTCTTGCGACACAAACCAGACTTGTTCAAAAGAGCGACGGTCCCGGAGATCTTGCCTTCGAAGGAGAAATAACAGGTTATGTTTCGCAACCTGCCGTCATCACGGGAAACGAAGAAAACCCGACAGCCCGAAACCGCCTCACGATAAGGATCAGGGTCAAATTCACTAACGCATTGCAACCGCAATACAACTATGACCGCTCTTTCCAGCAATTTGCTGAATACCCCGTAACAACAGCGCTTCAGGATGCAGAAAACGACCTTATCCCAGAAATCGTAGACATGCTCGTCGAAGACGTGTTCAACGCCGCAGTCGCAAACTGGTAAACTATGGGAACTTTTTCGGAATATATGGCCGGCCGCGGCACCTTACCGCCACAAGAAGAACTGACGGCAGTATTACAAAAATACCCGTGGTTCATGACAGCCCGCATCCTGTTGGAAGAGACAGCAGGACAACACGATCCGTTGCTCGCACTCCACCGTATCACCTATCCGCAAAGGCAGCCCGTACACACCCCGGACCCGATGAAAGAGAATGAAACAGATCCAAATATCGAAATATCCGGGGACACAGCAAGCGTGCATGAAAAGATATTTGCCGATGCAGAACTTATCGAAAATTTTCTCTCGAAAGGTGAACATCGCATTATTCCCGACGACAATACTCCAGAATACGATGCTGCCGAAAACTCATCGGTGCTGAACATCACGGACGACATGGTTAGTGAAGAACTGGCCGAGATTTATCTTGCACAAGGACTAAAAGCACAAGCCAGAGAGATATATGCCCGTTTAAGTTTGCTTAATCCGGAAAAAAGTATTTATTTTGCCGACATTATCGGAAAAATTGATTCCGGACATGACCAGTAAATAATTTAAAAAGTAAAAATATGTATATAGTTTTCATCATCCTTATCCTCATAGCCGCCGTGCTTCTCATTCTTACGGTATTAGCACAGAACCCCAAAAGCGGCATGGCAGCCAACTTCGGGGCTTCGAACCAGGTAATGGGCGTACGCCAGACAGCGGACTTTCTGGAAAAACTCACATGGGGCCTCTCAATAGCCATACTGGTACTGAGTCTGTGTGCAACGATGACCATGCCATCTGACAAAATCCAGCGCAGCAAGGATTCTATCGAACGTGCCATTGAAAATGCATTGCCGGCCGAAGGCTTGAACCAAATGGACGGAAATAATACGTTCGATCCGAACGCCATACCTTCTTCGGAACAGGCACCTGCAGAACAACAGACATCCGAAACATCTCAGGAACAGGCTGAGTAACTATTACTATTCCAAATAAAAAACGACAACCCGCATGGTTGTCGTTTTTTTTATCCGGTTATCATCATTCGAGATACATTCGCGCTGATCAATACTGTTCTTTCTCGTTAGGGAAGTCCCCGCTTTTTACATCCTTTATATAATTCGTAAAGGCCTCAGTCATAATATCGTGTAGATTGGCATAACGGCGCAGGAATCTCGGAGAAAATTCGTTGGTGATTCCGAGCATATCATGAACGACCAACACCTGTCCGTCGACGCCGCCACCGGCCCCAATACCTATGACTGGGATATTGAGTTCTTTCGTAACCTTCTCGGCTAATACGGCAGGTACCTTTTCGAGCACTATGGCGAAACACCCTGCCCCCTCAAGCAGTTTGGCATCGCGCATAAGTTTCTTTGCTTCCGCCTCTTCCTTAGCCCGCACGTTGTAAGTTCCGAATTTATGGATAGATTGTGGCGTAAGCCCCAGATGTCCCATAATCGGAATCCCTGCACTGAGAATACGGTTCACCGATTCGAGTATCTCCTCGCCACCCTCTATCTTGACAGCGTCTATCTCTGCTTCCTTCATTATGCGTACTGCCGAAGCCACGGCTTCCATCGGATTTCCCTGATACGTCCCGAACGGAAGGTCTGCAACGACAAGCGCTCTTTTGACAGCCCGCGTTACGGACTGTGCATGATATATCATGTTGTCGAGCGTTATTGGGACAGTAGTCTCGAAACCGGCCATAACATTTGCGGCGGAATCGCCTACAAGCACCACGTCAATACCTGCCTGATCCACTATACGGGCTATTGAATAGTCGTATGCCGTAAGCATGGATATCTTCTCTCCGTTGCGCTTCATCTCCAGCAGACGATAGGTTGTTACAGCTCTGGTATTTGCTGTTTGTGTAGACATAGCATTAATTATTTAAATGACAGGTAAAGGTAAAGAGTTTTTGGCATAATGCCAATTTAAAGTCTCAGTAATGACGATCGACATCCATTTCATGGGATATGAGCTCACTGGAGCTCTTCATCAACAGCAGCCCGACGTCAAGGCAATGCACACTCTGTTAAACGGATAGGCTAACTCAGTGCGAGACTCTCGAAAAAATGCCACAATACTACCCCTCCGCTAACCGATACGTTTAGAGAGTGTTTGGTTCCGGCCTGCGGTATCTCAACCGCGCACGAGCACATATCTACAACCTCCTGAGCGACCCCGGCCACCTCGTTACCGAAGATCAGCGCGTATTTTTTATCCTTAACGGGTTTGAAATCATTCAACATTACCGCTCCCTCGACCTGTTCGACTGCCACCGGGATATAATCCTCGGCCATAACGTCGTTAACGGCATCCGAAGTCTCCTTATAATATTTCCACGAAACGGTACTCTCGGCACCGAGAGCTGTTTTGTGAATTTCCCTGTCTGGCGGAGTCCCAGTAATTCCGCATAATAATATACGTTCGACGGAAAAAGCATCGCAGGTACGGAAAAAAGAGCCGACGTTATTCATACTCCTCACATTATCCAATATGACCACAACCGGTATTTTCGGGGCAGCAGCATACTCTTCGGCAGACAGTCGTCCTAAACCGCTGTTTGGGATCTTTTTCATCTTTTATAGTTTAATGGGGACAAAAATAACCATTTTTCACAGAGTTTGCAGTGGCTTATCAAATAAGAATAATATCTTTGTTATCGGAATTATCAAAATCCATTCAATGTTTAGCCGAAACTAATTACTTAATATTAAATGTATTGATTATGGGTTCAATTCCTGCTATTTTCTGGCTCGTTCCCGCAGCCTCGCTCATAGCTCTTGGGTTTGCGTGGCTGTTTTTCTGCCAGATGAAAAAACAGAGCGAAGGCAGCGACAGAATGAAAGAAATCGCAGCCTATGTCCGCCAAGGGGCCATGGCCTACCTAAAACAACAGTACAAGGTGGTGATATTGATTTTCATCGTACTTGCCGCATTCTTTGCATTTCTTGCCTACGGTCTCGGGGTTCAGAACGAATGGGTGCCGTTTGCATTCTTGACCGGCGGATTTTTCTCCGGTCTTGCCGGCTATATCGGTATGAAAACCGCCACATACGCATCTGCCCGTACCGCTAATGCCGCATCCCAGTCGCTCGACAGAGGATTGCGCATAGCCTTCCGCAGCGGCGCAGTAATGGGACTCGTTGTGGTGGGTCTCGGACTGTTAGACATATCCGCATGGTATCTCGTGCTAAACTATTTCATAGACGTGCCTGGAGCACAGAAACTTGTCATAATGACAACGACGATGCTCACCTTCGGCATGGGTGCCTCGACACAGGCATTGTTTGCGCGCGTAGGCGGTGGCATCTACACCAAAGCCGCCGACGTTGGCGCCGACCTCGTAGGTAAAGTGGAAGCCGGTATCCCGGAAGACGACCCAAGAAACCCTGCCACCATCGCAGACAACGTCGGCGATAACGTCGGCGACGTAGCCGGTATGGGTGCCGACCTCTATGAAAGCTATTGCGGTTCCATACTTGCGACAGCGGCACTCGGAGCAGCAGCTTTCGTTGTTTCGGGCAACACCGACATGCAGATGAAGGCAGTCATGGCCCCTATGCTCATAGCCGCAGTTGGTATTATACTTTCGATAATAGGCATCTTCCTCGTACGCACAAAGGAAGGCGCCAGCATGAAGCAACTTCTGGGAGCACTCGGCCGAGGCACCAACGGCAGTTCGATACTCATAGCACTTGCCACATTCGGCATACTGTATTTGCTCCAGATAGACAACTGGCTGGGTGTTTCCCTTTCTGTCATCATCGGACTCGTAGCCGGAGTCATAATAGGTCAGGTAACCGAGTATTACACATCGCACAGCTACAAGCCCACACAAAAGATAGCCAAAAGTTCGGAAACAGGTCCGGCTACCGTCATTATTTCAGGGATAGGAACGGGAATGATCTCCACGGCTATTCCGGTAATCACCATCGCCATTGCAATTATCCTCGCCTACCTTTGCGCCATTAACTTCGACATAACGAACATGCTCACAGCATCCAACCTGAGCATGGGATTGTACGGTATCGGCATAGCGGCAGTAGGTATGCTATCGACCCTCGGCATCACGCTCGCCACCGACGCATACGGTCCGATAGCCGACAATGCAGGTGGTAATGCCGAAATGAGCGGACTCGGTCCGGAAGTGCGTAAACGTACAGATGCACTCGACGCACTCGGCAATACCACAGCAGCAACCGGCAAAGGTTTTGCAATAGGTTCGGCAGCACTGACCGCACTCGCGCTCCTCGCATCCTATATCGAAGAGATCAAGATAGGCCTTGCCCATATAGGCAATACTGCCATCACACTGTCCGACGGCACGGTAAAAGCTCTCAACCAGGCCGGAATATTAGATTTCATGGATGCCTATCAGATAAACCTGATGAATCCCAAGGTACTTGTAGGGGTGTTTATAGGAGCAATGATGGCATTCCTGTTCTGCGGTCTTACCATGAATGCTGTCGGTCGTGCAGCCCAAAGCATGGTTAATGAAGTCCGCCGCCAATTCCGTGAAATAAAAGGAATCCTCAAAGGCGAAGCAACCCCCGATTACGCCCGATGCGTAGAAATATCAACCAAAGGAGCTCAGCGCGAAATGCTGTTCCCGTCGATACTCGCCATACTCGCACCAGTTATTACAGGACTCATATTCGGAGTATCTGGAGTCATGGGGCTTCTGGTCGGAGCCTTGGGTGCCGGTTTTGTACTTGCAATTTTCATGGCCAACTCCGGAGGAGCTTGGGACAACGCCAAAAAATACATCGAGGAAGGGCATCTCGGGGGTAAAGGTTCCGACAACCACAAGGCTACAGTTGTTGGCGATACTGTCGGCGATCCTTTCAAGGATACGTCAGGTCCGTCTCTCAACATACTCATCAAACTTATGAGTATGGTATCTATAGTGATGGCAGGACTTACGGTTGCTTACAGTATATTATAAGACGGACCGAACAATAACAAATGACCGGGCTGCTTCCACTGCAGCCCGGTCATTTGTATTTTCGAGCGATCCAAGAATCTGATAAAATCCATTTTAAATGTCATCTCGTCTGAGCAGCACCCTCATTCCTACACAAGCTGCCACGAAATAGACCCCCGTCAGTATCCAGAGCCATGTGAATTCACGCGAGACATCCATGATCGTCGCCCCCATCGTATGAATCCGCAAAAATCCTTCGACCCCTGTACTGCTTGGGAATATCTTTCCGAAGACATACATCCAAGTGGGTATCCCCTCCTTAGGGATGGAAGCCCCTGTCAGCAGAAGCATCGGAATCGATGTCCACAATAAAAACATAATTGAATTTTCCCTATGTCTGAAGAGGGTCGATAATGCTATACCTAAAAAAATAATTGAGAGCAGATATGGAAACATGAAAACTATCATGTCAATAGCCCGCCCCGGCTGCGCGAAACCGAATAACGGAAATATGAATCCGAGTATGATCGGAACGGTTACCGCATATATGCTCAGATACGCTGTCGATTTCCCCAACACTATCGGCATTGTCGAAAGCCTTTTTTCTCCGAGCGGAATAAGTTTTCGATATGTACCGAACTCTCGCCATGTACCGCCTATCATACCTATTCCGATAATGAGCGTCTGCTGAATTATCATGATAAGGATGGCAGGCATCAGGAAAGTTCCATATCCGAGATAAGGGTTGAAAAGGTTGTTGTTCTGATAAGCTACTGGCTGTATAAACGTTTTGGCCTGACCCGGTGCAACTCCCGAGGATATGAGCCTCACGTATTCCACCTCGGCCCCATTCGTCAGCAGTACCTTGGCAGCCTGCTCGAACACCTGTCTGTACATAAGAAAGTTACTCGCATCGACATATAGCCCGAGAATCGTATTACCTCCGCTGAGCAAGTTTTTTTCATAGTCCTCCGGTATATAGACTATACCGTTTATGTCTCTTGAAAAAAACAGCTCACGCGCATCGTCCATGCTGGGCGAAACATAACTGACATTTATGTTGGGTGTAGCATCGAGATCGGATATGAGTTTGCGGCTCATCGAACTCTTGCTGTTATCGACAACAGCGATAGGGACATTCAACAAGACTTCGTTTTTGTATGCAAACGAATACAGGATAGAATAGATAAATATAGCCAGCATCATAATCAGTATGATGCCGGGATCCTTGAATATATAGAGATATTCATTGCGGAGTACCGAGACATATTCGCTCCATTTTATTTTAGCGCGTGTCATCTTCATGCCTATGTCCTCCCCCAATATTTTTCGTTCAACGCAATTTTTTTAAGCCTCGGCAGACACAGCATAGGGACAATCGCAAAAACAGCCAATACACCCAGATTGATATAAGACTGGTATGTAGGTGCGCCCCTCATAACCTGATCTATGAATATCTGTGTATAGAATGTAAACGGGAATATGTTGGAGGCCACCTGCACCCAGCCGTCCATCGCGACCAACGGGAAAGTCATCCCCGAAAAGGAGAATGCCAATACGGAATAACCGCCACCTATCGAGAGTGCAAGACGCATATTCGCAAACACGGACACAAACAAAATAGCTATGGACTGGTAGGCCAGAATGAAAAGGAAACCCGCAATTGTCATTACTCCGCCGCTGCCGGCCATAGGCACTCCTACCCATTTATGCATCACCACATTCATAAAAAGGCTGAGTATGAACATCATGGTCGTATATGGCAGCATTTTACCGATAATGGCCGCCCATATTCCGTTATCTGCGGCAGCCATCCATTCTGCAGCGGTGCGGTTTTTCAATTCGGTGCCTATTGCGAAGGTCGCAAGCATCAGCGTAAACACCATAAGCATCATCGGCAGAAAACTCGGCAACAGATAATAGCCGTAGTTCGTATATGGATTAAACAACTGGTGCTTTTCGAAATAGATGGGTGTAATATTTGCCTTAGCCTGCCGCTCAGTCATACCCTGTTTCATGAGTTTCTGGAGCTGTATTCCTCCGGCAAAGGTAGTCACAACCGTCTGTATATCCTTGTGAACCAATCCATTCGCAGTGATATTGAGTCCGCTAATATATGTGGCTACAGTAGTTTGTGCATTGCTGAGTATGTCTTTCTCAAAATTCTCCGGAATATATACCACCCCGACAACTTCTCCACGTTTGACCATCTCCTCCCCTTCGATCATGTCGGTGATTCCGTATGCAATATCGACGGAAGGGGTAGCATCCATCATACTTACGAGCGTACGGGAGAGATCGGTATTATCCATGTCGAGCACGGCCACCTTGAACTCGCGAGGCACTCCAACGGAAAATATCTCCGAAAAGAAAGCGAATGCCACCACAGGCAGGATAACCATAAGGATCGGATAGATTGGATTTTTCACTATCCGTCCCAGTTCCCTACGCAATACTTTTGCCGTATTTCTGAAAAATGCCATTGGTGATTCCGGCTTGCCTATTTTGGACAAAAAAATAGAAACTGTAAATCTGCACTACAACTCGTCCCAATTCATAATTGCAGTCATTCCCGGGCGAAGTCCATCTTCCGGTTTGGTCGGACGTGTGCGCACCGCGAACGTGCGTATGTCGAAACTGCCCTGGGTCCGGGTAGCAGACCATGTTGCAAAATCGGCCTGAGCTGAGATGTAATCGACCACGAATTCAACATCCTTGCCAAGAGCCGGCACATAAGCGGTGAACTTCATGCCTGTTTTGATTTTGGGCATCAGATTTTCCTTGATATTATACGTGACCCATATATCATTCATGTCGTAGAGTGTCACAACCGGATATCCCTGCCCCACGAGTTCACCCTCTTCGGCTATTATGGTAGCGACTTCACCGTCGAACGGAGCGTACACTCGAGCGTCATCGGCTGCTATCTGCACTTCGGAAACGGCGGCCGCTGCCTGAGCGACCAAAGCTTCGGCTCCGGCCTTATCCTCGGAGCGTGCACCTTTGAGGGCCATATCGTAGGTAGATTTGGCAGCAGCGGCCTGAGCCTGGGCAGCTTTCCGCAAAGCCTCTGCCTCATCGTATTTCTGTGCAGGGAGGACACCCTCTTCATAAAGTGTTTTTACGCGCTGATAGCTCTTATCGGCCAATGACGCCTGAGCCTGGGCAGCCATCCACATTTCGCGGGCTGCATTTACCTCTTCCAGTCGAGCTCCATTTAGGGCTTTCGCCTCCTGAGACATGGCGGCAGCCTCGAGTGCCTTGGCCTGACGCATTTTTGCGTCGATCTCGGGCGTACTGAGCTGGTAAAGCAAATCTCCTTTCTTAACATTTTGCCCCTCTTTCACAGCCATAAGTTCTATACGTCCCGGGATCTTGGACGATGCCTTGAAATTCTTTGCATCCGCCTCGCCCTGAAGCAAAGTCGGCGGATCTCCGATAAAGAAATAACTGACGAGCACAATGGCTATAACCGCTACCAGAACAGCGGCTATTATACCGAAAACGTTACTCTTTTTCATGATATAGATTGGTTTTAATTATTCCTCGAATGTTACCGGCACCGAATCGGAACCCTGGGCATACTCCACGAATCTTTCGCTCTCGCCGCATGCCTCAAGAAGACGGGCAAAAGCCAGATCGTACAGATAAGCCGAATTAAGACGCTCTATTCTTATCGACGCAAGTTCGAGTTCCGCATCGAGAAGGCTCGAGGCAGTCGTAAGACCCTCGCGGAATGAGGAGTTCTGAATACGGAGATATTCCTTCGCAAACTCCAGAGCCTTGTCAGCCGACAATACCCTCTCGCGCAGATCGGCCATTTCGTTATATATCTTTTCGACGAGAACTCCTATATCCTTCGAGGCTTTTGAGCGGAGCGTTTCCACACGTTTGAGTGTTTGCTTTGAAGCGCTGAACTTATTTTCTTTCTGAAGTCCATCGAAGAGATTGAATGTCACGCCAGCGCCGACCATCCATTGCGGAATAGCCTCGGACACCTGATAATCAGCCAAACGGTAATGTGCCATGGCCGCTACCTGAGGCAAAAGATTGGAACGTTCGAGCGAAACGCCCTGCTCCGCCAGTTCATATTGCAGATCAGCCTGACGCAACAAGGGATTGTTACGTTCGGCCATGTCCTGGAAATATTCCAATGGTGCTATATCGCTGAAAACAAACAGAGTCGAAACAGGCAGATAATTCTCCGTATCGTTCAGAGTATTGCCGAGCGCGGCAGCAATCGTACGTACCTGTATATCGGCACCTTTGAGGTCTCGTTCGGCTTCCGTCATCTTTACCTCGACAAAGAGACGTTCTCCTCGGGCTATGATCCCAGTAGCCTCGAGTTTACGGGCATCATCGAGATGCACCTTCACGGCATCCACGACCATCTGCCTTACATCCCGTGCCTGTCGAGCGACCAGGAGGCCGTAATAACGTTCGACAAGTTCCGAAACCAATTCGTTCCTGACAACTTCGCCCTGGACGGTTGTTGTCTGCTCCGTTATCTTGGCGGCCTTGTTGGCAACGTTAACCTTGCCACCCATAAATATTGGCAAAGTCGCGTTTGCACCGAAAGTTGCGAATTGACGTTCCTGAATCGTGAGTTCCCAATTCCTGGCCAAAGCGGAATTGGCAATCTGACCTATAGCTGGCGGAATCTGGATCCCCATATTTCCGATAATCTCCATGCCGTTTCTTATAGGCTGCTTGATGCCGTTCAGATCTACCCCTATATTGTCGCCCATGTAGACATACGCTCCCGAAAGCGACACGCTCGGCAAGCGAAGTCCGGAAGCTGCCTTTCTGTCATATTCCGCAACTTTCTGTTCATACTCGTGCGCTTTGATCGCCTCGTTATGTGAAAGCGCCATTTCTATGGCCTGATCAATAGTTATGGCAATGCCGTCTTGTTGTGCCCAAACAGGAAGACAACATGCCGAGGTTAGCAGGATCAATAGTTTCTTTCTCATATCAATCACCAAGATTTACAACAAAGATAGCATACATTAAATAAATTTACCATCACACAACAGTTTTGTAGCACATGCTCAAAGTATTGTCTTATTTTTGTATACCTTCTAAAGGTCCCAATACAAAAAACAAACCATAAAACATATAATCATGCTATTCTTACAAGCAAGCCAAGAGGAGATCACCAAAGAGATGGAAGCGCATTTCGAGAAACTGGCAGACAATGTTGGCGAATGGTTCAATTTACTGTTCAACGATCCTACCATGGCACTACAACAACTCGGAGGCAAAACACTTCACTGGGTAATTTTATTCGTCACAGCGATTGCGGTGTTCTTTATCGGCAGATGGCTGATACGGAAATTCCTGAAGACCATACAGCGAATGTTCGAAAAACGCAAAGTAGACACATCCGTATCCATCTTCGTTTTGAGTCTGTTGAAGGTCGTACTATACATCGCCTTGTTCTTGACTGTTATAAGTATTCTGGGTCTGAAAATCACATCGTTCGTGGCTATCCTGGCGGCAGCAGGTTTTGCCATAGGCATGGCTCTGAGCGGCACCCTTCAAAACTTCGCAGGCGGAGTTATGATACTATTGCTGAAACCTTACAGAATCGGGGATTATATATCGGCACAAGGACAGGAAGGTACCGTAAAATCAATCCAACTGTTCAATACCATACTTACCACGATGGACAACCGAACCATCATTCTCCCCAACGGCCCGGTATCCACCGGCATCATCATGAATACATCGGCACAGGAAACACGACGCGTGGAATGGGTTGTCGGCATAAACTACGGCGACGATTTCGATATTGCACAGAAAGTCATCCGCGAGATTCTCGACAAAGACCCGAGGATACTTCGCCAGCCCGATTATACTATCGAGATCAAGCAACTGGCCGACAGTTCGGTAAACATTGTGATCAGGGTATGGGTGAACAGTGCCGATTTCTGGGACGTATATTTCGACATAAATGCACGCCTGTACAAGGTCCTTCCGGAAAAAGGTATAAACTTCCCATTTCCACAGATGGACATACATATCACCAAGTAATATTCGCCAATATTATTTACATAGGGAAGTCCCGAACGACTTCCCTACTTTTTTATCCATATCAGCACAGCTATCGTAAAACGATAAAAACCACTCTAAAAATAGAGTGCTCCCCACACAACATATAGCAAATCACAATAATTTTAACGAGATTTGTAATGATATGGTCGAATTAATCGTAAAAATACACGACAAGTTCTCTGTCGAGATGAAGATCGGTTTTGCAGTCCAAAGCAAAACCGTCATCAATGATTTCGCAGTCAATACTTGGTTGTTCGTTCCCAACAGCCTCGACATCAATGCCGATACCTACAGCAAGACACATTTTTATCGCGACGTAAAATCAAACGTGCGACTCATCACACCCATCTTTCTCTTGCGCGAGATCGTCGACGGGCAGGCCATTCCGCTCAATAATATCAGGCAGGCATTTCTCAACCTCGCCTCACCAGCAGTGCAAACAGATACTGCCGACTATGAATATCAGATCAAAATGTTCATGGCCATATTCAAAAGTTCACTGCGCGCACAAAGCGAACACATCGAAAACACCCCAATCACTGGAGATGTGGAATATCTGTGTGACGAATACATGACACAGGTAGGCAAAATAAAAGAGGCCTACCGCAATCTGCGCCAGATAATAAATGTGCCTACAATAGGAACCGAAGAGATGAACTACTATCTTTTCGGAGACGAATTCCTTTCCAGTATGATATTGCGACATACCTTCAGACTGATAAAGGACATCGAAAAACGGCCCGGCAAGAAATATGAAGAGATAACCGAACGTTTGGTAAAGCTGGCAGTCGACGAAACCGCCTACGCCCGTAAGGCAGGATACCCTGTGGTAGACCCCGACAGCCCGACCAACAACCGCGAAGTCATATTCCGCAACGGCGTCCTGAAGAAATATATCGAGAGCGACCTGTTTCTGCAAGCCAAACAAAAAGTTGACGGTGTGCTCGTGAAGCAAATATATTACAGTCTCGCCGCAGGCATCGCCATGATATTCGCCACAGCCATAGCTTTCTGGGGTCAGCTCAGATATGGCAATATAACCACCCCGTTCTTTTTCGCGCTCGTCATCAGCTATATGTTCAAAGACCGCATCAAGGAGACGATGCGCTATTATTTCGCCCACCGTCTGAAAGACAAATATTTTGACAACAAAACCACTATCGCTATTAAAGGGACACAAATAGGATGGATCAAGGAGGGATTCGATTTCATAACCGAAGATAAAGTCCCTCACGAGGTCATGGAACTTCGAAGCCGGACTCCACTTCTGAAGTCGGAAAACAGCATCAATGACGAAAAGATAATCCTCTATCGCAAAATGGTGCGTATCGACGCCAATGCACTGAAAAGTCAGGATAAATACTCATTGGTAGGAGTAAACGATATCTGCCGACTCCACCTGACAAGTTTCATACAGAAAATGGACAATCCACAGGTTCCCATATACACAATAGACGAAAACGGGAAAATAGGCCTAATCCAAGGCGACAAGGTCTATTATCTGAATATGATAATGCAAATAAAATCGGAGGGACAAAAAGAATACAAACGGTTCCGACTGATCCTAAACCGTTCCGGCATTATAAAGATCGAAGACTTCAATCAATAACACATTCTGGCAGGAAAATTGCATCTTTTTAAAAAGATGCAACCAAACATTATCAACTTAACTATACGATTATGGCTGACTACAATGAAAAAAGTTGCGAATTGCTGAATAAAGCAATTGCCGAAGAGCTTACCGCACTCCATCAGTACATGTATTTTCATTTCCGCCTCGAAGACGCCGGATACAAACCTCTGGCCGACTACTTTCACCGTATATCGATCGTAGAAATGCGTCATGTGGAAACTCTTGCCGAACGCATAATGTTCCTCAAGGGCGACCCTGTGGTGAGGATGTCCAAAGCCGTTAAACAGATACATGACGTAAAGGAGATGCTGGTTTATGCCGCCGAACTCGAAAGGCAAACGGTTGAAGATTATAATGCATTTGCAAAAGAAGCTGCACAACTCGGCGATGCGGCAACAAAGAAAATGTTCGAAGATCTTGTTGCCGTAGAAGAAAACCACCAGGATATGTTCGAAACCGAACGTGACAACCTGATCGAGTTGGGCGAAACTTTCCTCGCACTGCAAGCAATCGAGCACAGCAAGGAGATAGCCAGTAAAGGGGAATAAAAATTAAGTGCGCATGCAGTCAGACATGACAAATAATCTTGCGCCATAATTTCATCGCAACAGATTCATTTTAAAACGACACAGACCGCTTCAAATGAGCGGTCTGTGTCGTTTTAAAAGCTCTTAAAGCCCCGTAAATCGGACAAACTGTGACATACGCTATGCCGATTCCATGCGGGTGACAGCCTTGATATCTTACTTAAACAGCCAGAAACCGGAGGAGAGAGTGAATCCCGAAATATCGCGTTCAATGTACATGCCGCCAGTACTGTCATAAGAAGAGTACATGAACGAAAGTCTTACGAACATCCTCGACCAATTCGCCAACTTCAGTGCATAGCCAAGCGAAACGGATGCACCCAAAACATGATCGAACTTATTGTCCAGGACTATATGTCTTGCATGTTCCCTAACCCTGCTCCAATAGACGCCGACATCGAGGTACACCGACCCTTTCTCAAATTTGGAAAACTCCCATGTATATTTGGGACCTATATAGAAAATATCCACATCTATCTTATCCATCAAGAACGTATTCTCGAAGTTATGCCTTTTCATGATGATGTCCAGCCCAAGTGCCTGATCCTCTGTCCGAAAGGCATAAGTCGGTGCAACGTTAAATTGCCAACCCGTTTTATTAAGTATGATCCGGGAGTTATCGAAATTGTTTATGAGTCTGGAAACTCCGCCGCCTACATCGAGTCGGAATCCGTAAGGTTTTCTGACCTTCAGATTTGTCGCATTGTCATCATAGACGTCTATAGTATAAAGCTCCTGGGCTGAGGCTCCGCATGCAATGGATGCAGCCAGGGCTATACAGAAAGTTTTTAATTTGTTCATATAACAAGGTTAGAGTCCGAATACAAAGTTAGTATAACATCTGGCATAATCAATACTCGCGATATCATTTACAGGAAATATCCGACCGGCTGAGGACCCTATTCAGTTTATGCGAAGGTCATTGACATACAACATATGTGGCAGTCTTTGATAGCTGCCACATATCATTGAAAATATATCTAAATTACAATTTAGACAAGAAGCGTTCGCAATCTACGATAAAACGTTCATGCATACCCTTTCCTATCTGGCCTTTTGAATCCGAGGCCGTAACGCTGAAAATCAGCCTGCGGCCATCCACCTCTTCAAGAACTGCCTCGGCAGTAACTATATCCCCCATTCCGGTTGCACGTGTGTGTGCGACGTTGACGAGTGTTCCCACAGTTGTCGACCCTTCGGGCAAACTCTTTGCAACGGCCTCGAGCGCAGCGTTCTCCATAAGAGCCACCATAGCCGGAGTCGCAAAAACATCGAGACTCCCCGATCCCAAAGCCACAGCGGTATTTGTATTGTCAACTCGTGTACTTACCGAATATTTCAATCCTTTCTCCATATTTCTTTTCTATAATCAGTTTATATCACCTGGCACTGACAACAGAGCCCGTCATACCCGCATACGTTCATTCTAACATACACTCCGACAATCATGTCGTTTTACCGATTGAGTATCCGCTCGGCCATAGCTTTTCCCAGCGGATCGCAAACGGCATAATTAGACTCATCCGGACGACCGATAATCTCTGCCGGTTCTGCGACCTGCTCCCAGCCGCAGTTTTCCGCAAATACCTTCAGCGTACGGACTCCGCCGCCAACCCAGCTTCCGGTACCGAACAAACCGAGCAGCCTGTTCTTCAATCCGTAGCGTATCATCTCGTCGCAGAGGTGCTGCATCAACGGGAACATTCCGGTATTGTACGAACAACTTCCGAGTATAACTCCTTTGCAACGCCATATTTCGCTGATGAGATAAGAAATATGTGTCTTGGAAACATCATACACACGTATATCCTTCACACCGTTACGGGAGACTACATTGGCCATGTAATCGGCCATGCGGGCAGTATTCCCGTACATCGAGGCATAAATGACAACGACCGCATCATCGGCTTCGAACCTGCTCCATTTGTCGTATAGCGACACGACCCTGGACGCATTCTCCTGCCATACGGGACCGTGCAGCGAACATATTGCGGCACATTCGACACCGGCAAGTTTTGCCAATGCTTTCTGCACCATTCCGCTGTACTTTCCCACGATATTGGAATAGTAGCGGCGCATCTCGTCTTCGTAATACTCGAATTTCAGATCCTTGTCGAGCACACCGCCATCGAGCGTACCGAAAGTACCGAAGGCATCGGCCGAGAAGAGCACTTTCTGGGTCTCTTCATATGTCATCATCGTTTCGGGCCAATGCACCCAAGGCGTCATGAAAAACCTCAGCCTGTGATTGCCAAGATCTAACGTATCGCCGTCCTTGACCTCCATAAGGTTGTTCTCGAGTCCACGGAAATAAGATTTGAGTATCTGGAATGTTTTGGAGTTACCGATTATTTTTATGTCAGGATAGGCCATAACAATGGTTTCTATCTCGCCTGAATGGTCGGGCTCCATATGATTTACGACTAAATAGTCGAGCGAACGTCCGCCTAAAATGGACCTGATTCGTTCGAGATAGGAGCTGTCGGTTCCATGCTCTATGGTATCCATCAACACCGACTTTTCATCGCATATCAGATAAGAATTATACGACACCCCGTTCGGAAGAGGCCATATGTTTTCGAAAAGGTGTTTGCAGCGGTCGTTTATACCCAACCAATGAATGTCCTTAATAATTTCAACACTGTATTGCATATCAATTCCGTTTAACTGTTCGCGTGTTAATGACCACGCAAAAATAAGCAAAAAATCCGGATCTGATGGAAGTAATAAGCCAACATAACCATACGTTTTATTTACAGAGACACGAGAAACCTTCGTACTCCTGAAACATATTTAAAGCCAAAAATGTTCTGACTTCGTTTTTTTGCTATTTTTGTTCCATGCGCCTTTGTCTGTCAATATTCGCTCTATTTGTGCTCTCGATCCATATCGCATCGGCTCAGAGTAAAGGAGAGGTGTATGAAATTCAGGACGACTCTGAGACGACCGCACAAAAAAACGAATCGAATGGAAAACCCGTGGCTTTCAGCCGGGCAAGCGCCGCTATCGAAAACGGCGAAATAATCTACACATTCCGAATGCCTGCAGTCCGCTGTTACAGCCAGACCAAGGATATGAACCGTTATTACAAGACCGTCTACAACGTCAAGAAAGTTTATCCTATTGCCAAAGAAGCTGAACGTCTGCTTGCCCAAATCGAAGAGAAGATCGACAGCATGGACACCAATCGCGATCAACGGGCATACATCCGGCAGATGGAGAAACAACTTCTGGCCGAATATACTCCCGTTATCAAGGAGATGACTTTTTCGCAAGGCAAGATACTCATCAAACTCCTCGACAGACAGACAGATCGCACGGGTTATTCCATCGTTAAAGAACTGAGAGGCGGGTTCAGAGCCGGGATATACCAAGGCATCGGACGCATCTTCGGCATGAATCTGAAGGACCGCTACGACAAGGATGGCGACGACCAGTTGATCGAGGAGATAATCAAAATGGTAGAAATGGGCGTGCTCTGATTATCCGAGAGAGCATCTCAATATCTGTATCGCACCATGCTACGGACCAACGGCAATGACTCATTATGCGCAGGTGGATTATCCACAAAATGTACCCTGCCTCTTTTCATTGCATCTGCACACATGTTTTCTGTCGGGAAGATGAAAATACCCCGATGCCACTATTATGCTTTGTCACGTTTTGAGTCAAACTCCGGGCATATTTTAACATTCGCCTATAACACAACAAACCGGCACCTATTTTATGACAGGTGCCGGTTTGCAATATCCATAAACTGAATCTTATCTTTTTCTGGAGTTCTGAGCCTGACGTTGCTGCTCCCTTATCATCTCCTCATAGCGCTGCTGCCATTTAGATTTTTTCTTGGGCTTTGCGCTCTTTTTAGCCGCATTCTGTTTCATGCGGGCATGAAGTTTCTCATCGTTCACGATGTAACGGAAACCGAAGGTCTGCCCCATCGTAATCATGTTCGAAAGCAGATAATAATAGCTCAGACCGCTGGAATAGTTGTTGAATATGGCCAAAAGCATGATCGGCATTACCCACAGCATCATGCCTTTCATCATGCCCATACCAGGCTGGCCGGATGTATCGGGCTGAACGGCATAGTTTATCCTTGCCGAGATGTGCATGGACACCGCCATCAGGAGCGTAAACAGACTGACGTGATCGCCATAGAAAGGTATGTTGAACGGCAGTTGCAGAATGCTGTCATACGATGAAAGGTCGTCGGCCCAGAGGAACGGCTGACCGCGAAGCTCGATAGAGGCCGGGAAGAAGCGGAACATCGCGATCAATATCGGGAACTGTATGAGCAGCGGAAGGCATCCACCCATAGGATTAACTCCGGCCTGTTTATACAATGCCATCATTGCCTGCTGACGCTTCATAGCGTCTTCCTGTTTGGGATATTTGGCCGTAAGAGCGTCCATTTCGGGCTTGATCAGCCTCATTTTGGCTGTCGAAAGATAGGACTTATATGTCAGCGGGAAGATGATTATCTTGATGATAAACGTCAGTATAAGAATTATCAGCCCGTAATTCATTCCGGTCTTTTCGAGCCAGTCGAACACCGGAATCACCAACGCGCGGTTCACTATACCTATGATATTCCCGCCTAACGGTATGAGTCGTTGCGTACTGATGTCGTACTTCTTTAATATCGCATACTTATTGGGCCCGTAGTAAAAATGGAAATTATACTCGGGAGTGTTTCTGTCGAAATCGGAAGTGAGCGATGCGTTGAATTTTTTGATATTTACGTTGTCCGGTGCGTATGTATCGAACTGTAGATCGACATTCTGGAAATTGTTTTCAGCAATGAATATCGACGAGAAGAATTGCTGTTTGAACGCGATCCACTGAACCTGGCTGTTCACAACCTCCTGTTTCGAGCCTTCCGAGATACCGATGTTTTCCACCGATTTGTCGCCCGGATACTTGTAACTTATAGTGGTTGCGTTGTTTTCGTTCTTGAAGCCTTTTTCGTGCTGAGGCGCGATACTCGACCATGAGAAGACGACATCCGATTGATTCGACAGAATCTGTTCCATATTGACAAATCGTACATCGAAGTCGATCATGTAATTATCCTTGTGAATAGTATAGAGATACTCCATGTACGAAGTTGAATCCACATGCAGTTTCATTGAAACATGCTGCTGAGTCTCCGTGTCGTTGAAGGTTATGCTTTCTGGGGAGTCGGTTGTAAAATAATAATCCTCAGTATTTATACGCACGGTTCCAAGCCCGTGGTTTATGAAAAACTCAAGATTGAAGCGTGCAGAGTTAGGTGCATATAACTGTACGTTCCCTTTAGAGAATTTGGAATAGTTCTTATAATCCTTTAATTCAACTCCGACAACCTTACCTCCTTTATTAGAGAATGTTATAATAAAGAAATCGTTTTCTACCTTATAAGTGTGTTCCTGACCGCTGCGAGCTGCGACCAAAGATTTTCCGAACTGTTGCACCAGCAGAGAGTCCTGCTTTTGAGTTTGCGCCTGTTGGGACAGGCTGTCTTCTTCGGCCGACCTTATAATCTCCGGTTCTCCGCTTTCCAAAGCCTTTACATAGGCTATAGAATCTTGAATACGTTTCTCTTCCGCAAATTTCTTGCTCTGATTGGAACTGTACCATGAAAACCCGAACAACATGGCTGCAATTACAATCAGCCCTACTACTGTATTTTTATCCATTTTAATTATTTACAAACTTCATCTAATCTATTACTTCATCTTGCAGTATTTCTTTGCCGCATCTACGAATGCCACGAAAAGCGGATGTGGATTCATAACCGTACTTTTGTATTCCGGATGGTACTGAACTCCGACAAACCACGGATGGTCCTCTATTTCGACAACCTCTACAAGATTGGTATCTGGATTTACCCCCACAGGTATCATGCCGGCCTGTTCGAAATCCTTGAGATAATTGTTGTTGAACTCATACCTGTGACGATGACGTTCTTCGATAAGCTCCTTTCCGTAAGCCTTATAGGCCTTCGATTCTTTTGACAACTGACACGGGTAAGCACCAAGTCTCATTGTACCGCCTTTTTCAGTAACGCCTTTTTGTTCCTCCATGAGGTCAATGACAGGATGTTCCGTACTTCCCATTTCCGTAGAATTAGCATCGGTAAGACCGAGCACGTTACGAGCATATTCTATTACGCAACACTGCATTCCGAGGCAAATACCGAAGAATGGAATTTTATTCTCCCGGGCATATTTCACCGCCTCTATTTTACCTTCGATTCCTCTATGTCCAAATCCGGGAGCGACCAACACGCCGCACATATCTTTGAGTTGCGCCGCAACGTTGTCCTTTGTTATTTTTTCAGAATTTACATACTGTAGCTTGACTTTCACATTATTAACAGCACCTGCATGAATAAATGATTCAACTATGCTCTTATATGCGTCGGGCAATTCGGTGTATTTACCGACCAATGCGATATGTATCTTATCTTTCGGATTTTTGACTTTTTCAACGAACTCCGTCCATTTTACCATATTAGGTTCTCCGTCTATAGGCAGGCCGAGTTTCTTAAGCACTACTTCATCGAACTTCTGCGCATGAAGTTTAAGTGGAACCTCGTAAATGGTTGACACATCGATAGATTCAGCCACAGCATCAGGATCGACATTACAGAAAAGCGCTACCTTTCTACGCAGGTCGTTGGAAAGATGTTTTTCAGTGCGAAGCACCAACAGGTCGGGTTGCAAACCGTTTTCAAGCATTGTTTTGACCGAGTGCTGTGTAGGTTTGGTTTTCAGCTCACCTGAAGCAGAAAGGTATGGGATCAACGTCAAATGGACTATCGCCGTATTCTGATAACCGAGCTCATAGCGAAGCTGCCTGACTGATTCTATGAACGGAAGCGACTCTATATCTCCGACCGTACCTCCGATTTCGGTTATAATGACGTCATATATCTTCTTGGTACCGAGCAACTTGATGCGGCGTTTTATTTCGTCGGTGATATGCGGGACGACCTGCACCGTCTTGCCGAGGAACTCCCCGCGCCTTTCCTTATTGATAACGCTTTGATATATTCTCCCGGTCGTAACATTATTGGCTTTCGACGTCGGTATCGATGTGAAACGTTCGTAATGTCCGAGGTCGAGGTCGGTTTCTGCACCGTCTTCTGTCACATAGCACTCACCATGCTCGTATGGGTTGAGCGTTCCGGGGTCGACATTAATGTATGGGTCGAGCTTTTGAATTGCAACCGAATAACCGCGTGCCTGGAGCAGTTTGGCCAGCGAAGCCGAGATGATACCTTTACCCAAAGAAGAGGCTACCCCTCCCGTAACGAAAATATACTTCGGGGATTTAAGTTTGTTAGCAGACATAAATATAATGCATTTTACTCTTGACTGTCAATAATTTTGATCTTTTCGATCGCGGTTTCGCGTTCCTGCTTGGCCTTTTCTATTTTTCGGCGCACATCAGCAATCATCGATTCCGCATTTTTGGAATTTGCAAAAAATCCGATATTGTTCTCGAGCAAAGCAATTTCAGATTCGAGTTGCTTTACTTTATTATACAGACGATCACGTTCGCCTTTCAAGCGACCTTCACCTTTCATTCCTTCGAGTTTGCTTTTGAAGCGATTCATCTGATTTGCCTGGCCGCTCGCCCTCAGAATAGAGAATGCCTTGTCCATAGCTTCCTTGTACTCTTTTTGGATGGCATCTTTTTGTTTTATCGGGACGAAACCTATCTCACTCCAACGACGCTGAAAATCCTTAATCATATCGAACCCACCTGTTTGAATATCGGCTTCGGATATTTCTGCCAGAAGGGCACGTTTTTTTGCGAGGTTCTCATCGTACTCGTTGTCTTGACTCGAGAAATGCTGTGATTTACGTTCGAAGAACCTGTCACAGGCTGCACGGAAGCGTTTCCAAACAGCATCGGAATATCGGCGTGACACCGGGCCAATCTCCTTCCAACGTTTTTGCAGTGCTATGAGTTCGTCTGTTGCCTTTTTCCACTCCTCGCTGTCCATTATCGCTTCGGCCGCCTCGCATATCTCATTTTTCAGAAGAAGGTTCTGCTCCATCTCCGATTTAATGTTCTGATAGAAAACGCGCTTGTTTTCGAAGAACTTGTCACAGGCGTTACGGAACCTTTCGTAAACTTTCGTATTATCTTTTTTGGGTGCAAAGCCTATTGTCTTCCAGACCTTCTGTATCTCTATGATCCCGTCCGAAGCCTTGTTCCACTCCTTGCGTGTCGACCACATCCCGTCTGCCAATTCTTCGGCTTTCACGCATAATTCCTCCTTCATTTCGAGGTTGCGTTTCTGCTCTTCCTTGATGCTCTCGAAATGATTTTGATGTTGTTTGTTTATACGGGAACTTGCCTCTTTGAAGCGTTCCCACAGAATTTCCTTATATTCACGTGCCACCGGCCCTGTCTCGCGCCACTGGTCATGCAGTTTTTGTAGTTTATGGAACGCCGCTACAATCGATGGTTCGAGGATGAGTGCTTCTGCTTCTTCACAAAGAGCTATCTTGGCCTCGTAGTTACGTTTGAGATCGAGATCACGCAGTTCATTGTTTATCTTGATATAATTATAGAAAACCTCTACATAGTGGTTGTATGTTTCCCAAATGTCTTTGACGTTTTCCTGCGGCACGGGACCGGCATCGCGCCAGCGCTGCTGCAGTTCCCGGAACTGATTGAATGTGACATCGAGCGTCTCGCCTCCTTCGATAAGGGCCTTGAGCTCTTCTATGATCTGAAGTTTTAATTTCAGATTATCCTGTTTCGAGCGTTCTAATGTCGAAATGTACTCGTCACGGCGTTTACGATATTCAGCGAACATATCTTTAAACCTCTGTTCCGCAGTATCGTCGGCCGACACAAAATCTTCTGCCGTACCTCCCGATTCAATGAATGCCTTTTTCTGCATTTCCATTTCGGCCCGATGCTGCTTATAGAAGGCGACCTTGATCGCTTCCACATCTTTGCGCAGAGACTGAATCGGTTTCTCCGCGAGCAGTTTTGCGAAAAGGTCGAGCAATTGCTGCCTTCCCATTCCTGAAAGGTTTACTTCACTTCCATCTTCCTCATGTTCTTCGTCACCTTCGAGATTAAATTCGGGGGCATCGGCAGCCAGTTGAGCTTCCTCATCCGAAAAATCTACCTGTTCACCGCCCGCAACCTCTTCTTCCGTACCATCGGCAATATCTGCGTTGCCGAACGCCACATTCGGTGCATCAGCACTTGCCGTTTCCAACCGGTCGGTTTCCATAGTCTTATTCTGGGTGTTACCCATATTTCCGGCATCGCCGGTTTGCTCCATCTGAGCGTCAGTAGTCATTTTCTCGGTAGACATCTTGCTAAGTTTTTAGATCCTTTTACCACAAAGCATTCGCAAGTTACAAATGTATTGTATTTTTATTAATTCCCCTACAAAAGAGGCCGGCTAATTACCGTTTTTTTTATTGACGATAGCGGTAATATGGGTTTATTTTGCTATTTTAGAGCCTTGAAACAAAACCGAACTTAATTATGACTTACCGCGTACTGATAGTGGACGACGAACCGGATATACTGGAATTCGTCGGATACAACCTTCGCAAAGAAGGCTACGAAGTCTACACGGCAGCCAATGGACGCGACGGAGTGGAAAAAGCACTCGAGATCATCCCCCACCTTATACTATTGGACGTAATGATGCCCGAAATGGACGGGATCGAAACCTGTCGCGAGATACGTAAACACGACAACCTGCAGAATACCATCATAGCATTCCTGTCTGCGCGTGGAGAAGATTATTCTCAAATTGCAGGATTCGAAGCCGGAGCAGACGATTATATCACAAAGCCTATCCGCATGAACCTGCTGCTCAGCAGGGTAAAAGCCATACTAAAACGCGCCGAGCAAGCCTCACCGGACAATTCCCCCGCCCCCGACCCTAACAGATCGGTAATGATGGATAGGGAGCGTTTTATCGTCATAAAGGACGGAGAGGAGATCGTTCTTCCACGCAAAGAATTCAATCTTCTCGAACTGCTATATTCAAAGCCACATAAAGTTTTCACGCGCGAGGAAATATTCTCCCAGGTATGGGGAAACGACGTCATAGTCGGCGACCGGACCATAGACGTACACATCCGCAAATTGAGGGAAAAAATCGGCGACGAACATATAGTCACTGTCAAAGGTGTGGGCTATAAGTACGAAGATTGCATATAAGACATGCGGCATTTTACGCCAGATCGTTTTTTTCGTCATGTCTAACATTGACAAGAGGCGTTTTTTTCCATACCTTTATCTCCGATTTCAAAGCAGTCGGCATGATAAGAGAAATATTACTGGTCGGTATCGGCGGATTCGCAGGCAGTGTTTGCCGTTACTTGGTGTCACTCGGCATCGCAACACTCTCGCTTTCAACAGCGTTCCCCGTATCCACCATGACAGTCAATTTCACAGGATCGCTGCTTATTGGTTTTTTCATGTCGCTAACTTCACACAACTGGCTCATATTCCTGGGAGTTGTCGGTTTTTGCGGCGGGTTCACCACATTCTCGACCTTTTCGGCAGAGATACTCGCCATGCTAAAAGCATCGCAATGGCTGATTGCGACAGGATATGCCCTGCTGAGCATCGTGATATGCGTGACGGCAGTAGCACTCGGACTTTGGTTAGGTAAAACTTTAATATAGATTAAAAACCATGGATTTCATTCAAAGGATCAAGGACAACGCACGCAGTTATCACAAGACTATCGTGCTGCCCGAAGGAACAGAAGAGCGGACACTGAAAGCCGCCGATGCGATAACGCAGCAAGGACTTGCCAATGTGATACTTATCGGCAATCCAGAGGAAATACACCATTTGGCATCGGAATACTACCTTGAAAACATAGGCAAGGTTACGATAATCGATCCGGAGAATAACCCCAAAAAAGAGGAATACATAGACCTTATGGTCAAACTTCGCGGAACCAAAGGCGTTACCCGCGAAGTTGCAGCGGAACAACTTAAAAACCCGCTGTATCTGGGAGCCATAATGGTCAAGGCCGGCGATGCCGACGGCGAAGTGGCAGGTGCAGGAAATACCACCGGCGACGTTCTCCGTCCGGCACTTCAATACGTCAAGACAGCTCCCGGCGTCAGCGTCATCTCCGGAGCCTTCATCATGCGCATACCCGATACCATGTTCGGAATGAATGGCATGATGGTCTTTGCCGACTGTGCAGTAAACCCCAATCCATCGGCACAGGATCTCGCCGAGATAGCGGTAGTTACGGGACGTACCACGAGGACTCTCGTAGAGATGGAACCCAAAATAGCCATGCTCAGCTTCTCGACGAAAGGTTCGGCCTCGAATCCTATGGTCGACAAAGTAGTCGAAGCCACCCAACTCGCAAAAGCAATGGACCCTACCCTCATGATAGACGGAGAACTCCAGGCAGATTCGGCCACCGTTCCGGGCATAGCAGCCAAAAAGGCTCCAGGCAGCCCTATCGGCGGACGAGCCAACGTACTCGTTTTCCCATCGCTCGACGTCGGCAACATAGCCTACAAACTCGTACAGCGCATGGCGCACGCACAGGCGGTAGGCCCCGTTTTACAAGGTATGGCATCACCCGTCAACGACCTTTCAAGGGGATGCTCGGTCGAAGACATAGTAGACCTGGTAGCCATAACCGCATGCCAGGCTGCAGCAAAAGACAAACAATAAATCCAACCTCATATTTACTCCGAAAATCATGACAATACTCGTATTGAACTGCGGAAGTTCATCTATCAAATACCAGGTCATAGACATGACCTCCAACAGCCATAAGCTGCTCGCCAAAGGCCTCGTAGAACGCATAGGCCAGCACGAAGGCGTACTCAAACACCGCCCCACCGGGAAAGACACATTCGAATTGATAGAAGAGGTCCCGGATCACACCGCCGGTATCAATATCATACTCGATGCCCTTACCGATCCGGTACATGGAGTTTTGGAGAACCTTTCGGAACTGAATGCTGTAGGACACAGGGTAGCGCACGGAGGCGAATACTTCAACGACAGCGCTATCGTAAACGCAGATGTCAAGAAAAAGATCGAAAGCTGTTTCGAACTGGCACCGCTGCATAATCCGGCACATATGAAAGGAATACAAGCCATCGAACATATCCTGCCTACCATACCGCAGGTCGTTACGTTCGACACATCATTCCACCAGTCGATACCGGCCTACAACTATCTATACGCCATACCATACAAATACTACACGGATTACGGCGTACGCAAATACGGATTCCACGGGACGAGCCACCGTTTCGTTGGCATGAGAGGATGCGAAATGACCGGACTCGACTTCGAGAAGTCGAAAGTGATTACATGCCACATCGGCAACGGCGCCTCGATAACCGCAATCCTAAACGGGAAATCATACGATACCTCGATGGGCTTCACTCCCGCCGACGGCCTTATCATGGGTACACGCTGCGGCGAAATAGACCCTGGAGCACTCATATACATAGGCGAAAAAAGCGGCCGGACATACGAACGCATGAACGAGTTCATCAACAAAAAGTGCGGGGTCGAAGGATTCACCGACATCTCTTCCGATATGCGCGACATAGAGAATGCGGCTGCCGAAGGTAACGAGCGCGCTCGCCTGATCCTCGACATGTACTTCGAACGGATCAAAAAATTTATCGGAGGATATGCTGCACAGATGGGCGGCGTCGATCTGATCGTTTTCACCGGCGGCGTGGGAGAAAACCAATGGCCGATGCGCGAAGCCGTATGCGAAGGACTCGAATTCATGGGAGTCAAGTTCGACAAGGCTGCCAATCATGGCGTCAAAGGTCAAGACAAAATACTCTCTATGCCCGACTCGAAAGTCAAGGTAGTCGTGGCATCGACAGACGAAGAGTTGGTCATCGCATCCGACACATTCAGACTGCTCAAAAAACGTTCGGAATAGCAACGATCGCTTCGGAAGCCACCTAATGCATTGTTTTGCGAAATAGTATCAACGTCTGCATAAACCGACAAGAGCCTCGCAGGCACTTTAAATAAAAGGCGATATATGAAAGGAATAGTATTGGCCGGAGGCAGCGGCACCCGGCTCTATCCGCTCACCAGAGCAGTATCGAAACAATTACTGCCGGTTTACGACAAACCGATGGTCTATTACCCCATTTCCATTCTTATGCTGGCCGGCATACGTGAGATACTTATCATATCCACGCCTGACGACCTGCCGCTTTTCCGCAAGTTGCTTGGAGACGGCACCCAGTTGGGTGTTCGATTTGTCTACGCCGAACAACCGTCTCCCGACGGACTTGCACAAGCGTTCATTATAGGCGAAGAGTTCATAGGCGACGATTCCGTGTGCCTTGTACTCGGCGACAATATCTTTTACGGACAAGGGTTCACCAAAATGCTTAAAACCTCTGTGGAAAGAGCCGAAAAAGAATCGCTGGCAACGATATTCGGCTATCTGGTAACTGATCCGCAGCGTTATGGCGTTGTCGAGTACGATGAGAACATGAAGGTACTCAGCATCGAGGAAAAACCTCAAAATCCAAAATCGGAATACGCTGTTACAGGGCTCTATTTCTATCCCAACAAGGTCGTGAAAGTGGCCAAGAGCATCAAACCCTCCGCACGCGGAGAACTCGAAATAACGAGTGTCAACCAACGTTTTGCAGAAGACGATGAACTGTACCTACAGATTCTGAGCCGCGGCTTTGCCTGGCTCGACACCGGGACGCACGACTCGCTCAGCGAAGCAGGTTCGTTTATCGAGGCTATCGAAAAACGACAGGGATTCAAGGTCGCCTGCCTTGAGGAGATCGCCTTCCGCAACGGATGGATCGATCGCGAACAGATGCATAACCTTGCCCAACCCATGAAAAATAACGGCTACGGTCAGTACCTGTTAAAATTACAGAAATGAAAATAACCGAAACAGAAATAAAAGGCGTATTCATACTCGAGCCGAAGGTATTCCCCGACGAAAGAGGCAATTTCTCGGTCACATTCACGGCAAAGGATTTTTGCGAGCAGATAGACAATATTGAATTCGTACAGGATAATCAATCGGTATCCAAACACGGCGTTATCAGAGGATTGCACTACCAGTTGCCGCCTTTCGCACAGGCAAAACTCGTAAGGGTCGTAGTCGGCAGGGTCCTGGACGTGGCGGTAGATATACGAAAGGGATCGCCCACTTTCGGCAAACACGTAGCTGTCGAACTGTCAAGCGACAACCATCGCCAACTCTATATCCCGGAAGGTTTCGCACACGGATTCTCGGTATTGAGCGAACAGGCAGTATTGCAATACAAGTGCAACAACTATTACGCTCCTACTCACGAAGGCAGCATAGCTTTCGATGATCCGCAACTCGGAATAGACTGGGGCATCGCGGCCAATGAGGCGATCGTATCGGCCAAGGACAGACAGGCATCGAAATTCAATGAAGCCCAGCTGTTCTCGTACAACCCTGTAAAATAATCATGATGAAAAACATACTCGTAACAGGAGGGAACGGTCAACTCGGCAGGTCGCTTCATAAAATCGCCCGGGAATACTCTCTATACCGCTTCATCTTTACAGACATGCCCGAAACCGACATAACCGACCGGACAGCTATCGACAACCAAATACAGGCCTACGACATAGATTGGCTCGTCAACTGTGCGGCATACACCCAGGTGGACCGTGCGGAAAGCGAAAAGGACACAGCCCGGCATATCAACGCAACCGGATCTAAAGTATTGGCCGAGGCAGCCCTCGCACACGGCATCAAATTGATACACATTTCCACAGACTATGTTTTCGGCAGCGACGAAAACAGAAATGAGCCATACATGGAGACGGATCCTACCGGTCCCATAAACGTATACGGCGAGACCAAACTCGAAGGCGAAAATGCAATACGCATAACCGGATGCGACGCTGCCGTGATAAGAACATCATGGCTTTTCTCGGAGTTCGGCGGCAATTTCGTAAAAACAATGCTCAACCTTTCGAGGCAACGCTCAAGCATCAATGTTGTCGACGACCAGTACGGCTGCCCGACTTACGCAACCGACCTCGCCCGAGCAATAATGAAACTAATCGAAACCGACATCAAAGGATTCGAAATCTTTAATTTCTGCAACTCAGGAGTAACAAACTGGTACGGTTTTGCATGCGAAATATTCAGACAGGCCGGTATTGCAATAGAAACGACTCCAGTTCCCCATACGTCGTATTTGACGGCAGCATCCAGACCATCGTTCAGTGTACTGGATACCACAAAGATACGTTCACTGGGAGTAGTCACACCGGATTGGAAGGAGTCGCTATCGGAATGCCTGGCCAAACTGGGTGAGATAAAAGTTTAACAATGTCAACCCTCGCGCATCGGCATACACACCGGGAAAATTCCCCCCCCCATGAAAATTAATCGTCACAATTGATTGTATCTTTACCAAATGAAAAGATCAATACTCATAACCGGCGGGGCCGGATTCATAGGTTCGCACGTAGTAAGACTATTTGTGCGCAAATATCCGCATGTCAACATCATCAACCTCGACAAACTCACATACGCCGGGAATCTCGAAAACCTTAAAGACATAGAAGGTGCGGCCAATTACGCCTTCGTAAAAGGCGATATTATGGGCCGTGAATTCATAGAAGGACTTTTCCACGACTTCGACATAGGCGGTGTCATACACCTCGCAGCCGAAAGTCATGTCGACCGCAGCATCGAAGATCCTTTTGCATTCGCCAAAACCAATATACTCGGAACCATGACCCTCCTCGAAGCCGCCCGAAAAGCCTGGAACGGCGACTTCGAAGGCAGGCTTTTTTACCATATATCGACAGACGAAGTGTACGGATCGCTTCCTCTTGGCGGCGGGACCTTCACCGAGGAGACACGTTACGACCCTCACAGTCCATACTCTGCCAGCAAAGCATCATCGGACCACTTCGTACGCGCTTTTCATGATACTTACGGGCTCCCGACAGTAATCTCCAACTGCTCGAACAACTATGGACCATTCCAATTCCCGGAAAAGCTCATTCCGCTCATAATCAACAACATCAAGCACGGGAGACCGCTTCCTGTATACGGTAAGGGAGAGAATGTGCGCGACTGGCTATTCGTCGAGGATCATGCACGTGCTATCGACCTAATTTTCCATCAGGGCCAACCTGGCGAAACATACAACATAGGCGGCGGAAACGAATGGCGTAACATAGATATAGTCCGTCTGCTTGTAAAGATCGTAGACGAAAGTTTAGGTCGTCCGGCTGGCGAATCAGAGAAGCTCATCACTTTTGTGACCGATCGCGCCGGTCACGACTTGCGTTACGCTATCGATGCCACCAAGATACGCAATGAACTGGGCTGGAAACCCGAAGTTACATTCGAAGAGGGTATCCGTATGACGGTCAAATGGTATCTCGGAAACAACGAATGGCTCGACAATGTCACCAGCGGAGCCTATCAGGACTACTATGCCCATGCTTACGGAAAGTATTGATTGATCGATCAACGACAAGGCTCTGTCAGCATGCATGCCCAAACATGAAATCATGACTGTCCGCCACTGAAAAACAACTACAAAACCATCAAACAAAAGGAGACCCTGTGAGGTCTCCTTTTGTTATCAAACTACGATAAAACCGCGACGTGTATCTTACAGGTAAACAGCCTTATACCAAGCGGTATTCTTATACTGGTAGTTTTTGGTTATATACCTGTCGGTATCAAGCATAATATAGGTGCTCATGCCGGTAAACCGGTTGGGGTCTATAACCATATAGTCATAAAATATTTTGCCACCCGTACGTTTGCAAAGCACTATATCGTTCATCCCTTCCCAGAATGCTGCACGCAGATCGGGAGACAAATCCTCTATCTTGTTTACGAAATCGCCGACATCAAAATATTTGTAAGGAGTCGTCCAACTATAAGTCTGCACACCCATTTCTCCCCCGCTGCTTGCCAGGCTTGCTGCACTGAAGTTTTCCAAAGCCTCTCTGTATGCGTCAGATGCATAAATGTTACGCATGGTAGCTACAAACTCGTCGGTAAAGGCATTGCAATCGAATGCAGCAAGGGTTCCCGATTTACGCCACACTATGCCCTGTTGATATTCATCATTTAAAGGATAATTATCATAAAACGAACAGTATCCGTCCACGACACCTTCGTAATCGAAAGTCGGGGCAAAAATAGCAGGCAACACTTTATGGTAAGGCATTCCGTACATCGGCATTTCGGGAGCAGAACCGATAACTATATCTGTCGAATTTCTGAGCAGATAGAGCATCTCTATACTGGCTCCATAGCATTGTGCGAAAATGACGGCATCGAAAGATATGTCGGATTCATTTGAAAATTCCTCGATGGCATTGGCAAATTCTTCGAGTTCGAGATATGAATCTCCGTCCGTGGCAACCGACATAAGCGATATGCCCGCATCTGCATCCGTTGTCCGGTTGTGCAGTTCCCAAGCGTCGCCATGAGACCACATATCGAGTATATAGCTGTCTGTGTTTTGGCCATACTGCTGCGCATAATATAGCATTCGTTCCAGCGCAAACATTAGCGTTCCCGGATCGCCAGTATCGAGGTTTTCTCCGTAATCCTCCAATCCTATCATCGTTCCGTTACCGTCAGGACCAGCTTTTATTTCGAGCATTTGCGTATTGGCTCCATTTCCCGGATCGTAAAAGACATAAATGCGGCCCTCCCCGATATTCTTTTTAGTTGCGGCCTTTTTTATATCCTGAAGGTTAGCCTCGGAATACCCATATCTCGATGGGCCGAGATTATTATCGGCAGCCATATAAACAAAATATACACGGTCATCGGCCCTCGGAGGAAAATATTCATGTTTATCTTTTTTGTCGTTGCAAGCGACAAGCAGAACTGTGAGAAATAGTAACGAGACTATTCGAAGTAAACCTTTCTTCATCATTTTTTAAGTTTTATACCGTTCAATAGGAAACCACTGCCCGAATTGACTTCGGGTTTGGTTTCCGGGCGTTTCCAATACAACCTGCTGTAATCCACATAGAAACCCTTAACATTGTCATCGTTGGGCGCTACGCGGACGTACTCAACCGAGCGTGATATGATATTCCGTCTGACGGCTTCGTAACCTCTTATGGTCATAATATCGGCCGCATGGCTGAACCAAAGCACATGCCATGGCGATTTCTCGGTAAGTCCCGATCCCGATGCCTCTATCGTAGCTGCTATCTTCGAGAATCTATCGGCACTTATTCTTTCGTTGAGCGTATCGCCCAAGATGGCATAAGCATAGGTCATGTAATTGATATTACTCGGACTGAATGGGTCCTGGTCCATCACTCTCTTCGCAAGGCTCAAGATTTCCACTGCTCCTTCGCGGTCGAGGGTATCGCCTCGTTCGAAAACAGCATATATATCGTCTGTCCATATTATCGGTTCGAGGGGTTGGTACTTATCCTGAAAAGCATAACCATAATAAAGATAATGGTAGTCCTGTGCCGTCAGGGTTGTATCACCGGCCTGGTAGCGCAACATCAAAGCGGGATAATAATAAGGCGATGTCGCATCGGCTATGGTTGCGGCTATCTTGTCGTTGTCGGGCACGTTCATTTGTCCGTAAGCCGTATGGAAAACGGAACACATAAGTGTAATCACCGCAAAGGACAGCAGATATCTGTAACTTTTTTTTATTCGCATAATTACCATACAAACGTTAAAAATACATAAAAATTGGATGTAATATGAATTATATGCCAATATTATTCCAAAATGTTCCAAATAAAAGACTTCATTCCGTTTCGCCAACAAACTAAACAAAATTATCCCGGTCAGACTTTCATTATGTCTGGCCGGGATAATTAAATGTCTGGATTGATCCGGGATTTATTATCTACAATCTTTCACGTTCGATGATACTCCTGATTTTGGACTGCAAACCGGGGCTGCAACATACCAAAGGAAGCCTTACGGCATCTTCCATCATCCCTTTGATTCCCATAACCGATTTGATTCCCGACGGATTGCCTTCTTCGAAAATAGCCTGACACAGTTCGGACAATCGCGAGAATTCTTCGATAGCTCCTTTTGTATCTCCCTTCATGGTTTTACCAAGCATAGTGGTCATGTTGGCCGGGAATGCGTTGGCGAGAACAGATATGACGCCGTCGCCGCCAATCGAAGCCAAAGGAAGAGTCATTCCGTCGTCACCCGATATAACAAGAAAACCTTCCGGACGCTCTTTAATCAACTTTGCCATATGTGTGATGCTCCCGTTAGCTTCCTTGATACCGAGCACATTTTTCACTTCACGGGCTATTCTGAGGGTAGTTTCAGCAGACATATTCACACCTGTTCGACCCGGAACGTTATAGAGTATCACGGGTACCGGAGAAGCCTGGGCAACAGCTTTATAATGCTGGAACAAACCCTCTTGTGATGGTTTGTTGTAATATGGCGTTACACTCAGGATTGCATCTATGCCTGTAAAGTCCGATGTTTGGAGTTGTTCAACCACATTGGCTGTGCAGTTTCCTCCAACACCGATCACGACAGGGAGTCGACCTGCATTACGTTCGATAATTCGGGCCGCTATGGCATCTTTTTCTGCATTGGTAAGCGTAGGTGTTTCGGCAGTAGTACCAAGAACTACGAGATAATCTACACCACCCTTGGTCACATGATCAACGAGCCGATCGAGAGCCTCGAAATCGACATTGCCTTTCTTATCGAACGGCGTCACGAGGGCAACCCCAACTCCTTTAATGTTATTTTTCATACGGATTGTTGAAATTCTAACTACAAAATTAATCTTTTTTTTCAGAACAATCTACCTTGGACAGGCATATTTTCGGTGGCAGTTAAATTTTTTTCAATCACGCCATTGTTTGTTGGAATATTATCTGCCCCGGCAATGTCATCGTGCATAATTTGCAAACCTTCTCCGAGGCTACCGTCTGTCTTAGCGCCACCATCTTCCTTTCCGGCTATCATAGCCTCAAACTGCGACTCGCTGATAATTTCGACTCCGAGTTTTTCGGCTTTTTTCAGCTTCGCCGGTCCCATATTGTCGCCTGCCAGCAGGTAATCGACATTGCCGGAAACCGCGGCAAGGTTTTTACCGCCATGCAGTTCTATGAGTTTTTTAAGTTCGTCGCGGCTGTGTCTTACGAAAGTTCCGGAGATGACTATATTCTTTCCTGCCAACGACTCGGATTCCAACTGTGTTTCGGCTTCCTCGAATTGCAGACCAGCCTCACGCAGTCTGTTGACAATATGCATGTTGTCATCATTGGCAAAATAAGATATTATGCTGTCGGCGATTTTGCCACCTATCTCTTCGGTCTGTTCCAGCTCTTCTCGCGTCGCCGACATGAGGGCGTCGATGTTCCCGAAATGGGCGGCGAGATTCTTGGCTGTCGTTTCGCCGACGAAACGTATTCCTATACCGTACAACACTCTATGAAAAGGTACCTGTTTTGAACGCTCTATGCTGTTCATTATATTCTCAGCCGATTTATCGCCGAGGCGTGGCAGTACTGCAATATCCGCAGCGCGCAGGTCGTAAAGATCCGCCACATCCTTAACCAGGCCTTCGTTATAGAGCAAAACCACGGTTTCTTCTCCCAATCCGTCGATATCCATGGCACGGCGCGATATGAAGTGTACGATACGGCCCACTATCTGCGGCGGGCAGTGATTCTGGTTCGGGCAATAGTGACGGGCCTCGCCTTCGTATTTCACGAGAGGGGTGCCGCACTCAGGGCAGCGGTCGATGAAAGCTATGGGTCGGCTGTCGGGCCGACGTTTGGACAACTCCACACCGGTTATCTTTGGGATTATTTCTCCGCCCTTCTCAACATAGACCATATCGCCTATTCTGACATCCAACAGTGCTATTTGTTCGGAGTTATGCAGCGATGCGCGCTTCACGGTCGTACCGGCCAACTGTACGGGATCGAGATTTGCGACAGGCGTAATCGCGCCCGTACGCCCCACCTGGTAATCTACCGACAGCAATTCTGTCAGTGCCTGTTCTGCCTTGAACTTATATGCCACGGCCCATCTCGGCGATTTGGCCGTCGTGCCCAACTGTCTTTGCAGAATGTATTCATTAACCTTTATCACAGCCCCGTCGGTGTCGTACGGCAGGGAGTGACGGAGCACGTCCGCACGTGAGATATAATCGTTTATATCCTCAATATTGCGACAGAGCCTCATGTGGTCCGAGATCTTGAAGCCCCACTCGCGTGCCTTGTTCACATTGTCCCAATGATTGTCGAAAGGCAGGTTCTCTCCGACCAGAAAGTAGAGGAAGCAATCCAAACCGCGCTCTGCAACCACTCGTGAATTCTGAAGTTTCAAGGTCCCGGCAGCTGCGTTCCGCGGATTGGCGAAGAGCTGTTCACCGTTCGACTCCCGCTCTGCATTGAGACGTTCGAACGAAGCGTGGGGCATAAATATCTCGCCCCTTATTTCGAAAAAATCCGGATAGTCGTCTCCCCGCAGCACCAAGGGTACGGACCTTATTGTGCGTACATTGGCCGTGACATCGTCGCCAGTAACTCCGTCGCCCCTCGTTACGGCCCGCAACAGCCGACCGTGCTCGTAAGTCAGGCTTATGGCCGTGCCGTCGAATTTCAACTCGCATACGTATTCGGCAGGTCCGACCTCTTTCTCTACCCTCTCGCAAAAATCCTTCACTTCCTCGAGCGAATATGTATTGGCAAGCGAGAGCATGGGATAGCGGTGCGCCACGTTCTCAAACTCAGTGGTCAGATCGCTCCCCACCCTGTTCGTAGGCGAGTTGGGATCGGCGAATTCGGGATGTTCCTTTTCGAGTTCCTGCAACTCACGCATCAACATGTCGTATTCGAAATCGCTGACCGACGGATCGTTGAGCACGTAATATTGATAATTATACTGGTTAAGCTTTGCTCTCAGTTCCTCTATTTTCCGGCGCATTACATATCAATTTTGACGTAAAAATACAAAAAGTTAACGCCCCTGCACACATTAGGTCAAAAGAGTTATCAACAACATCATGCCGGAACAAAAATGGTGCCCCACGAGTATTCGAACAAAAAAGCCGGTCTGTCGACAGACCGGCCTGATGCTTCTATAACACGGACTAATTTATCATGAATTTGGTTCTCGTCTTGCGCTCGCAGAAACGGCGCGACTGCCCGGCAATGTCATACCCGAGCATGGTCCCGAGCATAAAATCCTCTTCCGGCGTCAACAGGTTGAGCGGTTTGTCAACGAACCTCGACACCGCATCGACACACCATTTCTCTCCGAAAAATAGGTTCACCTTTCTGTCCCCCACCTGCCGGACAAGATAATCTATTCCCTGGCCCTCGAGCCGTTCTTTGACTATCTCCGCACAAGTCGGGCATAACGTACACAACACAAGGTTCCGAACTCCTTTCCTAAATTCGTAAATCATGTGCATTACCGCTTTCATCTCTCCGAAGCGGCTGTAATCTTCCGGAGCCATTCTATGAATTTTTTAATGTTTCGATCCATGCAGTCATTCGACCTTCGGTTTTATTGGGGTCCGAATCATCTGCGATGAGTCCGAGAACTTTGCCACCGGCAAATGCCCGCGACCCAGTGACGGAATAACCATCGGCAGCCATTGCACCGACAAATTCACAACCTGAGCCTTCAAGTTCATCATGCAGTATGCCGACAGCATCGCAAAAAGTATCCGGATAGGAATCGCTGTCGCCGCAACCGAACAAAGCTACCCGTTTGCCTGCAAGATTTTCAAGTTTGAGTTTTTCGACAAAAGCATACCAATCATCCTGAAGTTCGCCGAAACCCCATGTCGAAGAGCCTAACAGAATGGTATCGTAACCCGCCACCATATCCGCCGATGATCTGCCCACATCGAACACGTTCTCAGGAGCGACTCCCAGTTTCGAGGCTATTGTTTTCGCAAGCGTAGCGGTGTTCCCTGAAGAACTGCCGTAAAATATCCCGATCATAATTCCAAACTTTATAATGTACTATATGTTTCTCTTTTGCAAAGTTATCATGATCAAGATCGAAACACCATACCGTGAAATTGGTAAAACAACTCCAGGAATACCTCCATTATAGACACATAACCACACAATAAAGGCAGGAAACAAATCCTGCCTTTAAAAAATCGGTATCGATCGCATGTCTATGTTTACCCAAACAGTTCCAAGGTTTTCATAGCCATACGTTCTCCGTATATTCTGAACGTTTCAACATAACTTTCTATATCGCTTTTGATGCCTACCGGACCTAAATGAATAACCGGTTTCCCATATGCCCCTCCACCGGAATAAGCCATCATACCCGAGACCATCATATGGCTAAGGATGCTTTGGATAGCAATCTCGCCTCCTCCATGTATGTAATCCGCCGTAGCAAAAGCTCCTGCAAGTTTTCCCTGAAGCCCGAACTGTCCTCTTGTTTTTTCGAACCACATCTTCACAGTGCCCGACATGCTTGCATAATATACGGGGGTGCCAAGTATAACGCACTTGCTTTCCTTCACGTATTCCGCATCGGGACTTTCTATCGGGAAAGCCATGCACTCAACCCCATTTACGGAACTGGCGCCTTTACAGATCGCCTCAGCCATCCGTTTGGTCGTTCCGGTAACGGAATGATATATTACAGATATTCTTATCATAATGAATACATTATCGTAACGGTAGATATAATACCCTAATTATTATTGGCCAATCGCATCCTGAAAGCAGAAAATACAAACTCCAAAGCTTCGACACCGACAGAAATATCTCCATCGATTAATTATGGCCGTGACACTGATGCGCTCCTGTATGAGCCTTGCAGGATTCTCCAGAGTCGACGATACTACCGGCAAGAAACGCTTTGAGTACGGAAACAGTATCTCCGCTGCATCCCCTGTATACTTTGATTCCGTGGTTGCCCAATTTATTCAACGCACCGGCACCCATATTACCTGCAAGCATGACAGTCACCTCCATATCTTGCAACACGGAAGCGATATTGCTTTTACATCCGCATCCCTGCGGCGAAGGCAGAGATTCGGTTTTCACGATATTACCAGACTCGTCGGTCGTATATATCGTATAACTTTCGCAATGGCCAAAGTGATCGTCAACGCGACCATCCCTGGTCGGTACTGCAATTTTCATAATACGAACTACTTTAATCGTTAATTTATATGCTGACCTAAACCTTCAGTTGAACTGCGATTCGGACAAACATAAATCTAATTACATGTGCAGTTTTAAACCCTTATTGCATTTACTGGATCAGTCCGAAACCGACCGCAGATATGTAACTGTAGCATCCGCTCAAGATACCCGTAAACAGAATGCCTGCGACACATATGACAAGACTCGCCCGATTGAATCCGTCGGTTTTGAACGGTCCAACCGAATCCTCGCCGGGAGAGTTTATGAACATCGCCTTGACTATCCGCAGATAGTAATAGAGCGATATTACGGTATTGATAGTCGCTATGAACACCAACACGTAATCCCCTTCGGCGGCAGATGAGGCGAAGATGAAGAACTTGCTGAAAAATCCCCCGAGTGGCGGAATGCCCGCAAGGGAAAATACGGCCAACATCATAACCAACGCTAACTTCGGATTGGTTTTATATAGGCCGTTATAGGCTGCGATATCGGTCTGACCGGACCTGTTCTCCAACGATGCTATGACGCCGAAAGCGGCAAGGTTCGAAAATAGATAAACGAAAATATAATATATCGTGGCAGAGAGCCCCATTTCCGTACCATGCAACACTCCGAGCATTATGTATCCGGCCTGGGAGATTGACGAATATGCAAAGAACCGCTTAATATCTTTCTGACGCACGGCAAAAAGATTGCCGATTACTATCGTCGCCACGGTCAGCACCCAAAGCATATAATACCAGACATGGGCCATCCCGCCAAAAACATGATGGAGGGTGAGCAGAAGTGCAAAAACGGCTGCTGCTTTAGACACGACAGAGAGATAGGCGGTGGTTGCGGTAGGGCCGCCCTCATACACGTCAGGTGCCCACATATGGAACGGAACAAGAGATATCTTGAAGGCAAGACCGGAGAAGAAGAAAACGAATCCGAGTATTGTCATCGGTTCGAGAGCTACCCCAAGACTCATATCGGCAAAATACATCGTCCCCATGGCCCCGTATAGATACGAGAGACCGAACATCATCACGCCTGAAGAGAGAGCGGTCATAAGAATATATTTGGCACCTGCTTCGGCCGATTTTTCCTTATACTTATTGAAAGCGGCAAGGCACGCTGCCGGGAGTGACGCAATTTCGATGCCTATGTAGAGAAGCATGAAGTTGCCGGAGGAAACCATAAGATACATTCCTAAAAGCGTCGCCGTAGCTATGACGTAGAATTCTCCTTCGCGTATAGAATTTTCCGGCTGCCGCAACCATCTGCCTGCCTGCATGAACACTATCAGCGTTCCTATATTGAGTACATTCTTCATCAATACGGTCAGATCGCTGGTGACATACATGCCACCGAAAGCGGCACCTTCTGGCATCGGGAAAAAGCCGAAGATTGTTTGCAGCGACATCAGGCCGACAGCCACTGCACGGAACCATCGCATGTAACGAGTTCCGCTGGCTAATATGTCGAAAAAGAGCAGGATGACAAAAATGGATAGCAATCCCAACTCCTGATGCATCATCAAAAAATTACTGAAATCCATACGCTAAAAAAGGGTTAGTTGTTTCATTACCGGCGCGAGGCTGTCGTATATTATTCCCTGCACCCCCGAAGGCCATACACCTATGATGACTATACATGCTATGAGCGCAACGGCCGAAATTTTCTCGTACCAGTGTGCATCATCCAGCTTCAAATGGTCGGAATTGACAACCGGACCGTACAACACTTTGCCGACCGTACGTAAAATATAGACTGCCGTAATGACAATGGATGTGGTGGCCAATACGGTCAGCACTCTGTGGAACATATCGGCATGTTCGAAAGAGCCTACGAATACGGTCATTTCTGCAACGAAACCGCTGAGTCCCGGCAGTCCCAAAGATGCAAAACCGGCTATCACGTAACAAACCGATGCAAACGGCATGATCCTCATCAAACCGCCCATTTCGCGTATGTCACGCGTATGGGTACGGCTGTATATCACACCTATCAGAGAGAAGAACAGGGCAGTCATCAGCCCGTGGGAAAGCATCTGAAGCACGGCACCCGTCATCGCCGTATGATTCAGCATCAGGATGGCAAACAACACCAGTCCGCAATGGCTCACCGAAGAATAGGCATTGATATATTTGAGGTCGGTCTGCAAGACGGCTCCGTAAGCGCCGTATACGACACCTATACCCGTTAATATCAGGAATATCCACGACAGTTCGTGAGCGGCCTCGGGCATCAGGAATATCGCTACACGGAAGCAGCCGTAACCGCCAAGTTTCATCAGCACGCCGGCATGCAGCATCGACACGGATGTAGGAGCTGAGGCATGACCGTCGGGCGACCACGTATGGAACGGGAACAATGCTCCGAGCACCCCGAACCCTATGAATACAAGACAGAATATCCAATACTGATGCGTCATGGGAATATGCAGTTGCGACAGTTCCATGATATTCATTGTCGTGCCGCCGGAAATAAAATATATGCCCAATATTCCCGTGAGCAGCAATGCCGACCCTGCCATAAGCATAAGCGTCAGTTTCATTGCCGCATACTCTTTCTTTCCTGTTCCCCAAACCCCGATCAACAGGAACATGGGTATCAGAGCTACCTCATAGAACATGAACATCGTAAACAGGTCGAGCGAGATGAAATATCCGAATACCCCTATCGCCAGAAGACAGTACCAGGCGAAGAAATCTCTGTTCATATTCCATGCAGAAAATACGCCCGTAAATCCCACAACGGCCGAAAGGAGTATCATTACAACCGAGATGCCGTCAACTCCTACAGCATAATGGATATTGAGAGGTGCGTACCATAAGGTATCGGCGACAAACAACATGGCTGCGTCGGAAACCGCCCTTTCGTGCAGAAAAAGCACTGCCAGTATCACTGCGGACAAAAGCAACAGCCCGAAACCGCCGACCACCACACCGCGCACATACTTTTGTCCCTTGCCAAGCAATAACAAGAGCAACGTTGCCAACGGTATAATAACTAAAAGTGATAGTATATTCATATTTTCCTTTTTTTAGAGCACCAATACCAATACCGTTATTACCATAACCGAGAGCACGAATACAACGGCATAAGTTTGTACCCTGCCGGTTTGCGATCCCTTAATGGCTTCGGATGTTTTTAACGTGCCTGTTCCGAGTACATTCATAGTCCCGTCCACTACATGACGATCGAACCATGCTACGGGCCCGCTTATACCTCGGAAAATAATTTTCTTCGTTATGAACATCCATACATCGTCGATATAGAAACGATGGTAGGCAGCTTTCCAGAAACCGCTCAACTTAGCCGCCAGGTGAGCCGGACGATCGCTCGCCTTGCGGTAGAACCACATGGCAATGAATATTCCTATTCCACCGACAACAATGCTCGAGAGTGCCACAGGCCAGTGTATATACACTTCATATGGCCGTATATCCGGACTGACATAGAACGAAAACGGAATGAATCCGGTTACACATGTCAGCACAGCCAACACTATGAGCGGAATTGTCATGCTTTTGGGAGCTTCGTGCGGAGGTTTTTCATACTGTCTGTCGACACCCCAGAATATCCTGAAATAGAGCCGAAACATATAGAAAGCCGTCAAGCCTGCCGTAAACAAAAGCACGCCGAACACAAAGGGCTCGTAACGCAATGCGGCACTGAGGATGCCGTCCTTACTGAAGAACCCCGAGAACGGCGGTATCCCAGATATCGAGAGACATGCTATGAGGAATGTTATGTGAGTTATCGGCATATATTTGCGCAAGCCGCCCATAACCTCCATCTCGTTGCTGTGTATCGTGTGTATGACAGCACCGGCTCCGAGGAAGAGCAGCGCTTTGAAAAACGCATGCGTAAAGAGGTGGAACATCGAGTAGGTGTAACCTTCCCCGAAATCGCCCCCATAGCCAGACACGCCGAGCGCCACCATCATATAGGCAATCTGAGATATTGTGGAGAAAGCCAACACGCGTTTTATGTCGGTTTGAGTTATGGCTATCAACGCGGCAAACAAGGCGGTAAACAGTCCGACATAAGTAATGAGTGTAAGTACATCAGGCGCCGCGAACAGATAGACAGGGAACATACGTGCTATAAGGTAAACACCTGCCACGACCATTGTCGCCGCATGTATGAGTGCCGAAACGGGGGTCGGACCTTCCATTGCATCGGGCAACCAGATATGGAGCGGGAACATTGCCGATTTACCGGCTGCACCCATGAATATCAGCGCCATGGCCCATGTCGCTGCCGAGAGTCCGAGGAACGAGCTTCCGGCCATGGTTGTAACCGCAAGGTCGGCTTCCACATCCATTATCTTGTTGAAATCGAACGTCCCCGTGTAGTACGACAGTATCAGGATACCTATCAGGAAACCAAGATCGGCAAAACGTGTCACGATAAATGCCTTCTTAGAGGCCGCCACCGCTTCCGGTCTGGTATAGTAGAATCCTATGAGCAAATAGGATGAGGCACCTACGAGCTCCCAGAAAATATACATCTGGAATATGTTCGTGGCCACCACAAGGCCCAGCATCGAAAAGCTGAACAGGGAAAGCAGTGCGTAATAGCGTTGGAATCCGCGTTCCCCCTTCATGTAACCGAGACTGTATATATGCACCATCAGCGACACGGTGGTTACAACGACAAGCATCATTATCGAGATGGAATCCAACATAACACCCATTTCGATACTTAGATTGTCGCTGAAGCGCAACCATTCCATCGAGAATGTATTTATGGGTCCCCAAACCGGCCACACATACGCATCGGCCAAGAAATAACGATAAGCGGTATAATACGACAGCAAAGCGGGAATTGTCATTCCTAACGTACCTATCACGCCAGCCGCACGCGGACGCAGCCATTTGCTCCCAAACGAGAGCAACAGGAACATAACCAGCGGAATCAGAATTATAAATACGGTAAATCCCATAGCGTTAGTATTTCATTTTGTCAATATGGCGCACGTCTATATTATTTGCTATGCGATAGACGTTTATAATAATTGCTATCGCCACGGCTGTTTCGGCCGCGGAAATCGCTATCCCAAACAGGCTGAAAAACATACCTTCCATATGTTCCGGATAGAGAAAACGGTTGAACACACAGAAGTTTATCTCCACCGAATTGAGTATCAGCTCTATTGAAATGAGTACAGCCAACAGGTTCTTGCGGGTGATAAACCCGTAGACTCCTACGAAAAACATGATCGAACTGACGATCAGATAATGTTCCATTGTAACCATAATCTTTCCGTTTTTTCAGGTTAGCGTTTACGGGCTATCAATATGGCACCTATGGCACACGTTAACAGCAAGATACTCAGCGCTTCAAACGAAAGCAGATATTCGTACTTGCCCGTACCTATAAGCACCTGACCTATCTCCTTCATGTCTATCTGCCGGTCGCCCATCAACGCTGGATTCTCGCCGTACAGAAAGTGATGTTTCATCGTAATCCAGGTTGTTATGGCTATGCCGGCCAATGCCGTGATTATACCCGCTATAACTCTGCCCTTATCGTGTGAATAAGCCCGGTCGCCATGGGAACTCGTAAGCAGGATAGCGAATATGAAAAGTATCAGAATACCTCCGGCATATACCGAAAGCTGCACTACCGCAAGAAAATGGTAGTTGAGCAACAGGTAAAGGCCTGCCGTACATATCAGCACGATCAAAAGGTAGGTGGCGGCCCTGAGCATCCTGCGTGAAGTGACGGCAAGAATGGACATCCCAACGATAGCCGCCGCAAGACAATAAAAAATTATGGCATTTGCTAATTCTCCCATGGCTTAGATTGTTTGAGTTTTTTCGGGAGGAACTGGCTGCCCTTTATGTAGAGCAGGTCCCTCGACATTCCCATTCGAAACTTTAACCTCCGGTTTCTGGACTGGCTTGGGTGCCAACGACGAACCGGGCCGGTTCAATTGTTTCACAAGACGCTCTTTGGTGAATACCGAATGTTCGAATTGATTGGTAAAAACTATGGCATTGAAAGGACAGTTTCTAACACACAATTCGCAGAATGTGCATCCGCCGAGATCGTACAGATATTTATCCAATACTCTCTTGGGTTTGCCGGTAACCGGATCGTTCTCCATCTTGCTTATAACCGTTATAGTCCCATTCGGGCAACCGTTCATGCAGATACCGCAAGCGGTGCATTTATGGTGGTTGTTCTCGTCGTGAGGCATTGTCAACAGTGCCCTGAATCGCTCGAAATAGACGTGTTTGCCTCGATTTTCGGGATACTGTTCTGTCAGTTTGGGCCGGACGAAATTGAGCATCGTGATATACATCCCCTGCAAAAGATGCCAGATGCCTAAAAATATGTTCTTTATGTATCTGAAAAATTTCATAGTGCTATAATATTACCACAATGGCCATAAGTATCAGGTTAACGAGGCATATCGGCATAAGCACCTTCCACTCGAGATTCAGCAGTTGGTCTATCCTCAGGCGCGGGAAAGTCCAGCGTACCCACAACGCGAGGAAAACACAGAAAAATGTCTTGCCGAAGAACCAGACGAACGACGGAATATAATCCATAACGGCATTGAAACCGTCCCATCCCGCTATATGCAATGGCTGCCACCCTCCGAGAAACATGGTCGTAGCGACAGCTGCTATAATAAACATGTTGAGGTATTCGGCCAGATAGAAGAACCCGAACTGAATCCCGGAATATTCCGTATGGTATCCGGAGGTCAGTTCCGATTCGGCTTCAGGCATATCGAACGGGCCTCGGTTGGTTTCGGCATGGCCTGCGATAAGGTAGATTACAAAGGCTATGAAAGCCGGTATGTGACCCTTGAAAATAAACCATGTGTCGGCCTGCTGGGCAACGATCTCCGAAAGCTGCATGCTGCCGCTCAATACGACTATGGCCATCAGCGATAATCCCGAGGATATTTCGTAACTGATCAACTGGGCTCCGCTGCGCATGGCGCCGATCATTGAGTATTTACTGTTGCTCGACCATCCGGCAAGCAATATGCCCACCACGCCGAGCGACGATACGGCCAATACGTAAAATACGCCAACATTGAAATCGATGGCCTGCAGACCTTTGGCAAAGGGTATCGCCGCGAACGTGCATATGGACCCGATGATGACAAAGAATGATGCCATACGGAAAAGCACCTTGTCCGATCGGTTGATACGTATCAGTTCCTTGAGCAGTATCTTTATCATATCGGCTACCGACTGGAAGATACCCCATTTACCCACACGGTTAGGGCCAAGCCGGCACTGGAAAAAACCGCAGACCTTTCTCTCCACCCATATCAATATCAAAGCCAGTACGGCATAGGCGACGAGTACGGCCACGCCGATCAGTACAAACTCTACGAATAGCGCCCATCCGTCGCCCATGAGGCTGCGCAGCGTCGCGTCTATCCATTCTGTCAGTTCTGAGAAACTCCACATAGCGTTGAGTTGTATTTTCGTTTATTAATTTTTCTTCACTATTTTTTAATTTGTCTGGGCATCGCCTTTTCAAATCGATGGCAAAATACACTCTCGTATTTGCCTTTCATCCTCATATTTTTCTTCATGTTCGGGTGTAAGGCCTGGATCCGTTTTATTTTATCTGTCGATACAAGGAATAACATAATCGAGCGAGCCGCCCAGCATTATGAGGTCGGCCACTTTGTTTCCAGGGGCTATCTCTTTAAGCGCGCCGACCAGCACCATCGACGGCGAACGGAACTTGACACGATAAGGATTCTTATCTCCCCTACTGGTTATGTGGACTCCGAACTGTCCTCGCGCATTCTCGACTCTCTGGAAATAATCGCCTTCGGGCAATTTTATAACACCCTTGACCTGTGCGGTATAAGGCCCTTCGGGTATATTGTCTATGAGCTGTTCGATTATCCGCAGCGACTGTTCTATCTCATGCAGGCGGATTACATAACGGTCGAAAGTTTCGCCGCCGCTTCTCAATACCTGTTCGAAATCGACACGGTCGTACGCAGCATAGGGAGCGGCTTTGCGCAAATCGTTGGCCCATCCCGATGCTCGTCCCGAAGGACCGGTGATCCCGAGGGCTATGGCTTTCTCCAACGACAAACGGCCCACGCCATCCATACGGCCGGTAGCTATCGGGTTTCCCGTAAAAAGCATATGATGTTCTTTCAGCATCTTACGCATGTAGGGAATGAATTCCTTGACCCGTCTGCGGAAATTGGGATGAATGTCTTTGGCCACACCGCCTATCGTATGGTAATTTACCATAAGGCGTCCGCCGGCGGTTTCCTCGAATATATCCATTATCTTCTCGCGGTCGCGCATGCCGTATATGAAAGCGGTCACCGCCCCCATATCCATGCACATCGACCCCCAACCCAGAAGGTGAGAGGCGATACGTGTCAATTCATCGAATATCGTACGCACCACGACGGCACGCTGCGGGACCTCTATCTGCATTGCCTTCTCGCAGCAAAGACAAAAGGCATGACGGTTTATGGCTCCGGAGAGATAATCGAGCCGGTCTGTGAGGTGGAGTATCTGTGGATAGGTGTAGCTTTCGCACATTTTTTCGATACCGCGGTGGATATATCCGAAATGAGGGTCAACCGTACGCACAATCTCGCCGTCGAGCCTCACTCTCAGGTGAAGTACGCCATGCATTGCCGGATGCTGAGGCCCGAAGTTGATAATGTAATCATTATCGTCATACATCATTTTCCACGTCCTGCCTTCGCCGTCTTCATCACTTTCCATCTCGGGCAGAGCATCCATATCTATGAATAGTTCGTTCCTGTCCGGTATCGGATTTATCGCGGGATCGGCATCATAATCCTTACGCAATGGAAAACCTTTCCAACGCTCGCGAAGGAAAAGACGACGAAGATCTGGGTTGTCGGTAAAGACTATTCCGAAAAAATCATGGACTTCGCGTTCATATACCTGTCCCACTTCCCATATATCGCATATCGTCGGGAGTACAGGATTTTCGCGATTATCGCTCTTTGTTTGCAAGGCGATCGTATCGGCAGTATCGCTGCCTTTGGCAATATAATAGATGGTCCCAAGATCGTCGCCGTAATCAATTCCGACTATGTCAACAAGGAAATCATAGCCGCATTCTTTGATGAACCGGGCTATTTCTCTCAATTTTGCAGGTTCTACGGCTATGGTCAATCGGCCGTCAGACATTACGACATCTGCTTCGGTGAGCCAATCGAACCTATTGATTAACTTCTCTTTCATGATTGTAGGATTCTTTGGCTATATCGGGAACTTCTTCCTTCACTTCCGGCTGTTGCGGAAGTTTAAAAAAGTTCTGAACTTTTATTTTGCGTTCGAGTTGCATCATCCCGTAAAGTATTGCATCCGGACGGGGCGGACAGCCCGGAACGAAGACATCGACCGGAATGATCTTGTCGACACCCATAACCACATGGTACGAACTCTTGAAAGGTCCGCCGCCTATGGCGCAGGCTCCGATAGCCATAACATATTTAGGTTCGGCCATCTGGTCATAAAGTCTTTTGAGAACCGGGGCCATCTTATGCACTACTGTCCCGAAAACCATCAGTATATCGGCCTGGCGTGGACTGTTGCGGTAGACCTCCCATCCGAAACGCGCAAAATCGTAGCGTGCAGCACTCATACTCATAAATTCGATGCCGCAGCAGCTCGTGGCGAACGTCAGCGGCCACACCGAATTGGAACGTCCCCAGTTGATTATATCGTTGATTTTGGCGACGACGACATTCGTACCGCCACGCCTCAATTCCTCCACATATTTTTCGAGGTATTCGTTATCATTGAAATCCTCGTAACGCATATCCTTTATGCGTGTTTTCCTAGACATATCCATAGTCAACAACCTTTATGTCACCGCATTATCGAAACATGCCTCCCGATTTTGACTGCGGCAGACAAAAAACTCAAGCGTGTCATTTCCATTTCAAAGCACCTTTTCTCCAGGCATAGGCCAAACCCAAGGCAAGTATAATAACAAAAAACAACACGCATATCAAGCCATCGGTACCCATCTGCCGCATAACAGTTGCCCACGGAAACAATAGGACCGTTTCGACATCGAACACAAGATAAAGAATGGCAAAAAGATAATATCCAACCCTGAACTGCATCCAAGAGGTACCTCGAGTAGGAATTCCGCATTCGTAGACTTCTCCCTTCAGCGGATTAGTAGATCGGGGTGCAAGCCACATAGCTATCAGGAGCGCAGCCCCCACCAGCACAAAGGCAGTAATTAAAACAACAAGAAAAACGGCAGAATTGGTCATAACAAACAAATTATAAGCCGGATAAAATTAACAAAAAATGGGGAAGCAAGCAACAAGGCAATCGGCCGTATGTCGCGTTCCGGGAAGAATCTCCGAAACAGCGAAAGCCTAAACGTTCAGCCTTTGAAGACTGCTAAGATCACAGGACGAAAGCCAAGCCTGGTGATAGAAAAGATAGAAGACTCCTTGCAATTCGATCTTCCGGTTCCTGGTGAACGGATCGTCTATATAATTATGATAATCCTTGATATTCAGCGAGTAAGAAACATTTACATGTCCAGTTGCGTCGATCGACGAAGACTGTTCGCACGCATCGGACGGGAAAGCGACAGTTGAAAAAGCCGACATCACAACCTGAGGCGTTATGACTTTACGATCGACGCTACGTGAATCGGCAACCGCCTTAGCTCCAAGGAGACATACGAATGCCAGCAATAAAAGATATATTGTCCAGTTTTTCAAATTCGCTCCGATTTTGGATGCAAAGGTAGAACAAAAATCGGCATTTTGTAACTAAAAAAAATCCGAATAAGGCAAATAAGCCACACATTAGCACAATAGAGCATTTATACTCCTCAATATTTTCACGGATATTTATCCATTAAATGAACTAATTTCATATCTTTGCAGCTGTCAAATTGAAAACTCTTTCTGAAGATATTTTTGCAGAAAAGATATTTTTCGGGGGAAAAATGCGGAAATAGCTCAGTCGGTAGAGCATCAGCTTCCCAAGCTGAGGGTCGCGGGTTCGAATCCCGTTTTCCGCTCCGGAGGGGGCCGGAAGAAAGCTCCAAAAGAAAGCAAAAAGCCTTGCATATCACTGATATGCAAGGCTTTTTCTTGTATTCCTCCACTCCTGTTGAAGCAAAGGACAGCAAGTATTTCACGCCTTAATCGTGACCTTTTTTGCCCGGCCCGAAAACAGGTCTCGATTTAGCTCTATTTCGCTGATTTGCATCATCTCACTCCGCAACATCCCGGTGCTGAAGACATTCTATTTACTCAAGAACCAAACAGCCATGTTGCCACAAACCACCTTCAGCGTTGTCTTCTTCTGAAAGAAAACCAAAATCACGAAAAAGGGCAAGGCCACGATCTATGCCAGCATCACCACAACCGGCAAGTCGACCGAAATCCATACGCAGTGCCAGATCGAACCGTAACGGTGTATATTACAACTCGAAACATTATTTTTTGCATATCAAAATACTGTCTCGATGAATCTCCGAACCTGACAATCTTTATACTGCCTTCAATGATATTTTTGCCGGGTAACTACACAAAAACCGATTAATCAACTGAATTCAAATCACTCCGAAAAGCTCTAATTCGCAGCACTTCGGTACGCAAAGCATATCCGCCCTTACCGTATTCATAGGCATATTGCGTGTAATCTCCTGTTTCACCACCTCCTCCACTTTGGGCATATCCGGAAGGATGATTCAAATCGACTTTGGTTGCGCGAGCACGTTGCGGATTCTGTCCGTTGCTGCTTCCGGCAGCCTCACCGGCCGAAGCGCTCCAATAATAGGCTGTCTGAAACTCTTCGAATGTCGTATAATATTGAGTAAGCGCATCTTCCATCTGACGGATACCGGGCAGGAACCATTTGCTCTCGTTGGCTGTCTCTTGGTAAACCCTATTTCCGAACAAACCTCCAGACAAACGAGCTGTATAGGCTGTCGTAACAGTTCCATTCGAATTGCGCTTGTTGCGATTATAGCAATATTCAAATGCAGAACGAGGACGGCTGTTCAATACCATGATTCCCTGATTTGCCCGGTAGATGATAAAACTTGTATATGCATGACCGTCATTGAAGACCTGGCCCGGTTCCTCATAAGGAATCGACGTAACAACCGTTGCCCACCATGTCTTATACAACTGTTCTATTGTAAAATCGTCAAGTATGGAATTCGGCTCTGCCCAAGGAAGTCCTTTGTAAATCTGCTCGGAAGCGTATTCATCCAACGGATCGTAGTAATCCAGATACTCCTCATATTGTTCCATGTAGATTGTACCTCCATCACGCATCGTTACGGGCAACAAGTGAGTCTGGCTAATCGACAATACACGACGTTTCTTTTCCACGCCATTCTCCTTGTATATAAGAGTTACGGTCGCCATGCGATCGTTCAACTGCAGATTTTCGTCTATATAAAAATAGACTCTATCTCGCGAATTCTCGATCCGTGTACGCGTGTTATTGTAAAGGGCTCCACCGCTTTTCAAAAGGCCTTTCGTAAAAAATGCCCTTTTGCCGTTTCCTGCCGTCCATGGCTTTCCGGTTGCCAGATGCGTACCGCCTTGTCCCTGGACATAAGTGGTAAATCCAGACTCGGTTACAGTGCCTGCTGCCATATCCGCTGCAGATATACGTTCCATACGAATCCAGTCTGGGACACTTTCCGGCGTCGGAGTCTCGCTACCTTGAGGCACCTCACCCAGAATCACCTCCATCGTCGGATTCTGGACAGAGGGAGTGAACAGATACACATCCATAGGAGTAATACAGAAATGGGCATCGTGATTGCGTTCTCGCAAGATGGATATGTAATACTCATTGTCATTTTCGTCAACATTCACTCGGGCATCAAGGGTATATTCCCCAGCCACCGCACTTTGAGATGTCAGACCTTTGATCGTAATGTCATTCTTATACTGATGGTTGCGTTTCACCCTGAAGTCGTCAGTGTGATTGGCTCCCAGATAAAGCGTATAACGAACCTCATACGATGCATTGTTATATGTAGTATAAAATCCATGCAACTCTACCGATGTGGCATTTCCATTTGCCAGATACGGTTTATATCGCTGTTTCCGTGCGTCGGATATACTGTCCGGATAGAGAGCCTTTTCACGCTCTGCATCAGTCATCTCCTCGAGATTCGCATTCGGATTTGTCCACTGCTCGCCTTCATCTATTTTCCATTCGGCATTCTGCACATTCTCGAACATATAGAACGAAAAACTAATCTGGCCGTTTCTGTTATATATGGTACGTTGCAGCGAGGTATTGATATTTTTGGTCCAGACTCCATCCCAGCCAGTTTGGTCATTTTGTGCCGGCGCTGCAAAAGCGACTTGCGTAGGCAGGTTCTTCACGGTCCAATCCATCAAATAGAAAGCTGGAAGATTATCCTCATTCACATCGCTTTCGATCTGTAGCGTAACATCAACACGCGCCATCAGAGCCTGTAACTCAATGCGACGTTCGTCTTCAGATGTCCCGCCGAGCAGGTTCAACACCTTGGAGCCGACCATCGGCATTCCTTCGTCCGGAAGACCTAACGAAAGCATGTCTGAATCAATAGAATAAACGAGATTCTCCAAATCGGATCTATTGCGAATTATATCAGGACGACCGTCTCCATCGTTATCCTCTCTGAAAAGCTCGGCAGCCACATTTGCCACGGCATATACGGTTGCACTCTCAGCAAAATCGGGATTATCGAACAATGTATTATCTATTTTCAGAAGGTTCACTCCCTCTCCCGGAGAATAATAACCTCCTTTTTCCGATGCATCTGGATATCCCGTAAGATAACCTCCCTCCAGATAATTACCTACAGCATCGAAAAAGAATATGTGAAGAGTATTGATACGTTTTTCTTCATCGTCCTTCATATCGCCGGCGCGGGTTGTCACTTTGTGCAGATCCATCGGATCGCTGACAAAAGTAATGGTAGTAGCACCCTGCGAAACGGAGCGAGACGGCACTGGAAGTTCATCTTGTCGGCAAGCCCAAAGCCCTACCGACGACAAAAGCACCACGCCTGCAATACGTAAACTTTTCTTGCGTATCATATCTATTCTTTTATTCGAATACAATATCATCATTATCCTCATTGCCATCATCTGCCGCACCGTCCATCCACTGTTCTCCATTGTCGACCACAAATTGGAGTACAAACGTATCGCCTACGAAATTGAGTTGCGCCGTATATTTTACACCCGGGCGCGGAATAAAGGTTCCTGGTCGAGGTATGGTTTGAACTGTCTGCCGGCCATTGAAGGTGTAGCTTATAGTCACTGCCACGTTATCCCCGAAACTGCTGCCAGTACCGGAAATGAGCAAAATATGTTCGCCGCCTATCAATCCCGAAGAATTAACAGTCTCTCCTTCCGCAGGAGCAGGTAGAGCAAGATCGGATGAGAGTAATACATAACTTCCTGTATAGCGATTGTTGGAGAATGAATATGAAACATTATAACCCGTCAGATCGATAGTCACATCCTTGTAAAAACTGCCTCCCAAAGAAACTTCATGCACCGTAAGATCATAATCGCTGAGATTATTGACCTCGAAGCCGAGTCCGGTCAATACATGGCTGAAATTGAAACACAAATTTCCATCGTCTTTTGTACGATTATAAAGTACGGCGACCATAGCATCGGGCGTATTCCTGTGGTCTAACGGTTCGGATATATCAGTTCCCGTCTGTGGCATGGAAAACGTCAGAATCGGAGCTCCGTTTTCTGTGGCAACAGACGGTTTGTCGATCGTAAAAGCATCGTCGTATGGATACCAGGCCATGAAAGAATAGCTGTATTGTTCCGTCTCGGTAATAGCAGCATTCTGATTATTATCCGTGTCGTATCCGTCGCGATACCAATATTTAGGATTATTATCTGTACCCCCATTCCGATCGTATATACATCCGTTGGTTCCGATGACTACCCTCTGGTTGTAGAATACATCGGGCGGACATTGGGCCTTTTTCAGCACCCATGGATTTTTTCCCGAATGGTAGTCGATAGTGGTCGTACCAACCTTATAAGGGACACAATAGCCAAGCACGCCGAATTCATCGCCTGTAGAGAGTGTATTCTTAAACGTACTACGACTCTCAACCGAAAGCGTCGGCATTCCGAAAAGGATCCGTTCCGATGCACCTATTGTCGGATTTACAGGTTCCTGCCGCCTGCAAGCCATGGTTGCAAGCATAAGTACAATCCACCATATAGACCTTTGCACATTCATACCATCTATTTTAATCTACAATAGTGATACCTCCGATGGCCTCGTCCCATGCATTCACCGTAGGAATATCGAACAGAATACGGCTGTCGTCCGAAACGCTGAACGTATAACGGTACTGCTGCCCCGCCTTCCATGTTGTCACAGGAAGCGAAGTCAATGATATGGCCACTATTTGCCGGTTACTGCCATCGCTACTCGTCGAATATTCTACCTCGAGTTGATAGTTCTGCGTAATATGTTGCGGCAGAGTCAGTACATCGAACAAAATGGTTCCATCGTTTGCAACATCCAAGCCTGCAGAGGACTGAATAACCGCCAAAGGAGAATCGGATGTCGTAGCATCTACACCTGTCCAGGCATCCAGAATCATCGTCTTATCGGACAGATCGGCCACATTTATCGACAGATTTCCTGTTTCTGGCATTCCATAAAGCCGGACTGCATAGATTCGGGGGGAGAATTCCTCGATTCCTGTCGTAGATTCGCTACGTTTCGCGACGACCTGGACCCGTGAGAGCAGATGTGTAAATGAAAAATACACAGGAGCCGCCAGACTGCCGCTCATCGAGGGAACCGTAGCCGCCATCAGATCGACCTGACGAGAGACATTGAATCCGGAAACAGACAAAATGCCATCGGCGGTGCAATCTGCTGTTCCTGGGAGCATATCCACAGAGGGGTACAGGGCATGAAAAGCATAAGTCTTGTCCGCCTGCCAGAAACGCAGATTTTCATAACTCCACGAGATGCCGTCTGCGGTAGAGACTTTCGTAGCATCGAACACCTGACTGGATGCATCTTCCGGCACATACCATCCCCACACGGCAAAAGCATCGCCTGCCTCGAAATCTTCTTTAGCTGTCCGAGTCACATCGGTCGTAAAACCGATAGATCTTTCATGTCCGGATATCCTTACGTTTTCGCTTTCAGAACACCCTGCCAGAAATATCGACAATACGGCACACAGACCCATATATCGCATCATATCCTCGTTTTTCATTTGTCGTCGTTTTTGCGTCTCGTTTGTGACCGGGAGGAGAACATTCAACCCCACCCGGCCTGTATCCGGCCATTCTCTAACCGGATGTCTCTATTGTCAAGACAGATACCTACTGAAGCGGTAGGTCCTGATCACCCGACGTGGCAGGCCTCCATACATCTACGGTAGGATCGGCAAATTGGATGTAATCCAACTCCAAACTCTCGGCCGTAATTTTGGCCACATAATTATATTTGTAACCCGGATCCCAGGTCGTAATCGTCGTCGTAGGAATCTGCGAAGTAAATGGCTTTTCGGAGGCGAGAACTTCGCCGGCAGCATTAGTCGCCGTCACCGTGAAAGAAATTTCAATAGGCGTACCGGCACTCGTCGGAATCGTTTGAGGAATCACGACAATGTTATCAGAAGAGGTGCCTTCCGACTCGGTTATGTCAGCAATGGTCAGATTGTAAGACTGCGCATTGGATACTGCACCCCAGCTTCCGCCCAACTGTCCCACGCCGGTTTCGCCGTTCGCGGTAAACGTAGCGGTCGAGGGAACATTATTTACCGTCACATTCGAAATGGCCAGTTCGGTATCTCCGTCGAATCCGCTCTGGAACGTGACGTTCACGATCGAAAGCAGATGTTTGAAAGCGAACTGTACGGGGGCATTACTACCTGCCGTCTGGCCGGTAGCTGTTTCGGCGGCATAAATCAGATCGACCTGATTATTATTCACGCTATAATCGGTCAGCGTGAGATATCCGTTCTCGTTCACTTGTGGATCAACCAGCGCATTTGCCGGAGCATAAGCGGCAAATACATAGTTGGCCCCCTCGACCCATGGACGCAGACCACCCGTATAGGTCCAGCCATCCCCCCCCTTGGTAACGGGAACATTGTCGAATACCTGAACCGCCGGAGCGGCATCTTTCACATACTGCCCGAAAACCTGAAACGTCGTGAGCGATTTGTCGAGTTCAATGACTGCACGCGACTCCGTCGGATAGCCGATATATGCGCCATCGAAACTGATAGCTCCGGTCTGCGACTGCTTTACCGTGTCAGTTTTAGTACAACCTGCCATAACCGCTGCGGCTACAGCACCCAAAAGAAAAATCTTTTTCATTTTCTGAAGAAGTTTAAAAAGGTTTTACTTTATCTACAATAATGGTTTAATTTATCTTTCAAAAGAGATTCAATTCAACGGCAATTCGATGTCCTCATACTCGCCCCATCCATCCACATCCACCACAAAGCCCGAATCACTGCCGGCCTCCTCGTCCGTCACGGTCAAACCGCTGACCGTAATCACTCCGCCGCGCGGCTGTGTCGCCAACTGGTCCGTCACATCGAAATTAAAATTCTTAAGTTCCCCGTTTTTCAACATCACTTCCAGATTCAAAGACTGTTGCTGTCCGGTTGTTTGACCGTCGTTTTGTCTCACGTAATGGTCGCCCGGGTAATCAGGAACTCCGAACGACGTCAGTATCATTTCCACTCCATAATCTTTAATTTCACAATCAAAAAGTATCGTTGCCGCATTCTCTCCGGTGCGTCCATCCTGAAGATAAACCGATTCGGCCATCCCTGATAGTGCTCCCCTTGCCAACGCGACATGTTCCAGACCCTCATCGAATTCATAGCGAATCAGATAGGTATACACCAACGGGCGCATCGTAACTGCCAACGGGACAGGCTCGGCGGTAGGAGTAGCCGTGAAACTCTCGATCCATGCACCGTACAGCATGTCAGGAGCATTTACCGTCCTTTCCCCTGCATGATCCCTGCTATATGTGGCACGGCTACGGGTTCTGGTAGAGGCCATGGCCATTGAAGAGATGTGTATGGCGTCGAAGACAATGTATCGGGTGTCATTGTTATACAACAGTATCTGTTTCTCACCCTCGGTCATCGGGAGCGTACCACCCTCACCTGGCAGGTGACGTTCCGTATGCGAACCGTCGTCATGATAGACAAAAGAGGCTATGCCGGTAGCCACATCGGGTCTCAACTCATCATATTCCATTCCATGTTTTTCAGGCCAATTGTCTTGCCAACCAACCCCATAGTCGCGTTCCCACTCCTGCTCCCATTCCGGCAGCAGAGCCACACTTACGCTGAGTCCATGCATATCGTGGTCGTAGCAGAGGTCCTTGCGACAACTGTATGACAACAGCATGCTAAAAACCAACAGCCAGGACGATACTCTTCCACACTTCATCGCACACCTCCTTTCTTCCTGTTGATGTCCCAAAGTCGCCAGGCCAGTGCGAGCTTGAGTTTTACCGGACCGAAATAGTTCGTCCGACTGGTTTGCTGATATACATAATGTCCGTCGATAGGCAAATACTCCTCATAAACAGTGTGCAGGAATCCTATCCCGATACCGGCCTCCAACGAAAGCGCACGTCCTATCGGGAACATGTAGCCGTAACTGAATCCAGTCATGAAAAACTCGCCCTTGTAACCGCGATCTCCGTTCTCAAGGTCATACCAACTTCCGGCAGCGAAAGCCCCCACATAATGGCCGTGCCACGGTTTTTTGGTTCTGAACCAATAGCGGCCTTCGGGACCTATCGTAGCTATCTGATAATATTTATGTTGCGATTTTCTGGACCACCATGCCACCTCGCCTTCGAGATTGACCGACCAGCGGTCATTGATACGATACTCTATCTCCAACGAAGGCATCAGTATGGCGTCGTACAACAAGTTGGTTTTCAGAGCCAGTCTGTGCAACGGTTCTATCTCTACGGGCCGTAACTCTCCATCGACAGGATCAAATGGCATATCGTGTCCCATCACACTATCCTTGTCTATAATCGTATCGTCCGGGTTCTCATCCTCAGAAGATTTCGTACATTGTTTCTGTTCTGCCTTGAGATCCGGCACTGGCATTGTATCCTTATCAGCATTCGGTTCTTCTACCGCAGGCAGATCAGCTGGTTCAACCGTATAGCTCAATCGCAGCACCGCATTACGCAATTTCGGGAAATAATGTTCGGCCATATAACGGTATGTCCTGCCACCCTCCAGATCCATCAACTGTTTTTTACGGCTATCGATTATCTGACCCTGCTCACCGAAAATCCATACAGGAGTGTTATGCAATATATCCAACGCCCGTTCATGTCCCGGCATGCGATCATCCTTGGCCACCCACTCCGCCAGGCCATCCCAGTCGATACCATCGGCATCGACACGTATCAGTGAATCGGGAAGTGTCGTATGCAGGCGAATATACTCCAACACGTTTTTCACGCGATTTTCACTCAATCGCAAGTTGGCATTGAAGCCACCGTCGGGCGAAGCGTTTCCCTCCACGAATAAAATAACACCATTACAAAGGGTATCGGAACAAAGAGCATTCAATTGTCCGATAAAGTTATCGAGCGTCTGCCGGTTGTCTCGCAAAGAAAGATCCAGAGAAGAATAACCACGATTAAAATAGATACATGCCGTATCGGCCGCAGATTGCGCGTAAACACACCTGCAGTAACCGATGAATTGCATTAATACTAATATTACGACACGTAATCTCATGTCTATTTCACATTACAATAATTGCACCGATATAAGGAAAATGGAGTCCATTTCTTCATATCGACAACTTCAACGATTAATTTTTTTTCGAATAAACGATGGATGACGACAATACACCGATGCCCTTCGCAGACAGACATAAAGCGAAGAGTAAAAAACAATCTAATAACCGATTGACTATTAAGAAATAGTTCGTATAATACGCGCGATAAGCTGTGTGTGTGTGTGTGTGTGTGTGTGTGTGTGTGTGTGTGTGTGTGTGTTTATACGTTTTTCGCACATTTCCAAATAATTGGCGCGTTTTTTTACAGACAAAATCAAGGAATAAAGACACATAAAGACACGTCCTGCACCTACAGAAACACTGTTTATGCAAACATCATTTGCATACAGATCGTATCTTATGACGAATCCCTTCCCTGACATAATCAGCTAGATATTATCTAATTTCTTATGAAACAAAGATAATAAATATATCCTTATAACAAAAGATATTCCCATTTGTTTTCATTATACCAGCATAAAAATATCTATGCATACAAAGCCACATGCATATAACAGACTATCAATAAACAGGATACATATCTCCATTATGCACTTATCGGAAATTAATTATATATTTGTAACAATTACGATACTCGCCAACATATTGAGTTATTGACAAGCAAACCATTGTCGATGCAAAGCAGCGTCATGGCACCATGTGCAGAATCCCATATAGAATACCCAAACAACTTCATAACACATAATAAAAAAGTAATTTATGAAGATACTGACAAAAGCCTTAATCCTTTTAGTGACTGTTTTTTTTGTGGCCTGCAAGGAAAACGACACACAAATAAGAGGCTGGATCATCCTGTCGGATGACATGGAGAATGCAGTAACGACTATCAAAGCTGCAGGAAACTACAACATCAACCATCTCCAGCTATCACATCATATAATACACAACCTCAAGGATATAAGGAAAGATGCCGTACGCAAACAAGTAAACGAACTGACAGGATTGGCCCACCGTGAAGGGATCAAAGAGGTGTTGGTCTGGGACCATAGTTTCTACGACCTGAGTTACTATCCGGATCAGTTCAAGACAGGTCCAAACGGCACTCTCAATCTGGACGATCCGCTTTTCTGGGAGTGGTACAAGCAGGATTACAGAGAGATGCTCGATCTGATTCCCGATGTCGACGGTCTGATACTCACATTTATAGAAACCGGAGCATACGCCGAAAAACAATATTCGGAACGCATGCTCACGAATGAAGAAAAATTAGCGTCAGTGGTCAATGCCATTGCCGAGGTAGTCATAGAAGAACGAAAAAAGAAACTCTACATCCGTACATTTGCCTATACCGAGGACGAATACGCCAACACCATAGGATGCATCAACCATATCAAAAACAAAAATGTCGTACTGATGATGAAGGAAACACCGCACGATTTCTTTCTGACTCATCCGGACAATGCATTTATCGGAAGCATAGACAGACCTACAATAGTAGAATTCGATACGGGCAATGAATACAACGGCCAGGGAGTTATCGCCAACACATGGCCCGAATATGTCATGAAACGATGGAAAAATTTTCTGAAACGCCCCAACGTAGTCGGCTACGTGGCCCGCACCGACAGATATGGCACAACAAAATTGATAGGCACTGCTAACGAAATACTGTTATATGCCCTGAAACGTACTACGGAGAATCCGGAAATCACACCAGACGAAATATACGAAGAATTTATCACGGCCCGTTACGGAGCCGAGGCCCTTACGCCATTAAAAAATGCTTTCAAAAAGGCATACGACATAGTCTCCTCGTCTCTTTACACACTCGGCACGAACACGGCAAACCATTCTGCCATCAATTACGATTCTTACGCTTCGAGTTACAGTCGCCAAGTATCGGGCAAATGGCTCGATCCCCCAGTCGTCTTTGTCGAACACGGCGTTAACATGCAGTTCCATTACTGGAAAGATGTTATCGACCACATCGCTCCGGCAAAATTCAAAACCCAGAACTCCCTCATGGCAACCGAAGTTAAATACGTCCTGGATCGGCATTGGGTCGAACCTGTCGAAAAAATGGACAGCACCTACCTCAGTTACATCATAACCGAAAAACAGCATGGAAGCCATTTGGCTCTGGAGGCCCTGTCGAACATAGAACACGCCCAGGCATTCTTGAACGACACTGATTACAAAGAGTTGTATCGCCTTTTCAGAAGGACATACCTGACCGCCAAACTTCACGAGGCTGTCGCAACGGCCTATTTCGGTTCGCGTGTATACGGCCGGGGTGCCTCGTACAGATACGAAGGATTGGAAGCCCAAATCATATCCGCACTTAAAATGATAGACACCGTAACCGCAGAAATGGAATCCATGAAAGACACCTTCCCAATAGGTCAGTGGAACTGGCTCAAAGACGCAAAAACAGCTCTACGATACAAAGAAAAAATACTTTCCGAACTACCATCGGATATAAAAATCTGATTATCGTCAGCAAGAGCAAATAATCTACTCCACAAAAACAAGAAGCCATCCGGATGGCTTCTTGTTTTTGTTTTAATCCGTTCTCCTTGCGGTAATATCACTGTTTTAATTGCATCTCTACACAAACCCTTCCCTGCCACTCATTTTACATGACAAACATCCCATAAGGGCATGTTTGTTGCACCGACATCTACAAATCAAACGAAATTCCTCTGGTATGGATACAAGTCGCAATACTACATCCTCAGTACAAGCCAACGTTTCCAAAAACACTTCGATCGCTTCGGGAAGGAAGCCGTCCCGGCCGAAACTGCGTAACGATATAATAAATATTTTCAACTGGCTCGTTATAATCGGGTGTATATTAGTGATTTCGGGACTGTCAGTGGAAGCATTTCACAATTCGGAGCAAATATACCATCAACGTTACATTCAGTTACAATTCTGGGTCTGCATCGTTTTCCTTCTCGATTTTTTTATCCGGTTCTTTTTCAGCGAGCATAAATTGAGATTTATTGCCTTGAACTTTATATTCCTGTTGGTTTCAATCCCCTATCTCCAGATACTGGAGGCATTGCAAATCACACTATCTACCGAAGCGGAATATATGTTAAGGATAATGCCGTTTATACGTGGCGGGTACGGATTGGTCTTAATAATCGATTGGATAACACAGAATCGCGTCACAAGCCTTATGGTGTCTTATGGTCTTATCATTCTGTCTCTCACATATTTATCGAGTCTGGTTCTCTACTCGCTCGAACACGCAATCAACCCTATGCTGACATCATTCGGCGACTCTCTCTCATGGGCATTTATGAACGTAACGACCGTAGGCTCTAATATTATTCCTATTACAGCCACCGGAAAAATACTGGCCGTTGTTCTTGCGGCATCAGGCATGATGATGTTCCCGATATTCACCGTCTACATCACATCACTGTTCCAGACCCATTGGAATAAAGAGAGCGATAAAAGAAGCGACAGAGATCACCCGAAAAATTGAAAAAAATTAGAACGCAACCGCCTTTCAATAAAAACGGACACACAAAACTGTCACAAAAAACTCTCCTCTATGTGCGTGAAAAGAGAAACGATATCGCCTGTTTCGGAGAAGCATTTACAGTGAAACCGACACGAGCAGTTACATGCAACCGCATCCTCGCAAGAGAAGATATAAATTTAGAAGACACGTAAACAACACAAATAAAAGAAATCGCGAGGCAGAATAGAGAGAATAGACTGACCGCAATATTACCTGCAAGACATAAGTTGTCACTTTTTGTCAAAAGTGACGAAAAGATCATCGAGATGATGAAACAAATATCCCATTATGAGCTTGCATGTAGTTATGATAACACCAATCATCCATATCAGCAAAAAAATATAGCAGGCAAAAATGAGACATTCGAATCCATTCCAATAATTACCCTATGTAAAACCTCATTACATAACAAACAATTATGACGTTCAGATTCAACATATTCAAAGTCAGGTATCTCCAACATCTCAAACTACTCTGCCCTACCCATTTTTAAAAAGACTTACTCCATTAAAAATCGCAATATGTTACTTGTGTCCACACAGAGGATTACTGCACGTAACAATCTAACGGTCATATCATAAATCGACATAATAGTGCTAAAGAAGGCGCTGAGCTGCATTACGCCGGGAAGCGACATTAAAAAAGCCCCTGTTTTTCAGGGGCTTTTTAGAATTACATACATCTGCCACAGAATGGTCCGGGAGCACATGGGAACAAACCGTATAGAGAACAGCATGTCTCGGACAGCTATGCTCATAACAAGCCGAGGTTCCTAAAAATTATATGCAAATCCCAGATTCAGATATATGTTATACATTCCGAAACTTATACTATCATAATCTTTCGGGAAAATCGAATTGAAAGACATCGTAAAATCGGCATATAACGAAAACTGTCTGTAAGCATTCCAATGCGTACCGAGTTGGAATCCGAAATCCATCTTGCGCAGATCCCTCGAGAAATCATAGGTTGCAGAAGTGATACCTATTTTTTCGCCTGTCGGGTCGTTATCGCGAATATATGCTCCTTCGCCGCTGTCATACGCCTTACCCGAAAATTCCCCGTTAAGCCTCATAGACATATAAAGGCCTCCGTTGATCTCGAATGCAGGCGAAATATTGTAAACGGCCGCCACCGGGATTGTCAGGTATTCATTACGGACTTTGGTCTTCACGTCGCCGGTGAAGTAACCCTTGACATGTCCGGTATTGTCTCCTTCGCTGACATCGAGAGTAATTTTGTAGTTTTCCACTTTCGCGTTAGTGGTCATGCCCTTGGTTTCGAATCTCAAACCGGTCATGATTCCCCATCTATCGTTCAGGTTCCTTGTGATCTCTCCGCCAAGAGCGAACGCAAGCGTAGGCGAATATTTTTTTATCTCCTTGACTTCGGAGGGGATGGGAAGTGGTGAAGTTCCGCCGATATTGAAACCCGCCTTGAGACGGTAAGAATAATCCTGACCTGACACAGGCACTACGGAAATCAGTGTCGACAGACAGAACCCCAACAATATCTTTCTCATCGTATATTTATCCTTGATCATTCAACAATCACTTCCACGTCGTCTATCAGCAGTTCGCTGTCGATAGCGCCCTTGAACTCTGCACCTTTATAACTCGACGAGAATACGACAGCAAGGTTGTATTTATATTGCTCCAATGCCTCCTGGTCGATATCTGTCACATACTCGAAATTGATCTGGCCATCGCCCTCGTTATTTTCAAACGGTTTCCACTGACCGTCCAATGTCTGAGCCGGTTCTTTGAATATGGCTTTGGCCACCACCCTGTCCGACGTAAGTATGCTTGAACCGTCCAGTCTTGTACCGTTCTCATCGCTTTTATACAAAACGGCGTATATGCTGCACGAATCAGGAGCATTGGCAGGATACACCTCATTGCCGTTGTAGTCTTTGGTCCCGGAGACATAACGATACCATCCTTTGATGGCTACCGGTTTTTTGTTTACCGGGAAACCGAATTCGGTAGCGGCCAACGCATCTCCCATGGCTTTACTGCTATTGAACCAGCCGATAAAAAGGTTACCTGCCGCTATCGGCATTCCTGCAAATGAGCCTAACGGTCCTGTTGAACGCGTTACCATACGGGCGACAGTTGTCGTTTCGCCGGTTGGGCCGATCATTTCTGCCGCGCTTGTGGGGTAATCCGACGCGGGTTTACCACTCATGATAAGCTTTATTCCACTGTTACCCGATGCCCAGATATACTGCAGATTCTCCTGAGTACCCTTATCGGTATCGATATATGCCCTTTCATAGAACTCATCATATCCTTTCGAACTTTCGAAATTCTCGAAATCATATTTCAATTTCATGTCCATCGAAACGGCTACTGTGTACTCTTTCGACCATTTGCCGTCTTCCGACGTTACTTTATACACCTGCGGTTGGGAGAAATCCAACTCGGTTCCTGAAGCCGGAGATATTTTCGCACCTTTACTCAATGTAAATTGCGGTGCAAGCATCAATCCGTCATCACCGGGCAGAACGAAAAACGTAATCCGTGAATTTGTAATGACAGGAGTGCCGATAAGTTTGACATTGTCCTCAGGCGCGAAATAGAGCGACTTTATATCGGCCTCCGAATTTGTATTGTCGTCTTTCTCGCACGACGACAGCGTCAGTACAGCACAAAGCAGTAACAAAAGGTTAAGTTTTTTCATAACGTTCAATATTTATAAAATAATTATTCTGAAAAATTGGCTCCCGATAATATGGTTATGCTTCAGTCGAAGCAGCCTGTTCCTTGTCGGCCTCTTCCGGTTCCTTCACCGAGAAATCGGTCATCCCTGCGTCGACAAGAATATTGAACCATGCAAATAGCTTTTTCATATCCGATACGCGCACACGATCGCGGTCATATTCCGGCAGTGCGGCAGCCATAAATGCCCTAAGCTGATCGGGAGATGCCTTATGATCTACCGCTCTGGCGCCTTTGGTATATTCGAATATCTTTGTATAAACCTCGTTGAGCGGCATGTCATCGCCTTCCGTGAAGATCGATATCTCGCTCAGGGCACTAACCTTGGATGTTCCTGTAGCTTTGAACCTGCGGCCATCGGCCAATGATTCTACGATCAGGCCGTTCGTGCTCTGCGCCACATATTTGTAAAGTCCGGGTTGGCCGGATATCGCGAGTATCTCTATGAATTTCATAAGTTGGGAATTTAAAATTTTATTGTCATGAGTGCAAAGATAGCATAAGATACGAAATTATTACAACCTTCACTATTTTTTAAACGCCGTGACTGGCCCTGGAATAGGATATTCCTTAAATTTTTCGTAAAATTGCGGACTATTATTATACCGATTCGAAGATATGAAGGTTATGAAATTCGGCGGATCGTCCGTAGGATCCGCGAACGCAATGAACAAAGTCAGGGATATAGTATCCGGTAACGACGGCCAGGCAGTAGTTGTAGTATCCGCTTTAGGCGGTATAACGGATAAACTTATCCAGACCGCGCAACTTGCCGCAAAGGGAGATCCGCGTTACAAGATGGAGATGGAAGTGATTCGCCAACGACATATCACACAATTGCGCGAGGTCGTACGCGAAGCCGACAAGGCTCGCATAGAAGCAGGTGTTTCCGCCCTTCTGGAAGAACTTTCGAACATATATCAGGGCGTATTTCTGATACGCGACCTGTCACTGAAAACAACCGATACCATAGTCAGTTATGGCGAACGCATGTCATCACTGATACTCAGCGGAGTAATAGACAACGCAGAGCTGTACGATTCACGCGAATTCATCAAGACGCGCTATCACTACGGCAAGCACATGGTCGATTTTGCCCTAACGGACAAACTCATAGAGAAAACCTTCGCCAAGATGCCAAAGGTTGCCATAGTGCCCGGATTTATTTCGTCCGATGCGGATAATGGCGACATTACGAATCTCGGCCGGGGAGGTTCCGACTACACGGCCTCAATCATTGCAGCCACACTCGGTGCAGAGGTGCTCGAAATATGGACCGACGTTGACGGGTTCATGACCGCCGACCCCAAAATGGTTGGCAGCGCCTATGTCATCGAACGTCTGAGCTACGTCGAGGCCATCGAACTCAGTAATTTCGGTGCCAAGGTCATATACCCGCCGACCATATTCCCCGTATACCACAAGAACATACCTATCATAGTAAAAAACACCTTCAATCCGTCGGCCACAGGGACTTATATATCCCGCCAGCGAGTGCAAGACACACAGAAGGCCATTAAAGGTATTTCGTCGGTTACCGACACATGTCTTGTAACGGTCCAGGGACTCGGCATGGTAGGCGTCATAGGGGTCAATTCCCGAATCTTCAACCGTCTGACCGAGGCTCAGATCAGCGTATTCTTCGTCTCTCAGGCGGCATCCGAGAACAATATTTCGATCGGAGTAAAATCCAAAGACGCCGATCTGGCCGTAAGCGTACTCGTCGACGAATTCGACAGGGAACTCAGACAGGGAGAAATAAACGGAGTCAAGAAAGAGAGCGGCCTGGCCACCATAGCGATCGTGGGCGAAAACATGAAACATACGCCCGGCATCGCCGGCAAGTTGTTCGGGACGCTCGGCCGTAACGGCATCAGCGTGATCGCATGCGCTCAAGGCTCGTCAGAGACCAACATCTCGTTCGTGGTGGAAGAGAACAGCCTGCGCAAATCCATGAACGTTCTTCACGACTCGTTTTTCCTGTCAGAATACCAAACTCTCAATATTTTCATTGCTGGAATCGGACTCGTAGGGAGCCATCTCATCGAGCAACTGCACCAGCAACAGGAGGTGCTCCTGCGAGACAACTCCCTGCAGATAAAAGTTGTCGGCATAACCAACTCCAAAAAATTCATAACAGACAGAGACGGTATCGACCTTGCCACATACAAAGAACAGTTGGCCGAATCGAAAAACGTTTCATCGCCGAAAATATTCAGGGATGAGATACTGAGGATGAATATCTTCAACTCTGTGTTCGTCGACTGCACCGCCAGCGAATCCGTTGCAAGCATATACAAAGATCTGCTCGAGAGAAGTATCTCGGTTGTGACAGCCAACAAGATAGCCGCTTCATCGGAATACGAGATTTATGAATCGCTCAAACATGCAGCACGTAAAAGCGGTGCCAAATTCCTGTTCGAAACGAACGTAGGGGCCGGCCTGCCGATCATCAATACCATAAGCGACCTGCGCAACAGCGGCGACAAAATACTCAAAATCGAAGCGGTTGTTTCGGGAACGCTCAACTATATTTTCAACGAGATGAGCGAGAAAGTTTCATTCAGCAAGGCTATCCGCATGGCTCAGGAAGCGGGATATGCCGAACCGGACCCTCGCATCGACCTCAGTGGCAAGGACGTGATACGCAAACTCGTCATACTGGCCCGCGAAGCAGGATACAAGATCGAACAAAGCGACGTCGAGAAGAAACTTTTCCTGCCCGACAAATACTTCGAAGGAGACCTGGAATCGTTCTGGAAAACAGTCCCGGAGATGGACGCCGATTTCGAAAAACGGCGCAAGGAACTCGAGGCCAAAGGTCTGAGATGGCGCTTTATCGCAACCCTCGACCACGGTAAGGGCGAAGTCGCACTGCGCGAAGTCGGTCCGTCAAGTCCATTCTACGAACTCGCAGGAAGCAACAATGTAATTTCGCTTACCACCGAACGCTACAAGGAATATCCCATGCAGATCAAGGGTTACGGAGCAGGCGCTGCAGTCACTGCAGCCGGAGTTTTTGCCGACATAATAAGCATCGCGAATATCAGGTAAGCCATAACTCGAAGGCCTTGACAAGCATGTGTTTGCTGAATTAAATCAATACAGGGATGAAATACATAATAATATTAGGCGACGGGATGTCCGACAGGCCAACACAGGCACTTGGCGGTCTTACACCTCTTCAGGCAGCCGATACGCCCAACATAAACAAGCTGGCCCGAATGGGACGGACAGGTATGCTCAAAAGCGTACCCGACGGATGGAAGCCAGGCAGCGAAATAGCAAACCTTTCGATACTCGGCTACGATGTGAGCAAAGTTTTCGAAGGACGCGGTTCGCTCGAAGCAGCCAGTATGGGCATAGAGATAGGCGATGACGAAATGGCAATGAGATGCAACCTGATCACAATAGAAGAGGGCAAAATCAAAAACCATTCGGCAGGCCATATCACCAATTCCGAAGCCAACGTACTGATCGCATATCTTCAAAAGGAACTTGGTGGCACAAGAGTAAATTTTTTCCCTGGCATATCGTACCGCCACCTGCTGAAAATGAAGAACGGAGACAAACGCATCGAATGTACTCCACCTCACGATGTTCCCGGGACCCCGTTCCGCAACGTAATGATAAAACCGCAAGTGCCTGAGGCCGCCGAAACAGCAGAATATCTCAATATGCTCACACTTCGCTCCCAGGAAATCCTCGCAGACCATCCCGTGAACCAAAAGCGCATCGCAGAGGGCAAGGATCCTGCCAATTCGATATGGTTGTGGTCTCCGGGCTACCGTCCTAAAATGGATACACTGGCACAAAAATACGGACTTGAAAAAGGTTCAGTCATTTCGGCAGTGGATCTTATAAAAGGTATCGGACGATATGCCGGCCTTAAATCCATCGAGGTGGAAGGAGCAACAGGACTGTACGACACAAACTATGAAGGCAAGGCCGCCGCAGCCATAGAAGCTCTGCGGACCGACGATTTCGTATTCCTTCACATCGAAGCGAGCGACGAAGCCGGACATGAAGGCGATGCCGCACTCAAGATACGCACGATAGAATATCTCGATAAAAGAGTCGTCGGACCTATAATGGATGAACTTTCGAAATGGGATGAACCTGTAACCATCGCTGTACTGCCGGATCACCCTACCCCGGTAGAACTGCGCATCCACGTAAACGATCCGGTACCCTTCATAATCTACAAACCAGGAGAAGAACCAGACAAAATAACTGAATACAACGAGTTCGAACCGCAAAACGGCTACTACGGCACGATCGAAGCGGCCGATTTCATGGACATTTTGACAGGAAGAAAATAACGATGAAATATTACAGCACCAACAGGCAGTCGCCCGAAGTATCGCTAAGCGAAGCAGTCATCAAAGGCCTCGCACCAGACCGTGGACTTTATATGCCGGAGCGTATCAACAAATTGCCGCAAGGATTTTTCGACAAAATCGACACCATGTCGTTCCATGAAATATCCTGCGCAGTGGCCGACGCTTTTTTCGGCGAAGACATCCCTATCGAAGACCTGCACCGTATTGTCAAAGATACGCTCAGTTTCGACACTCCGGTAGTCAAAATCACCGACACGATCAACTCACTGGAACTGTTCCATGGACCTACTGCAGCATTTAAAGATGTCGGGGCGAGGTTTATGGCACGCATGCTCTCCTATTTCATAAAGCAAAGCGGACAGACGGAAGACGTTACGGTACTCGTCGCCACCTCGGGCGACACGGGAAGCGCCGTAGCCAACGGATTTCTCGGTGTAGACGGCATACGGGTAGTTGTACTCTATCCCAAAGGCAAAGTCAGCGAACGTCAGGAAAAACAGTTCACAACCCTTGGTCAGAACATCACTGCAGTGGAAGTCGACGGCACCTTCGACGATTGCCAGAGACTCGTGAAATCGGCATTCCTCGACAAGGAACTGAATGCGAAATTCAAACTCACATCGGCAAATTCGATAAACGTCGCTCGTTTCCTTCCTCAGGCATTCTACTATTTTCACGGCTATGCCCAGATGAAACGCGCAGGCAAAGGCAACAATGTAGTCGTATGCGTGCCAAGCGGCAACTTCGGCAATATCACCGCCGGACTGTTCGGTTTCCACATGGGGCTTCCGGTAAAGCGTTTCATAGCGGCCAACAACCGCAACGACATTTTCATGAAATATCTCCAGAGCGGCATTTACGAACCGAAACCCTCTATACAGACCATAGCCAATGCCATGGATGTGGGAGATCCCAGCAATTTCGCCCGAATCCTCGACCTTTACGGCAACGACGTGGAAAAGATACGCAAGGATATTTCAGCATACAGTTACAATGACGACCGCATCAGAGATTGTATAGGACGCGTATACAAGGCGACAGGATATATTCTCGATCCTCACGGCGCGTGTGCCTACATGGGACTCGAAGAGGGGCTCCAGCCAGGTGAGAACGGCATAATGCTCGAAACGGCTCATCCGGCCAAATTCCCCGAATCGGTCGAACCGATAATCGGACGGGCGGTGGAAGTACCTGCCACCCTGCAACGTTTCCTTTCGGGAAAGAAACAGAGTGTCGAGATGAGTTCCGAATTCGGCGATTTCAAAGTATATCTCGAGAATGCACTTTAAAACAATCCGGCTCGGGTAGAAAGAGGGACTCCGGACATAAAAAGAAAGGATGTCCGCACATTGTGCATTTACGCAGACGACGGACAAATGTCCTACCGAGAAATTCAAGCGACAATAAAAAAGCCCGTATCTATACGGGCTTTTTTATTGCATTTGTTGCGCACCTTCTATTTCTGCTGTGCAAGTTCGCTGTTATCTTTCACTATCATGCTCTTATCGACGCGAATAGCAGTAGCGCTGTCCACTTCCAAAAGAACATAGGTTTCTTTTACCTCTTTAATAGTTCCGTAAATGCCGCCTGCCGTCACGACCTTCATACCTTTCTGAAGCGATTCGCGGAATTTCATGGCTTCTTTCTGACGTTTCTGCTGCGGGCGGATCATAAAGAACCACATCACAACAAAAATAAGCACCATAAATACCAAGAACATAGTATTATTGCCCTTAGGCGCAGCCTCAGCCTGAAGCATAATTGTCATTAAATTCATATTCACAATTGTTAAATTAATTTTTGCAAAGTTATCATATTATACGTTACTGCCAAGTTTTCATCCCTGTTTTTCACACAATATGCCATTTGAATGACAATAGGACAAATGTAATACCTCGATTGGAAGGATTCATGCCGCTAAAAGAGATGGACATCATTCAAAGCAATCCTCGCCCTGATTTGCTGATCTTTCCCTCTTCTTTCAAAACTGCTATCGCCTTATCCAACACTCCGTTTACGAAAACGCTGCTGTTCCGAGTACTGTAAAACTTAGCGATATCTATATATTCGTCGAGCGTAACCTTGACTGGGATCGACGGGAAATTCACCAGTTCGGAGATAGCTACCACCATTATTATATTATCCATATAGGCAATGCGCTCCACCTCCCAGTTCTGTGTGAATTTTTCGATATATGAAAGATATTCGTCATAATTCAGAATCGCCTTGCGGAAAAGTTCCTTCACGAATGCTTGATCATCATCATTCTTGAATTGGGGCAACAGAGGAAGGTCGTTCTGACTCTTACGGCACATTCCGATCGTACGGTTCACCATTACAAGAGCAAAATCGACATCGTCAGCCCAAAGTATCGATTGCTCTTCCACTGCCGCTTCGAGTGCCTCGTTATCCTCTACCGTATTCAGGTAAAAATCCTCGACAAACTTGCGGTCCTGATTGTAGGTATGCTCTTCCGAAGCCATATACTCCTTATAGTAATCGCTTGCGGACATCGAGTCGTACAGACTTTTTATCAATTCCGGGTATTGAGACCACCCCAAGGCTTTGCGTTCGAGATATGCCACCAAACGGTCGCTGTTGGCGATCTGTGCGATGACGGCATTGTCTACGAATTTCGTATTTGGATTGAGGTCTTCGTACGTGGGAAGTTTCTTGTTGCGGGCTATATCCAGACGTTTTTCGGCATAGCGCGCCACATCCACGATGAACCAGAGCATCTGATGATACAGATCATAGGTTTTATCGATAGCCTGTGTCAAGTTTTTCTCGGATGCCGAGATCGAGTCCGATTCCGATTTGAAATGTGCATAAAGCGCCTTGACGGCCTTGATCCTAAGTAATCTCCGGCTTAACATTTTTACATGAACTTGATTTACGGGTGCAAACCTAAGCATTTTTTCGCAAAAACAGCAATAAAATCCGGCTTATTAGCGTGCAAATCCTATCTTTGCGAAAAAAATAAAGATACCCGGAGGAAAGCAAAATATATTCGGATCGTTCGGGATCGCTTGTCTTCAAACAAAACGGGGAAATTATGTACGACGTAATTGTCATAGGCGGAGGAGCAGCCGGCCTTATGGCTGCCGGAGTTGCGGCACGTAACGGGAAAAAAGCACTTCTGATAGAAAAGATGGAGAAGTGCGGACGCAAAATACGCATAACGGGAAAGGGACGATGCAACCTCACCAATGTGAAACCGCGCGAGGAATTCCTTGCCAAAATAAAAGCCAACCCCGACTTTTTCAGTTACGCCTACGACTCTTTCAACAATCATGCCCTCATAAAGTTTTTCCGCGACGAAGGCGTCAAACTCACCATAGAACGCGGAGGGCGGGTATTCCCTACGAGCGAAAAGGCACATGACATTGCAAACGCAATGATAGATTTCGCAGCCGAAGCCGGTGCAGAAATAATGCTCAACACCACCGTTACCGCCATCAATACGCTCGGCAATAAGATATATGGCGTCAAGGTACTCACAAAGAAGAGATTCGAACGCAATATCGAAGCTCCGAACGTAATTCTGTGTACAGGCGGAATGTCATATCCCGCCACAGGTTCTACCGGCGACGGATACGGCTTTGCCCATGGACTCGGCCATAGAATAGAAGAACTGCGTCCGTCGCTCGTACCGCTACTGAGCAATTCCGAGTTCGCCCGATCCATACAGGGAACGACACTCAAAAACACAGGCGTCAAACTCATTATAGACGGCGAAACTGCTGCCGAAGAATTTGGCGAACTTTCATTCTCAAGCCGCGGCATAGAAGGCCCCGTAACGTTGCGCCTCAGCCGAATGGCTGTCGATGCCCTGATAGACGGCAAAAATGTGAGACTCTCGCTCGATCTGAAAACAGCACTCGACAAGCCTACCCTTTCGGCACGCATAGACCGCGAACTGGCAGGAATGAACCAAAATCAACCCCTCAGCGATCTTCTTCGCAAACTGATGCCAAAACCACTCGTAGCGCCTTTCGCCCTCATGTCTGGAAGCGTTTCGACATTGCCTCTGCGCAACATGACCGAAGAAATAAAAGAACGCATAATCTCTCTGCTGAAAGACATAGAAATACCTATATCCGATTACGGCACGTTCGACGAGGCCGTTGTGACAGCCGGCGGCATTTCGGTCGATGAGATAGATCCGCAGACCATGCAGTCGAAACTCATCAAGGGACTCTACTTTGCCGGCGAGGTTTTGGATATCGATGCCGACACTGGTGGCTACAACCTTCAAGTCGCCTTTTCTACCGGCTGGCTGGCCGGACAATTAAAAAAATAACGACTCCGGCGCACTATGAAAAACCCGCATATGATAGCCCGCATACGCCACTTTCGGGGACACGGAATACATTCTCCGTTCATCTACAGTCTGAAGCGTGAGGTATTCATGGGTAAATATCGCGGAATGGAAAATAATCCGCAATATAAAGCACTGATAGCCAACGGAGTTCCGAAGAAGGTTGCCAAAGAATTGCAAAAACTGCATAATTATTGCAACTTTAGAAGCATTGAAATCGTAAATAGTGAAAACAAGTTGCACGACATTTCAGAAAATGTCCTGTACGTCAGCACGGACAAGTTCCGCAAAACAGCAATGATGCTTCTCGGTGGGAACGAAAAAATAGCCGTGGCAGTGGTGAGTAGCCGCAGAGAACAGGCAAATTGCAAATGCATGACAATATGGCGCAGAAGGTATACACTATATATCAAAGATTCCCGTTTACAATCACAACTATTTAAGTTGTAATGGTCATGAAGATATACACTAAATGCGGAGACAAAGGAAGAACATCGCTCATAGGAGGCGAAAGAGTTTACAAAGACGACTCTCGCGTGGAAGCCTACGGCACAGTCGACGAATTGAGTGCCGCTCTCGCATATCTTTGCGACTGTTTGCCGCAAGACAATCAAAGATTTGAGATTTTCCGCTCAGACATGCTCAGAATTCAAGAAAAACTGATGAGCGAGGAGGCATTGCTTTGCGCTTGTGGGAAGACAGTCAAAAAAATACCCGGTCTGACAGACAGCGACTTGGAATGGCTCGAATGCAGAATAGACGAAATCGACAGGACACTCAAGCCTTTGGAAAGATTCACCATTCCCGGGGGACACAGACTGGTATCGTGGGCCCACGTTTGCCGCACGATATGCAGGCGGGCCGAGCGAACTGCGGTGAAAGCCTCGCACGAATATGAGGTCCCGGAGAATGCAATAAAATATCTGAACAGACTTTCTGACTATTTGTATGTTTTAGGGCGCAAATTATCAGAAGAACTCGGGGCAAAAGAATCATATTGGGAACCATAAAAGTGAAAATAAATACTATATTCGCAAACTGATACGAATAAGACAATCTAATTTAAAAAAACCTAAAGATATGTACTGGACACTTGAACTCGCATCTAAACTGGAAGATGCACCATGGCCTGCAACCAAAGATGAACTCATAGATTTTGCCGTTCGTTCTGGGGCGCCGCTCGAGGTTATAGAAAACCTTAACGAAATCGAAGATGAAGGCGAAATCTACGAAACCATCGAGGACATATGGCCCGACTATCCGAGCAAAGACGACTTCTTCTTCAACGAGGAAGAATATTAATAGCCTTTATTTAGGTTAAATAACTGAATACCAGCGCGATGAACAATGAGAATTTGTTTGTCGCGCTGGTGTTTTATAGTCTCAAAC
>CALUZO010000007.1 GCA_944325305.1 uncultured Rikenellaceae bacterium | reverse complement strand
GCATCTTGTTGTCCCATTTCCAGCAGGCAAAACCTCCGTTCAACAATATACCGTGCGAAGTATCGTAACGCCATTCCAAACCGGCATTCAACGTCGCGCCTGCCAAAAACAACATATTGGTCCGAAGATCAAGCCCTTGGGTGGATGACCACTCAAGACGAGCTCTTTTCTGCTCCGAAGAACTCGATTCGCTTCGATCGGCTCCAAAGAGAGTGAACGAAGATATTAGGAAAAAAGCCGCAAAGCCAAGCAGTAAAGATCTTATCATATTATTTCAGATTAGTTATTTGACTGTCTGACAGTCTGACGCCGTCACAAAATTTACGAAACTATAAAGTTTAAAGTTGTTCAACGTGAATCATTCATACTTCCTACATGCATTATCGCCTAAAAACCGGGCAGAACTATTGCAATGTTCTCCTCCTCCCTGTTTCCACTGGTATCATTATATTCTTGGTATCAATAACCAGTCTGTCCGGACGGTTCTTACGCTCCTTGAACATGTAAGGAGCTATATACATGGAACGCGGACTAACGGACTTTTTGCTTCTGTGGGCATGGAACACAATGTAATCATCGCCTTCCGAGGTCGAGAAAAAGGCATGATGACCCGTTCCTACAAGATTCCCAGGACGACGAAGTATAGGATTACCTTCGTAACGTTTCCACGGACCAAACGGACTATCGGAAGTGGCATACCCCACGGCATAATCTTGAGAACGATAATCGTTGGCACTGTATGTCAAATAGTAAACCCCTTTATGTTTCAAGACGTAAGGTCCTTCAACAACCCGCGACACATGTCCGTCGGGGAATCTTTTCACCTCCCACGTACCCAGCTGCGAATGCAGGCATTCCACCGGAGCGCCGATCGTATGAGTCAGATCCGGACTGAGTCTGGAGACGAATATTTCGTTTCCCCTGTCGTTGAACCATGCCACCCAATAAAGGTAGGCCTGACCATCATCGTCGACAAAAATATGACTGTCTATATTCTTAAAATAGGGAAAATATACACTGTATGGTTCGATCTGTCTGAAGGGACCTCTGGGATCGTTGGCATAGGCAATGGCCGTATGCTCCTCGACCGAATAGGTCATTACGAATCCGCTGTCGGTTTTGTATATCTCGGGTGCCCAGAAATTCTTTTCGCCCCACGAATCATTCTTATGCAAAGCCAAACCATAAGGTGCGAGTCCGCAGGGACCTTCCCAATGCATCAGATCGTTGGAACGATACACGACTATGCCGGTACGGTAATGTGTCCCATAGGCGTAATACATACCATTGTGTTCCAATACGAAAGGATCGGCGAGAGGCAACGACCTTTCTTCCGAGAACGCAACTGATGCGGACAGTACAAACACCATCCATAATAAGATGTTCTTCACAGGGTCAGTTTTAGGTCTAAGTTTCAGTTCCCGGAATTTGCTTACATACCGAGGATGTAAAAATATCTGTTTTGTTCTCCAAAAACAATTTTTCGTTGATTATTTTAGCTCACAAAGAATCAACAATTATGTTAGGACAGAAACATGCTCGCACACGGATAAAATATATTCAACGAAAGGGCCCGCTCAATGAGCGGGCCCTTTCGTTCTGCCGGAATGTACCGAAACAATTTTACTGTGCGATGATTACCGTACGGTCGAGCTGTATGTCTTTATACATGCTCACGCCACCTTTGTATTCTACAGAAACCTGAGACTTGCTGATGCCGAACTGTTCGGTAAGTATCTTCACGACTGCTTCTGCACGCTTGCGGCTGAGAGTCTGGTTAAAGCTCGGAGTACCAGTAGCGCTGTCGGCGTAACCTACTACCGTATATTTCTTATTAGGCGTTGCCTTCATGCTTTCCGCAATACGCTGGAGATTGAGCATTCCCTGTTCGGAAACAACCGCGCTGTTGATATTGAAGAACACCTGAAGTGATACAGGTACATCCTGTACCTTTGCAGCCACCTGTGTACCAGGTTTGTTCTTTTCTGCATTAAGCGCTTTCTGCAGCTGATCGGCCCGCATGTTAGCTGCACCCAGATCGCGTTCGAGATTGGCTATACGTTTGGTGTAAGGAGTGTAATCCACGATAACTGTTGTTGCACTCGGACGTTTGAACCCTCCTGCAGGACCGAACGTGAATTGCAGACCGGCCGTAAGCGATGCCATGAAGTCCCATTTCCTGTTCCTTTCGTTAAAGAGGTCGAAACCCGATTTAACCATCATTCCTCGCGTTTCGAGAATGATATGCAACTGATCGATGATACGCATTTTGCTTATCATACCTGTCGACAAGGCAAAATCCTGGAAGCAGTGGCCGTTCTGTTTGCTTCTGACGTAACCCATCCCGAGATAGGGGACAAAATCCAAGAAACGGTCGTTGCGGAAACCGCCGATTGCGTTAGACATGTTCCACAATACGTCACCATGAATGCTGAAGAACTTGAATTTCTTTGGGAAGAGGTTGTCGCTGTTCAGACCGCCGTTGGTATATGCGCCTTCGGTACGTGAATAACCTTTGACCTGAAGACCTGTGAACTGAGCACGCAAACCAACGCTCGGGGTAATCCATTTACCGAGGTTGACGTCGAGTGCCGGAGCCAAACGATCCGAGAAAGAACCTTTATGATCATAATCCCCAAAATAGAGATTTACACCTCCGCCGACACCAATGAACATGTTATCGAAAAAACGGTTGGTCAGATAAGGGCCTCTTTCGGTAATACGTTCATATGTGGCCACAATCTCAGTCTGATATCCCATCGGGATGTCCTGTGCCGAGGCTGCTATGGCACAAGCTGCAAGAATAGAAGTACATAATACTTTTTTCATAATAAATAAATTTAATTAAACTATTGAGTTGCTGGTTTATATATCAAGTCTTACGACCGCTGTCTCAAAATTCCTGCCGTTTTTATCCGTCAAGCTGATCTCAAGATTTTTTGCGGCAATTTATCATTAGATATTTTTACTCGCCTATATTTTTTCAATAAAGCCTGTGGGTCATGTCATTTACCGCTTTGTTTTACATAACTTTGCCATAATTAGAACCATAAACTATGCCAAATGAGGAAAAACGAATCAAAATTTAAGTTCGATGGCATCGTGGTTGCGCCGTCGCGGCTGTTGGATTTTCTTATCGCATCGCAACCAGACAAGAGTCGCAACAAGGTTAAATCGCAACTTTCCCACAGACAGGTATCGGTAAACAAAGTGGTCGTCACACAATTCGACACGATGCTGCAACCAGGCGACAGGGTTACGGTCTCGGCCAGCCGCAGTCCAGAAGCATTCAGACATCCCATGATACGCATAGTTTACGAGGACGACTACATAATAGTAGCCGACAAACGCAACGGCCTGCTCACCGTAGGAACCGACAAGGAACGGACACGTACGGCCTTCTACCTGATGAGTGAACACGTCAAGCAAGCGGATCCGGCCAACAGGATATTCATAGTGCATCGCCTCGACCGGGAAACATCCGGGTTGCTCGTATTCGCAAAAAGCGAAGAGATACAAAGCCGTATGCAACGCAACTGGAAACAGACAGTCGTGTCGCGAAAATACATCGCCATTGCGGAAGGAGAACTCCCTGCGACCGAGGGTGTGATAAACGAATCCCTCGCCGAGAACAAGAACTTCAAGGTATATGTCGACCCCGAGGGCGAGAAAGCCGTTACAGAATATCGTGTCTTGGCCAGCCGCAACGGATTCTCAATGGTGGAACTCTCCCTGCAAACCGGACGCAAGAATCAAATCCGTGCCCATCTCGAACATATCGGGAACCCGATCGCCGGCGACAAAAAATATAATGCCGTTACCAATCCGGCCGGGCGGGTTTGCCTCCATGCCATGGTACTCGATTTCATTCATCCGGTTACCGGCGAACAGATGAATTTTTCGACGGCAGTTCCCAAAATATTCCAGAAAGTACTCGATGGGGAAAAGACGTCTATCGCGAATCACAACCGCAGAAACAGACCTGGCCGTACGAACCAGAATCGAATGCGCAAACCGAGTAAATAAGCGTCCAATACACGGATGTTAATTTACAGAGTAAATATTCGAAGCGGGGACAAAACCTCAACTTTATTTTTTTAGCAGTTGCTTGGCTTATTATATTTTATTTTTCTATATTTGCACTCGATTTTTGTCGCGGGATGTAGCGCAGCCCGGTTAGCGCGCCACGTTCGGGACGTGGAGGTCGAAGGTTCGAATCCTTTCATCCCGACAAAACAAAATTTAAGCCATCTCGAAAGATGGCTTTTTTTTATCTACTTATGACAACGCTACGGCTTTTACAAATAAATAGATTTCATAAATGCAAAGCCTTTATAAGACATTATCTTTAGGCACATATGCAAAATAAGTCAAATAAAAACTAAGGGATCGTATAACGTAAAAGCCCATTATTCCTACTATTGCAGAAACTCATTCTCCTTCAGTAATGCTCTATGCAAACTACATTCATACAACACATATGGATTGCATCGTTATATAATACGAATAGACTGTTCATATTTCCCCATGCTACAATATATACAACGTCTATTACATCTTATATATGTACACATTAATTACGCAACACCAGTTCATTCTCTAGCAGGGTGTGTTTACTAATTTTCAATCGCCTTGACAATTCTCTTTCATAAATACCAATCTCTTCGCACAACAAATACCTACTAATAACAGCATAACAATATGCAGTCATATTGATTTGGCTAGGCAAATATGCTCACTCTTCGGTGATTCTCATGCAGTTATACCTCAATACCATTTCCATTCCCCCCCATATTTCTATTACCTATGCCTACTATTGTGACACAAAAGATACAAGCTACTATTAAGCATTCTCCAGATCCTAATAAATTTTGTATTTAAGTTTTGGAACAACCTATATATTTTAACAAACAACAATAAGATATCATTTACATAATGAACAAAAACATAGGCATTAGTTTTATCAAATATGAAACTGTTCATGCTATCTAAGCATTCGTATAAAAAATTATTGACACAAGTAAATGTATATTATTAACAATAAGCAATATACATCACACAAACAGATAGTATGATTGTGAGGATAGATTATCCGGTAAATATGCAATTACAATTTTGTATAAGATAAAGGTTTTACTTACATTTGTGCAGTGTTTGTGTTTTTTTCATTTATTTCCTCCACAACAATAAAGGCTCATTAGAATAAAAATAAAATAAGGTTTACCAAAGTATTAATATCAATACCTCAACCTACAAACAACCATCAATACATTAACAGTCAGACATATAAAAGAAGCACGGCAAAGCCTTGCAATATCCATAGTTAAAATAACATATTATTTTAAAATGGTTATTATCTCCAGATCCCAACTAACAACTTTAACGCTATCGATTTAAGACACATTCAATCGGAAAGTTATAAAGTGGTATCTGTTATTCTACCCACACTGTAGAAAAGGTTTGGCACATGTATTGTATAGCGAATTAAAACGTCGCATACGAAAGGAAGAAAGACAATTTAAATATTGCGCACAAACTTCCATCAAACCAAAAAAGTCTGACAGGAAACTAGTGACTTCAAAAACGTCTTTATTGTACAACTATTTTTTTACTCATACCAATGAAGACAAAATACTTAAAATAAAAAAATATCAATCCCAATATAACCGTCTTCATCGGATATTCAATGCAGATGTGTCATACGTTCAAGACCGTGTTATTCAGAATCTACAATATACTAGAGGATTTGTAAATTCCATAAACATTGTGCCGTTCAAGATCAAGACCAAGATGTCATTAGTCCTGTTGGTTTTAACTCCATACACCTATAAGGATAACAGTATCTATTACAAGAAAGACCATCAATGGATTGAGTTATGTTCAACAGAATATACTCCCAAAAGAAATATGCAACTTCTTATTCAACACCTCACAAACCACAACAAATGCCTGAGGTATTCGATTAATTAATAACTCGATTTGAATATGCAGACATCTTATTATTACGACATATGACTGCGAGATTCATAATGCCGACAAGATATGTCTTTACATAAATGGCGAGTATAATATTGATATTAAACATTCTACAACCTCCACATCGAAAATATTTTCGCCATTTGAAATTATTTACAGCTAACAATCCAGATACTAACCATATACGATAATTGGTGTAAATAAAATACATGAAAAAATTCATCCAACACATAAAAAACACACTACGATTAACAAAAAATGATTACTTCGAACACTAAATCATTAAATTTGCCTCAATGAAATACGAGCGTTAACATACACAGGAACTAAATTGATTTCAATTAGGAGGGAGATGAATGCAATTTTCACAAAAACAGATATAGTGATGTATGGCAATACAAATCTCGATGCTATTATAAAGATCGATTTTATGCGATATAACCATATAATGTTTATATAACATATTGTTTTAACAAGATTTTTAATAAAATTTTGAACATATTCCGATACCTTATTAAGAAAACTAATTAGCAAATTTGTTTTATGGTATTGGATAAAGTACTTTTGTATTAAATATAAGGGAACGGTACAACCCGATAAAAACATGACTATGTATCTTTGGGTTTTGAATATTTGTTTAGCCTTTGGCTTATCTGCCCTTTTAGTAGGAGTATTTATTCCTATAATTTTACTGGTCTCTTTCCGGAAAAAAATATTCGATATGCCGGATGAGCGAAAAATACACACTACATTCATTCCTCGCTTAGGGGGAGTTATCTTTAAGCCGGTGATTTTCTTTTCATTTGCATTATTGTTGGGTGTAAGTGTTGCCATGGGAAATATGCAATTTTTGGAGGCTGTAATCGACAATACTGCAGCATTGGCATTGGGATATTGTTCAGTAATGATCTTGTATTTGATTGGGATTGTTGATGATTTGATCGGAGTTCGATATCGAGGGAAATTTTCAGGTCAGATATTGAGTGCCATATTTTTAATTATTGGAGGAGTACAAATTGAAAGTCTGAATGGCATAGCAGGAGTTTGGATAATGCCTCATTGGGTAAGTTATCCATTAACGGTTTTAGCCATAGTTTTTATCATTAATGCAATCAATCTTATTGATGGAGTCGATGGTCTTGCCTCTGGATTAAGTTGTGTAGCATTGCTTTTTTACGGTATCTGTTTTTTCCTATTACAGAAATATATTTATGCGATTTTAGCGTTTGCCTCACTCGGAGCACTGGTTTCTTTTTTCTATTATAATGTTTTTGGTGGCCCCAAACATAATCGTAAAATTTTCATGGGCGATACCGGCAGTTTGACAATTGGTGTGATTCTTTGCTTTCTTGGAATTCAATTGCATCAATTTGCATCAGAGAGCAATATTCTTTTACAAAACCCGATGATATTGGCTTTTTCTCCGTTAATAGTACCTTGTTTTGACGTAGTAAGAGTTTATTTGTACCGCGTACGTAATGGGAAGAGCCCTTTTATGCCGGATAAAAATCATATACATCATAAATTACTGGCATTAGGAATGGATCAACGTCAAGTAATGCTTGCACTGATTACCATTTCGATAGTAATCACACTGTTTAATGTATTGTTGTCACCAATCGTAAATATTACATTATTATTGATAGAGGATATTCTCATTTGGACTGTTCTGAATATCTGGCTATCCAAAAAGATAAAAAATAGGATGTAATTTTAAGGAAAAATATCAAGCATTTTATTTCAAATAAGATATGAAGAAAAATATTTCTGTAATCATACAAGCTAGGCTCGGATCGACAAGAATGCCGAAAAAGGTATTGTTGCCATTTTATAAGGATAAAACGATACTGGATATTATTATTGACAAAATAAATCGTATTCAGGTTCCAGTATTTGTTGCCACAACAACCAATCCGCAAGATGATCTGATTGAGACATTCTGTCGGGAACGACATGTCTGTTGTTTCCGCGGAAGTGAAACAGACGTCCTTTCTCGGTTCATCGAATGTGCGAAGGGAAACCAAATTACTGGAGCAATCCGGATCTGTTCGGATAATCCTTTTCTGGATGAAGAATCATTACAGCAACTCATCGGCTATGCTTCCGACTCATCTTGTGATTACATTAGTTATGATGTAGCAGGAACGCCTTCCATAAAAACTCACTTCGGATTCTGGAGCGAATACGTCACATTGTCTGCAATGGAATCTGTTGCCCGACTTACACAAGAGAAACTCTATCACGAACATGTAACGAACTATATTTATACTCATCCGGATCTTTTCTCGATCCAGTGGCTTCTTGTGCCTCAAGAGATCGCAGTCCGAAATGACATTCGACTGACCATTGATACGGAAGCAGACTTTCAGAATGCTTCCCGATTGTATACCGAGATGATAGGACAAGGATGCCGGATGAACGCCGAGTCTGTTCTAGCCTACCTGGATCAACATCCGGAATACAAAGCATCGATGATCGTAGAAATCAATAAAAATCAAAAATAGACCTATATCATAATGGATAAAACATATATAATCGGCGAGATCGGTCAGAATCATAATGGATCGGTCGACATAGCAAAATTACTAGTGGAACTCGTTGCACGCCCAGTTCACGAGGAAGTATTCAACCTGGACCTTGAACCGATGAATGCTGTAAAAATGACCAAGAGAGATCTGAATGAAGAATTGAGTACCTCTCAAATGAGTCGTCCATATATCAACCCGAATTCATTCGGTAAGACATATGGAGAGCATCGGGCTGCATTGGAACTTTCCGATGAAGAGCATTATGAAGTGTATAAACATGCCAAATCTTTCGGACTTGATTTCGTGGAGACACTGTGCGCTAAAGGATGCCTTTCGCTACTAAAACTGTTTACGCCCGACTATCTGAAGGTGGCCAGTCGCGATTTGACCAACCTGCCGTTGCTGAGTGCTATGGCGGAGACGAAGATCCCGATCATCCTTTCTACGGGTATGGCCGGGAAGAAGGAGTTGGATGAGGCGCTGGAGGTGATTACCCGACACCACTCCGACATCTCAATCCTTCACTGCGTGTCGCAGTATCCGACAGAGCCCGACAATCTGAATTTACGTACGATTTTATACTTAAAAAAACACTATCCACAATACCGGATCGGATTCTCGGATCATACCATCGGGATTTCAGCACCGATTGTTGCAATTGGAATGGGAGCAGAGATAATAGAGAAACACATTACAATAGACCGTCGGATGAAAGGAACTGATCAAGCCGGTTCGCTAGGACCAGATGGAGTAAACCGTTTAGTCAGGGATATCCGTGTAGCGGAAAAATGGCTTGGAAAGGAAGAATTGTATATCGATAAGAGCGTCCAAACGGCAAAAATCAAGCTTGAAAGATCGATTGCAACAAAAAGACTCATGAAAGTGAATGAGGTTATTAAGCCAGAAGACCTCCACATGCTGAGCCCAGGAGACGGCTACAAATGGAGCCAATTGTCAGAAGTGGTAGGGAAACGAGTAATTAAGGAGATTCCGGCCAACGAAATCATATATCCTGAAGATATCCAGTAATGACAGCAAAAGAGTGTTTCGATCTGATCAATCAATGGAAGGCTAAAAGTTTCCTTTCCAGATGTGAGTTGATGTACGATTCTGCTATCTATGGCAAGGCAGTCGATATTTTCTGGCTTGATTACATTCGATGGTATCCGAATGATACGGAGATTGATCTGAATAACTTGATCCTGACGCCTCAACTTCATGCCATACTAACCTACCGGATTGCAAGATTGTTTTTCCTTGGGAAGGAGGCCGGCAGAACGAATCTAGGACAAAAAGATATCCTTTCGAACATCGGTCGGATGAATAGCCTGTCAGAGCTTTATTACTCTGCAGATATAGGTTATGGGCTGAAACTAAATCATGGCATAAGCACGGTGGTCGGGGCACGATGCAAAATCGGCAATAACTGTCTGCTGCATCAACATGTCACATTGGGAGACAAAGGAGGAGGGCGACCTGTGCTTGGGAACAATTGTGTAGTATATGCAGGCGCATCTATCTTGGGCGATATTCATATTGGAAATAATGCGGTAATTGGGGCAAATGCGATTGTTCTGCATTCTTTCCCGAATAATGCAGTATTAGTCGGAGTCCCTGCTAAAAATATAAAAGAATGAAATTACCTAAATTAATTCTAACGGATATTGACGGCGTTTGGACAGACGGCGGTATGTATTACGACCAAACAGGAAATGAATTAAAAAGATTCCATACGTATGACAGCGCAGGAGTTTTGTTCGCTCATATGGCAGGAATACCTGTTGGCATTATCACCGGTGAGAATACGGCGATAGTACAGCGTCGTGCGGAAAAGTTGAAGGTGGATTACTTGTTTCAGGGCGTTAAAGACAAACTCGCAGTGGCCGAATCGCTGTGCAGTAATTTACAGATATCCCTGGATGATGTTGCGTATATCGGGGATGATATTAACGACATTGCCCTGCTGAAACTGGCGGGCATATCGGCTGCACCTGGGAATGCTCCAATTTATGTACAAAAAATTGTCAACTTCACAACCAAAAAACAAGGCGGAGAGGGAGCGTTCCGTGAGTTTGTTGAAAAATTACTGGAGGGACACATTTCATTGGAAGCGTTGTGTGATAACACACAGTTGAGAAAACAAATAGATTATCAAGGATAAAAAATTATGTATCTGGAAATAGAAAGAGAAGGAATCCGGTATGGCAAGAGCGGGTGGAATGAGTTATTCCATCGGACTGGTTCTCGAGTATTATGGGCAAATGGCTGTCTGAATACTCATTTGTCATTGGAGGAGCGTTCATCGGCAATATCAGTTTTGTCAGAGAAACTCTCTTTTGAACAGGCGGATCGAATTTTTGTAGGCGGATATTTTATACTTTTAGTGGATGAGCAACGTAAAGAGGTTCATATGTTACGTGATACCATGGGACAGAAGTCGGGCTATTATCATTATGACACGACGACAGGCCGACTAATCATAGGAACCAACATGCATGATATCGCTCGAAATATTACGACTGACTTGAGCAAATTTCATACGGATTTTTTGCTATATCAGCAATACGTAGTGAATGGATATACAATCTATGAAAACATAAAAGAGGTTCCTGTCGGGCATTCTCTCCGTTGGGTGGCAGGCGGTACGGTAGAATGCGAGGAAAAGAAAGATCTACCGATAGAATATAAAGAAAACGATTTGTCCGAAGAGGAAAACATCCGTCTATTACGTGAACATATCTTGCATGTACATGCTGATTATGCTGGAAATGAAAATGTAGTATATCTTTCCGGGGGCATTGATTCGTGTGTCATGCTGGCATCTTTACATAATATCTGCCCGAATCAGGTGCGTACGGTCTCTTATCGAGTGGCAAACACACAATCGGACGAGACTGTCTATGCCCGTAAGGTAGCAAATTACTTAGGGTACGAGCCAGAAATCATCACAATAGATCCGACAGACAAACATATAGTGGCCGATTATGAGGCCGACTTGATGAAAGCGAACAATCCTTATGAAGGAAACTGGATTTTCCGTCCCCAGCCTAAAGTAAGAGGCGATATACGTTATTTTGCAGGACAGGATACGCGTTTGCATACCCCTTCGGTAAACAAGGTCGACATGTGGGTGCTGGATAGAATTTCTCGACATGGCATGACCTCCTCTTGGTTGGGAAAGGAGCTTGTGAAAGCGTATGAGCAGATTTCATTGTCATTGGGATTATACAATTCTGCGGATCGTCGAATAAAATATTCCCATTTATTAATAAGTGCAATGGTTCCGGAGTGGTTCATATTACAGCGAAAGTTTATGGCGGACCCAGTAAAGTACGGAACATGGGGCTATGACAAAACTAATTTCAAAGCTATATGCGACTGGTATGCAATTGATCTGAAAAAAGGGATGTTACCCAGAGAAATATTCAATCGCATTGTAGAACGGAAATGGCACGAACAGTATATAAACGACATGCGTTACATGGTCGACATGGGCATACGAGAGCAGGTGCATGTAATTCTGCCTTTCTATGACTACGAATTAAACCGCTTTGCATCGACAATCCCATGGGAATTGGCTAACCGAACGATGTCAGGCTTGTCTGGTTTCGGCAACAAGAAAATTCGGGTGAATAAATATGTACTTCGCAAAGCTTTTTCAAAAGAATTACCATGGAATGTGATGGTCCGCGCCAAGGCTGTCTCTTTATCTCAGCATTTAATGATGAATGGCGTATTTGGAAACAAGATAACGCAAGTACTTCGAGAGGATTTGGCATCGAAAGAATCGTTTTGCCGTCGTTTCAAATACGACAAGAAAGCACAGGAAATTATAGCCCATGAAGGAAAGTGGCTTTTAAAAGATGCCTATTTGTCAAAATTCGCGAATTATTTAAGTGCATTGTGTGTCTACTATAGAAACAATGTTGTCTGTAAATAACACATGCGACAAAATATGAAATATTTGAAACGGTGGTAAGCCATTGTTATATTATATGATGCGGTTTGTTATTGGTTTTATAATGTTCCTGCTGCCGTCTTGGTTGGCATTTCCTCTGATAAAACTTTTTTGGGGGAAGGCCTCATATGTCTTTGATAAGGGCAGTCGGGTTGGTTTTTCGCTGATTTTAGCGTCTTCTGTGCGGCTGGGTAAAGGGACGAAAATAAAGAGCGGTAATCTGATTGCCGTCGAGAGTTTAGAGCTGGGAGAAAATGCCAAAATCAAAAACTGGAATGTACTTAAAGGTCACTTTGACGTGCGACTCGGCAAAGATGCAGTAATCAATAAACTAAACAAGATAACCTCTTCAAGGGCAAACATACGGAAATCAGAGTTGGTGTTGGGAAACAATGCAATCATCGGAATAGACCATACAATAGATTTGGTCGATAGTGTACGCATCGGTGACCACTCCATTTTGGTCGGTTCGGGAAGCCAACTTTGGACACACGGTTTCTATCACAGCAAACAAGGTCCCGAGCGTTGGCGGGTAGATGGTGAAATCCGGATTGGCAATAATGTATATGTAGGGTCTCGATGTCTGATATGTTCGGGCATAACGATTTGCGATGCTGTGACAATAGGAGCTGGATCTGTTGTCTCCAAGTCACTTATGCAACCAGGTCTTTATGTTAATCAAGCTTTACGTTATGTTGCGTTCGATCCCGATCAAATGATCGGCAAATTTCGCAAGGTGTCAGACGGAATATATGAAAGAGGTTAAATTATAGGAAACGCTTATGCAGAATAAGATGGGAATGCTGAAAAAAATCGAGCAAAACCTGCTATTCTTTGCTTTGGCCAAAGGTGTAGCTTTCCTTGCTCCGATCTTTTTCCTAAAGTTCGTATCTCTGGAAGAATACGGCGTCGTCGAGTTCTCATATGCCTTTGGAAGCATGACGGCCGTAATCGCATCCCTCGGACTGACCGGAGCTTATCCATACTTTGTCCTTAAGCGACAAGAGTATGAAAAGCGCCAGGCCTTTTTGTTTTATGGCATTCCTGTATTAATACTTTCAGTCGTGTTCTGTCTGATGCGTTGGTCAGGCTTTTTGAACGAGCAAGTTTCGCTAATTATACTGTTTACGTTGATCTTTGCGCTCCAGAGAGTTTACAGTTCCATACTGAAGTCAGAGGGGGAAGGCTATCTGGGAGTATTGTTTGACGGAGGATATTATTTTGTTCTGACGGCGGTGATACTGATTGTGTGGGCATTCCATCTGACACAAGCCGTTGCCCTGCTCGAGGTGATGATGCAGGTATATTTGTTGGGACTGGGCGGGTTCTATCTTTGGAAATTCCTACATATGCATACGAAGTCAATACAATCAATCATTCGGGATGATTGTGGCGAAATTCTGCGTTTCAGTTTCCACATGATTGTTTCGGGAATTGTGATATACTGGCTCACGTCATGTGCTCGCATCTATATCAAGTATTTCATGGGGTATGAGCAGGTAGGAATATACAGCCTGTATTATAGATTCGCAGGTATAGCTGTGATTATATATCTATTTATTTATATCGCTTTTTTCCAAAAAATATATATGGCTGAATCCCGCAAGATGGATCGTTATTATCTCGCAGTTATGGTGCTTGTATTTTGTGGATGTTTAGCATGTTTCTTTTTTGCACCGATACTCAGTCGTTTCTTTTTCGGGGGAGCAAATGTGGAAAATACTAGGCTTTTTTTGTTGTTGATCTTTCAGATGCCCCTTTGGGTAGGAATTTCACTTTGCGAAGGAGTGGTGAGTCGTGAAAACATGGTACGTCAGATGAATTTTAGAATCGGCACACTCGTTTTGATATTCCCCTTGGTTCTTTACATTATCAGGGAGTACCTTTCATTGGAACTTTTTGCTTTATTTAATGGCGTATTTTTTGCGATAGCTTTCGGATTGCAGATATGGCTTTTGAGTCGAAAAGGTATCGTATTGCAAAAATGTTTCTGGTTTGCATTGGCCCTTATGATCGGGTCGATCATAATATATTTCGTATATTTTTAATGCCATGAAAATTGCTTTTATTGAAAATCGCTACAGGACTCTCTTCTGGGATACAGTCGCTGGTCACTTAGTCAGTCAGGGACACGAGGTAATGTTTATTGTTCAGAACCACCGCTTCCATCCCGCAAACGGCAGGACGGTAATGTTGCCATATCCCCGTAAATCTGACCTATCTTCTCCCTGCGAGACTGATGTTAGACTGATATGCTCCGACCGCAACATCAATTATTTCGGCCATCATTCCACAGGACATTACAGCTATTACCGCCGGCTCATAGGCAAGTGTCTGAAGCGAGAACAACCGAAAATCGTTTTCGGAGAGAGCACGGCTTTTCATGAGCTGATTACGATTGACATATGCAAACAACTTTCAATTCCATATTTTCAGCCTTCGACCTGTCGCTTCCCTGTAGGCCGCTTTTCATTTTATCGCTACGATACTTTAGAACCGTTTTCCGGGTCGGAAGATATACTCCAAGATGAGGAGGCCGTTGCACTTATTGACAGAATTGTCCATAGAACAATAAAGCCAGATTACATGAAGAAGCGGGAAAAGACGCTGGCTACACGATGGTCTCGGATAAAGGATTTATCCCAGCTATCACTTTCCTATCTAACTGGAGAACACTACAATACGCCCGCGCCATGGGTGAAGGTACGGATTGAACACAAACGCAAGGCGTTAATACATCAATGGGATGAACTGGCTACAGCCCGCAGGGAGATGCTGGACGGAAAGGGGCGTTTCATGATACTTTATCCTATGCAGATGCAGCCGGAGGCCAATCTGGACGTATGGGGCAGTCCATTCCGTAACCAGCTAAATACGATTCAACAAATTATCCGGAACACTCCGGAAGATGTACTTGTTGTCGTAAAACCCAACCCAAAGTCGAAATACGAGTTGACACCCGAACTGCTCAGTTATATGGAGGGAGAAAACCGCATCGTGCCGGTCTCACATGCGACATCAATGGACGCGGTGCTGCCTTTGGCAAATCTGGTTGTTACTGCTACCGGTACGGTTGCCATAGAATGCATTCTCGCAGATACTCCAGTGTTGACTCTAATCAAGACCATGAATAACGATATGAGGAACTGTCCGTGGCTTGAAGCGTTTGACGGATTGGCTGAATGGGTAGGTCAGATTCGTAACAATGTTTTCCCTAAAACAACCCAAAGAGAGAAGATTGATTTTATCAATCGGCTTAACCGAACAAGTTTCCAAGGAATACCATACGAAACGGCTTTACAGGAAGATAATATCGCTAATTGTATGAAAGGATTCGTTCAGATATTGAGCAAGATTAATCAATAAAACATTGTTGGATTGTCTGTAGAAAAAATAGAATAATGGAACAGATTACGCTTAAACCGGAGATTGTTTATAATCTTCGGCCGGAAAGAATAATATTGATAGCACTTATTATCTTGTTTGGATTTTTAATATTGGCTCCAGTCAATATCCACAATACACTTGATACGTCTTCTGTTTTATATATTGTATTGTCATTATTGTTTTTCTGGCTGGGAACAAAAATGATACGAAGTAAACGGACTAACGCACAGATAGAAATCAAGGTTAACCGTGCTAAAATAGAACGTATATATAAGATTACATTCTGTTTGGGACTTGTTGGAGTATTGTTCCGTTATTATGATTTGTTCTTTTACAGGGGAGTATCAATTTCTACATCTACGATAGACAACATGAATCTGCTTGCGGAGGGTAGTGGCAGTATATTTTCAATTATCGCCAGTTTGCTTATGTTCTATACCTATATCCCTCCGATGATTGATTTGATTTGCAAAGGGTTACATTCATTCAAATGGAAATTGTTGTCATTGACTGTCTTTTGCTTATTGATGATTAATGGCCTTTTGTGCGGCAGTCGTTTTGCCATCGTTATACCGTTAGTCTATTATGTCTTGCTGTTGTTATGTGTGGGTAAACTCAAATTTCATATTTCGTTTAAAAATATGATGATGTGGCTCGTGATTATACTTGGCATTGGATATATAGTAGGAGCTCTGTTTTTGCGTCGGTTGTCAGATCAGAATATATCATCAACTATGGCACTGGTTTCTGAAACTGGCGGTTATTCCGACAAAGTCCCTGCTACAGACTCTTTTCGTAGTTTGCTGGAGGGAAGTTCAGATAAATGGTATTTCGTTTACTTGTTTGCTTACTCCAATATAATGCAATACGGAGTACATGCTATCTTTGAGTTTCCCATAGTTAAACAATATGTAGACCAACAGGGAGACCACTTCTACGGTACGGCCACATTCTCAGTTATAACAAAGTTTCTTACTAAAGTATTTGGCTCCACATATGATATACAAGAAGAGATTAACCAACATAATGCTAGGCGAGGGATATGGAGTACATTCTTTTTCCTTTGGTATTTGGATTTTGGCTGGTTTGGAATCTTTATGATGTTTGTTTTTGGGTATCTTGCTAAAAAAGTGTGGAGTCAGGTATATTATTATCATAATATGCTCTATATACCATTGATGTGTGTTTTTACGATTATTCTATTGCTTGTTTTCCAACTTAATTATATTTCTGGTTCAGGAACTTATGCATTGGTGACATTTACAACTCTTGCTTTATGCTTTAAGTCTCCATTTAGTGCCGTACGGATAGAGCAAGGCCAATCCAATTAGTATTAATTATGAAAGTATTGCACATTGGCAAATATTATCCTCCGTTCTTTGGAGGCATTGAAAAAGTAAACTTCGACCTCGTCGAGAATCTGAATCTAAAGAAGGACTGTCATGTCGACGAGCTTTGTTTCCATCACTCTGTCCGCAATGAGACACTGTCCGAACCTACCGGATATAGGCTATTCCGTGTGCCTCTTACTACAATTTTGTTCTCGACCCCTATATCTTTCCGTTTCTTTGGTGTGTATCGTCGCATCAGGAATGATTATGACATAGTCCATTGGCATCTGCCTAATCCGATAGCGGCAGTTGCCCCTTTGCTTTTTCCAACACGAGGCAAGGTAGTTCTACACTGGCATTCGGATATTGTAAAGCAAAAGGCGTTGCTGAGGATTTACAGACCATTCCAGAAAATGTTGCTGCGACGGGCCGACCAAATTATCGTAACCAGTCAAAATTACTTCCAAGGCTCGCAAGACTTGCAACCATACAAAAATAAGGTGCGGGTAATACCTATCGGAGTAGACATGAAACATCTGATTTGCCCAGAAGGCACCAGCCAATGGATCAAGGCTTCTTATCAAGGTAAAAAGATCATTCTGAGTATTGGTCGATTGACATATTATAAAGGATTCCGTTACCTAATAGAGTCTGCACAATATCTGAGGAACAATACAATAGTACTTATCGGAGGTACAGGAGAATTACAAACTGAATTGAAAAAACAGATTACTGAGTATGGTGTAGAAGATCGGGTACGTCTTATCGGTCGGATACCGGAGAATGAGATCGGTGCTTATTTCGCAGCGGCCGATTTGTTTTGTCTGCCATCAATTATTCGTACCGAAGCTTTCGGTGTAGTTTTGGCAGAAGCTTTGTCTATGGGGGTACCTATAGTGTCATGTGACATTCCTAATTCTGGAGTGAATTGGGTCAATCTTCACAATGTTACAGGTATAAATGTACCTGTTTGCAATGCTTCTGCTTTAGCTTCAGCAATTAACGAAATATTGGACTCGCCGGAGTTAATGAGCCAATTCAGCAAAAACTGTTTTGAACGGTATGAATCTTTCTTTTCGGTGGAGAAAATGGTTGATGCTGTATACGCACTCTATAAAGAAATCTTGACTTGATTTTATGAAAAAGATCAATCGAGTCAATAATGAAACTATAGACATAGTGGAGAGATGGAATTATTATCTATTTTTTGGTAGAAGAAAAACAAGAATATTTTTAAAACTCTTGAACAAATTTACTACTTATATCTATCATAAAATGGCCTTTACATATTCTACATTATATAATCTCACAATCAAAAGACACACAATATTAGTCTATATTGATCAAACCTTTATAACGTTGTTTTGCAATAATAATTCACAAAATATCCGCTATTTAATCCACTAATATAGATCCAAAACCTGTCTAACAATCTGATACAATATAGAAATATTCCGGACAAGAATCGGTTTATCAACTATAATGTACCCGCATTCACCTTACCGAACCATCTTACCGACGGTCAGGAAGTCTGACGTCAAATTCGAGATCAACTCTCGTCTCATTAGCTCGACCCGCAGCCTATTCCCATGGAGTCTAAAGGCCGACAGCAGCTGTCGGGAATGCCGATATACGAAGACGGGCAGCACCCATCGGAATTAGAATTATATCTTCTACACTGTCCGAACGGTTCTCGAAATCATACGGCAGGACACCCGTCAATCCATAACTGTCAATTTTCCACGATGGGACCCTGCGACCTTTTGCCTTGAAGACCAAAGGCGATGATTCTACCGTAAATGGATTAACCCCCTCTTCAAGCGACTTTTTCTCCACCGTAATATCCGCATCCGTGGCCAGAGCATAATTCCACGGAGAATCGGCATATATTTCATACGATGGCCATTGGGAAGCTTCGGCCCCAGCCTGCCACCTCGAATCGTGTATGGCTGTCTCTTTACTGTCTTTCTGTACGTACTTTTCCTTGATCGCCAGCGACAGAGTCAGCGGGCCGTAATCTACACTCACACTATTCTTGTTGGCCTGCCACCTCCGCATCCTTATCTCCATCGGCACGGTAAGTTCCACCCGGTCGCCATCCTCCCACGTACGCTCTATCCGTATGTACTTGCCCGGCAAGAACCTGCCAGGCACCTTCTTGCCGTTTATTTTCACAGAAGCCGCTCCGCACCATGTCGGAACGCGCAAATATAGCGGGAACAACACATTCTCGGCCGTCGATACGGTAAATGTTATCCTGTCGTCGAAAGGATAATCCCCCATCTCTTTCAATGTCACCTCGGCACCGTCGCCGACCTTCGCCCTTACCGAGCACGCGGCGTATTCGACGGCCGCCAAACCGTTGTCCGGAGTTGCCATAACGAGATGGTTTATCATATAGGGCCATCCCAGACCGTGATTGTGCTGACAGCACCGACTGCTGAAGGGATTCATCATGAGGAAAGGACCGCTGTTGTCTATGCCTGGTCTATGGTTTTTGGAATCGCTCACCGTCTGGTTCGGCGAAGTGATATACCTGAGCGACTTGTAATCCGGCATGAAAGCCGCAGGGAAACTATTGAATGCTACATCCTCGCAATTCTCGGCCCAATACGGATCGCCGGTTATCATAAGCATTATCTGGTCCGAGGCCATCTGCTCGGCAAAGCCGCACGTCTCGGTTCCCTGACGCGGATCGAAGAAACCTATGCGGGCATTCTCGTCTGCTCCGAACATTCCCCCCGGCACCTGTCCGAAAGCACGCCGGACAAGGCTCTGAACATTATAGCTGGCACGCAGCAGATCGTCATTTTTATTGAACAGCCAGTAAGTTGCCGGCTCGCGGACTCCCTGTGCGATGTTCACATTATGCCAGTTGGGGAGTTCCGTTGCCTTCGTCCAGTCGGCCGTATTGCGGTGTATCTTGTCGGCAAGCGCCAGAAGCGATCTCTCGCCCGTACGGTTATATAGCCACACGACACTCCACATCATATCTCCGCCACGGCTGTTCTCCCAATAATCCTTCAGAAAATTCTGATCCGGATATTCGGCCACCCAACGGAAGTATCTCGACATAAAGTCGATAACCCTCTCATCGCCGGTATATTCGTAGTATTCCTGCATGATCCAGCATACTATCATATTCGGCCACAAGTCGAGATTACCTCTTTTCATCGTTTCAGGGCCGAAGTAGCCGTCTTCCCTTTGACTGGCCATTATGCTTTCGATCCAAAACCTGGTTTCGTCCAGCATTTGCTCGTCGTCGAAAATATATGCCGTCATGCTGTAACCGCGCAGCCAATACGGAACCTCCTCCCAGCCGAATTCGCCGCCTTGCGACAGCCAGGCATTGCCGTCTTTCTGAAGCCACGCGCTGATGTCGCCGAGATTTCCCATCAACCCGTTTTTTTGCAGTTCGAGTTGTTTGGCTATCCATCCGGCAGGCTTGATAGTCCCGGCAGGTAGTTTTATGAAGTATTGAGGCTGAAGCGGTGCTTTATTACTCGCATAATAAGAGTTGCGACCAGCCGTTACGTCGGGTCTGTCCACGACAGTAACCTTATCGGCTACCGATACACACGAGAAGCACGCTGCCAATGCCACTGCTGACAATATGATTTCACGGATCATCTTCATTTTGGGTTTTCAGTCATAACGTTCATAAAAGTATAAATTTATTCTTACATACAAATTTGGAGTCATGGATAAATCGCAAAAAAAAGACGGGCCGAAAACCCGTCTTGCATTCTCCTTTTTTTACGGTTTATTCCGTTTGCCCCGCCTTGTCTATCTCGTCGAGTTCCACCAGTTTGTTCACTATGGCATAAATCGTAAGGCCTGCCGTACTATGGATATCGAGTTTTGCCGAAATATTACGTCGGTGCGTAACCACTGTATGCGCCGAAAGGCACAACTTATCGGCTATCTGTTTATTGGTCATACCCTTAACCACACAGACTATAACCTCTTTTTCTCTCTGGCTCAAGGATTCGTGACGTTTATCGGTTTCGCTTCGTCCCATAAGTCGCGTCAATTTGTCGCCTATCTGTTCTCCGCTGTCGTATATAGACAACACTTCGTCAAACGAACGCGTAACAGAAGCGTCAGCAAGCGATGTTTGCAGCGCTATACATTTAATATCCTGCGCCATCCCGTCCTTCCGTATCTGCTGCAACGACAAGACACTGATCATTGAAGGATTGATTATAAGCATATCGGGCTGCTGCCAACCCAACGAACTGCGCAATTGTCCGGCCTCGGTCACCTCATGGACCTCGGCCTGAAGCGTTCCGATATTCTTAAGCGTAGCTACCAGCCCCCGCCTTATTATCTCTGATGATTCGGCAATGGTTATTCTCAAAGGCCTGCTCATTTTGTACTTCTGATTTTATGTTCTATATTCTCTATGAGCGGGATGAACAGATGATCCTCAATTTCATTGTGTGAAGCGAGGTCATATTCACAGTTAAAAATATCGAAAAGCACGCCGTTCAGTTCGTTGGAGCTGTCACCCGGATAGTATTTGATAAGTATCTGCTTGAACTCTTTCAGTTTGGCCTCGACCTGATCGTGATGTTTATGGAATATTCCTATATTATAGTTTCCATCCTGAGTACCGGCGAGAAGATTGCGCACGTAAGGGAAGACCATCTCCTCTTCATATGACATATGTTTCCGGACCTCATCTACATATTGGTCGAAATAGTTTATGATCGCTCTGGTAAGATCATCCTCCGGATTACCGAGTACACGCACCAGGTCGTGCCTTATGCCCGGAAGGCGGAACCCGAGAAAATAGTCATGCGAGTTGTGAAGGTACATCAGCAACGACACCGGCGACACAGACAACACGTCATTTTCGGTCACCTCATTGTGCAGTAGCATGTTGACTACCGCCATAAAGGTTCTGGTATCGACACCGTGTTCACGACACACCTCGTCGATAGTATGTTCCGCAAATCCGAGGCCTATCCCGAAACGGCTCATTACAAGCAGCGTGCGATAATTATTCACCACCAGATCGGCCATCTTGTCCGAACCTCTGTATTTACCTATTCTATCCATTGTCATTCCTCTTTTTCTGAGATATAAAACGGAAAACCTCACATCATTTCCACAACATTACGTCATACCTGCCAAGGTGCATTTCAAATCATGCGCCATTTACATCAATTAAATGAAGCGCCGGTATCCGTTAAAAACTCTGCCGAGGTCTCCTTACATATCTTACAAAGATAAGAATTTTCGATTACGCCTCACAATGCACATCAGCCCGATATTAATCCCGAGATCTATGCAATCGTTTTGTCCATTTGCGCAAAAATATCTCTTCGCGACGATGCTGTCAATACCGACTCTTTGCGATATGAAGCGACTCGAATACCGTGATCATTAAACTCGCCCCACAACTTTTGCGCACACGACTATAATGCCGAAATCCATTCTCGCTTTATTGCTATCACTCCGTACATCACACAAAAAAATCTTAACGGAACTGATTCTTGCTTATATTTTGTAGAATACAGGAGGCGGCTCGAAAATCTTTGCAAATGAATTTGCATGATCCCTCTCCCATTTTCGCTATATTTGCAAATACAGGAGGCGGCTCGGCAATCTCCGAAAGCACAGGCTTTCTCCGATTGCTCTCGCCTTTCACTATATTTGCAAAATAGGTGGGCTGCATCTTGTGGTCTGGCAAAATTTACCGATCACATTATCTACTCCTCGAATGTCTCCCAACTTATACACGGCAGATAAACAGATCGTCATGCAATTCGAACGAATATTTTTAAGTGCATCGCTCATTGCGGCAAGCAGCTTTGCCGCTCACGCACAATCGCCCCAATTCAAACCGAATGTACTGCTGATACTGGCCGACGACATGGGCTGGTCCGACATCGGATGCTACGGCAGCGAGATCGAGACACCTAACATAGACGCCCTGGCCAAGACCGGTGTGCGTTTCCGCCAATTCCATAACACCTCCAAAAGCTGGCCTTCGCGCGCTTGCCTGCTCACCGGGATATACGCCCAGCAGAACGGCTATTACAAGACTCATACCGGGAAACTGCAAAACTGCATCACGCTGGGCGAATACATGAAAGAAGCCGGCTACATCACGCTCTTCTCGGGCAAACACCACGGCGGTGAAAATCCGCGCACACGTGGATTCGACCACTATTTCGGTCTTAAGGACGGTGCATGCAACTACTTCAATCCCGGACACCGGCGTCCCGGAGAAGAGGCCCCCGCCCAAAAGAACCACAAAAGGCAATGGTGTGTGGAATTCGAAGAATTCGCTCCGTATACGCCCCCGGAAAATGATTTCTACACGACAGACTATTTCACCAACTATGCCATTCGATGGCTTGAGGAATGCAGCGAAAGCGACAAACCATTCTTCCTGTATTTAGCCTACAATGCACCGCACGACCCTCTTATGGCCTGGCCCGAAGATATTGCAAAATACAAAAACCAGTATAAAAAGGGGTACGAGGCCATCCGCAAAAAACGTTTCAGAAAACAAAAACGTAACGGTCTGATAGATGATCGTTACGAACTCACGGAGGCGACATGCCGCAAATGGGATTCGCTCACACCCGAGGAACGTGATATCGAACAACAAAAGATGGCCGTTTACGCAGCGATGATCGACCGAATGGACCAGAACATAGGTCGTGTCATATCCAAACTCAAAGAGCAGGGCAAATACGAAAATACGATCATCATGTTCATGTCTGACAACGGCGCATCGGCCGAAGTGGTGAAACTCAACGACAGCTACGGGCCGATAGGATCGGTTTCCAACTGGACATCGCTGGGTCCGGACTGGGCCAACGTGAGCAACACTCCGCTGCGTTACTACAAAAACTACAGTTACGAAGGCGGCATCTGCACCCCGCTCATAATATCGTGGGAAAACGGTCTGAAGAATCCTGGACGCACATCCGACTTCCCGTCGCATTTCATCGACATGATGGCTACATTGGTGGACCTTACTGGTGTCGCATACCCCACTGAATATAACGGCCGCAAGATACTGCCTTATGAAGGCGAATCGTTTCTGCCTGTGGTGTACGATAAGGAAGTGACGCGTTCCAAACCGATCTTTTGGGATTACAAGGACGGACAGGCCGTACGTGACGGAAAGTGGAAGATCGTTCGCCACATGACCGAAACCGACAGATGGTCGCTGTTCGACATGGAAGCAGACCCTTCGGAAGCCACGGACCTGGCAGACAGCCATCCCGAAATCGTGGAACGGATGAAGAGAATGTTCAGTGATTGGCGCGAAAGGGTATATATAACCGGAAAACCGGTAAAACCGCTTTAAAGACTTTCGCTCAGTCCCCAAGCATATTCCCCGAAGTAAGGTATTCGCTTTGCTCCATTTCGTCGTTGCATCTTCAGCAACGGGGCACTAACAGATGGATACAATAAATCTTGCCGACAAAAAAACGCAGCTACCTTACCCGTAGCGTAGCATCTTTGGCGACAGTCGTCAGTCTAATATACAAAAGAGGCTGCCGATTACCCTCGGTTGAGGTAGTAATCGGCAGCCGACAATTGTTCTGTTTAATCCAAACGGCCTATTTACGGTCGGGATAGCACATTTCAAGAGCCTTTTCTGCGTAACGCTTTCCGAGTTCGAGCTGTCCTTCGCGGTTGAAGTGCGTCCAATCGGGTTTCCTCTTCGACGACGTTAGCGGGTCGAGCGTCGGAAGTCCTTCAGAACTTACCCATGCACTCTTATAAATGAATTCGGGAATGGTATGCAGCATCTCGTTGAAAACCGCAGACCATTCTCCTTTACGCAGATACGAGATCTCGCCGGCTATGAACGGCACCTCGGGGGCATCGAGATCCATACGCAGGTTAGACACCAGATTCATCAGCTGAGCCGGATATTTTTTGATGCCTGATTCAGTAGCGTTACCTTCGCCCTGATGCCATATTATCCCTTTGAGCGTGCCATATTTCATGGCTTCGCGGCATCTGCGCACAGCTTCGGAATACAACTGGAGTTTGTCCTTACCTATACTCGACGACAATTTTATCAATGGGGCGTCTTTTGCCCACTCCTCGATCGTGGTCTCGCCCATGGCGTTCACGACTAAAAGAACTTTGCGTCCAGTCTCCGCCGCTATTATTTCGCCGAAAGCGGTTCCTGGATTTATCTTCTGATTGGAATAAACGTTCTTGTTCCTGTCCTTGCGGACTGTAGAATAACGGTTCAAGGGATTTTTGGCTTTTTCCGGCACGTCATCGCCGTTGAGCAACCAAACTCCCGGAATAATTCGTGTAGTGTCTTCTCCTGTCATAGGCGCGCGGCCGGCCATGTTCGACTGACCTATAAGCAGAAAGATATCGTATCCTCCCTCCTGGCGTGCCTTTTCTCCCTTGACCATCTTTTTGGGCGGCGTCGTATACCGGCACGACTGTGCAGAGACAAAACCTGACGTTACTACTGCCAATGCAGCCGAAACACAAACTATAAAAGCTTTCATCGTCATGTAATTTAGAATATTATTTCAGTTTAAAGTTAAACCTGTGAGTTCCCGATTCCAACTTCACCTCTCCGGAGCCTTGCACATTACCAGGCAGATAAAGCGTGGCACTGCTGTTGGCCGGGACCGTAACTTCGTAAGAGACTTTACCGTTCTTGACGGCCCATGCAGATACGAGTCTGCCATATGGCGTTTCCAAAGAAGCCTCGAAATCGTCGAGTCCTGCAACAAAGTTGGGTCGCAAAACAATGTGTTCGAAACCTGGGGCATCGGGATCGGGGAATATACCGCCCAAACCTTTATAGAACCACGCTCCTATCTCACCGAACATCATGTGGTTGTCGGATATGTCGCGGGTTGCTTCGAGGTCCCAGTTCTCAAGCAGTGTCGTGGCTCCGTTCACGACCCACCAGCCCCACGACGGATATGTGTCCTGCACGGCCACCCTGTAGGCGACATCGGCATAACCGTTTTCGCTCAGTGCGTTGAGAATAGCCTTGGCGCCAAGCACTCCGACATCGAGATGGAACCCGGCCTCCTCAACCTTCTTCGCGAGGTTCGCCGCCACCTTCGGCACCATATCCTCGGGTACGACCTTCCATTGCAGGGGTACGCTCAGTTCGGTCTGCGATCCGCCGGCATATATTCCGGCATCACGATCGAGGAATTTATCGTTTATCGCCTTTTTGATCTTTTCGGCCAGTTCCGAGTAACGGGTATAATCGTCATCACGTCCGAACAACTTTGCAGCCCGGGCGAGTATCATGGCATCCACATAAAAATATACCGATGATGTAAGCTCCTTGTCCGACCTTGTTTTCACCGGCACCCAGTCGCCACGTCCCCACGACGTCAGTCCCGACGGACTGTTACGATCGACATAATCCACATAACGTTTTATGTTGTCGTAACAATCGTACAACAGCTTGCTGTCGCCATAGAACAGATAAATGTTCCACGGTATTATAGCGATCGTACTCGTCCAGTCGAGCCCGTTATCGGTTCCGTATCCCCATCCGCCGGTCGGGACTATATCGGGCAATACGCCATCTGAACGCTGTTCGTCGCGATGGTCGGCCAGCCATTTTTCGTAGACGGTTATCCCGTCGAAATTATAGAGTGCGGATTCTATGGCAAAATGGCCATCGCCTGTCCATCCGTTCTTTTCGCGTTGCGGGCAGTCCGTCGGATAGCCCATCAAGTTGGACAGGTAAGCGTTATTGGTCACACGCCAGAGCTTTTCTATCATCTCGTTCGAGCCGCTCACTTTGCCTTTCGGCTGCACGTCGCTGTGTACGAAATAGGCCGTGATGCTATTCCGGTCGAGTTCTACCGGTTCGCTGCAGGTCACCTCGACATAGCGGAAACCCTTATAGTTGAAGCGTGCCTCGAATTCGTCTTCCCGCCCGCTGAGTGTGAGTATGTCCACCTGAAACGGATCGTTCTCCCTGTCGCCGCGATAATAGACGTCGATATTCGACAGGTCCACACGACCGTTATCATACAAGCGTTCCCCGTGTTTTATCTTCAGTTGAGCTCCCTCAGGACCTTTGACTCTTATTTTGGTGACTCCCGACATGTTCTGGCCGAAATCGAAAACATAGGTTCTGTCGTCTATCCTCTTTACCGAGATTGCCGGATAGGCCTTGACCTTGCGTATCGGGCGTATCTGCTGGGCAGTAATGTTCGCGGATGGAGCCTCCCGCATGTGCACGTTGTCCCAGCGTGTATCGTCGAAGCCGGCAGAGGCCCAACCGGGTTGTTCCAGGCGGGCGTCGTACTGCTCTCCGGTGTATATGCTGTTGGCGAGAAGCGGTCCCGAAGAGGTTTTCCAACCGTTATCGGTCGTGATGGTCTCGACACTGCCGTCCTCGTAGGTTATTCTGAGATCGAGACAGAAGGCCGGGCGGTTGCGCCACGGTGCGCGTTCGAAGTTCCACACGGCCAACGACTGGTGGTTGTACCAGCCATTGCCCAATATTACGCCAACTGCATTCTCGCCCCTCCTCAACCGGTCTGTGACGTCCATGGTAACATATAAATTCCTGCGGTCGAAACGGGTATACATCGGATCGAGAAAATGGTCGCCTATACGTTCTCCGTTCACATACAACTCATAAAGTCCGGCCGCGGCTATGTATGCCCGTGCCGATCTAATCTCTTTTCCGATTCCGAATTCCTTACGGAAATAGGGGGCAGGTCTGTAATTCGCATCGTGTCCGTCGCTTATCCACGTCCCCTGCCAACGGTCCATATCCATCATACCGGTCTCAAAAGCCGCTACCCGCGAATGCCTCTGTTTGCCATTCTTATCCCACGCCACGACCTTCCAGAAATAACGGGTAAACGGTTGCAGCACTTCTCCGGCATACGTGGCAAGCATGTCGGCTGAAGCGGTTTTACCCGTATCCCACGAATCTCCATTGCCATCAAGTACCTCCAGTGAATCCTTTCCCACGACAATTCTGTATGCCGTTTGCTCGGCTCCCTTGCGGTTGTCGTCCAGTTTCCATGAAAATCTTGGATTAGGGTTGTCTATTCCCAACGGGGTCTCCAGATGCTCTGTCTGCAAAGAGACCGGTGCATATCTGGCCCATGAATCGTTCGGGATAAGAAAACATGCAGCCGCAGCCAATACCAACAACTTATTCATTTTCGGTTAGTTTATAATTTGCCACGCAAATCAATCCGCCCCGACACTCCCAGCCGCGATCGGCATCGTCCGGAACAGATATTTTACAAATATATGTAATTACGAGCTCAGGACAACCTGAAATACCATATTAAGCGGCATAAATTTTATGATCGCGGTCATATCTGACGCAAATATTGCTTATTTTTGTCGCGAAAAAACAGGATATGCCCGGATCGAACAACACTTATCTTGCTCAAGCTTCCGAATTCATTTCGGAATATATCGGTACGCTGATGGGTTGCGGTGTACACACCTCGCGAGTTGTGCGAAATACCAACCGCATAGCAAAAGCCCTTGATGTAGAGGTACACCTCAGCGTATTCCACCGCACGGTCATACTCGCGGTACGCAAGGACGGCGAAGCCATGCATTCCGAGATTGTGGAGATTCCCAACCTTCCCATAAACTTCCGTTTTAATTCAGAGTTAAGCGCGTTGAGCTGGGAAGCATACGACCATCATCTGCCGCTTCATGTCGTAAAGGAGAAATTCGATCGCATAGTATCCACTCCCCGTTTCAGCCATAATTTCATGCTCTTTATGGCAGGTGCCGCCAACGCTTCGTTTTGTCGTCTATTCGGCGGCGACTGGCTATCCACGCTTATCGTTTTCATCGCCACACTGGTCGGCTTTACGATCAAGGCACTGATGCATAAGCACATGTCGAATCTGCATTTCACAGTAATAGTCACGGCATTCGTATCGTCGATAATCGCCGGAGTCTCGGTTCTGTTCGACACTACCTCCGACATAGCCATAACGACCAGCGTCTTGTTTCTGATTCCGGGAGTTCCCCTTATCAACGGAGTTATCGACGTTATGGAGGGCTACATACTTACCGGCTTCGCGAGGCTTGCAAAGGCTTTTATCATAATATTGTGCATAGCGGTCGGTCTGGCCATGACACTGTGGATCGTTAAGAATCAACTGATATGATTTGGGCAATACTTCACGACGCCGTTTTCGCAGCTATTGCAGGCATGGGTTTCGGGGCACTTTCGAATCCCCCGATCAAGGCATTCCCCTATATCGCACTGCTGGCAGCCAGTGGCCACGCATTCCGGTTCGTACTGATGAATTATCTGGGTGTCGATATAGCTCTCGCGTCGCTTGCGGCATCAATGCTGATAGGATTCGGAGGGCTGTGGCTGGGTTACATAGCCTGTTTTCCCATCACTGTCGTGTCTATACCGGCATTACTTCCGATGGTCCCGGGAAAATTAGCCTATAACACCGTTTTTTCCATAATCATGTTCCTGCAAACGATGGAAGACCCCGAAGAACACAGCAGATACATGTACATGTTCATCGATAACGGTATTCTCTCGCTGACGGTTATTTTCTTCCTTGCGATAGGAGTGATTGTCCCGATCGCCCTCTTCCCCAAGATAGCCTACACCCTTACTCGCAGACAACACAAATACTAACAAGACAAGTCGCGCAAGAAGAGTAAGAGTTGCAATTCAAATCACATATTTCTGTTTGTGCTGCGTTTTATGATCCGCGCATGACTCGACAGCGCATGAACGGAAGAAAGTGACAGATTTTCTTTATCGGCCAACATGCAGTTCCAAATAAAGCGGCACACCGATGCTCGGATGTGCCGCTTTATTTGGACTTACGACAGTGACAATCTATTTCTCTTCCGCCTCTTTTAGGCGTTTGCGCATATTGTCAAGTTTACGCTTGAAATTGAAAATGTTGTCGCCTGCATACCATTTAGCGAACACGCCTTCCTGCGTGGCGAAAAGAGCCTGCCGTGCCTTTTCGAGGTAATCAACTGCAAGCTTCAGATTCTCTCGGCACAACTGCATGTCGTCCTGTCCCTTGTACGCCGTCACATAGTGCAGCATCGACATGTTAAGATACTCCATGTAGCGGGCGTAGGCGTAAAGGTTATCACGGAAGAATTTCTGTCTGTCGGCAGGGAGACGTTTCATCATCTTTTCGCACTTGTCGGCGATCTCTTTAAATTTGGGTGCTGTCATCGCAGTTCCCTTCAGCAGAGAGTCCACCTGGTTCTCGAACCCGAGGCGGAAAGAGCGACCCGGGACCCGTTCATAACCTATATCACTGAGGGGCGAGGCCTTGAAATTCCAGAAAGTGGAGTTTATCATATCCATAGCCCGTCCGTAGCGTAGATCCTGGAAAAGATACTGGCGTTCGAAATCGGGGAAATCGGAAGGCTTCTGCTGCCAGTACGAATAGAAAAACTCGCGGTAAAGTTCAGCGATCTTTTTCGCATTCTTGCGACCGAAATATTGGGTACAGTAATCGACAAGGAAATCGTCTGTATCGTATGCATCATAATCCCACATCATGCGGGCGTTAGCCGACATCGACAATACGAATTCACGGATGTTTCCGGCATTCACCACCGAAAATTGCAGCGGGGCCTTGCTGTTCACGTAACGATAGTTGGCCTCCATCTTCCATGGTCCCTCCGCAGGCGCAAGATGGGCCCCGGTCGAGGTGAATTGCAGATTCATATAGTATCCCAACTTGACATGACGCGTGGTGTCGAAATGCACGATATCGTCGTTGGGATAATGGTCACGTCTGGCCGCCACGTAGGTCCACAACATATTGTCCCCTGCCGGCGGATCGAGATAACCCGCAGCCAGAAGATCGGATTGTTCGTCGTAGAATGTCATGCGGACATAAGGATCCGGATCGCCCGTAGCCTCCTTTATCATATCGAGTTGGATACGTATCATCTTGTTGATGACCTCGGCCCGCTCCTTGTCGGTTTCGGGTGCGTCGGGGAACAATATCCAGAAAGGCTGGTCGCCCGCCCCGCGGAATGCTATCTGCCACAGGTTCTCGACATTCGAATTCATAACCGCCTTGATGCTGTAGCCCCAGAAGTCCTTCAGATCCTGCAGATTATGTATCGAGAACTTAGGCGGCTCCATGTCGCGCACCTTCCGCCAGTAATCGTCCCACTGTCGAAAATCGCTGTTCACAGCAATATGATGATGCGAGGTAAGCACCAATCCGTACTTATGGAGCAGCATGGCACTATCATTGAGTTTGCAATCGGGGAATGTCACCGTACGTTCCAACTCGACCGTATTCAGTTTGAGGCGCAGCATCGTTTCGAGCCACATTTCGTCGTTTTCCCACGAGAGTCTGCGCCAGGGGGTGAACAGGTCGGTATCGTTTGGGAACCACGCGCGGTAACGCACCTGCGGCGAACGCATGAAATAATCGTAGTCCGCCCCTACCCTTACCGACTTTTTATACTCCGGTTCCCATGAAGAGTAGAACCATAGCGGCGGCACGCCAAGCACCTCTTCGCTGAAAGAGTATATGGCATATATGGTTCCACGCATATCCTTGCCGTAAAGGTAGATGCGATCATTAGCCGCATCAGCCCAGACCCTGTGCGATTCGAACCCGTCCAGAGGGCGCAGACTTCCGGCATCTACGACAGGGGTATCCGACGCACCGTTCACCACTATTATCTCTATACCGTCGCCTGCAACGGCATTCGATACCGGAGGCGTCCAATGCATCACCTTCTGGAAATCGCGTCGCAAGGTTTCGGCAGCAAGTTTCACAGGCGATTCTTCATCTTCGGCAACCACTATGCGGAAATTATTCTCACGAAGAATAACGGCATTCGGCCTGGCAACCGCACTGAATACGGTAGCCGCAAATGCCAGTGAAACAGCGACAGAATTACGCAATATCTTTTTAATCATATCTACGACGAATAGGTTTGACAATTATTGAACAGTTCTATTTGCTCGCTTCTCTAAAGAAGGAATCGGCCTCTTCATAAAATTTCCGAGCATCTCTTGCCTCTTTGTCGAGTCTTTCGATCACATCCTCATAGCGTTCGGGATCTATCGCCGATTTTACCCGGGACCACAATTCCCGGTTGCGGGCATTAACCTGCATCGTTTTCTTCAGTCCATCGAAGAATGCGCTCCGCAGCGTCGCGCCAGACTTCATTACATGATCCCACGGAGCAAAATGGAACGTCAGCAGAAGATACTCCGGACAACTGTCTATATTATTGAAAATAGAACGGTTAGGCTCTAAATATTGCGAAACATAATCCGTACCTGCCGTAGTTCGGTCGGAACCGATTCCCGTAGCGTTCACTTTCCATTCCTTGTTCACACGCGACTTGAATCCGGCCGTGTAATGATCCTGCGGACGTGTCGTGAATCCCAGTCCGTAAGGCGATTGCGAAGCCACAAAACATTCCCATGTGGGCATCATCATCTCCTCGATCACTTTTACTGCTGCAGAATCGGTGGTCCATGTCGATTTGATCCATTCCCTGGTGATCTGTTCCGTATCGGTCATTGGATCCCAGGCCAGACGGCCGAATGCATACCAGTTGGCCTGCGCAAAATGATGACGGGTCCAATTTTCGTCATCGCCCGTATTTGCGACGCCGGCAATCGCCGTAAACTTCTGTTTGAACACTTTCCCCTCGGCTATTTTGGCAACAGTGCTGCCCTCGCCTTTGCACCATGTGTCGAAATCGAAAAACTTGCGCCACATGGGAACTAAATATACAAGGTATGTCGACTGTCCGAGATATTCCTGCGTTATCTGCAGCTCGGGCTGAAGTGGAGTATGTTCCATTCCGCCGAATATCGGAAGCACCGGTTCGCTCGGGTGAAAATCGAGAGGTCCGTTCTTTGTCTGCAGAATTACATTATCGTCGAACTGGCCGTCAAACGGTTTGAACTCCTTGTAGGCACGTTTCACCCTGTCTGGATCGACCGAAGTGTCGTTGTAAACGAAGGTACGCCACATCACGATGCCTCCATGCGGTTTCAGGGCCTTAGCGAGCATATTCGCGCCATCCGCATGTGTGCGTTTGTAATCCTGAGGACCTGGCATCCCCTCGGAATTGGCCTTCACCAGGAACCCTCCGAAATCGGGTATGAGTTCATATATTTCGTCTGCCTTATCCTTCCACCACTGCTGCACTTCGGGATCCATCGGGTCAGCCGTATCGAGTTGGCCCACGCCTCCTCCACGCTTGGCATCGTTCGGAGTGGAAGACATTTTCATCGGTGCAGCAAAATTAGCCGACAGATAGACCTTTATATTATATTCGCGGAATATGTCTGCCAGAGCCGCCACCTTTTCGAGATACTCTCTATCGAGCATCTTCGAACTGGCGTTTACATTGTTGAGCACCGTACCGTTAATGCCTATCGAAGCGTTGGCACGTGCATAATCTCTGTAACGTGGATCTATCTTATCTGGCAATTCGTCCCATTTCCAGAGCGATCTGCCGGCATAACCGCGCTCGATGCTGCCGCTCAGGTTGTCCCAATGGTTGAGATCGCGAAAATCTATCTTCGGCACCTCGGTAATATCCACATCATCGAGCGATTCGCCGCACTGCATAAGACGTATCAAGTGATAAGTTCCGTACAAGAGTCCCGCATCGCCATTTGCTTCTATTGTCAACCGTCCGTCCCGTGAACTTATATGATATCCTTCCTGGCCCAGCTTCTTCTGCCTCACGATCTTCATCCGAATCGAAGCCTCGCCCTTATCGGCCTCGACAACCGAAACACCCAACATCTTATCGAGCGCGATGTCGAGTTCGTCGCGTATGGCCTTATCGTAACGGCTATCGGCAAAATGGATATTTTTACAATAATCCATATAAGATTGTAACAGTTTCTGGTCGGTCACAGGTTTATAATTGAGCCATAGCTCATAGCCGGTATCACCGTAGGCCGATTGCCCAATGCAAAGAAACAGCGTCAATACCACGGCTATACCATTGAATCTAAGAAAATTACGCATCATACTGTTATTTAGGTTAGGAAGACCGTATCGGTCGTAAGGGTCAAATTTATCATATTTTATCCGGAATGCGAAATGCTATCTGTTATTTAATCTTCAGTCTCGTTCATCCGTACCACCACCTGAATCATTATGTCCATTATTAACACGACCGATACTGCCTATCTCTCTATTCCGACCGCCCCGACTTTTCAACGACACCACTACCAGCTTAAAATAGGTATATACAATCGTATATTCCAGGCACTTGTCCGCACAAAACTCTTCCCGTAACATTTTACAATTTACCGAGTCCGAAGTGTCCTCGCTTGTGAAACATCTACTTATAGCCAAACGAGTTTCAACAGCCAAAAGCACTGATAGGGCCTGCCAAAGACATCATACCGTCAATTATTTTTCGGTTATTTTTGAATATAACCGAGATTTCTTTAAATTGCAACGTTTTGCTTTCGAGCGAAACCACTTTTGCCATATAGGGCAGAGCCCGAACTTTAATCTTAAAAAACATAATCTGAAAATGAGTAAACCATTAAAGATCGTTGTGTTGGCCAAACAGGTTCCCGATACCCGCAATGTGGGTAAGGACGCCATGAAGGCCGACGGAACCGTGAACCGTGCCGCATTGCCAGCAATCTTCAACCCCGAAGACCTTAACGCACTGGAACAGGCACTCATCCTGAAGGATATGCGCGAGGGAAGTACCGTACAGGTTCTGACAATGGGACCTCCCCGTGCGGCAGACATTCTGCGCGACGCCATGTTCCGCGGTGCCGACGGAGGAATCCTGCTGACAGACCGCAAATTCGCAGGCGCAGACACGCTCGCCACTTCATACGCCCTGTCACGCGCACTGGTAAAGATTCAACCCGACATTATTGTGGCAGGCCGACAGGCTATCGACGGCGACACGGCTCAGGTAGGACCACAGGTGGCAGAAAAACTGGGAATACCGCAAGTTACATATGCAGAAGAGATCGTATCACTGAGCGACGACAACAAGGAAATAATTATCAAACGTCGTCTCGACCACGGTATCGAGATCGTTTCCAGTCCGCTCCCGTTGGTCGTTACTGTAAACGGTTCGGCACCCGAATGCCGCCCGCAGCACGCCAAGAGGGTGATGAAATACAAAAACGCACGCACCCCAAGCGAACTGCAGGAAGCAGACAACGATTACCTCAATTCCTTATGCGCATGCAAGGAATACCTGAACATCCAGGAATGGAGTGTTGCCGATGTTGACGCTGACGACAATCAACTTGGTCTTGCCGGCTCACCAACCAAGGTGAAGCAGATCGAAAACGTCGTTTTCCAGGCCAAGGAAGCCAAACGGCTTACCGCAGCAGACGCAGACATCAACGAACTTATGGTAGAACTTATCGCGAGCCATACGCTCGGTTAACAATCAAATCGTCAGGGACACGTAGCGGAAATCCGTACCACGCGCCATGCCCCGACAACAAAGAGAAAAACGACATGAACAACATATTCGTATACTGTGAGACGGAAGGCGGCAAGATAGCAGATGTAAGCCTCGAACTCATGACCAAAGGCCGCGAACTGGCCGACACACTCGGCTGCGAACTCGAAGCGGTCGTTATAGGACACAACCTCGCCAATGTGGAAAAAGAGTTGGCCGAATACGGAGCCGACAGAATATGGGTGGCCGACGACGCACAACTCGACCCCTACCGCACCCTTCCGCATAGCGCCATACTTTGCGGACTGTTCAAGGAAGAACACCCTCAGATCGCACTCATGGGTGCAACTCCGATAGGACGCGACCTCGGACCGAGAGTATCTTCGACTCTGCACAGCGGTCTTACGGCCGACTGCACCAGTCTCGTCATAGGAGGCCACAAGGACAACAAGACCGGAAAGGAATACACGGACTTGCTCTACCAGATCCGTCCGGCTTTCGGGGGCAACATCATCGCCACCATCATCAACCCCGAATGCCGTCCGCAAATGGCAACCGTACGCGAAGGCGTGATGAAAAAGGAAAAGGCTGCAAAACCCGGCAAAGGCGAACTCAAAACGATCGACTGGAAGAAATATGTCAACGATGCGGACTTCGCTGTCAAGATCATCGAACGCCAGATGGAAGAGCGCAAAATCAACGTCAAAGGCGCACCGATCATCATCGCCGGAGGTTACGGCATGGGCTCCAAGGAAGGCTTCAAACAGCTCTTCGAACTCGCCGACGTCATAGGCGGCGAAGTTGGCGCCTCTCGAGCAGCCGTGGATGCCGGATTTGCCGACCATGCACGCCAGATAGGCCAGACAGGTGTTACGGTACGTCCGAAACTTTACATTGCCTGCGGCATCTCGGGCCAGATCCAGCATACGGCCGGCATGGACGGTTCGTCGATGATAATTTCGATCAATACCGACCCTGACGCACCGATAAACAAAATCGCCGATTATGCAATTACAGGCGACGTGAACGACGTCATCCCGAAAATGATTAAATACTACAAACAGAACAGCAAGTAGGCGATGATCATCCGTTTCAGTCCGAATATTGACGATATAATGGCGTTTCATAAGGATTATTACTCCTCGAGCAGACAACTCAGGAAGCAGGTAACAACCCTGCGGATACTCTATCTGATAATCGCGGTATTTCTGGCATGGTATGCGATTGAAGCTATCTCCGACGGGGGATCATGGACAAACCCGGCATTCATGGCAATGGTTGCACTATCGCTGCTTTCCCTGCTTTTCGGCATATTTATCGACAGACGATTGATGGCGATCAACTTGAGAAGGGCACGCAAATCGTATGTGCTTCCGGGCAATTCCATCTATTTCGAACCTGTCGAAATGGAATTTGGCGATAACGGCATAAGCATACGAAGAGAAGCCGGCGAATCGACCTCCTGTTGGAACGCCGTCATCAAAGTCAGCGAAACGCCTTGTCATTATTTCGTATACGTCTCTGAGATATCGGCCAATATCATACCTAAACGGATATTGACAAAAGATGAAGACAGTGAACTGAAACGGATACTCGACAAACATGTAAGATCGAAAAAATAAAAACAATCGAAAATATGGCTAACTTTTTTTTAGACAACAAAGACCTGCAGTACCAACTGTCGCATCCGCTGATGCGCAAGATCGTGGAACTGAAGGAAAAAGGATTCGAGGACAAAGACAAGTACGACTACGCTCCCGCAGATTTTGAGGATGCTATGGACTCGTATCGCCGCGTGCTCGAAATCATGGGCGGCATCTGCGGCGACGTCATCGCCGTTAACGCCGAAGGCGTAGACCACGAAGGCCCTAAAGTGGAAAACGACCGTGTGATATACGCTCCCGGAACACAGCAGAATATCGACGCTATCGTCAAGGCCGGTCTCATGGGCATCACCCTGCCACGCAAATACGAAGGACTCAATTTCCCGTTGGTGGCTTTCGTAATGACCAACGAAATGGTCGCCCGCGGCGATATGGGCTTCGAAAATATCTGGGGCCTCCAGGACTGCGCCGAAACACTCAACGAATTCGCTTCGGAAGAGATCAAACAGGAATACCTGACACGAGTGTCGCAAGGCGAAACATGCGCAATGGACCTGACAGAACCCGACGCCGGTTCCGACCTCCAGTCCGTAATGCTGAAGGCTCATTGGGACGAAGAAAAACAAACGTGGCTTCTGAACGGTGTCAAACGTTTCATCACCAACGGCGACGGAGAGATCTCCCTCGTATTGGCACGCTCTGAGGAAGGAACCAAAGACGCACGCGGACTCTCGATGTTCGTCTACGACAAACGAAGCGGAGCTACCAAAGTGCGCCGTATCGAAAACAAAATGGGTATCAAAGGCTCGCCTACCTGCGAACTCGTATTCACCAACGCCCCCGCCAAACTCGTCGGCGATCGTAAGATGGGGCTTATCAAATACGTCATGTCGCTAATGAACGCCGCCCGTCTGGGTATCGGTGCCCAAGCCGTCGGCCTGAGCGAAGCCGCTTACCGCGAAGCCCTCAAATATGCCCACGAACGCGAACAGTTCGGCAAACCTATCATAGAATTCCCTGCCGTCTTCGAAATGCTCAGCAACATGAAGGCAAAACTCCAAGGTTCTCGTGCTCTGCTTTACGAGACAACCCGCTTCGTGGAAATCTACAAGGACTACACCCACTGGAGCCACGACCGCAAACTCGAACCAGCGGAACGAGCCGAAATGAAGGAGTATAACAAACTCGCCGATGCCTTCACTCCGCTCCAGAAACTCATTACCAGCGAATATTGCAACCAGATGGCATACGACGCGATGCAAATCCTCGGCGGCTCGGGATACATGAAGGACTACCCGGTAGAACGCCTTTACCGCGATGCACGCATCACCAACATTTATGAAGGTACGTCACAGTTGCAGGTCGTAGCGGCAATCCGCCACGTAACCACGGGCACATACGCTGCAAAACTCAAACAATACGAAGACGAAGCACTATATCCGGCCGATCTCGAATCGGTATTCAAGCAGATGGTGGAACTTCGCGAGGATTACGAAGCATGCGTGGAACGCGTAACGGCAGGAGATGCGGAACAGATCGACTTCCATGCACGTCGTCTTGTCGAAATGGCAGGACATATAATCATCACCCACCTGCTGCTCCGTCAGGCTGCAGACGCGGAAGATTACCGCACAAGCGCACAGGTATATGCCAAGATAGCTGTTGCAAAATGCAAAGAGGCAAAAACCTACATCTTCAACTCATGCTGCGGCGACATCGACCTGTTCAAGGCAGTGATAAATGAAAATGTGGAAAATCTTTAATCAACCTCCACTTGCCAAACATAATCGGCCGGCATTTTATGCCGGCCGATTATGTTTGGTGCCCCATCTGTTGAAACCCAAAGCGAAAAAAATCGGGAACAATCAATAGGACATTCTATATAATCCGCAATAGTGTCGTATACGTCTACTAACCCCGTTTGTTAGTGTAAAAATACGCCGGCCGGCATACATGTCACACATCATCTCCCCGGCATGCATTTAAATCTCCTTAATCGGGCGACAATCCGCACCTGCCGAGTGAACCCCTCGATCAATAAATCTCACGACCCCAACATTTTGATCCATACTTCCTACCTCCGAAATATGCGTCATCCGGACAATCCCGTTCAACCCGCTCTCGCAACAGAAAGCGACTCATGACACACGTCATAGTAATACAGCTCCGGCCACCCCGGGAAATTGCATTATCCACGTTCGAAAGCTATATGTTCGCCTCCCCGGCATCACCTATTCCGACGCTTTTATCCCCGCTATTTACAATAGCAAAAACCTCGTCTATCCTGTCGCACATGGCATCCCAACTGAAACGCTCTTTTTCCTGCACCAAATTTTCCCTGAAACGTTCGAGATTCCCGTCACTGTACAGTTTTTCGAAAGCGTTCGCGATGGCTTCGGAAGTTCCTTCCACGACATACCCCACCACATTATCGGCAACTATCTCCGACAATCCTCCCACATCCGTCACTATCATCGGCAACCCGAAGTTATAGGCTATCTGCGTCACACCGCTCTGCGTTGCCGAGTGATAGGGCTGTATGAGCACGTCGGCCGCTGAAAAATAATACTTTACATCCTCGTCGGGGATGTAAAAATCGAGAACTATCACATCCTTCTCCAATCCGTTCGTTTCGATTTGACGCAGGTATTTCTCCTTGTTCCCGTAAAACTCCCCTGCTACGATCAGCCTGTGGCCACCAGTTAGGCCATCGGACTTCAACCGAGCCCACGCATCCAGAAGAAGGTCGAGTCCCTTATAGTCCCGCACAAGCCCGAAAAAGAGTGAATAGTGCATTCCCGGATCAAGTTCCAATTTACGGCATGCCTCCTCGCGCGGCACTGTTTTGCCGTAGCCTGTAAATATGGGATGCGGCGAGAAAAGAGCCGGTTTTTTTATACCCAGATCGTCGAGATCGCGCTTCACCTGCCCTGACATATAGACAAAACCGTCGACGCTCCGCACAAAATATTTGTTGAAAATACGGTCCGTGAAATTATGTTCATGAGGCACTATGTTATCGACCTGCACTATGACCTTGGTGTATCGGTTACGGCGTATGCACCGTGCAATCGTACCGAGGCATGGTGCGAGAAACGGCGTCCAGTACTTCATGATGACCATATCCGGTCTCGCCCGGCCTATGGCGTTTCCCACACGCAACCAATTGAAGGGATTTATCGAATTTACTTTTCGTTCGATCTCCAGGTCCTCAGGTGCCGGCGACACGGAATATTGTGTCTTGCCTGGAAACAACAGCGATGGGTATTGCAACGTAAATGTTACGATACGGGTCTGATCGCCTCTTGCGGTATACGTACGGGCCAACATCTCGTCAAAAGATGCTATTCCGCCTCTGTACGGGTATGCAGGGCCTATTATGGTTATACGTTTGGACATAAGGCATCTGTTTTAGGGGTAGTCTCTTTCCATGTAATCACAGCCCTGCACACCGGTTGTCCGTCGGCTGTCGAAACCTCGAACGAAGATTGTGCTCCATCGGACATACCCACACGCAGCTCCTGTCCGAAACGCGACTCGTGTATATAATTAATATCCAATCGTGCCGCCTCTTTATTCATTATTATCTCTTCCGGAAGCATGTCGCAAAACCACCCGATATATTTAACACTTCCCACATGCCGGTTGAAATCTATATCACTGTAAACCACCTTCCGCATCTGTTCGCTTTGAGAATCTATAACGGGTATTCTCACAGGAGCTTTTACGGGAGAAGGCTCTTTAACGATGGCATATGAAAAATCAGCTCGAGCCGTAACGTCGACTGCTCTCCGTTTATCTGTATCTATGACAGCCCACTGAGTCACGGCGGCAGCTACCGTCTCGCCCGAGGCATCGCCGACTATCATATTGCGTGTGGTCATCATACGGTTCACGTCGTTGACCCATGTACGTACAGAAAAATCCTCGTGTTCCTCCAGACGGCGGTATATCTCGACGCACATTCGAAGCAATACCCACGAACAACCGTCGCAATTGAGGTCGCGCACACCGAAATTGTTGCGATCGGCATCGTCACCGGCAGCCCGAAGAATATAATCGCACAACGAAGCCAGCGAGGCTTTCAATGTAAAATCGACATCGCGCGATTCGACACGATAACGGTATGTTCCCTTCTCCATAGCCATTACGTTTTTTTAGTAATAAACAAATATAATGTTTTTTAGCGTGTTTGGCACCTATTACGGCATGGCTCGTCCTGAGAGGAGGTGACAAAAAGCCATGAAATTCAGAGTCGTGATTGAAATTTATCTTATATTTGCATCCAGCATGCAGGGAAGATGCGAACCCTGCATGAGAAAGCACAGTCTCCACGCAAGGCGCGGTGCTTTTTTTGATTCAACAATTTAATCTGAAGAACTATAAATTATGGCATGGGTATATCTACTCCTCGGGGGGATATTCGAAATCGGATGGCCTGTGGGCTTCAAACTCGCATCGACAACCGGCAAACACTGGCTGTTCATCTCATTGGCCGTCGTCTCCATGGCCCTGAGCGGACTGTTCATCTATCTCGCCCAGCGCGACATACCGATAGGCACCGCCTATGCGGTATGGACCGGAATCGGTGCAATCGGCACTCTGCTTATCGGGATTGTCTTCTTTAACGACCCTGCAAACCTTATGCGTCTGTTGTCGGCCAGTCTCATCGTGGCCGGAATCATCGGATTGAAACTTTGCTAAAATACACCCCCTGCCTCCATTTAAGAAAGCAGGGGGTGTTAATGTTATGGGTATCCCTTATTTTTTAATTTTTTCGAAGACCCAGCGCTGTTTTTCCTGAGCCGCATTCTTCGAGGTGATTACCATCAGATCGTCATCAACATTAATACTGCTGGCATTGCGAAGAAATTCGAAAAACTGGTTTTCGCCGGCCATATCCATACAACCCATGCGGGTCGATGCAAGCTGGCCGATGGAAAGGCTCTGTACATTCCTGGTAACAGAATAATCCATAACGCCGCTATAACGGTTGCAATCGCCCATACCAAAGATCCTTTTATCCTCACCGAATGCAATGGTATAGTTGTCTCCACCCACGTTAAAGGCCTTGTCGTCCTTCTGTATCAGTTTCCACTCGGTTCCCACGAGTTTGTCAAACTGATCATAGAAACTACTGCTTTTGCGGCATTGACAGCACGAAGCCATCATAACCGCAACCAAAACAATACCAGAAAATATTCCAAGTTTCATTGACATTATTGCTTCTTTATATAATACAACGTAACCTTGTTATTCGCATCTCTAAGAGTAAGCGTATTCTCAGTGGCCTTGTAAGTAGCCACATCTTTCAGCCAAGCAAGATATGCCGACTCGAAAGGCATATCGAGACAATAAGCCATCGTGGTGGCAAGACTGCCGATAGTCATGTTGTCGCCGTCAACCGTGAAGGGGCCGAAGAACCCATTGCACGGAGCCATGCCGTAAACGGCTTGTGTAGAATCGGCAAACGCCATTCTGAGTTCCCTTTCTTGCGGAATAACTATTTGAGATGCGCTATCAACATGTTCGACTTTGTCGAGTATCCATTCATGTGCGGTCAGGTTTGCATAATTTTTTTTGCTTCCACTGCAGGCAACCAGGCCCACTGCCGCAATAGCCACAAATACTTTGGTCATAGTTTTCATACACACATTATTTTTTAAAAGTTTGTAATTCCAGTTTTATCCTTGAATAGTTCTTATAATTTTGCAGTAAAATTAATCATTTTTTTAACCGTCGCGAACCCGAGCGGCACATTTTAGACACGTATCATGAAAAATATCATTCAAACTCCGCATGCACCCAAAGCTATCGGGCCCTATTCCCAGGCCATCGAGGCCAACGGGACTCTTTACGTATCGGGCCAGATTCCGGTCGATCCTGTCACAGGAAGTATTCCAACGACCATATGCGAACAAACCGAACGGTGCCTCAACAATATAGGGGCCATACTCAACGAGGCCGGCTATGCGTTTGAAAACGTAGTAAAATGCACTGTCCTGCTGGATAACATGGGCAATTTCGGTACCATGAATGACGTATATGCCCGTTTTTTCTCGGACACACCGCCAGCCAGAGTATGTTATGAAGTGAGCAAACTGCCTAAAGACGTCATGATTGAGATAGATGTGATCGCTGTAAAATAACATACATTGCACAGGAAATTTGTAATTCACAAAAAACATATTACTTTTGCAATGCCTTTCCACTCAAAATGAGAGGTCCTCGGGATGTAGCGCAGTCCGGTTAGCGCACCTGCTTTGGGAGCAGGGGGTCCCAGGTTCGAATCCTGGTATCCCGACACAGTGAAAATAATAAAGCAGCCGCAACGGCTGCTTTATTATTTTGGAAAGTTTACGCACCTCCGGCGCCGGCATCATCCAATACGGCCATCTTCACGAACCCGATCCACCCAAAGCATATATACGAATCTCGTCATGTATTTGAATCTCGGAGGCGGTTCATGGTTACACAATGCACGCCGGAAGAGTATCGGGTGACAAAACCGCCCTCTTTAACTAACGCGACCCCAGATAAAGGAACAGCATTCCCAATAAAACCAAGAACAAATCGAAAGCCTTGCTCTTCAGGTTCTTTTCATGGAATAACATGGCCCCGAAAATAAATGACACTATCACGCTGCCACGTCTGACCATCGACACAATGGATATCATAGAGTCAGGAAGACTCAACGCATAAAAGTACAGAAAATCCGCAGCACACAGGAATATGGATATCAAAGGGATGCTCCAATGCCAGCGGAACGGTGAATCATGGCGCTTCGGCCACCAGAGCACAAGCAATATCACCCCCATTATACCGAGTTGATAGATATTGTACCACGACTGGACCAGCATAGGGTCGAGACTCCGCATCAGATATTTATCATAAAGTCCGCTGACGGCGCCTATCACAGCAGCCAGAACCACACAGAATATCCAACGGTTTTTGCCGAAATTTATCCCCTCCTTCCTTCCCGACCTGCTGAGCAGCATAAAAGAAACCGCACCGAGAATAACCCCTATCCACTGATAAATGTTCAAGCGTTCGCCAAACAACAACATCGCTCCCAGCAACACCAATATCGGACGTGTCGCATTGATCGGGCCCACAATGGTAATAGGCAGGTGTTTCATGCCGAAGTAACCGGAAATCCACGAACCGAGAACTATTACGGCCTTGAGAATTATGTAGCAATGTACATCCCATCCGGCTCGGGGTACGAATATGGTCGGATATTGTGCCATACGCTCCGGCATAATGAAGGAGAGCAATATGAACGGCAGGAAAATCAACGAACTGAACAGGGTATTAAGCATCAACACCGGCAGTACGGCATTCCCCTGCAGGGCATGCTTTTTAAACACATCGTAGAATCCCAGCAACAGCGCCGAACCGAAAGCGAAAGTCAACCACATGATCTATCTCCCCTTTAAATTTATTACCGATCCAAGAACCGTAAAGAGACGAAAATTTTATTTCGCGGCGCAAAGGTAGATAATTTATCGACTCTTGCGACAAATGCTCTGGAACTTTCATCATAAAGAAAAGCCCGCCTCGATGGCGGGCTTTTCTATTATTCACAATCTATGTGCATATTATCTTTTGCCGAGTTCATGGTCTATGCAGTAAAGACCGTGTACACCATATACGGCAAATTTATCCAGTATACCTTTGGCAGTTTCCTCTTCTTCCACCTGTTCGTTGACGAACCAGCGGAGCATCTCCTGAGTTGCCTTGTCGTTTTCTGCGATTGCAAGATCCATCAACTTGTCGATGAGTTCCGAAACATGGCATTCGTGTTTATAAACATGTTCGAAAACCGCCTGAGGGGATTCCCATTCGAAAGGCACTTCGTCTATCTGACTGACACGAGCCTTCCCGCCACGTTTGGAAGAATAGTCAATCAATCTGTGTGCATGTTCCAGTTCTTCCTGTGCCTGTTTTTTCATCCAGTTGGCACAACCTTCCAGGCCCATGTCCATAAAATAAATGGCCATTGAAAGATAGAGGTTCGAGGACCACATTTCGGCCTGGACCTGCTTGTTGAAAGCGTCGGATAATTTTTTCGTCATTTCCATAATCAGGATATTTTAATTAAATATTAATATCACAAAATTATCATTATTCTTCGAAGAAAACGGCTTTCATCCTACATTTTTCGACACAAATCCCGCATTCGACACACACTTCGACATCTATCTCGGGCAATCCATTATCGACTTGAGAAATAGCCTGCATGGGACAGGTTTTTATCAATGGGCAGACGTGGTTCTGCGGACATTTTTCAGGATCTATCTTTATTGCCATAATTTTATATGTTAGTTCATTCGACTTATTCCGGCACACAGACCGCCGATATAGCAATACACCACCTACCGAAGTTTATTCCGTTCGAAATGCGGTCCGACTTTTAATTTAAAGAAAATTACCGAACCTACACTTATGCAAGCACCGACGAAATATGCCGCATCGAGCGTGGTCAGTTGTCCTATAAAACCGCCAAGCAACAGGCCCAATCCTATACCGACATCCCATGAGGTGAGGTAGGTGGATGTGGCCGTACCTCTCTGGCTGTTGGGGGCAAGATTGACGAACAAGGTATTGAAAGCAGGAAACATGGTTCCGAAGCCGATGCCAAGAATAAGGGCGATCAGATAGAAAACATACTTGCCTGCCACAGGATCAACCGACATGAGCCATTTGCAACCAGCCAACCCGAAAAAGCAAACGCATACTATGTAAATGCCGAACGTTATAACCGCAACTATTCGCCCTTTATCCACCTGCCGGCCCGAGAACATCCGTGAAACAGCCATACCTAACGCCATGAACGTAAAGAACAATCCTGTCCCGTTGGTAATGCCTATTTGTTTGGCATACATGGCCACATAGGTCGATGTCATACCGTAAGGAATCGAAAGCAACACAAGATCTATCCCTGCCGGGATTCCCTTTATAAGGAAAAACCGGTCGAGCGATATGGGTTCTCTCTGTACCGTCGGTTTTACCGGCGCTTTGACAAAGCATGCGCACATCATTCCGAGGGCGCACGAACAGAGTGCTGTAATGAACAATACATTGAAGCTAACACCGGCATCGTGCATGAAAAGACCTACCATCGGTCCTATAGACATGGCCGTATTATTGGCGAGACCGTAATATCCGAGTGCCTCGCCGCGGCGTGACGAAGGTGTAATGTCGATGACCAATGTGTTACCTGATACCGTTACAGTACCGAATGCAAGTCCGTGTGCGACTCGGAATATAATGAAGATGGTAAGCGTTCCAGCCAAGATATATCCGGCGAAAATAGCCGTAAAGATGAAAAATGCCAGAATGTATAATGGCTTGCGCGCGAAAGTATCGAGCAGATAGCCCGAAAAAGGACGCACGGTGAGCGCTGCGATAGTGTAACATGACAGTGCAAAACCCATAAGTGCGCCTTCGGTATGCAGAACCTCGGTCAGATAGAACGGGAAGACCGGCATAAGCAGGTAGAACCCGAAATAAAGCAGAAAAGCTGCCGACAGTATAAAACAATAACTTGGGGTTATAAGAGGATCCTTTTTCGTCGCTTTCATATTGGTTTTGCTCGCATAATCATTGACCGTGCAAAATTACATACGGAAGGTATTCAGTGCAACTCCACATGAAAAATATTGTTCATGTCGGGTTATCCTCCGAACTCTTTTTCGATACATGAAAGTCAACGACGCTGCCGTAAATTGCTGCGCCGAATGCCGAAACACCGGTAAAATCTCATCCCATCACATGCGCAAAAACAGTCTCTGCAATATGCCGCACGAGTCCCGGAAAATTCAGAAAGACGGCATCTATATTCTTTATGACAGGACAATACCCACGAATTTATGTGCCGTTCGTTCAGCGGCGAGGCGTGCGAAATGAATCAGGAGAAGCACCTCTGACAATCTTTCCGAGATAATAAACATTCTTTGCATCTCTGGCATAGCCTCTCCCCAGGTTAACAAACGATGACGACAAAGCCTTGATCCTACGCCCCTGATAATAAACGTTTACCATATCTTTCCCGTAACCCGAACCCAGGTCTACAAAAGAAGAAACCGATGCCTTAGCAACCTTTTTACCTTGATAATAGACATTCCTGGCATCTCTGGTATACAGACCGCGAGGATCTATTCTTTCACGTATTGGCGGTTCATGGCGTGCCGGTCGCGGCATTTTGGCAGTCGGCGGCGCCTTGTGACCATGTGGAACATGTCCTGGCCCGGCCATTGGATGCGGACCTCTCCATACAGCGCAGGATGTCGCCCCAAAAACAATACATACGACAACCGCAATAAATGTTATCCTTTTCATATGACAACGCATTATTATTGCATAAAGATACGTCGGATCGCCGCATAAACAAAATCAAGATCATACAATATTCCGATTTTCATAAAACATAATTGTACGGAATATCATAATACCCTTTCGATACATTGTTTATAAAAGAGTTTTTTGTATTTTTGATTAGAAATACATCTGCAATTATACGCATTACGTACAAATAATACAAATATACGTACGTTTTTTGTAAATTAATATAGGTATTCTCCATATGACACAGGCAGAAAGGTTGAAAAATGCGCTCATGTTTCTCAAAGAAAAAGGTATTGACGGTGCCGGAAACTATCAAAAAATAGCAAGAAAAATGGGCTACAATCCCAACTATATCTCCGATATAGTAAACGGCAGGTTTGCAATCTCTGAGAAATTTGCCGACAGGTTCCAGGAGGCTTTTTCCATCAGTAAAGAATGGCTGCTAACGGGTAATGGAGACATGACAGTTTATCCGACAAACTATCCTGTTAACCAGATGAGGGGCAATATCGCTTCCGACATCATTTACACCGAGAAATATCTTCAGATAGAACGAGAAAATTCTAAAATGATGAGGGAATACAGCGATATCATACAAACTCTGCAGATTAGAATAAGCAATCTTGTTGAACAGCAGATATCACTTCTCGACGAGGCAAGCAAACTCAAAAACCGGATAAAAGAGCTCGAAGGTGGAGAGTGATCCACACCTGGAAAACATTATAAAATACTTTGCATGCTGAAATTTCAGGTGCAATCGCCATGATACGGGATAAACGTCAACCAGAAACACCCAACGAGAAGATGCCGGACGATTCGATATGAATCGTCCGGCATCTTCTCGTTGGGTGCAAAAATATTATCGCCTCGACTGTTTTTTGTCGTATATCAACTCGACCTTAACAGGGTAATGGTCGGAAGGCACTCTCAATTCATAATCAGCCAACGACACCTCCTTGGGGAAATTTGCCGAATTCACTGTTTTCCCCGAATCTTTTTTCGTCCAGTAGCTATCGGTCAGCACGCCATAACGTTCTACCTTGAACATCGGACTTACGAAAATATGATCGATGCGGCTATCCGTAAAAAGATTCGGATCGTAATCGTTGAAGGTACCGTTCGTACTGTAGTTTATTTCAGCTTTGAGATACGAATCCTCGAGAATTCCCGAATCTTTCAGTACGGCATAGCTTTGATGCCTCTGGTCTACATTGAAATCTCCGGTAAGTATAACAGGGTCTTTCCCGCACATCTCCTTTATTTTATCCAACACGAGCAGAGCGCTTTGCCTGCGGGCTTCGACACCGACATGATCCATGTGAAGATTGAAAAACCAGAAACGCAGGCCCGACTCCTTGTCCTTGAACTGGCCCCACGTACAGATGCGCGGCAACACCGCATCCCACCCTTTATTCGGATAATCCGTATTTTCGGAAAGCCAGAAATGCCCCGACTTCAGCAACTGGAACCTCTCTTTTTTATAGAATATCGGCGAATATTCGCCTTTGGTTTCTCCGTCGTCACGGCCGACACCGATATATGAGTATTCGGGCAACAACTCCAGCATATCGTTCAACTGGCTATTGTAAACCTCCTGCGATCCGAATATATCGAAATCGTGGAAACGTATCAACTGACATACTATCGGAGCACGCCGTTCCCAGCCGTTCCCGGCTTTGGCATCGCCGCTGTTAGCCTGCCTGATATTATAAGATGCAACATTGAGTTTCTGCGCTTGTGCGACCGAAAACATACCGGCAACCAGGGCCAGACCGACCAAAACCTTTTTTAAATTATACGACTTCATAGCTTGTGTTATTTATTGTTCGTTGGAGAATGAATAGGGATAAGAATCAGTTGTAGTACCGCGTTTTTTGTTGGGTTCTTCAGACATGACGTAATTTATTCGGGCACCGGAAGTCAGTTGTCCGTGTGTGAAATAGTTCTTGTCGTAAATCTTTCCGTTAATCTTTACGGAATTGACATAACGGGTTTCCGGGCTGTTGTTATCGGCTGCGAGTTGCAGCGACTTACCGTTCTCGAGTTTCACAGTCACTTTGCGGAACAGTGGCGAACCGAGTATATATTCGTCGGACCCGGGGCATACGGGATAGAATCCCATGGCCGAGAAGACGTACCATGCCGAGGTCTGTCCGTTGTCCTCGTCGCCGCAGTAGCCGTCCGGATTGGGATTGTATAGTTTATCCATTATTTCGCGTGTCCAATACTGTGTTTTCCAGGGCTGGCCCGAGTAATTATACATATAGACCATGTGCTGTATGGGTTGGTTGCCGTGAGCGTACTGGCCCATGTCCATAACCTGCATTTCGCGCATCTCATGTATCATTCCGCGACTGGTCATGCCGTAATAGCTCGGAATGACAAATACCGAATCCATCATCATATTGAACTCTTTCTCCCCGCCCATAAGATCGATAAGTCCTTGTGGGTCGTGGAACACGCAGAAACTCCAGTGCCAGCTGTTACCTTCGGTGAAGTCACGGCTCCAGTCTTCGGGCACGAAATCCGGATTGAATACGCCCTTGTCGTCACGGCCGACCATCAGTTTGCGCGCCGGATCATAGACATTCTTATAATTCAAGGCTCTCTGTTTAAACACCTCGAGCTCTTCATCCGGTTTTCCTATAGCCTTCCCGAACCGATATATCGTCCAGTCGTTGTATGCATATTCGAGTGTACGGGCCACGCTTTGGCTAATTCCGACATTATTGGGGATATATCCCATATCATTGTAATATTCACATCCGACGCGTCCAGACGCAGAGCCGGCAAGATGGTTCGTCGTAGCGTTCATCATGGCGTTCCAAAGGCTTTCCGTATCATATCCGCGCAACCCCTTGATGTAGGCGTCGGCCACTACCGATGCCGAGTTATTGCCTATCATGCAGTTGCGATGGCCGGGGCTTGACCATTCCGGCAGGAATCCGCTCTCTTTCGCAGCATTCACGAGCCATTCCTGCATCTTCAGGTTCATGGAGGGATAGATCAGATTAAGCAAGGGGAAAAGGCTGCGGAAAGTGTCCCAGAACCCCGTATCGCCGAACATATATCCGGGCAGGACCTCTCCGTTGTAGGGGCTGTAATGCACCACCTCTCCGTCGGCGTTATACTCGTAGAGCGTACGCGGGAAAAGCGTCGAACGGTAAAGACAAGAATAGAAAGTGCGCAGATTGTCTATATCGTCATCTTCGACTGTGATGCGCCCGAGAACTTCGTTCCATTCATCCCTTCCCTGCTGTTTGATCTGTTCGAACGTTTTATTCTCCAACTCCTTGAGATTCAGTTCCGCCTGTTCGGGGCTGATAAACGACGAAGCTACCCTGGCTTCGACCTTCTCGCCTCTCGAAGTGGCAAAACCTATAATGGCCATAACATGGTCCGCCGACAGCTCTGTCTGACCGTCGAAGACTTCACTCCCCTTGCTGACCGCCTTATATGTAAAGGGCTTGTCGAACTGGATTACGAAAAAATTCTTGAAATTCTTAGGGACGCCACCCGAATTTTTCGTCGTGTAGCCTACGATCCTGTTCTGTTCGGGCATGATCTTGACGAACGAGCCTCTGTCAAAGGCATCTACAATGACGTATGAATTGAGGTTTTCAGGAAATGTAAAACGGAATATGGCCGCACGCGAGGTAGGCGCGAGTTCGGTAGTGATATCGTGATCGGCAAGATATACCGAATAATAATACGGACGGGCAATCTCGGCCTTATGAGAAAACCAACTTGCGCGTTCATCTTCACCTACCGCCAGTTTACCCGTTACAGGCATTATGGAGAACTGGCCGTAGTCGTTCATCCACGGACTTGGCTGGTGAGTCTGTTTGAATCCCCTTATTTTGTCAGCGTCATACTGATATGTCCATCCGTTACCCATTTTGCCTGTCTGCGGGGTCCAGAAGTTCATCCCCCACGGCACGGCGATAGCCGGATAGGTATTGCCTGTCGAAAGGGCGAACTTGGACTGCGTTCCGACAAGTACGCTCACATAATCTACCGGAGCCTGTTCGCGGGCAGTCAACATCCCGAGCGACACAACGCCGCAAAACATTAAACTTATTACTCTTCGCATTATTATTTAAGTTTTTAGATTAATATCTACCCTCTATGAGAGAACGCCATTGCTCCAGGCCGATGGGATTGAATCGGATCGGGACATATCGGCATCGGTTGCACACACGACTAAAGCCATCTTCGAAGTTTACAATATGACGCGACGGAGAAACAATCCGACCGGAATCTCCGCAATATGCGTCCGGACTCATGACATGTTCGACAAACACACTGGGGACCAAACAGTAAGCACGCCGAATCGCAAGCACAGAATCAGCCGTAAGGCACGTAATCCATCTGCAAATATAAAAAATAACTGTCTGGAGGCTGAAACACGCACCACTGTTTTTACCAAAAAAACATCAAAATTTATTATCTTTCCGACAACTTCTAATCCAACTCGAATGAAAAAGAATCTTACAGTGCCAGTAAAAGCCATGCTGCAAACACTTCTTGGAGCGATATTCGTCCTGGGCCCGGGCTGCGTGATCGCTAACGCCGCCACACCTACGACCGCGACACAGGAAAATTTCCATCTACCCAGCACAGTTTTCTCGGTCAGAGCCGACGGACAGGAATTGTTCACAGAACATTTCAAACAAATACACTATGCCGACTTCACAGCCGGGGAAGGCCGGACGAAAATCGATGTGAACTTTCCGCATCCAATCAATTCGGCAACGGTAAGTCCCGCCATCAACAATATCAAAACGACCGTAAAAGGCAACAACATAAACTTCACTCTCCCGGAACGAGGATGGTATGTACTGACGGTAAACGATACTGCGAAACTCTTTCTATTTGCCAATGAGCCTCAACGCATACCTGCCGGCAAAGATGTTCTCTCGGTAATGGATTTCGTCTCCGACGCCACTGGCAGGAGCATTCAGACCCAAGCCATCCAATATGCCCTGGACGTGGCATCAGAAACCGGAAAAACACTGCTCTTTCCACGTGGCATTTACCTGACCGGCACCCTTACCATAGGCAGCAATACGGACATATATCTGGCCGACGGCGCCATGATCAAAGGGGTGCCCGACAAAAACGCATACCCGCTCGATCCCGGCCGCAGCGAGAAACAGGGCTCTGACAACGGAGAATTCTTCAGTTTCAGCCGGCTTCTGCTGGTGGAAAATGCCGAAAACGTACACATACGAGGACGCGGAATCATAGACGGCAGCGGAACAAAGGTACGCCCGCAGGGAAGACGCGCAAACCTTATCCGCATACACAATTCGCGAAATGTGACGATAGAGGGCGTCATCCTGCGCGACCCCGCTTCATGGAACACCCACATCCTTCATTCGGAAGATGTAGCCATCAGTGGTGTAAAACTTCTGAATGACGCCAGCGTACCAAACACCGACGGCTTCGACCCCGACGCATCGCTACGTGTGCTGATCGAAAATTGTTTCGCATACTGCAGCGACGACAACGTAGCGATAAAAACCACCAACAATTCAGGATCTCTTCGCGATCTGAAAGACATAACCGTACGCGACAATGTTTTCCTCACACGAAAATCCTCACTCAAAGTCGGCACCGAAAGCAAAGCGTCCAGGATGAGCGACATTCTTTTCGAAAACAACGACATCATCGAATGCGACCGGGCAATGTCGCTATATTGCCTCGACGGGGCAACATTCGAAAATATCAGATTCATCAACAACAGAATCGAACGCAATCGCCGCGACCGTCAACCGATGATTCTCCAATTTTACATCAAACGACGCAGCGGCAAAGGACAAATCAAACATGTACTTGTGAAGGATTGCACCGTTCTGGAAACCTTCCCGATGGGTTCGGAGATTTATGGACTGGACAGCGACCACATTATTGAAGACGTTGAATTTGTCAATTTCAAGGTTGCCGGCAAGAAAATCGAAAGTCTCGAAGATCTCGGCATCGAAGAGAATCCGTTCACCCGAAACATATCGTTCAGATAGCTTAGCGACTGACGTTCACGGTTTTACTGATTCCATCGCATGAACCACGATATTTACATACGTTTACTTTCCGAAAAAATATCTTCAAAAATTTGAGGGTTCGTGTTTTTTACTTATATTTGCACCCGCAAACGGCTCCGTAGCTCAACTGAATAGAGCATTTGACTACGGATCAAAAGGTTACAGGTTTGAATCCTGTCGGAGTCACACGGTGCAAAAACAAAGCCTGCTCTTTAGAAGCAGGCTTTGTTTTTGCCTTTTCATGCACACCATAGCCTCCGTACACACAGACATTCATCTCATCCAGGCTTTATACCCCTCTGCGGCAATCCACACACCCGCATTTGCACAACAACTCTCTGTACTATTGTAACAAACAGCTATTTAAACTATATTTGTATAGTTCTCTACCTCTCCGACATATATACTCACCGCCACTCATGCACCGTATAGGAATCTTATATATTTTCATGATACTGCTACCTTCGGCATGTTTCTGTGCAGAGAGCAAGAAATACATATTATCGGGCAAGGTAAGATCGGCATCTACCGGAGAATATCTACAAAGAGCATCGATCGTCGTATCTCCCGCCGGCACAGGCACTGCGACAGACAGTATCGGGAAATTTGCAATCGCCCTGCCTCCCGCCGCATATGTCATAACCATATCCCACCTCGGATATTCGGACGAACACAGGAACATCGAATTAGACAAAGACTGCGAAATTGACGTATCTCTGAACGAAATAGCACTGCAAATAGATGCAGCCACGGTCTCCGCCCAAACAACCAAGACCGAAACGACCGAAACCGGTGCCGAAAGACTAACCGCACAAGAAATAAGCACTCTCCCGGCACTGTTCGGAGAGATCGACCCGTTGAAAGCCGTACAACTTACTCCTGGCGTACAGGCAACCTCTGAAGGATCGAGCGGTTTCAGCGTACGCGGAGGCAATATAGACCAGAACCTTATATTGCTCGATGGAGCGACCATTTACAACGCCTCTCACGTCGCCGGATTCTTTTCCATATTCAACAACGACATAATCCGCGATCTTAAACTCTATAAAGGCGACATACCGGCCATGTACGGGGGCAGACTATCGTCTCTCGTGGATATACGCACGCGTGAAGGCGACATGCAGCAATACGCCATCAACGGCGGTATCGGCCTTATCTCCAGCCGCATGCTGATCGAAGGCCCCCTCATAAGAGACAAACTATCTTTCCTCGCCGCCGGACGAAGAACATACTTAGAGATATTTAAACCATTCGTCAGTGAACTCAAGGGCAAAACTATAAATTTCTACGACCTCAACCTCAGCCTAAACTGGCAAGCCGCGCCAGATACCAGAATTTTTCTCTCCGGATACGTAGGACACGACAATTGCGGCATCGAAGACGCCGCAATCGGATACGGAAACCGCACCCTGACATTAGGGATCACCCAACTGCTCACTCACAGACTCTTTGCCGACATAACACTGACAGGCAGCCGTTTTGACAACGATTACGAAATGAATATCGTCGAACAGCTGGCCAACAAGGGTTCATGGTGGCTGAAATCATACGGAGCCAAGACCGACATCAACTATTACTACGGCAACGGACATACGCTGACAACAGGATACCACGCAATATTCCACAAAATAATGAAAGGCGAATACTCGCCCAATTCACCGATATCAATTTCCGTGAGCAAATACATCCAGCCGACCTCCTCGTTCGAAGACGCCTTTTATCTCTCCAACGAATTGACGGTCGGGAGGTTCTCGATACGGTCAGGACTTCGTCTCAACAGATTTTACAACATCTCAAACGGTCAACCAATAACTATTCTCGAAAACTACGAACCGGTCCGCAAAGAAGCATACCGCAAAGGCAAGGCATATCATAAACGCCTGCGGCTCGATCCTCGGCTGGGAATATCATACAGAATCGACGATAGGCAGACTGTCAAGCTCAGCTATACCCGGACCTCGCAATTTCTGCAAATGGCGCTCAACAACGCATCCGGTCTCCCCATCAATACCTGGTTCGAAGCGTCGCCGAACATACGACCACAGATAAGCGACCAGTACGCCACAGGCTATTACCGCAACATCAAAAACGGCGATTACGAGTTTTCATTAGAAGCCTACTACAAAGACATAAGCAACACTATCGACTTTAAAGACCACGCCCAGCTTACGAACAACAACGATCTCGAAGAGGATATACGCATGGGAAAAGGATACTCCTACGGGATAGAATTCATGCTGCGGAAAAGGACAGGAAAACTCACTGGGTGGATCACATACTTCCTCACGCGCAGCATGAAAAAAATCGACACTGTCAACGAAGGAGAGTGGTACAAGTCGATATACGACAAACCTGTCAACATCTCTCTTGTCGCCAATTACAGGCTGTCGGCCAACTGGATGCTGTCGGCCAACTGGATGCTGGCAAGCGGAACACCCACCACCTTCCCCACCGGACGAGCCTATGTGGGGAGCGAAACATTGCCCGGCAACACCTACATACCCGTCTACTCCGGCCGCAACAATTCGCGCTACCCCACTTATCACAGGCTCGACCTTTCGGTCTCGCATCAACTTGCCACTAAAAGAATGGAGAAAAGCGAACTCGTATTCACCCTCTACAACGCTTACGGACGCAAAAACCCATGGACCATATATTTCAGCCATGACGACAACAGTACTATACAAGCCAACATATACTATCTGTTCTCGTTAACACCATCCATCACATGGAATTTTAAATTCTGACGATTATGATCCGCATTTCATTTCCAATACTTCTGGCGGCGACATGCATCATGGCCTCATGCAAAGACACGATAGAGGTGGATTTCCGCGAGGGCAAAGAATATATCGTAATAGGAGGACGCATTACCAACGAGAACTTTTATCATCCTATCACGATAACCCGTTCTACCCACATAACATCAACCGAAGCACCGCAAACCGTTACCAATGCCCGCGTAAAGGTTACCGACTCGAACGGAAATGTGTACAATTACCAGCACTATGCACAGGGCGAATATGAATCATTGACCTATTACGAGGGAGAACCCGGCGTCACGTACAACATGGAAGTCAAGGTAGACCTCGACAACGACGGCATTTACGAAATCTTTACCGCTTCCGACATCATGCGTTCCAATGCCGAGGTGGACCGAATAAAACTGGAACCGTACAAACTGCTCTCCAAAGAACTGACAATGGTACTCATATGGGGACGATTGCCAGAAACAAAGAGAGAAAACGACCCGGGTTATTGCTTCAACATCATCGTAGGCTCGTTAGACGATTACAAACCTTATTCGGACATGATGCTGATGAATGAAGAGCTGAACGACAACTTGATGCTTGACAGCCTGCCCACTTTCTCCATCGACCTGAACAACAAAGAATACGAAGACAAATTCGAAGCAGGCAATCTGGTCGAATTCAAAATACTATCCCCCAGCGAGCAATATTACGATTTTCTCCGTGCCTCGAAAGAGAACACGACAAGCAATATACCCGTATACGGCGGACCTCCCGCAAACTCATCAACCAACATTCGCCAGACCGGCGGCACAAAAACACCCGTAACAGGATTCTTCGCCGCATGCTCCGAAAGTAAAATATACACCATACTCGAAAGACAATCCGGGAAATAATACTCTTTTTAAGGGTCGGAGAACACCATTCCGCGTAATTTCCTAACTTTGTTCAAATTTTAATCCGCACAAAACAATGAGGAACTTTACTAACGTTCACGACATAGGCGACCTCAAAGCTGCAGTAGCCGAAGCATTGGAGGTAAAAAAAGACCGTTACGCCTATACTGCGCTCGGACGCAACAAAACGATGCTGATGATATTCTTCAACTCGAGTCTGCGTACCCGCCTGAGCACCCAGAAAGCCGCCATGAACCTCGGCATGAACACAATGGTACTCGATATCAATCAGGGTGCGTGGAAACTGGAAACCGAACGCGGTGTAATAATGGACGGAGACAAACCCGAACATCTGCTCGAAGCCATTCCCGTAATGGGCTGCTACTGCGACATCATAGGAGTGCGCTCATTCGCCCGCTTCGAAAGCAAAGAGGACGATTACAGCGAAAAGATACTCAACCAGTTCATCGACTACTCAGGCAGACCGGTCGTCAGCATGGAAGCGGCTACCCGCCACCCGCTGCAAAGTTTCGCCGACCTCATCACGATAGAGGAGCACAAGGAAACCCCACGCCCGAAAGTCGTAATGACATGGGCGCCACATCCGCGTTCCCTGCCTCAGGCAGTACCGAACTCGTTCGCCGAATGGATGAACGAAACCGACTACGATTTCGTCATAACCCACCCGGAAGGTTATGAACTCGACCCCAAATTCGTAGGCAAGGCAAAAGTCGAATACGACCAGAAAAAAGCACTCGAAGGCGCCGACTTCGTATACGCCAAGAACTGGGCTGCCTACACCGACCCGAATTACGGAAAGATCATCAATACGGATCGCTCATGGACGGTCGGAGTGGAACACATGGCCCTTACAAACAACGCACAATTCATGCACTGTCTGCCGGTGAGACGCAACATGATCGTTACCGACGACGTTATCGAAGGCCCGCGCTCGCTGGTCATACCAGAAGCCGCCAACCGCGAAATATCAGCCCAGGTAGTACTGAAGAGGATCTTGGAAAGCCTTTAGGGATAAAGCGCCCGGTTCTCCAAAACAATAATTGGCGCAAAGCCCGAAACATACTGCATAATATTTGTCAGGACGCATGATTTTTGCTAATTTGCGTCCTGACTGTTTTAACAGAAACCCAAACTGCCATGTCTCGAATATACCATTTATTACTGGTCCTGGGCGCCGTTCTCGCCACTACCGGCTGCAAACAGGAATGCAATGACAAATTCACCCGGTTCGTAGACCCCACAATCGGAAGCGGAGCGCACGGTCACGTTTTCGTCGGCGCCAATGTGCCGTTCGGAGGCGTACAATTAGGCCCAACCAACATAAGCCAGGGTTGGGACTGGACCTCTGGCTACCACGAAAGTGACAGCACGGTCATAGGTTTCGCCCACACCCACCTCAGCGGAACAGGCATCGGAGACAAGGGCGACATACTCTTCATGCCCATGACCGGATTCAACGGATGGAGCGAAGCAGAATACCTGTCTACCTATGACCGCGAACGCGAAGTAGCCGAAGCCGGATATTACAGCACATATCTCAACCGCTACGGCATCACTGCCGAAATGACAGCCACTCCCCGCACCGGTTTCCAAAAATATACATTCCCGGCTACCGATTCGGCCACGATACTCATAAACCTCGAACGCGGTATCGGATGGGACAAACTGACGAAAAGCGCACTTAAGGTCAACTCCGGCAAGGATAAAAGCTGCAGTGCATCCTATGGAGATGTCGATACCCAATGGGCAGATGTCAACAGCAACCGTAATGTAGTCCAGGGTGTGAGGCTATCCGAAGGATGGGCCAAGGACGACAGGGTATATTTCTACGCGGAGTTCTCCAAACCGATAAAGAATATCGCAGATAACGACGGCGGATCCAAATACCTGCTTGACTTCGGCAAAATGCGTAAAGGCGAAAATATCGAGGTCCGCGTTGGCATATCCGGCGTAAGTGTGAAGGAAGCTCAGGAAAACCTCTACGCCGAACAAAAAATAACACTGAAAAAAGTACGGATGCAAATAAAAAACAAACAGATCAAATTCCCGCACTTATTCGGACTTACCCTCTTCAATACCAACACCAACACCGAAGACTATCTTTACGAAACTCCAGCAAGAAAGAAAGGTCTGTCGTTCAAAGATGTCCGCCAAAAAGCATGTCAGGCATGGAACGACGTTCTGGGAAAGATAGATGTCGAAACGAATGATACGGCACGCCTGCGGACATTCTACACGGCACTGTACCACGCATCGTTCTTCCCCGCTATTTTCAGCGATGTTTCAGGCGCCTACCGCGGGGCGGACGGCAAGAATTACGGCAATCCGGGACACGACGTATATACCATCTTCTCGATCTGGGACACCTACCGTTCGGCGCACCCGCTCTATACCATAACCGAACCCAAACGCGTCAGCGATTTCATCAATACCTTTATCCGGATTTACGAACAGCAAGGCAAGGTTCCTGTGTGGCATCTCGCAGGCAACGAGACCGACTGCATGGTCGGTTTCCCGTCGGTCATGGTCATCGCCGACGCCATACTGAAAGATATTCCGGGATTCGATGTGAACCAGGCGTACGGAGCCATCAAGGCATACGAGAACCTGGACGAACGCGGACTGCGTCAGATACGCGAGATAGGCTGGATCCCCGCCGACCAGGAGGGCGAATCCGTGGCCAAAGCACTCGAATACTGCATTGCCGACTGGTCGGTAGCACAGGCAGCAAAAAAACTCGGCAAAACGGAAGATTACGAACATTTCCTCGAACGCTCCAAGGGCTACACTAAATATTTCGACAGCACCGACGGATTTTTCAAGGGTCTTCTGGCCGACGGAAGCCGCCGCACGCCGTTCAGCCCACTGCATTCGCAACATCGCGGCGATGACTTCTGCGAAGGAAATGCATGGCAATATCTGTGGCTCGTACCGCACGATTTCGAAGGCCTTTTCGCCCTCTTCCCCGATGAAGCCGCCGTCGAAGCAAAACTCGACCAGACTTTCACAATACCATACGAAGCGACTGACGGGTCGTCACCCGACATATCCGGTCTCATAGGACAATACGCTCAAGGCAACGAGCCGAACCACTCCACGATTTACGCATACGCCTACCTCGGCAAACAGTGGAAAACAGCAAAACTTGCCCGCCAGATCATGGACGAACTGTTCCACGACGGTCGAGACGGATTGTGCGGAAACGAAGACGCCGGACAAATGTCCGCATGGTACGTGTTCAACGCACTCGGTTTCTACCCGGCAAATCCGACAAACGGAGCATTCGTACTCGGCAGTCCCGTATTCGACAAAGCCACCATATCGCTTCCGGGAGACAAGAAATTTACCGTCACCACCGCAAACAACTCCAAGGACAATATCTACATCCAGTCGGTAAAACTCAACGGAACCGACTATCCGAAGAGCTACATAACCTACGACGACATTATGGCCGGCGGGACACTCGAAATCGAAATGGGGCCGACGCCCAACGAGACATTCGGCAGCTCCAGTGAAAACAGGCCCCGCTCTGAAATGCTTTAGACATGGACCTGCTCTCACATGCAGAATCTTGAAGGGAGAACGAAATTAGACTAAAAGCGGAGCAGTTTCGTCGAATGTACCGGTCATGAAGATCACATGGAATGTCCCAGACAAACCGACCGGGTGGGCAAGAGACATCGATGCAAATTACAACTCATTCAGCACAGACACCGGATTCGTCCGGTGTCTGTGCCACATAACCGGACAGAAAGTCAAACCCCGACACATCAAAGCCCCAGAAAAGTGGTCCACACGATATTTTGAAAGATAACAACATAAAACGGCACGTATGAAACGCTGGATATAACCAGAGCAATACGCAGCACCCGGAAACAAATGCATTGCTGATGAAATATCATTCAGAAGTATGGCGGAACTGATCCATATCAAATGCCATAACTATTTATCATAACCGCTGTCCATCATGGGACATCGAGAGTGTCTTCCACACATTTGACAGAATTAAAAAGCCGCATCACGAAAATATGGGCGGAGTTCAAAATATCCGGGGAAAACCCAAATTCCCGTTACTGCGGCATGATCGAAAATTATATTCAAGGAAACCGCCCTGTCACAATCTGTTTTTGTCGTATCCCTGCTCATCGTACAGCGGACGTTCGCCTTCCCGTGTTTCGTTTACGCCTTGAGGTATTTCGTCGTCGATCGACACCTCGGCATCTATAAGATATTCCTCGGCAATGTTTTCATCGCGCAAGCCTTCGGAATATTCATTGGTATCCGTCGAATCTATCACACGATCGGAACGCAAATGAAACTTACTCATAACCTTCATGTTTTGGACTATTTTGCAATGACAAAAAAAATGCCATTATCTTTATTGGGTCCAACCGATCGCAATGAGTATATTTGCATTCATGAAAAGTCTGCACGTAATACTTCCTGCAATAATCGCCTGCCTGTTGTGGGGCTCGGCTTTCGCTGTGGCCAAGACCGCATTCGAGTACGTACCGCCTATTCTATTATCCGGGATGCGTTTCACGCTTGCCGGTCTGTTGCTCATACCCGTTATGGCAGCAATGAAAGTCGATCTGCGCGGCGCTTTGAAGCACTGGAGGTTCATGCTGTTGTTCGCCATATTACAAACGTTTCTCCAATACGGACTCTTCTTTATGGGTCTGAATAAGGTGCCAGCCGCAACATCAGCCATCATTATCGGCGCCGGACCACTGTTCGTCGCAATAATGGCCCACCTGACCCTGAAGGATGATAAAATGACACTCCGTAAATTATTTTCGATTATCCTCGGGCTTTCCGGAGTCGTATTCATAAGTCTGACCAAAGGAGAAATGTCGGCCGGAGGTTCGCAATTCTGGAGCGGAGTAACCCTGCTTATCCTCAGCAATATAATCGGCAGCTACACCAATATCATGGTAGTCAAGAAAAAACAATACAACATCTCCCCCATAGCACTCACATCATTCGCCAATTTCACGGGCGGAATACTGCTCATACTCGCCTCCTTGTTCGTCGAAGAATTTACATTCAGACCATTCCCAGGTGAATTCTACCTGCAACTTTTCTGGCTGGCACTTATACCCGCCGGGGCATTCTCGATCTGGTATACACTGCTTCGCAAACCAAAAGTTAAGGTGTCGGAACTCAATATGTGGAAATTCGTGGTCCCCGTTAGCGGCGTACTCTTGAGCTGGCTGATAATTCCGGGAGAACATCCAGACCTAATATCGATCCTCGGAATCATTATCATCACAGCATCGCTATTACTGCTTCAGTTACCAGAAAAATATTTTCACAAAGTGAAAAATCTAAAATAATAGATTACCAGAATTTATTTTCCATTCAAACATATGGGTTTTTTACGAGGGAAAATTGTATATTGTGACGCCTTTTACAAACTTTATTAACCTAAAATCAAAAATGAAGCAATTAACATTATTGTTACTATCGACTTTTTTCACTGTCAGCGTAATCAACGCTCAAGAAAAAAAAGCCTACGTCGTATCAAATGCACATTTCGATTCCCAATGGAACTGGGATGTACAAAAATCCATCGAAGAATATATCCCCAAGACACTCGACCAGAACCTGTTTCTGCTGAGCAAATATCCTAATTACATATTCAACTTCGAGGGCGGCATCAAATATCAATGGATGAAAGAATATTTTCCGCACCAATATGAACTTATCAAAAAATACATAAAAGAAGGACGCTGGCACGTGACCGGCAGTACGTGGGACGCTACCGACCCCAACATTCCTTCACCGGAATCTTTCACCCGCAACATCCTCTACGGCCAGCACTTCTATCGCGACGAATTCGGAGTCGAAGGCACCGACATCTTCCTGCCCGACTGCTTCGGCTTCGGATGGACATTGCCTACTATCGCCGCACACTCGGGACTCATAGGATTCTCCACCCAGAAACTCATGTGGCGCAACAAACCCTTCTACGGGAACAGCAAGATACCTTTCGAGATCGGCATATGGGAAGGTGTAGACGGTTCTCGCATAATGATGGTGGCCGATGCCCACAACTACACCACCAAATGGCGTGACGAAGACCTCAGCCACAGCGAACAACTGATGAATATCATCAACAAAAGCCCGATCAACACAGTTTACCATTACTACGGAACAGGCGATACGGGTGGTGCACCGACTATCGAATCTGTTCGCACAGTTGAAAAAGGCGTAAACGGAGACGGTCCTATCAAGATAATAAGCGCAACCAGCGATCAGTTATACAAGGACTATCTGCCTCTGGACAAGCATCCGGAACTGCCGGTACATGACGGAGAACTCCTGATGGACGTACACGCAACCGGCTGCTACACATCGCAGGCTGCCATGAAGTTCTACAACAGACGCAACGAACTGCTGGCCGACGCAGCAGAACGCAGTGCTGTCGTTTCCGATTGGATGGGCGGCTATGCATATCCCAAGGAAACCCTTACCGAAGCATGGAAACGCGTTATCTGGCACCAGTTCCACGACGACCTTACCGGAACGAGCCTTCCGCGCGCCTACGAGTTCTCATGGAACGACGAACTCATCTCGCTCAAGCAATTTGCCAACGTACTCACAACATCCGTAGGTTCTGTTTCGCAGGCCCTCGACACACGTGTAAAGGGTACACCGCTCATTATATACAACCCATCGGCTTTCCCGGTTTCGGAAGTGGTAGAAGTTACGCTTGACCTACCAAGCAAGACGAAAAACGTCACCGTATACGACAACAACGGCAAGCAAGTTCCAAGTCAAATAATAGCCAACGACAACGGACGCATAACCATGCTCGTCCAGGCCTCGGCGCCTTCGGTGGGCTACGCCGTATATGACGTACGCACAGGTGGCCGCACAGCCAAATCCACGATGTCGGTTTCTGACAACTCGATCGAAAACAGCATATATAAAGTTACGCTCGACAAAAACGGCGACATAGCCTCGATCGTAGACAAACGCAACGGAAAAGAACTCGTCGAAAACGGCAAAGCTATCCGCCTGGCACTCTTTACGCCTAACGAATCATTCCGCTGGCCGGCATGGGAAATCATCAAATCTACAATGGACGCAGAACCTTCGGCAATCACGGACAATGTGAAAATCAGCGTAGCCGAAAACGGTCCTGTCCGCTCAGCCCTGCGCGTGGAACGCACATACGACGGCTCGACATTCGTACAATATATCCGTCTCAACGAAGGCGGCCAGAAAGACCGTATCGACATATATAACGAAATCGACTGGCAAACCAGCAACGCACTGCTCAAAGCCGAATTCCCATTCAGCTTCTCGAACGAAAAAGCCACCTATGACCTCGGCGTAGGTTCTGTAGAACGAGGCAACAATACCGACATCGCATACGAAGTTTACGCACAGCAATGGGCCGACCTCGCATCGACAGACAAGAGCTACGGAGCTTCGGTATTGAATGACAGCAAGTATGGCTGGGACAAACCTAACGACAATACCATCCGTCTCACACTCCTCCATACCCCTGCCACCAAAGGCGGATACAAGTACCAGAATCAGCAGGATCTGGGCAAACACCATTTCACCTACTCGATATTCGGTCATAACGGCGATTACAAAAGCGCAGGTACCGTACGCAAAGCAGAAGTACTCAATCAGCCTCTCAGTGCATTCACAGCTCCGAAACACGCCGGATCGCTCGGCAAATCGTTCTCGTTCCTGAGCATAGATAACGAAAACATCGCCCTCCGCGCCCTGAAACAGGCCGAAGAATCGGATGAATACGTACTGAGGGTATACGAAACCAGTGGCAAGGAAGATCAGGAATTCACAGTAACCTTCCCTGCAGAGATAGTTTCGGTACAGGAAGTCAACGGTGTAGAAGATGTAATCACCGACGCAAAGTCCCTCGGCAACACATTCACCTACTCAATCAAACCGTTCAGCATGAAGACGTTCAAGGTGAAACTGGCCGATCCGGCAAACAAAGTTGCAGAGACACAATATGCAACTGTCGAATTACCGTACAACACCAAGACCGCCACTTACAATGCCTTCCGCAACGTGGCCAACTTCGACGGCAAAGGATATACCTACGCGGCAGAACTGCTCCCGAACGAAATCGAATTCCGCGGGATCAAGTTTGCCCTCCCAGGCGGCGATGTGCCCAACGGCGTGAAATCCAAAGGCGATACGATCGCACTTCCGAGTGGCAATTACAACAAGCTCTACCTGCTCGCAGCATCGACCCAGTATGACAACAAAGTACCGTTCAACGTCGGCGGAAAAGTACAGGAAGCTATCGTACCATATTACTCGGGCTTCATAGGACAGTGGGGACATACAGACCATACGGAAGCCTTCATCAAACCTGCCGATATCGCATTCGTCGGAACTCACCGTCACAGCATGCTCGAGAAAAAGGATATGCCGTACGAATTCACCTACATGTTCTGCATACCGCTCGATATCCCGGAAGGAGCCGAAACACTCATCTTGCCCGAAGACTCGCGTATCACAATCTTTGCAGCTACGGTCGCCAACGACCTTAACAGCGAAGTGAAACCGGCCAGCGACTTGCTGATGGTAGATCTGCCTGTCAAACTCGAAGACGACGAAGCCGTAATGCAGCGCAATCTTGTGTTCGGCAAGAATGTTATAGGTAAATCGGCAGAGGTCAACCAGTCGGAACGCGCCGAATGCGCTTTCGACGGCGACATTGCTACCAAATGGTGCGACAACACTCTCGCAAAACCAAAATTCATCGAAATAGACCTCGGCAAGGAGAGCGAAATCAAAGGATGGACAGTATTCCACGCCGGAATGGAGAGTCTCGACTGGATCACCAAAGAATTCAGTCTCCAGACCAAACTCAATGCAAATGACGAATGGGAAACGGTAGACTCTGTATTCGACAACACTGCCAACGAAACCGACCGCCTGCTCCAGGAACCTGTCAAGGCACGTTACGTCAGGTTGAATATCACCAAACCCGATCAAAGCGAAGGCCTTGCAGCACGCATATACGAATTCAGCGTCTATTAACAGTTATCTGAAAGTATAAAATCATTAGGGCTGCCAAGAACTGGCAGCCCTAATGATTTTATGAAGGACTATAAAACGACCCGAGAAACTTATCGTTTTACCATGCTGTCGGACAGAATACGATTTGCACATTACCGTGAGAGTCATAATCTCGGGCAGAACTATCGTAACAAATCAATCTAACGCATAACAGCAAAGTCCATCGAGCCATTCAAGATAGGCAAATCATCAGAAAACGCACGACACCACTCATCTACTCCATCATGTGCGATTCGAGAATACGCGACTGGTCAAAGTCATCGAGATCCAAATAATATGCAGCCGTATCAACCAGCGCACCGAGCGGCATAAGTCCTATAAGTTCCCCTCCGGCAATAGTCACCCCATATCTCGCTGCCTCCATGCGAACCATTTCCTGAGCCTGGTAAACAGCAGTCTGCGTATAATCCGTGAGATTCATCGACACCTGAGCAATACCCTTCTCGGCAAGATAAACTCCCATAGCCTTGCAACAGCGCAATCCTCCGCCGGAGTAGCGCACCTTGCGTGCTATGGCCTTGGCAATATCAAGTCTGTCCGTATTGAGATTCACGTTGTAAGCTATCAGAAACTGCCTCGCACCAATGACCGAAGCCCCGGCTGTCGGATGCGGCCTGTCCGGACCGAAATCAGGTTTCCACTCCGGCGAAGCCATTTTCACGGCAAGGCCCTCAAATTGTCCCCGGCGGACATCTGCAAGATTCTCACGGTGAGGCGCCGTAGCTGACCTTTCATAAAGATATACAGGAAGATCGAAACGGTCGGCGGCCTCACGTGCAACTTCGCGGGAAAGTTCCACGGCCTCATCCATAGTCATACCGCGCACAGGAATGAACGGCACAACATCTGCTGCACCTATACGCGGATGACCGCCGGAATGCGATGTAAGGTCTATTGTCTCTATCGCCACGCCTATCGCATCCAGGACTGCCGCTTTCATAGCATCCGGCTCACCGACAGCCGTTACGACCATCCTGTTGTGATCACGGTCGGCACTGTAATCAAGCAGCCTGACACCATCACGACCGCGAAAGGATCCTGCTATCCGTTCTATTTTCTCCCTGTCACGTCCTTCGCTGAAATTTGGGACGCATTCGACTATCTTTCTCATATCATCTGAAATAATAACAAAGATAGCGAAAGACTCGCAAAAACCGGACAGCAGCATAGGGTTTTAGAAACTTACAACTGTTTATAAACCGCTTCGTCTTCATGCAAATGCAAATATTACGGTGCAAGCGGCACGTGAATTGCAAATGACAATAAATGCAAATACATAATATAGTAACGAGAACCAACAAAACAGTCCCATTTTGAGCCTGCATAGTCCAATGCAGCTATTGCATTCACAACCGAATATAGCTTATATTTGTTGTAAATATCAATCATTTAAATCTCAAGGCCATGGCAAAGAAAACAGCAGTACTGGCAGTGAATCCTGTGAACGGTTCCGGTCTTTTCCAATACCTCGAAACATTTTTCGAGAACGGCATTCCTTACAAAACATTTGCGGTTGCCGAAGACAAGCAGATACATACCAACTCGGGAGTAACTCTCATAGTCGACGACATCATAGCCAATCTCAAGGGTCATGAAGATGAATACGACGCCATGGTATTCGCATGTGGCGACGCTATTCCAGAATTCATGCAGAATGCCAACAAACAGTACAACAAAGATCTCATAGAAGTCATGCGAGCCTTTGCAGCAAAAGATAAGATTATCGCAGGCCATTGCGGTGCAGGACTTCTTTTAGACAGTTTCGGCATAATACGCGGTAAAAAAATAGCAGTGCATCCGTACGTAGTCCCAGCCATCAAAAACTGCATGGCAACGGGTGAAAAATATGAGATAGACGGAAACGTTTATACGGCACAAAACGAAAATTCTATCTGGCAAATGATGCCGCAACTCGTCGATGCGCTAAAAAAATAGCCAAGGCTTTCCGCTTCCGAGGTGAAATCGTGTCGGACAACAGGATCGAAACAGGCTGACGATCAAGACAAACATGCAGGCTGCAGACCAGATTCCAAAGATTATTGCATATAAATAAAAAATCGGACAAATAATATCTGACTGGAATCTCGAATCCTCCCTCTGCTTGCAGAAGGGACACTCATAGGCGCCTCTACTGACCGAAAGTACACAAGTAAGAGACATATTATCGGCCAGTCATGTAGAAATCGAAAGGCAACCATGAAAAGGCATCCTCCATTTCATTTCGGTCAAACGTCTTCTCCGGCTTGTGCATCCGCGACTCGGGACAACTGCCGTGTCGGTCGCCCCACTCCACGCAACTGGCTTTCAGACGGGCCCTGCTATACTTGATATAATACCTCTCGATAATTCGTGTTTCACAGCTATTTCAAATAATAATAACGGTATATTTGCGTAGTTACTCGGCCGACACGGATCGAATGCAAAATAGCAACAGCCTTCCATTGATGGCTAAAATTAAAATAAAAATACAGACCAGTTATGGCAACTTTCCTGAAACGGATATTCGGCAAACGCACGACAAACGTATATTTCATTTCCGGCATGTGCTATAATTGCAGCGTATTCGACAAGCTCAAACTTCCCAAAGGATTTCAGCGCAATTATATAGAATGGCTTATTCCGGAAAGCGACGAGCCGCTGCGTAAGTATGCCAAAAGGATGGCTCGCCAAATAAACACCCGTCGTCCGTTCGTAATCGTGGGCTATTCTTTCGGAGCTGTGATAATGCAGGAAATGGTAAGATTCCTGCATCCCCGAAAATGCATTATAATATCCTCGTTCAAAAGCAAGGAGGAGATTCCATCTCTCTTTTCTGTAGTCAGATACACCAAACTCGCAGAACACGTACCTGCAAAGCTTTTCGAGCAAACCGAGTTCATAATCAGCTCCTTCAACAGACTGGTATATAACACGGACAACACCGAACTTGCCAAATATCTCACGGTAACCGACCCGGTATATGTCCGGTGGGCAGTCGAGCAGATAACCAACTGGGTGCCTAAGTACAGAACGCGGAACCTGTATCACATCCACGGAACCGACGATCAGGTTTTCCCGTTCAAAAACATAAATGACGTATTGCCGGTAGAAGGCGGCGACCACCTGATGCTCGTGAAAAAAGCAGACACGGTAAGTGCACTGCTCGACAGCATACTGCTCATGAAATAATAAATATGTTTTTGTGTGTGGGAAGCAGCGGCTCCATTAGGTTTTTTACGTGGGGAGCAGCGACTCCATATTGCAGATGATACCATAACCCTCGAACCCGGTAATCATGTTCAAATTGGCAATGCATCATTAAAATAACTCATTCGGAAGATTTTATCCGTCTCACCCGATCCAATGGGGAAAAGTAAACGGCCTCGCTTTTGCGAGGCCGTTTCGATATGATATTTTGCATGTTCCCTTAGGTAACCGATTATACTCGTTGCACCATCGATAATATGAAAGCGAACCACCTATGCAAAAGACTGTTCCGAAAGCACGTTGCAGTCGCACGTTTCGAGAGCTTTCATACACTTTTCTAAATTGGTAGGCCGGATAACCACGTTAGCCACGTCGCCGCTCGAGAAAGCATACATATATTCGATAAATATACCTTCGCCAGCCAAGCGTTCCATAACTTTCGAAAGGGAACCGGGAGTATTCGCAAGGCTGATTGCTATAACCTCTGCAAGCGAAACACCGAACCGAGCCTCCTTGAGCACTTCGGCAGCCTTGTCCACATCCGATACAATGAGCCTCAGTACGCCGAAATCGGTACTCTCGGCAAGGCTGAATGCCATCATGTTTATATTATTGGTCGCGAGTATCTTTGTCACCTCGTTGATGCGTCCGAGTTTATTCTCGATAAAAACCGAAAGCTGCCTGATAGTCATAAGCTCTAATTTTATTGATTCACCCTCTAAGATAATGATTTTTTACCGTTCGCGCAAAAGGCGAAAGCATATGAGCAGTCAATTATTTTATATCACGCCGGTCGAATACGCGTTTTGCCTTGCCTTCGCTGCGTTCTATCGTGTACGGTTCGACCAATTTTATCTCGGCATGCAGACCGAGCACGCTGTGCAAGCGGGCGGCGAGCTTCTTCTTAAGTTCGACCATTACCTTAATCTCGTCGGAATAGAATCCGTCGCGAACCTCTACATGTACCTCCAACATGTCGAGATTGTTAACGCGATCTACATAGATAAGATAATGCGGCTCGAACTCCGGCATTTCGAGTATGACGCTCTCTATTTGCGACGGGAAGACGTTTACGCCACGGATGATCAGCATATCGTCGCTGCGTCCCATTATACGGCTCATACGGATGCTGGTACGACCGCATTTGCACGGTTCGGGATTGAGAGAGCAAAGGTCCTTGGTACGGTAACGTATCATGGGAAGTCCTTCCTTGGTAAGCGTGGTCAGCACGAGTTCACCGACCTGTCCGTATGGTACAGGCTCCAATGTATCAGGATCTATTATTTCAGCATAGAAATGGTCGTCGATAATATGCGATCCGCACTTGTATTCGCATTCGTGCGATACTCCGGGGCCCATTATCTCGCTCAAACCATAAACATTATAAGCGTTGATACCGAGTTTCGTCTCGATCTCCTTACGCATGTTTTCGGTCCACGGCTCGGCGCCAAAGATACCTATGCGCAGTTTGAATTCATCGCGTGATATACCGCTCTCTTTCATCGCATCGGCAAGGTACAATGCATACGATGGTGTGCTGGCAAAGGCCGTGGTTCCGAAATCACGCATCAGGCGGACCTGTTTTGCCGTATTGCCGCTCGATGCGGGTATTACCGTACCACCGAGATGTTCAACCCCGTAATGCAGGCCGAGTCCGCCTGTGAAAAGCCCGTAACCGTAAGCCACCTGGAAAATATCGTTCCTGTCTGCTCCGAAAGCAGAAAGACAACGCGCTATCATCTCCGACCAAATGGCGAGGTCACGGCGCGTATAACCGACCACTGTCGGATTTCCGGTCGTACCGGACGAAGCATGAATACGCACGATCTCGGACATGGGAACGGCAAACAATCCGTAAGGGTAGTTGTCGCGCAGATCCTGTTTGGTCGTAAAAGGCAGTTTCGTAATATCGTCGATCGAGGTTATACTGTCGGGACGCATATCGCGTTCCTGTAATTTATGTCGGTAGAACGGTACGCTGTGGTATACTCTGTCAACCACTTTACGCAGGCGTTCGCCCTGAAGCAGCCGTTTGTCTTCGGCGTTCATGCATTCTTTGGTCGGATTCCAGATCATAGTTTTATTCTGATTAGTCGTTTGTCGTATTGATTGAAAATGTAGCTTTTAAGAGATTCAAATGTATTAAGCCAATGGGTGGTTCTGCGCGAACAACTTCATACGTTCATCGAGCAGGTCGTATTGGTTGGGTTGTATGAACGAGGTGCAGGCGCGCAACCCTTCCTGCCAACTTCCCGTTGTAGAAAGACTGATGGCGCTCACGCCGTAATACATCAGTTCGCGAGAGAGTTCGCCGCCGGTCATTCCTGGATACGTTATGGTAAAATAAAAACCATCGCCGACCGGTTCGTCCATATCGCTGTCGTAGACCACACGGAAGCCATGGCGTTTGAAGATCTCCTTCAGTCTCGCAGCGCGACGGCCATACTCCTTAACCTCCTCGAGAAAGTTATATTTACCGTCCGATGCAGCCTTGAACATAGCTGCCAGGGCATACTGTGCCGAGTGCGAGGTCCCCGACGACAGTGCATACAATATGCGGTGGATGAATACCGGTCCGAACGCGCCTATTCCGTAACGGTCGGCAAGCCCGTCGAATCTTTTGTTATAAAGGCTGTCGGAGATGCATGCCACCCCGATACGCTGTCCAGCATAGCTGAATGCTTTCGATGCCGATATAAGCAGTACATAATCGTCACAGTATTTGGCCACGGTCGGCTGGAACGGAGCTTCGAACGGCTTGCCCAGGTCGCGTCTGAAATCCATCGCGAAATAGGCAAGGTCTTCCAGAACGATGACGCCGTATTTGGTGCAGAGTTCGCCTATTATCCTGAGCTCCTCCTCTTTGAGCGTTATCCAACTCGGATTGTTGGGGTTCGAGTATATCAGTGTCGATATATTACCCTTGCTCAGATAGCTTTCGAGTTTTGCACGCAGTTTATCTCCGCGGAAATCGTATACGTCGAAGGTTTCGTATTTGACGCCCATGACAACCAACTGCTGTTTCTGGACCGGGAAACCGGGGTCGATGAACAATACGGTATCTTTCTTTGGATCTCTTTGCGAGCAGGTCATGAAAGAAGTATAGGTACCCTGCATCGAACCGGTTACCGGGACGCATCCCTGCGGAGCTATATCTACGTCGATGAAAGCCTTGACAAAACGAGCGGCCTCTTCCTTCAACGCCGGGACACCGTCGATGTCTGGATAAAGGCTCGCCACGCCAGAGCGCAAAGCGGCTATTTCGGCCTCGACACCTACTTTCGAAGCCGGAAGTCCGGGGACACCCATTTCCATCTTGATGAATTCGACTCCGGTCAGCGACTCGGCCCTTGCCGCTATCGCCTTTGTTTCACGAATCGTAGCCTTTCCGAAATCATTGATCCCGTACTCGGCGATAAGCGCATCGATGACCGACCTGTCTATCGGTGTATTTTTCGAATTATCCATAATATGTTAGCCTTTCATCTGTTTTTTACCTGCCTCACGTCCCGCACGGAAAGCATTAACGTTCATTTCGACCACCTTATCTCCTTTACGTCCGAAGATGTCGCCTATGGCCTCCTCGAGTTTGGTATCTTCGATGTCGAGAATAAGCGATGCGGCACCCAGAAGCACCATATTCACGGTGCGCACTCCGCCGTGCTCACGCGCTATTGCATCGACATCAAACGATATCACGTGCGGCATTTTTGCAAACTCGGCATCGAGCCTTTCGATTTCGGGATAATTGGGTATATTGATATAGGGAACACTGTTCACGACTATCCATCCTTCCGGAGAGAGATAGGGAATGTAACGGAGAGCCTCCATCGGTTCGAGCGAAATGATGGCATCGGCCCTACCCAGTGATATCAGGTCGGAGTGAATAGGTTCGCTGCAAATACGAAGATTCGACTGTACGTCCCCGCCACGCTGGCTCATTCCATGAACCTCGGCCTGTTTGATATGCAGATTCTGGTTCAATGCCGCCTGGCCTATGATGGCTGCGATCGAGAGTATGCCCTGTCCGCCTACCCCCGCGAGTATTATATCTTTTTTCATTGCTTTTTAGCCTTTCTTTTGAGTGTCTGAATGCATTCGCGGCGGGGTACGATAACCGAAACGCCTTTATACTCTATCTCTTCTTTGATGACCTGCTGTATCTGTTCCATATTCTTGGGGAGCGGCACTACCGTTCTGACGTGTGCAGGGTCTACCCCGACGCCAAGACATATCGCTTCGATTCTGCCGGTTCCTGCCGAGTCCTGTCCGCCAGTCATTGCGGTGGTAAGGTTATCGGAGATTATTATGGTAACATTGGCCCCGGAATTGACGGCATCGAGCAAGCCGGTCATACCCGAATGCGTAAACGTGGAGTCGCCTATCACGGCTACCGACGGGAAAAGTCCGCCGTCGGCCGCTCCTTTGGCCATGGTGATCGAGGCACCCATGTCGACACACGTATGTATCGAACGGAACGGCGGCAATGCACCCAATGTGTAGCATCCGATATCGCTGAAGACCTTGTGATCCGGGTATTCGCGCAAAACCAGATTCAGCACTTCGTACACGTCGCGATGTCCGCAGCCTTGACACAATGCCGGAGGACGCGGAACAACAGTGCAACACGTATCGTAACGCATCCCGTTTTCGGTGCCGAGAGCAGCGCCTACGTTGTCCGGAGTAAGTTCGCCTACACGGGGAAGATCACCGCTCAATCTCCCCTTGATCTTGCCCGTACAGTCGAGAATACCGCGCAACTGATCTTCAACGAACGGCTGTCCGTCCTCAACCACGAGAATCTCGTCGCAATGGTCGAACATGTCTCTGACAATACCAACCGGAAGAGGATATTGCGAAATCTTCAGTACCGTACGTTCATCCGAAGAGGAGATGTTCTCCATCACATAATTATAACCGATACCGCAAGCGATCACACCTTTCTTGCCCGACTTTTTGTAACTGTTATATTTGGTCGTTTCGGAAAGCTCCTCCAGTTTCTGTTGAGCCGCCAGAACCTCCTTATATCTGCGGCGGGCATTGACCGGCAGCAAGATCCAGTTAGAGGTCTCCTTGGGGAAACTGACCGGATTGACATCCGACGGATCTGTTACTGTAACGACGGCCCTTGAATGAGCCATACGCGTGGTGATACGCATAAGTACGGGCAGGCCTATATTCTCGGAGAGTTCGAAACCGTAGCGAACCATCTCGTAAGCCTCCTGCTGGGAAGAGGGTTCGAGGATCGGTACGAAGGCAAACTTGCCGTAAAAACGTGAGTCCTGTTCGTTCTGCGACGAGTGCATCGAGGGATCGTCGGCGGCAACAACTACTACGCCTCCGTTAACTCCCGTCATGGCCGAATTAACGAATGCATCGGCAGCCACGTTCATTCCGACATGCTTCATACACACGAGCGAACGCTTACCCACGTAAGACATTCCGAGCGCCGCTTCCATTGCGGTTTTCTCATTTGTACACCAGTCGCTGCGAACGCCGCGTTCCCTTGCCAGCGGGTTCTCCTGTATATATTCCGTTATTTCGGTAGACGGCGTTCCGGGATAGGCATACACCCCAGAAATACCAGCATGTACAGCCCCGAGAGCTATAGCCTGATCGCCTAAAAGCAATAATTTATCTGTCATATGGTAGAATTAATCCTTATAATTGCTCAAATTCTCAATTCAAAACCGTCGGCATCGTCCAAAACACGAAACCCATTGCGGAAATCTCTCAACTCATCGATGTCCGCATGCAACAAAAGGGTTTCCTCCTTATTGTCTGCAACCATGCCGGCCACATCTCCACGAAAATCGACAAGACAGGTACCTCCATCGTAATTGCTCCCCGGATCTTTTCCCACTCGATTTACCCCCGCGACATAACATGCATTCTCTATCGCACGCGCCCGCAGCAATACATCCCAAACTTTCCTTCGACTCCGAGGCCAGTTCCCCACATAAAGCGCCATATCGTAATCGCCCCTGTTGCGCGAAAACACCGGAAAACGAAGATCATAGCACACCTGAAGCAATATACGGAATCCTGACCACTCGACGATTACGCGCTCCCTGCCGGCGGTATACCCCTTATCTTCGCCACCGGGGCTAAACAGATGTCGCTTATCGTAAAATTCGAACGAGCCGTCAGGCCGTACGAAATAACACCTGTTATAAAGCAAACCGCAATCTTCGACTGCAGCACTTCCGACAACAGCCGCATCGCATTCGCGGGCGAGATTGCGCATCCATTCAAGCAAAGACTCTCCCTCTCTATCCAAAGTTTCTGTCGGTTCGGTTATAAAACCAGTGGCGAACATCTCGGGTAATACTATCAGGTCGGCCTTACCGGCACCCGCCACAAGCATCTCGAATCGCTCGCAATTCACTGCGGGCGACTGCCAACTCATATCTGCCTGCACCAGCAAGATGTTCATACGGTTTTTGGGTTATGCTAAAAACTCCGAAAGTTAATGATTATTTACCTAAACTGAAATAAAATAGCACCAAATGTCCCATGCCTGTAGCTTGTATGAGGGCGAGTATATTAAAAACAGACAGGGACGGAGATTCCGTCCCTGTCTGTTTTTAATATACTCGCGTCATTGGGAAAAAGCGGACCCGCATTAACTGCGGTTATGCCTGTTGGCGATCAGAGATATTATCGTCGAAAACGCGCCTGAAGCAATCCCAACAATGTTTTTCACAAACGTAAGTTTTTCATCTATAAGCATTCGTATGTTCCCCCAACTGACGAACTCTTTGAGAGTATCCCATTGGAGCCGGAATTCGTCCTCTTTGAGTTTGGACTGCATCCTCAACAGTTTCCTCTCCGATTTGAGCTTGCTCAACGAGTCTATATAATAATATTTGCTACCCGGTGTACTCATATCAATCGTCATTAGATGAGAAAATAATTCGCGAGAACATGCCGACCATCTTGTCGACGAATTTAATTCGCAACAACCAAACTACAAGAGCCATAATAAGATAAAATACACCTACTATCACGGCACCCAATATGTAAGAATTAACCCAGACACTTACCAGCAACACCAATGCCACTGAAAGCACCATGAGGGCCCCCAAACAAATAATAATAGCTATTACGAGAGACATCCCTTTACCTATTACCAAGGAAAGACCCTCTACCAAAGCTAACTTGATGGAGTCGGTACGCATCCGTACATACTCGGCCACGTCTTTATCGAGCTGGTCAAGATTCGGCAGATCCGGATCGGAAGGCTTTATCATCTTCTCTTCTGGATTGTCTGTTTAACCTCTTTTGAAGTTTCAGCGACAGCATCCTGCACCACGCCTACAAGTTCGCGGCCAAGTTCGAGATCATCGTCTACGACCTTGCGTATCTTCGAACGCAAAACCTCGCCCTTTTCCGGCGCCATCAACAGTGCAATGGTAGCTCCTACCGCCGCACCGCATACAAAATACACTAACTCTTTCATAATCGTAAAGGTTTTAAGCAGACAACAATGCCGTCCACTATTAATACTCTAAAAATAAACAAATAATCTGAATGAACTATCATAATATTATACAAATATAGTTCCAAAGCAAAAAACAGCGACGGCAAATCAAACGCATGAACCATAATTCAATTCATCTCATTCGGGAGACATTCCACACAGCATTCAATGTGACACGCCGGAAACGACATACGCACCGGCATTGCATACGTCGAGATAAAGGCATCGGATAATCATATGAAGTTTTAAGCCCGGCCATACGGTCGGGCTTAAAAACCGATTCGGAAAATTTGACGGGAACTAAACGGAGATATCATCGTCGCCGCCATTCCCCGCAATATTACCACGTAATGTAATCGGAGGTATGTTTATTAGTATGCGGTTGAGCAACCTTCAATGTGCCTTCGGGATCGAAAACAAGGTCGTATTCCTGTCGGCCGCTCTCAACTTCAAGCACATAGAGCACTGCATCATCAGACGTACTACGCTCTATCATGTCACTGTCGTCGACGCGCCATGTCGAGTATTCGCTTGCCTGGAAGCCCTGTCTGACAAGTTCCGGAATCTGATTGTAAGACAATTCCGTCACCGTCATTTTCCAAACAGTCTCTTGATTGAACCATGCCTCGGCCTCAGCATAATATTCCTGCCTCCAGAAATCGGCGACATAAAATTGTCCCTCACGTTCCCAACTCACCCTTGTGGCATCCGGATAAAGAGCTTCGAAAGCAGTCTTGTATTGACTTGGAACGTTGATTTTGTCATCATCGTCATCACATGCCGCAAACAGGCACACAGCGGCAATCATCAATGGAAAAAAGAATTTAGTTTTCATAATCAATAAGATTTATATTTAGTCATCATACCCTACCATGTTATACGCTTTGTCGAATTCGATCTCGAAACCATTGCGAAATTCGATCTCATAGCCTCGTCTATCCCTCTCTATCTTCACTATCGGCTGATTCGGATGGTTCTTTTTCACAAAATTCTTAATAGGTTCCGGAACGATACCTGCAGGTACCGGATTTCTGCGGCAGTCGATTTTTTCCCATTGGCCATTTCGGTCGAATTCCACTTTGCTGCCATTAGTCAGAAGAACTTCGTAAGATTTTTCCATGAAATCCTGGTCGAGTTTAACATAAGAGACTCCGATATCCTTGAAATATTTTTGTATAAACTCGCGGGATACCTTAGGGAGTTGTTCGGCAGTAATCATTCTGTCATTGTCAGCGTTAGCCGCGAATATGCCAACGAAGGCCATGCACAAAACCAGTAAGATTTTCCTTGCTTTCATTTTCTCGATAATTTTGGTTGGACAATAGTTTATATTGCAAACTTCACACCCGAAACTGAAAACAAAATAAAATAATGAAAAAAAATCCTGAAATTATGATTTTTGGAATCGGACATCAAATACATGCATACCGTCCATGAAAAGATAACTGACTGTTATTCCATAAAGTTTCGCTATGGAATCGACAAGCGATAGTCCCAGACCTGCCGTCCCCTTGCTCATGCTTTCCTGATAGAAGCGGCGGAAAATATATTCTGGATTGAGGGCCCCCGAGGAAGCGGTATTCGCAATCCGCACACCTTCTTCCGAAATTGTCACCGCCACCATGCCATGTTTCTCACTGTGTATAAATGCGTTCTTCAGGAGGTTGCCGAAAAGCACCGAAGCCAGCATGCGATTCATCTCCATCTTCAGATGTGCCGTCTCCGACAACTGGAATTCTATTTCATGCGATGCATACGCCTCTGCAAAGTCCTCGGAAATGGAACATACCACCGAATTAATATCGACGATCTCCGTATTCGGGAATTGTTTGTTTTCGATCTTTGTCAACAACAACAATGTCTTGTTCAGTTTCGAGATATCCTCAAGCGAACGGATCGTCTTAACGATCTGCTCCATTTGTGTATCGCTGAGATCAGGATCTTCAGCCAGCAATTCGAGCCTGTTCTGAGCGACAGCTATGGGTGTCTGCAATTCATGTGAAGCATGACCGATAAAAAGGCTTTGCTGCTCGTACATTTCATTGTTCCGCTGAGCCGATCTCATGAGTTCCTCGGACAATTTCTTATACTCGGAGATATCGCTATCCAGTTCAAGCGGAGGTATCTCCTTGCCCAACCTGAGACGGTTCAGCCAATCGAGCATGGCATACAATGGACGCAGGCTCCGCCGCAATACTATGGCGTTTACCGCAATTATGGAAATCAACAGAATCAAATAAAGGATCACTATCCACGTAAGGATGGTTTCTTTGAGATCTGATTTTTCGATCGTGGGTATAAGCACCGTCAGTTCATAGTAACGGTTCTCGCTGTTCCTGAATATGGTTTTCAGTATTCTCGCGGGTTCTGTTTCATGCTCGGAGTAGATGTAAACCTCGTCGTCGATGAAACGCTCCGAGGGATACAAGACGGCGTACTCTTCGGGGACCTCGTTTATGTAATAGCTGTTGTTAGTGCCGTTGTTCTGTTCCGGAAGTTTTTCGCCGGAAAGGGCACGTACTATGATAAATTCAGAATAATCCTCAAGTGAATCGTCCGTTTCGTCATTTATCTCGTTGATTATCGCGAAATAGAACACCATCCCCCACGCCGCCGAGAGAAACAACAGCGCAACCGAGATTCTCCATGTAATGCGGTATAGAAGTTTCATTTCGCCACTAATTTATAACCGAGCCGGTAATTTGCCTTTATTTCCACGTCGGCTCCCGCGTCATTCATTTTTTTGCGCAGGTTTTTCATTTGGGCATACAAAAAATCAAAATTGTCTACCTGGTCCATATGGTCGCCCCACACTGCCTCCGCCAGATTCATCTTATCGACCAGGTGATTGGGTCGGTTTATGAAAAAAGCCAATATGTCATACTCCTTCCTGTTGAGTTCGATCGGAGAGCCGGCCACCGTCACACTGTACGAGGAGGTATCCACCCGCACGTTTCCGAACGACACAGCACTGTCACCATCATGATCTTTCCGTCGGATAACGCTGCGAATGCGTGCATTGAGTTCCGCCAGATGGAACGGTTTAGCAAGGTAATCATCAGCGCCCAGTTCCAGTCCTTCCACCTTATCATCCACCGTATCTTTTGCAGAGATAATTATCACGTTACCGCTTTTGCCTGTCCGATAAAGTTTACGCAGAAGTTCAAGTCCGTTGCCGTCGGGCAACATTATATCGAGCAGGATGCAGTCATACTCGTAATCAGCCGTCTTGAACATGGCATCCTTCAGTGAATCTGCCGATTCCACTACATATCGCTGTTTGCGCAGGTATTCCGTCATTATTTCCCTCAGCGATGGTTCGTCTTCGATAATAAGTATTTTCATATCGGATCCCGTTTGGGTCAAAAAAGCATAGCGAAACTAAAATATACCTGAAATCATACGGTAGTTTTCCATTGTTAAAGGTAATTAAATTCCTCGTAACTTTTCACAAAATCGACTTTGCCCTTCACTCCTGCGAGACATAACCGCCACAGAACCACGCCTGTCGGGCCTCTGTAAAGCTACATGCCTTGACATAATGATGTATCCTCATCTCAGATCTATCCGGCATGCCCGAGGACAATTCAAAAAAAAACATGGCCGTCGTAACCATTCCACATAAACGCTGTCAAGACATGGAAAGGCTACGCCATTCCAATTCATGTCGCATCTCCAGAAGCCGGTAAATGGATATTTAAACCGACAATTTACAAAATCATGCCACGGTCAATTTCTTTTTCGATACGCAGAAATATGGCACGTTTCAGATACCGTTACGCTTCCGTTATTCGTATCTTTGCGTTATAACACATGTCCGGATGACAATCTATAATCCATATAATACCTGTCCAGAGATACGGTTGAGTTCCGAAAAGATTCTTGCACGCATGACATACAAACTGGCGGAAACGCCATGGGCAGAGATAAAGATACTTGATTGGTTGCCGGAAGACGACAAACTTCCCATCGAGTTTACTTTTGCGGAGACATCTTTCGGGAGAGTACTGATAGCCAATACCTCCAAAGGAGTATGCTATATGGGTCCGGATATTGTCGGCACGATGGATGTCGCACAGGACTTTAACAAACGATTCGGCTATGCAAGATGCATTGAAAGAAAATCCGCTCTGCAGCAACAGGCTCTCGAATTCATGAACCGACATGCCGACGGCAGCGTCATATTACACCTTAAAGGCACACCATACCAGACGGAGATATGGCGTAAACTTCTGCATATACCATTCGGCAATGTGTTGTCTTATGCAACACTCGGAGGAGACAAATGCTACGCCCGGGCCGCAGGCAACGCTACCGGACGCAATCCGATCTTCTGGATCATTCCATGCCACAGGGTTGTGAACACTTCGGGCAGATTCGATCGCTATTTTTGGGGTGGCGACATAAAAAATAATCTTCTGGCCTGGGAATTTGCCAACACTCCGGATCAAGCCGAAACAGATCATACAGACTTATCTTTCTAACAATGACAAATATACGATGATCTGACGGCGATTATGCTCAAGTTTATAGAGAATAATCACATGTGCCAAATCGCTGTAACAGAAATTGCCGCCACTAATGGCACAGTCCGATACGACTTTACGCAATGCCGCATAATAAATCGGGCCAGGCGCTCGTCATAATCCTTCAGTTACAGACGCAATGTCCTCGACCGGCACGACAATAATGCAATGCCCCCACAGAATGAGTTGCTCGTTTGTCGCACCCTATTTTCGAGCAATTTGCTGTTGTTTTGCCTCGTCAAGAGATATTAAAAATGTGATCTGTCAGAAAAACATGACCTAAACACATGTCAGCATAAAATCTTTTTTCCGAAGTCTTATGCTGAATAAACCGTCAACGTAACCATTAAATAAACAGGCCGCCCGAGATTCGGGCGGCCTGTTTATTTGCAAGAGCATGCGATTATACGAGACCCTGTGCGAGCATAGCGTTGGCTACCTTTATGAAACCGCCGATGTTGGCACCTTTCACGTAGTCTACGCGGCCATCTTCGAGTGTACCATATTTAACGCATGTTGCGTGAATATCGTTCATAATCTTACGAAGCCTCTGGTCTACCTCTTCAGGAGTCCAATTGAGACGAAGCGAGTTCTGGCTCATTTCGAGACCGGAAGTAGCAACACCTCCTGCATTGGCAGCCTTACCAGGAGCGTAAAGTATTTTGGCATTCTGGAATACTGCGATAGCTTCCGGAGTAGAAGGCATGTTGGCACCTTCAGCCACACAGATACAACCGTTGGCTATAAGTGCTTTGGCATTTTCTTCGTTAAGTTCGTTCTGAGTAGCGCACGGCAACGCGATGTCGCATTTAACGCCCCAAGGACGTTCGCCTTCGAAATATTTTGCACTCGGATATTTCTTAACATATTCTTTGATACGGCCACGGATAACATTTTTGAGTTCCATAACATATGCGAGCTTTTCAGCATCGATACCGTCCGGATCGTATATGTAACCGTTCGAGTCAGACATGGTAACAACCTTAGCGCCGAGCTGCGTAGCTTTTTCAACTGCATACTGAGCCACGTTACCCGAACCCGAGATAGTTACTATCTTCCCTTTGAAATCGTCATTTTTGGTTTTAAGCATGGCTTCAGCAAAGTAGCATGTTCCGTAACCGGTAGCTTCGGGACGCATGAAAGAACCGCCCCAACCGATACCTTTACCAGTCAGCACACCGGTAAATTCGTTGCGAAGACGTTTGTACTGTCCGAACAGGAAACCTATTTCGCGGCCGCCAACGCCTATATCACCTGCAGGAACATCGGTATCGGCACCGATATGACGCTGAAGTTCGGTCATGAAGCTCTGGCAGAATTTCATCACTTCGTTGTCCGATTTGCCTTTAACGCTGAAGTCGGAACCACCTTTACCGCCACCCATAGGAAGAGTGGTAAGGCTGTTCTTGAATACCTGTTCGAATGCAAGGAACTTGAGAATGCCCAAATTTACGCTTGAATGGAAACGAAGACCTCCCTTATAAGGGCCGATTGCGCTGTTCATCTGAACACGGTAGCCTTTGTTGATCTGCACTTCGCCTTTGTCGTCGAGCCACGGTACGCGGAACATTATAACGCGTTCTGGTTCAGCGATGCGTTCGAGAATCTTCATTTTCTGCAACTGTGGGTTTTCGAGAATGAAAGGAGCAACGCTTTCAACTACTTCGTGAACTGCCTGGTGGAATTCTTTTTCACCCGGGTTTTTCGCTTTGATGTTCTCCATGAACGTCTCAACGTACTTTTTTACTTGAGCTTCCATAATTTTCTGATATAATGTGAGTTATTGTGATTCTGTTAACACTCCCATGAAGTGGATGCAAATATAGCATTTTCAGAGGGTTCCGCCAAATCATGCGAATGCATTTATGTTTATAAAAGCGCATGTGTTGAAATCTCAACAACCTATTTGATTCACAATTTTCGCCATATCACATGATCGAATTACGGATTAAAACCGCAACGGGAAATAATTGTAAAAATTATTAATATAAATTTTTTTTATGATTTATTTTTAACAAATCTGCTTGGCCATACTGGCAGTATCATAATCTGCATTGCAAATCACAAGCCATAAAGAAGCAAAAAAACGATCAGAGACTCCCAGCAGACATAGAGGAGCGCTCCCGAGAGCGAAATCAAGAACCATCTTTGTTAAGCACTCAGTTCCTTGAATTTACGACGTACTATTTCGCCTACGCTCTTACCGGTTATCTTGCTTTCGAGCCAAGACAATATGTCGAGATAGTAGAAAGCCCTGCGCTCGAAAGTACGGTTTTCATAAGGTTTGAGACGGTTGTACAGGACTTTCAGTTCCGTTTTCACATCTTCTGCGTAAATAGTATTGAGTTTCTTGAGGAAAGAGAGCATCTCTTTCTGCACCTCGCCCATATCGTTGCTTTTGACAAGAAACGAATAAACCGAACGTATTTGATAATCAAGATTATAGTCGATCCCAGCTTCGTATGAGGCAATGAGGTTGAGTATCCGTGAGAATACCTGCAGATCGCGTCTGATCTGCGGGTCCTTGGTGCTGGTAATTCGGCAGAGATATTCCATGCACTTAGTATAGTTTCCGTCACCGAAATACAGGCATGCTATCTTATAATATATAAGCATTTTGTGATGCACATTCATCTCATGCGAATACTTGCGGATGAAAGCCTCTATTTCTCGTACGAGCAACAATCCCTGCTTGAATTCACCCTCGATGAAGCACTTGTTTATTTTATTTACATACAGAAGGCGCTTGCCTATAAGCGTAGCGTTAGGGTTCAGAGATGCCAAGGCCACGAACTCATTCTCGAAATGAGAGAGATGTTCGGCGAAATGGCGATATTTACGCATCAGATATAGAGCCTCCAGTATCTGTGCCGCCCCTTTCATGTAGTCGTCATACATGACCCGTTTCATATTTGGCTTACTGTCGAACAGTTCCAGCCACTTGCGGCTGTAACGATAGCTCGTGACGAAGTCATGCTGTATATAATAGTACCATGCCCATGCCTGATAGTAATGCGATTTGCCCAAAAATGACAAAGTTTTCTCGTCATACGATTCCAATTTAGGCTTGAAATAAAGTACTATCAGATCAAGGTCTTTCTGCGAGCGGGCATAACCGAGTTTTTGATAAAGCGAATAAACGCGCGTGGAGAGGTTCGAAAGTTCGCTGGCAGTCAAGATGTCTTTTGCAAGTCCTATTACCTGGCGACTTGCGTTATCGCTCGTACTGGTCATATCGCGAGCCACGTTGAGCGTATCAATCTTTGACTGGAAATGCACGGCATCTATGGCTATCGTATGTTCTTCAAGTGCGAAGGCCTGATCGATCACCTTTTCGAGCATTTTGTCGCTCTGTTTATACAGGCCCTTGTCATACAGTATCCTGGCAAAATCGAGCTGCTCGCGAAGCTGCATGGCATTCGAATGCTGAACGCCGAGCAAGCGCATACTGACGAGCAACTGTCTGTACAGATGCGCCTTCATATTTGGAAGCTGTTCCTTCTTGACCGGGCATTTCTGCAACACTTTTACCTCGTCATATTCGTCTACCGAATCGAGATAGTCGAAAAGAGAGAGGAATTTTGCCTCCTGGTTTCCGGCCAAACGGGTAGCGTAAAGTTTAAAACTACGTTTCTCGGCTTTGGTCATGCTTTTGATAAGATCAAAAACCGATTCGCGTTTTTCTGGTTGGACGTTGCTTTTCTCTTTGATTTTCATAACATTCCATAGGGATAGTAGATCGACAAGGCGACATGCGAACTTTTTTCACCCTAAAAAATCCCACCTATTTTACAAAAATACCCAAAAAATATCACAATGCCATTTACTTGACCAAAGAGTTTCGGCATCAAAGTATTTTTCCATTCCGACACTTGTTCCTATCCGCTCCGCAAATGGACAAATCTTCATCGGAGATTGTCTGCGATTGTACAATCCAAGTGTATCGCATGGGCCCCGCTTCATTGCACGCAACATTCCGCATCAAAAAACGGACAATCTTTGTAGGCACATTTGCAGTATTACATCCTGCTTCATTATCTTTGTGAAAGATAGTATGCGGCCAGGCGAGTCCTATGAAAACCATTTGTTTTTCATTTGCCCCTGCGCTCGCCTTTTGCTATATTTGCACTCCATTCAAACCCAACCGTATGGATACAACATCAAGATACGCACGTCGAGGTGTTTCTTCCGATAAAGAGGATGTACACAACGCGATAAAGAACGTAGACAAGGGAATCTTTCCCAAAGCCTTCTGTAAAATAATTCCCGACATGCTAGGGGGCGATCCGGAAAGTTGCGTGGTCATGCACGCAGACGGTGCCGGAACAAAATCTTCGCTGGCATACATGTACTGGCGCGAAACCGGCGACATGTCCGTATGGAAAGGCATCGCACAAGACGCCATAGTAATGAATACCGACGACCTCATATGCGTAGGCGCGGTTGACAACATACTGCTTTCGTCAACGATCGGCCGCAACAAACGACTGATTCCCGGAGAGATTATCTCGGCCATTATCAACGGCACCGAAGAGATTCTGCAACAACTCCGAGATATGGGAGTGGGAATCTACTCCACGGGGGGCGAAACCGCAGATGTCGGCGACCTCGTACGCACGATCATCGTAGACAGCACGGTGACGGCAAGAATGAAACGGGCCGACGTTTTGAGCAACGATACCATCAAGCCCGGATGCGTCATTGTCGGTCTGGCCTCGTTCGGCCAATCGAAATACGAAGACCGTTATAACGGCGGCATGGGCAGCAACGGACTTACCTCGGCTCGACACGACATGTTCGCCAAATACCTGGCCGAGAAATACCCGGAAAGCTATGACAGCGGCATACCCGAAGACGTGGTCTACACGGGAGGGTACAAGCTGACGGATCCCGTACCCGGACACGAAGGGATGACCATGGGACAACTCGTATTATCCCCCACCCGTACATACGCACCGGTCATAGCCGAGGTTCTTCGCCAGGCCCGTAAAGGCATCAAGGGCATGGTACACTGTTCTGGTGGCGGGCAGACCAAGGTGTTGCATTTTGTCGAAGATGTACATATTATCAAAGACAACCTGTTCGAAACCCCGATACTGTTCAAGACAATACAGGAACAAAGCGGTACTCCATGGCAGGAGATGTACAAAGTGTTCAACATGGGACACCGTATGGAACTGTACGTAGCTCCGGAAGCAGCCGAAGAGATAATGGCTATATCCGAAAGTTTCGGTATTCCCGCCCGGATCGTAGGCCGTGTCGAAGAAGGCAAGGGTGCGGGACTGACCATCACACATAACGGCAACACTTTCAATTATTCGAAATAGGCGGTTTCATAACCTCAGTCCGAGGCATCAAACCGCACGGACAGCAATAGTCCATCAAAAAAAACAGCCCGTTTTTCGCGGGCTGTTTTCGCATACACATATATCATACATATAAAACATGTACGGCCAGATATCTATCAATTAAACAATCGACGACATGGAGATGTTGCATAATGTCTGTGAACCGTAAAAACCCGACCGAATGGCCGAAATACCACACCAGAATCTTCGATATCTACCTTACGATCGAATCTCGTATTATGTCTAAAGACTGGGGACCCTCGCAAAACAAAAGATCTATCACGGACATATTCGGCACAAAACCGACCCGATCCGAAAACACCTGCCAATAGGGTTCAGGGACGAATGAAGGGTCCGGTCTTGCGAGGCGGGGCTTTGGTGAAATGGCGTCGCGCCAATCGCTGACGATATTTTCCCGAGATTTATGTATAGATGTCGGTTCAGGCTCCGTGGATGATGTGACGGGTTCAACATACTCTTCGGAGAATCTGAGACGCACCTCGCACCCAAGAAGACGGAGCACGGTTTCGAGCAAGCCGATATTGAAATCGGCAAGGAACTCGAACCTTTTCGTATAGAAAGGTTCGAGTTCCGGCGCGTAGTGGTCGAAATAGGGTGAGTTGCGATAAGACGACACCATCGACCGCCAGTGCAGATGCTGCCATCTTTTCGAATAATCTATTCTGATATCTTTTACGGCCGATTTGGGCCAATTACTCGTTTTGACGGTATTTACCGTAAGAGCGACAGGGCCGTTGGCAGTGAGAATATCGCATCGGTTACGGTAACTCTGCTTCACGTAATGTTCGTGTACATCTATTATGCATTCCGAACTGCACAGTTTAGAAAACCATTGTATATTGCCGAGGTATGTCAGGGAGAGTATTTCCATCAGGCAGGGTCTTTCCAGTCGCCGCACGACCTTATAAGTTCGACGAGTGCCGGTACGGCCTCGGACTGAGGAATGGAACGGCGCATGATCTCCTTGCCTTTGTAAAGGGTCACAAGCCCTCTGCCAGCACCTACGTATCCATAGTCGGCATCGGCCATCTCGCCAGGACCGTTGACAATGCAACCCATTACGGCTATCTTCAAATGGGTAAGGTGTGAAGTTTCGGCCCGCACTGCGGCAAGAGTGCTTTGCAGATCGAACAGCGTGCGTCCGCATCCCGGACAAGCTATATACTCGGTCCTGGTCATACGGACACGGGCGGCTTGCAAAATCGAGAGGGCCAACTCGCCTATAAGTTTCGGAGTGATTTCGGTTTCCGCTGCCGGATGGCTGTCCGGAGTCACTTCGGGATATTCGTTTTCGATCCATATGCCGTCGGCGAGACCGTCGATAAACGCCATGCCGAAGTCGCAGGCCGCTTTGATGCGCAGCGTGTCCATCGACTCTTCGTTATATCTCTTGTGCAGGATTACAGGGCGGTCATCTCCCCGAGACGCCATATTCAGAACAGCTGCACGCCACTCGGCCGGAGCATTATCCGTTTGCGATTCGAGCAGAACGATTCGTCCAGCTTCCAACGCCTTACGGGCCTCATCGTCGAGTTCGCCGTACAAAACCGGTGGATGGTTGGCACCTACATTTCCCTCGGCCACCGTCCGGCGGCGCTTATATTCATAAGGAGAATAGAGAGAGATATCGTTTATGTCGCCGACTTTCCCGCTATGTTCCCGATTCTCGAAATAGGATATTATTGCCCGTGCGACGGGGATTTCGTTTTCGGGCGGCTCCGTCAGGGATACGCGTACCGTATCGCCGATTCCGTCGGCAAGCAATGCGCCTATTCCGACTGCAGAACGGATGCGTCCCTCGGCACCGTCCCCGGCTTCCGTTATTCCCAAATGCAACGGGAAGTCCATTCCCTCCGCCATCATGGCCGACACCAGAAGACGGTAAGCATGAACCATTACACGAACGTTGCTCGACTTCATCGAGACCACGACATCGTAAAAATCATGCCGTCTGCATTCGCGCAGGAATTCCATGGCCGATTCGACCATTCCCATAGGTGTGTCCCCGTATTTCTCGACCATTCGCGCAGACAGCGATCCGTGATTCACCCCCACCCTTATCGGTATTCCTCGCTGCCGACACACGGCGAGCAGTTCAGGCAGTCGCGCAATATCGTAATTTCCCGGATTGATTCTGACCTTATCTACATATCGTGCCGCAACCAGAGCGGCATCGGGTGTGAAATGAATGTCGGCAACGAGAGCCACATGTCCTAATCCTGAGGCTCTTGCCCCATCGGCAATGTTTTCCAGATTTGCAGCTTCGCGTTTCCCCTGCGCCGTGAGTCGCACTATATCGCATCCGGCAGCATGAATGCGTCCGATCTGAGCGACACAAGCCTCCGTGTCGTTCGTATCGGTATTGGTCATGGACTGGACAGCGATGGGTTCACCGCCCCCTATAACGACATCGGCTATGCGCACTTTCCGAGCAGGTATGCGTGTGAAAGATGTCAACGAGCGGCAAAACAGTTCCTTCGCAGCCATGATGATAACGGTTAAAAGAAAAAGATTTCGTGTTTCCCAGTACTATAGCCGAAGTACCTGAATCTATTACGCCATACACCGTGGAAGCTCCCCGGGACAGCGTTCATTATCTCAGGAACACTTCGCTGCTTCCGACAAGATGGCCGTCCATATAGACTTCGACAAGATATTTGCCTTCGGTTATGCCGCCTCCGTTATACAGTATGCCGACAGGCAGATCTTCGAGTTGGTAATCGACGTCGCGCGAAGCGGAATAAGTCCTCATTTCGCCTTCGTAATCGAATACCTTATTGACATCATCGGTCATGATATATCCGTCGGGGCCTGTTATACGCACGTACACCGGTCTTTCACCCGGTCTTGCGAGAGCATTGCCGGAAAGCACCAAATCCACCCTCAGCCTTACAGCACGCGATGCACGTTCAACGACCCTGTCGTTTCTGCTGAGCGCAACGAGACTGATGTCCCGAGCCTTGATGACTGCTCCCTGGCGCAGTTTTATCTCCTGTTCCTGAGCGCGTTCCTCGGCAATGTCGGCGCGTCGCCGCTGAGTAGCCACCTGTGTGCGCATGGAGGTATTTTCTGCGACAAGGCCCTTGTTTATGGTACTGAGCGAGTCTATCTGATGAACATAACTGCGCATAACCGTACGCAGCGTACCGAGTTCCTTTTCATATTGCCGTATCTTGGCTCTGTTAAGGGTGCGTTCTTCAGAAAGTTTCTGAAGAAGCGAATCCGCGCGGTTGCGTTCCAGATTCATGTTGTAAGCGAGCGTATCGTTTTCGACCCTGAGGCTGTCGTATTGCCCGACGAGTGTCGAAATCTCATTGGTAAGTTGCGCCCGTTCGATGGCATACGCCTGCTTGAGGTCGTTGGTCTGTTTCATGAACATACCCGATACGGCCACAAGTATAACCGCAAGAACGATGATTATTATCTTATAACCTTTTGCCGATCTGTTTTCCGAGGGTTGCTGGTCCTCATACCCGTAATTTATCTCTTCCATAACAAGGTTGGGTTTAACGCTGCAAAGATAGCATTTTTCACCGACTCCGACAGCGTTTATTCGATTTTACTAATTAATGGATACTTAAGATTTTTCATTTTCGATATCGTAGCCTTGACGCTTCCCACCCTTATCGGCGATTCGAGGTAGAGCGGTATCTTATTCTGATCGTCGGTCAGCCAGACAAAAAACTCCGAACCATCTTCGAAACTCTGGCCGTCGTCGTTGGCAAGCTGGCAGGCGAATTTGATTGTATTGAATTTCCCGATCTTTTTTATATTCATCACCTCCCTGCCAAGGAAACGAAACTTTATATGTCTTATTTTGTTGGCAAAAACAAGCTCCAACGGCATCTCCTTGTTAATCTCGAAATCATCTATGTCCTCTCCTCTGAGATTGAAAAATGTCGAAAGCGGGTCCATGCTCGAGCGGGTCAGTTCGTACTTTTCGATACGGTCCTTTTCCCATTTAGGTCTGCTTGCCACCGTGTGCACAAGCATCGAATCCCAGTCGTAGCGATAGTGGCTTTTATACGTGTATTTACCCTCCTTTATATCGTTTGCAAAGCGCAACGGCAGGAGTGTCTCTTTGTCGAGCCATATTTCATAGGTATCGCTCATGTCGAAGAACCACCTGAAATGCGACATCACCGCCGCATTAGCCCACACGTAATATTCAGGCTGGGGTTCGTCTATCTGTCGCACCTTCATTTTCACTTCGGCCACCACGGTGTTGGGTATGAGTGCGGCCTTGTAACTCACGTCATAGACCAACTCCTCCCCATCCTTGAACGGAGCCTCCTTGGCAACCGGCCATGCGCCGAGAATTGCAAATGTAAAGATGAAAACAAAAACGGTTAAGTATTTTCTCATGTTGATATAACGGTGAATCTTTAAATAAAATTATGATATCATACTGAAATCCTGACCTTTTGGGTAAGAGTATCTGTTCCGGATGGTTTCGAGCAACACACGGTCGGAGGGTGCAAACCTTTCCATAGCGTCTATAACTAACTGAGCAGCAGTTCTTGCAGTCTCAACAATCTGGGAGTCCTTGCCGAGATTGGCTATTTTCAATTCAAATGCCAAACCGCTCTGCTGAGTGCCGGATATGTCGCCTGCCCCTCGCAACTTCAGGTCCAATTCCGACAATTCGAAACCGTCGTTTGTCGCGACCATCGCCTGGAGACGGGCTTTCGCCTCTTTCGAGAGTTTATCGCCGCTCATCAGTATACAGTAGGCCTGGTCTGCACCGCGTCCTACACGGCCGCGAAGCTGGTGCAGCTGCGACAACCCGAAACGCTCGGCACTTTCGATAACCATCACGCTGGCATTCGGAACGTCAACACCTACCTCTATAACGGAAGTGGCTACCATAATATGTGCCTTCCCTTCCTTGAACATGTTCATGTTTTCCTCTTTCTGCGCTGGCTTAAGGCGACCGTGAACCACAACCGTATTGTATTCCGGCAGCGGAAATTGCTGACTGATGCTGTCGAATCCATCTTCAAGATCCTTATAGTCCATCTTTTCCGAACCGGAAATCAACGGATAAACGACATATATCTGACGGCCTGCAGCTATTTGTTCGGCCATGAATCCGAATACGCGCAAGCGCTGCGAATCGCGTACATGATATGTTTTAACAGGTTTGCGACCCGGCGGAAGTTCGTCGATCACGGAGACGTCGAGATCGCCGTAGAGCGTCATGGCGAGAGTGCGCGGTATAGGTGTGGCGGTCATGACGAGAACATGCGGCGGCTGGTTGTTCTTGGTCCAGAGGCGTGCGCGCTGCTCCACACCGAAACGATGCTGTTCGTCTATAACCACGAAACCGAGATTGGCGAACTGCACCCTGTCCTCGATAAGGGCGTGCGTCCCCAGCAATATATCGAGAGAACCGTCTGAAAGCGCTTCCAGAAGCATATCTCGTTCTCTTTTCTTCGTAGTGCCGGTTATAATCCCGACTCTGACGTCCATATCGCCAAGCAGTTTGACGATAGTAGCATAATGTTGGCGGGCGAGAATTTCGGTAGGGGCCATCATACAGGCCTGATATCCGTTGTCGACAGCCAACAACATGCTCATAAGCGCGACGAGTGTCTTTCCGCTGCCTACATCGCCCTGAAGCAAACGGTTCATCTGATGTCCCGTGACCGTATCGGCACGTATCTCTTTAATTACTCTCTTCTGTGCCTTGGTCAGTTCGAAAGGCAGGTGTCCGTTGTAAAATTCGTTGAACTTCTCGCCTACACGACTGAAAACGAATCCTGTTTCACTGCTGACACGGCCTTTGCGTTGAACAAGTATTCCTAACTGTATTCCGAAAAGTTCCTCGAATTTCAGCCGATATTCGGCCTGTTTGAGCTTCTCCGGATTTTGCGGGAAATGAATATTATGCAGTGCCTCTTTCAGCCCGATCAGGCCATTGGCAAGCATTATTTCCTCGGGCAGAGTCTCCGTTATGTGTTTTTCGGCCGCTTCCCAGAGATTGCAGACAAGATGGTATATTCCGCGAGAACCGAGTTGGTTCGAAGAGAGAATCTCGGTGGTACTGTAAACGCCCTGCATTCCGCTGCCGGGCCGGGTCCTAACGGTCCCTACCGATTCGAGTTCGGGATGCACAATCGACAGTTCGTTGTTGAAAAATCCGGGTCTCCCGAAAACAATGTATTCACGTCCAATTTCCAGGCGCTTCTCCATCCAATTTATCCCGCTGAACCATATCAGTTCAGCCGTACCCGTACCGTCAGCTACGTATGCGACCAGACGTTTGCGTCTTCCCTCGCCAAATCGAGAATATCCCTCGACCCTTACACGCAACTGTATGTATGCCGGCGACTCGGATGTAATCTCGGAAATTTTGTAAATGCGCGAGCGGTCAATATACCTGAACGGAAAATAATACAACAAGTCGCGCATGGTCGATATGCCAAGCTCCTTTTTCAGCAGATTAGCCCTTTTCTCCCCTACCCCCGAAAGGAATTTTATGTCATTGTCGATATAAGATCCCATTATATCCGCTGCTGTACCATTTTTATCCTAACTTTCCGGAAGGAGATGACCGACCGGAAAGACCATATGAATTATAAAATCTGTTTTCATGTTATGAATGCGATCTGCGCCGGAATTCTGAACAAACGATAGCTGCGGCAACCCCGACATTCAGCGATTCCGAACCATGGCTACCCTCCGGATAGGGCGGAATGAAAAGTTTGCGCGTGACCGTAGAAGCGACCGCTCCGCTGATTCCCTTTCCCTCGTTACCGAGCACTATCACTCCCCGCCTTCCGTCCAATTCCGTATTATATATATTCTCTCCCTCGAGAAAAGTTCCGAACACAGGAGCCCGGATACCGCGCAGTACATTCGCAAGATCGCAATAATGCACACGCACCCGGAAAATAGCACCCATCGAAGCCTGCACCACCTTAGGCCCGAAACAATCGACCGTATCACGCGAGCATATAATATCGCGTATGCCGAACCAGTCGGCAAGTCGCATTATCGTACCGAGGTTGCCGGGATCCTGAACCCCGTCCAGAGCGAGCATAAGCTCGTTGAGCCCCGGAGCAGAAGGAAAATCGTATCGAGGCATATCCACCAAAGCCAATATTCCCTGAGGAGCCCTGAGCGAACTCATACGTTCCACCTCTTTTTGGGAAACCGTCTCGCACCCATCCATGTCGGCAAACTCTTCGGTTCCGAAAACTCTCCCGACATTCAACGAAGATGCAAGCGCTTCGGCCACCATCTTGCGTCCTTCGACTACGAACATACCGCATTGTTCTCTCGACTTCTTGTCCGAAAGAGAACGAACCAGTGATATATCCGCCTTACTAACCATTTTGCTTTCAACAGGAAACATGCAATCAACCGGGCCTGGCATAGCCACACCGCTTCCCTCACAGGCACCATTAAAACACAAAGATAAAAAAATCGTTAATAGTATGGCCGATATTTCAGTTTTTCCGAAAAAAACCACTACTTTTGCATTTTAGAAAATCCGCACTAAGCCATATCCTATGGCGTACCTTTCTCACAAGCGGAATAATATTTTTCTGAAAATGCCTGATAAAAAGAAAGCAACTCTTATCCTCGAAGACGGGACACGGTTCCATGGGTTTTCGTTTGGAGAGCCGCGGCCAGCAACCGGCGAGGTCGTATTCAACACCGCGATGACGGGATACCCGGAAAGTCTGACCGACCCATCTTACAGCGGTCAAATATTAGTCCTGACATTCCCTTTGATCGGGAATTACGGTGTTCCTTCAGAAGCGGCTACCGAAAACGGTCTGCCGCTTTTTTTTGAGTCCGACAAAATACACGTACGAGGACTCGTGATATCCGACTACTCTTTCGAGGATAGCCACTGGAATGCCTCCAAAACCCTTGACGCATGGCTTAAAGAACACGGCGTCCCTGCCATATACGGGGTGGATACTAGGGCCATTACACGCACGATACGGGAAAAGGGCGTGATGCTCGGGAAGATCGCCGTCGAGGGAGAACCTGAACCGGCCGAATTCGAAGACCCCAATACCGAGAACCTTGTAGCGGCTACGAGCTGCGGCGGTATCGAGACTTACGGCAGCGGAAAACACAAGGTCGTGCTCGTGGACTGCGGATGCAAATACAACATCATACGATGCCTGCTGAGACGCGACGTAACGGTGGTACGTGTTCCTTGGGACTACGACTTCAGCACGATGGAATACGACGGAGTAATGATAAGCAACGGTCCCGGCGACCCGAAGATGGCCGACAAAACCGTGGAAAATATCCGCAAAGCCTTCAAGATCGGCAGGCCAATTTTCGGCATCTGCATGGGTAACCAGCTTCTCGCCCGTGCAGCAGGCGCGGAGACCTACAAACTGAAATACGGCCACCGCAGCCACAACCAGCCGGCACTGATGTGCGGCACAGACAAGGCATACATAACCTCACAGAACCATGGTTACGCGGTCGATCCGGCTAAACTGGGAGAAGACTGGGAACCGTTCTTCGTAAACCTCAACGACGGCTCGAACGAGGGCATACGTCACAAAACAAAACCGTTCTTTTCGGTGCAGTTCCACCCGGAAGCGACCAGCGGTCCGGTAGATACCGAATTCCTTTTCGATACCCTTATAGAAGAAATAGAGAAATGGCAGAATCAACAATGACTGACAACCGAACACTGAATACATCTGGTTGTCCCGCCCTCCGGGGAAAGGCACAAGACATTAAAAAAGTTATCCTGCTCGGCTCCGGCGCGCTGAAGATAGGCGAGGCCGGCGAATTCGACTATTCGGGATCGCAGGCGCTCAAGGCACTCAAGGAAGAGGGAATCTACACGGTCCTCATAAACCCGAACATCGCCACAATACAGACATCGGAGAATATAGCCGACAAGGTTTACTTTCTTCCGGTGACACCCGATTTCGTGGAGCAGGTAATCGAAAAAGAACGTCCCGACGGCATACTTCTGGCATTCGGAGGGCAGACCGCCCTGAACTGCGGAGTGAAACTCTATCAAGGCGGAGTTTTAGACAAATACAACGTACGGGTACTCGGAACCCCGGTGCAGGCCATAATCGACACAGAAGACCGTGAGAAATTCGTAGAAAAACTCGATGAAATAGATGTCAAAACCATAAAAAGCGAGGCTGTCACTACCGTCGAGGACGCTAAAAGAGTGGCCAAAGAACTTGGCTACCCGATAATCATTCGCGCAGCCTATACGCTCGGAGGACTCGGTTCAGGGTTCTGCGACAACGAAGAGGAGTTGGACGGCATGGCCGCCAAAGCATTCACATATTCTCCACAGATACTTGTCGAAAAATCGCTCAAGGGCTGGAAAGAGGTGGAATACGAAGTGGTGCGCGACCGTTTCGACAACTGCATCACGGTCTGCAACATGGAGAACTTCGACCCGCTCGGCATACATACCGGAGAAAGCATCGTGGTCGCACCATCGCAAACCCTCACCAACAGCGAATATCACAAACTCCGCAAATTGGCGATCAAGATCATACGCCACATAGGCATCGTGGGTGAATGCAACGTTCAGTACGCCCTCGATCCCAATTCGGAAGACTACCGCGTGATAGAGGTCAACGCACGTCTGAGCCGTTCATCGGCACTTGCGAGCAAGGCTACGGGGTATCCACTGGCATTCGTGGCAGCTAAACTCGGACTCGGATACGGTCTGCACGAACTCAAAAACTCCGTAACGAAGTCAACTACCGCCTGCTTCGAGCCGGCTCTCGACTACATAGTATGCAAAATCCCACGCTGGGATCTCGGCAAATTCAAAGGTGTTTCGCGCGAACTGGGTTCGAGCATGAAGTCGGTCGGCGAGGTCATGGCCATCGGACGTTCGTTCGAAGAGGCCATACAGAAGGGTCTGCGCATGATCGGCCAGGGCATGCACGGTTTCGTTGCAAACAAAGAACTCGACGCTCCCGACATAGACACAGCTCTATCGCATCCGACCGACAAACGTATCTTTATAATAGCCAATGCACTCCACAAGGGCTACACCGTCGACAGGATACACGAACTCACGAAAATAGACAAGTGGTTCCTCTATAAACTCCAGGGTATTCTGAATATCGAGAAAGAGTTGGGCAAAGCCGGAAGTCTCGAAAAAGTTTCGGACGAGCTTATGCTCGAAGCCAAACAAAAAGGATTCTCGGATTTCCAAATAGCACGCACAATCCTGAATCCGAAAGCCGTGGAGATGGAAGATGCGGTCAACCTGGTCCGGGCTGAGCGTAAAAAGCGCGGAATCACCCCCTTCATCAAACAGATAGACACCCTCGCGGCCGAATATCCCGCCCAGACGAATTATCTCTATGTAACTTACAATGCATCTACGCACGACATAGATTTCCCGCAGGACGGCAAATCGGTCGTCGTACTCGGATCGGGCGCCTACCGTATCGGGAGTTCGGTAGAGTTCGACTGGTGCTCGGTCAACGCGGCAACAACCATCCGCAAAAGCGGATTGCGCGCAATAATGATCAACTATAACCCCGAGACGGTCTCGACCGACTACGACATGTGCGACAGGCTCTATTTCGACGAGCTGACCCTCGAACGGGTACTCGACATAACAGACCTCGAAAACCCGAAGGGCGTTATCGTTTCGGTGGGCGGCCAGATTCCGAACAATCTCGCCATGAGGCTCGAAGCAGAAAAAGTCCCGATCCTCGGCACAAAAGCCGAAGATATCGACCGGGCAGAGGACCGAAACAAGTTCTCGAGCATGTGCGACGAACTGGGTATCGACCAGCCACGCTGGAAAGAGCTCTCGACACTGGACGATATTTACAAATTCGCCGACGAGGTAGGATTCCCGCTCCTGATACGTCCTTCGTATGTCCTCTCGGGCGCAGCGATGAATGTGGTCTCGAACCGCGGAGAACTCGAACATTTCCTCACACTGGCCACGAACGTCTCCAAACAACATCCGGTTGTCGTCACCGAGTTTATCGAAAACGCGAAGGAGATCGAAGTCGACGCCGTAGCCCGCAACGGGAAGGTACTCATATACGCCATCTCGGAACATGTCGAATTCGCAGGCGTCCACTCCGGCGACGCAACCATGGTGTTCCCGCCTCAAAAGATGTATGTCGAAACTATGCGCCGTGTGAAAAAGATCGCACGACAGGTAGCGCAGGGGCTCAACATAACCGGACCGTTCAACATGCAGCTCATGGCCAAGAACAACGACATCAAGGTCATCGAATGCAACCTCCGCGCAAGCCGCAGTTTCCCGTTCGTATCGAAAGTGCTCAAGGTGAACTTTATCGAAATTGCCACCAAAGTCATGCTGGGACTCGATCCCGAAATACCGCACAAGTCCGCTTTCGAACTCGATTACGTCGGGATCAAGGCTCCACAGTTCAGTTTCTCGCGACTGCAAAAGGCAGACCCGGTACTTGGAGTCGAAATGGCATCGACCGGAGAGGTCGGTTGCATCGGCGAGGATTTCCACGAAGCCATACTCAAGGCAATGCTCTCGGTGGGATATCGCATACCCGAAAAGAATATCCTGTTATCCACAGGCGATTCACGCTCCAAAACAGACATGATCTCGGCAGCAAAGCTACTTCAGGATAAAGGATACCACCTCTATGCAACCAAAGGGACAGCTGAATTTCTCAAACAAAACGGAGTCACAGCCGAAGTCCTTCACTGGCCGGATTCTGCCGAAAAGCCCAATACGCTCGACTATATCAAGGAGAAGAAGATAGATCTGGTTATCAATATCCCGAAAAACCTTTCGGCCGACGAGTTGAACAACGACTACGCCATACGTCGCGGAGCAATAGACTTCAACGTTCCGCTCATCACCAATGCCCGGCTGGCAAGCGCTTTTATCAATGCTTTCTGCCGCATAGATCGAAAGGATATCAACATAAAAAGCTGGAACGAATATTAAAAAATTTTTCATGCGACGAAGAGCCGAATCCATCCACGATTCGGCTCTTCGTTTTTTACCGGGGGAAAGTAATCAGCCAGACAACCTCCAATTTTTCAGTATTAATTGCCGGATAAAGGATTTTTTTCTATATTTGCCATCGCTTAACGGCACGGTATGCCCAGGTGGCGGAATCGGTAGACGCGCTCGTTTCAGGGGCGAGTATCAGTGATGATGTGCAGGTTCGACTCCTGTCCTGGGCACTTCGAAACACTAATAATCTCTCAAACAGATTATTAGTGTTTTTTTATTTTATCATCGCTGCATGCAACTCCGGTAAAGCTCCTCGCCGACCTAAATGCATGAAAGCTTCAGCAGCTAAGAAATACATCCCCTCACTGAATCAAAATATCGTTAAGACTTTCTGACTCTCAACAATCAGCAGCTGTCACAAACGATAAAAATCAAAAAAAACAGGAACTCCCCCTTACAAAAAAAACGCTCTTTCAGAGTGTCAATACAATCGAGATGCTTCCACAACCCGTCAAAACTATTATATTTGTCTTCATGATCGAAAGCATTCTACTGATAATCCTAATAGCATTCGCAGCCACACTTTTCCGGTCTACGTTCGGTTTCGGAGAGGCATTGATAGCCGTTCCCCTGTTGAGCATATTCATCCCCATGTCGACGGCGGTTCCCCTGGCAGTTATGATGTCGATACTCGTTGCGGCCATAATACTTATTCAAGACCACGCAAAAGTGCAATTCCACAGCGCAAAATGGCTGATACTGTTTGCAATTATCGGAATTCCCTTCGGATTGGCACTCCTTTTCTTCGGCAATGAAACCATTGTCAAGATAATACTCGGTGCTGCAATCATTCTTTACTCCCTCTACACCCTACTGAACAATCCGAAGTTTTACCTCGAGAACGACAGTAAATTATGGTTGTTTATCTGTGGTTTTCTTTCCGGCATATTCGGCGGTGCGTACGGAGTCAACGGGCCCCCTCTGGTGGTATACGGCAACCTGCGCCGTTGGGATGCCCAGAACTTCCGGGCAACCTTGCAGGCCTATTTCCTCGTTGCGGGAGCCATAAGCATGGCCGGGTATATAGGAAACGGCATGATCAACACCGAACTGCTGTTAGATTTTGCATATACCATACCGGCAATTATTCCGGCCATATTTATCGGCAGGTATCTTAACCACAAAATCAAAGGCGAATCATTCTACACCTATGTTTATGTGGGCCTTATCCTCATAGGAGCCATCCTTATCCTCAATGCCGTCATATGAGACAAGGCTTGTGCGGCAGCTGATCGACCGGACAAGAGGCAATCGACGTATCTACAACGTTATCAGCAGGGTTTTCAATCCGAAACGTGGCATAGAAACCTTAATTTCGGCTCCGCGTTTTGTTTTACCGACATTGCACTCGCTTAAGTTGTTTCCGTCCAGATCGACCTCAGAAACTGCCGAAACGGGCATTCTGAAAGCTATCTTGTGCGGCGAACCGTCACCTTCGGCATTGAATAGCCTGAGTATAAAGCCATCGTCGCAAAGATATGCCGCCGTAATTTCATAGCCGGTTCCGGAAACATCTACAAATGAAACCGACTCTTGGTCAGCATCTGGGAGAAAGGTCGCAATCAGAGGTTCGTTCCAGCGTGTACTTTCGGTATGGATACCCGCCTTGTCCCAACTGCCTGCATGCGGTATCAGGGCGAATCTCATTTCGAGAGGACCGGATATGACATAATCCCGTCCCCACAATCCCCCACCGGAATATTGTGCCGTAAGGCCCAGCGGAAACTCACAGCCATAGGAATAAGAGGTAGTATGGTCGGAGAGAAGAGCCAGACCGTATCTTCGGAGTCCTCTGTTTTCGGAGAGATCCACCCAGTTGAGTATCACGTTGTGTTTTATAGAGTCCCACGTATTGAAATGCGTATCCTCGAGCCGGCTTCGGCACACATCGAAAGGTGCATTCTTGCAGAGAACCGGAGAATCGAGATCTGCCGGGAAAAGCACATTAAGTTTATAACGGTCATCGTAAAAGGCCCGGCGATTGTTGTCGAAAGCGTCGTGCTGTTCGAACTCCCCTATACCGGGGTTGCCGTTCCAGTCGACCGTCAGTCCGAAATCTATTCTACGCTCTCCCGCCCTGACAGTTACTGTCTGATAAAAAGGATGTGAGGCAATATGTCCCGAAATCAATATGCTTTTTTCGAAAGGATTATCCTCCAGAACCGTTATTTCAGCCGGCGACTCAACCGACGAGCGGAATCTGCCCTCTTCATAAAAATACCCTCTCAACTCGCCCAACACAAAATCGCCATTCTGCGTCGCGAACTCCTTACAGCCGTTTTTCTTAGCCACAAGACTTTTGACAGCTCCTCCTCTGCGGGTATCGAAAACGATCCTGTACATATCGTTTTCCACAACAAGATCGTCTCCCGACCTGCATATTCCTCTTTCCCGTGGACTGTTATTCCCGGCCTCGACCCCGACACGGTAGGTGGAATATCCGAAAGGCGGCACATCGGCCCTGAAAAGCACCCTGCATCCATTCTCCGTGCACTCTGCAAAGGATTCCACCTTTCTGTTTCTGTAATCGTAGACTGTCAAAACGGCACCTTCGCTCAGCAGCAATGGCAACTCTAAGGAAACAGGTTCGCTTCTGGCCTCACCCGTAGTGTTATATACCCTTATGTAACCCCTGTCGGTAGCGACATGCAAGCCGATCTCACCCCCTGTACACTCACCGATTACCTCGTCACTGGCTGCCACGACTTCATCCGTCCATTGTCCGACATGTTGCGCCCAAGTCCCCTTGCCCGAAAGAACATTATACGGAACGATCCAACAATCGTGATGCTGTGAAAGCATCAGCTTCCGCCAAGCCTCATCAATCACGGATTGATCGTACCGATAACCTGTTGCGAGGTTCGCTATCACCCCTATTTTTTCCGCAGTAACGATCCTGTTCTCGGCACTACGGACCTGACGCGCCAGTCGTTGCAACACCTGGCTACCCCACATGAGACTCACACACACATCCTCCTGTGACATGCAGTAGGAATCTGCAGTTTCCCCGGCGGTCACACTCTCGAAATACTCCCGCCATGTTACATAAGTGGAATTGTTACGTACATTTTTCCCGTAGCCGATCCAAGGACCTTTTTTCCAGCCGGCATCCTGATAGCACATTCCGACCGGATTGGAGATTCCGGCATTAAAACATGCATCCAGATACTCGTCGCTGTTGTTCCATGCGGCAGTCTGCCAAACAGAGTTCTTCTGAAGAGCCTCACAGGCATAGCGTGGCGAAGTCAACACAGAAGAACCGTCCGGACCGATCCAGTCCACCAGTTCTCCTCCATATGGAGCTGCATAACCGCCCCAGCACGTATCGGGACATTTAAGTGATGCATAGCTGAAACCGAAAAACTTCAGAATCTGAGGAAGCGAACTTGTAAAACACGGCTCTTCCACTGCATATGTCTTAAACTCTACTTCCGGGAAATGTTCTCTTATCTTGCGCATTCCGTAAGAAAACTGTCTGATGATGCTCTCGCCCGAGATATTGTAGCAATACGGTTGCGCATAGGTGGGATTAGTAAATTCGATACGACCACAAGCAGCTATCTTTTTAAACTCCTCATATGCCCGTGGTGTTTTGAGCATTACGGTGTCCCATGTTTCAGGCTCTATTTCAAGGCATATTCTCCACTCGGGATGTGCATTCAGTTGGTCGACAATAAAACGGGTCTTCCACTCTACCGGGTAGTGGCCATATATGCCCCCATGATAACCGTCCACAAAGTATGCGTGCTGAGAGTAGATCTTCACCGACAAACAAACCAAAAACAAAAGCGTATACAGAAGTCTCATATAGAACGTTTATGAAAATATAAAAATAAGCAAATCTTATCTTCTTTCATACTCCACAATGCAACAGCCTCACAATCAAAAGAGTCGCAAATGCCACTCGCATCAAAGCATGAATAGTTTCGAGATGAAACAAAAAAATGCCCATCTATATAGAATTCCAGATAATTTCCATATATTTGCAGCCGTTATTCGATGCCATTTTCATGACATGAGATGACAGAGCAAGTTCTTTAATAACGGAGAGATGCCGGAGTGGTCGATCGGGGCGGTCTCGAAAACCGTTGTACCCTCGCGGGTACCCAGGGTTCGAATCCCTGTCTCTCCGCGATAAAAGGTGTAAATCAGGCAGTTGCAAGATTTACACCTTTTTTTTACACCCTAAAAATGTAAAGTTGGGTGTTTTTAACATTTATCATGAGTTGGTATATTAGAAAATCCGTTAAAGCAGGACCTGTTCGATTCAATCTATCAAAAAGTGGAACTGGAGTTTCTGTTGGTATTACAGGATTCAGAATAGGAATAAAACCTAATTGGTCGGAGTTATATCCATGCTGGAAGATACGGACTTTATTATAGAGAAGAATTCGGGAGTAATAAAACAAACATTAATAAATTTAATTCTACGCCAGATAATACTATTTTCTATAATACAGCAGGAAGCGAAGAATTAAAATCTGATTATAAAAAAGATCTTGCAGACACATTAAATGAAAGAAATTCCTGTTTGTAAATATGGTGAATTAAAAATAGAAATAGGTGATAAGTTATTACTATACATTATGACATCCCTGGAAGATGCCCCAAAAGAATTTCAAAAAGCAATGAACAAAATTCAAGTTGATGTGTTTTTTAATGAATAGACTCCCACAAATAGAGCTGCCGTTTATTTTAGCAGCTCTATTTGTGGGAGTCTAAAAGGACTGTTACAATTTAAATCTTCTACTTTTTCTTGGATCTTCTGTCGATCTTCTGAAACTTTGCAATTCGTAATTTACATCAATCACAAGTCAACCGTAACACTCATTTAATTCACGGTTGGGAAATCAATGGTTTCACTGCTTTCGTTCCAGTCATCAAGAGTGAAATCACCAGGATTGCCATCTGCCAATATCGTTCCGACATTTATGTTGAGAGTCAACATAGTATTGGAAGACAGTGTAGAATTCAGATTTTGAGTGAGGTTATACTCTGTTCCATCTTCCAGGGTGATCAACAGTTCGAGAGGCGGATTCGCAGCGGATGGAAACAACATGACTGTCGGATTGCTGTATGTCATACCATCAGAAGATCTTTCCAATTCGAATTGAACTGTTTTAGTCATGTTTACCACCTCGGCAGTATAGAAATTAATCTTCTCGGCAATATTGCCTATATTGACCTTAAAACTGGCAATCTCCGAAATAAACGGACTGCCATCGGTCTGCTTCACATTGAGTTTCAATCCTGCACTTATACGGGTCAAAGCAGCTTGCAATGCATCCGTACCAATATGAGCCGATTTAACGGCATACACCAAATCGAAGACAGGAGAATAGAGATTATTTCCGATAGATCTCAATGAAAAATACAACTTCGACAAATCGGCACCCTGAATCAGCCCTGGAGAAACGATCTGAGGATCCGTATCTATCTGATCCTGATATTGAGGAGTACCCCAATAAACCATGTTATAATCGCCTGTCGGAAGATGCAGTTCTCGGTTATACTCACCCGACACCACCCCATTAACTATCGTATAATAACCGCTGAAAACCGAGAGTTTTCCATTGACATAATTTCCGTAATAGATCGAAGATTCTCCTGTACATGGATAGACCTCCAGCACACCTGTAAACGCACTTTGGTTCAACGGATCTGCCATTCTCACATCTATACGCGGAGTTATCAGTGCAGGCGCAGGCACCGCTTCCGGTTGAGTCACACTGCAATCAGAATCGTCTTTCGAGCATGACGCAAAAATCAAAAAAGAACTTATAATTCCCAGAATAATTTTTTTCATAAACAGATTTATTTTAGATAAACTTATAATTATGATATACAGATTATTAACCTATATTAAAAATTCATATTCTCATCAGTGAGGGATGCCCATGCAATTCATATCCTCCGGACACATACAAATTATGCAATTCCCATGCCATTAAAAAGAGATGTGCGGAAAGGATATGAGATTGGCAATTATATACTTATACAGCTACTTTACGGCGAGAATATTTATATTATTCCCATGAGATTGAAAAATAGTCTTTTATGCCTTTGCATCGATTACCTCCCCGACAGATGATTTTGATATCATCGAAGATGTCCAAGGCAAAATGGAAGAGTGTAGACTAAAGTGCGCAAAGCAAAGAAAACGGAACTAACTGTGCAAATACGCTTTGAGACAGCACTATTCAGTTTATCTACAACTTGTCAAGCCGGACATTCCATATAGAGTTCCGAATTTTAGATTCGGACGCAACTCACAAAATGATACGATCCTTCACAACGAAATCCGATCTGAATTACGACAGGCTATTTCCGATCGAACCAAATTTCGACTGTCATCAGACAAAGCGCTGTCTCTGAAACTGCCCCTGTTATCGACGGGAATAGACCGTTTTAACGAAAAATACAATCGGTAAACACAGCCATTGGATGCACGATCATGCAGTGGCTCGATATTGACATGCAGCCGATGCCATACACATAAACAGATTTCATATCACAACCTCCTTAATGGAGTTTTTTTACAGCCGGCACAGTGCCATATCTCAACACCCCAAACCGTAACATGCTGTTTGTCAAAAAGTTTATGTCAAAAACAACCGCTCGAAAAATGTTTATTAACGTAAATCGTTCCGTAGTTTTGCCATACGGAAGGCCGCAATAATGCGGCTTGTAACAACTCTAAAAACATACTAAATATGGCTGCAAATTCTTCTAAATCCGACAACGTTTTTCATGGGACTACCAGTACCAAGACCGACGTCCTTTACCTCAGTACTTATGCACACAACGGCGGCATGTCCATTGCGGCAAACCGCATACATCGTGGACTTCGCTCTATCGGCATCAATTCAAAGATGCTGTCTATGCGTGTGAATTGCGCCGAATACAACAAGTCTGACAATATATTCTTAGTCAGATCTCCCCGTGGTCATAAATGGAATCCTCATTACAATATGTTTCCTGCAAACAATATGAAATTCGATTCGGCTATCAGCGGTATAGATATACGTCAATATATCGACATGTTCGATCCTCAGATAGTCCAAATACACTGGGTGAGTGACAACTTTGTAAGCGTCGAGGACATAGGTAAAATAACCGACAGACCTGTTATCTGGCGTTTGGCAGAGTGCCTTGCCGTTACGGGAGGCTGTTATTTCGTCGGAAAATGCGAACGCTATAAGGATGGATGCGGAAAATGTCCAAGACTGCATTCATCCCTGGAAAATGATTTGTCCCGCACCAACTGGCTGCGTAAGCAGGCTGCCTATAACAACATCGACCTTACGATAGTGGTTCCGACCAAAGCCATGGAAAGACTCGTCAAGGCAAGTCCGTTGACAAAAGAGCGTAGGATAGTCGTAATACCCAATGGCCTCGAACTTCAGTTATTTTATCCCGAAGACAAGACAGCCGCACGTGAAGCGCTCGGCATCCCAAAAGATAAGAAAGTCATTCTTTTCGGTTCATGCGATGTCAGGGACCGACGAAAGGGGCTACATCTCTTAAAAAAGGCGATGGCTAAACTGGCCGAGAATCACCGGAACGAATATCACATGGTCTTGTTCGGAGGCGGATCGAGTAGTACGAAGTTCGATGATATTCCAACGACAGGACTGGGATACATAAACGACAAACATAAACAACGCACGGCATATTCAGCGGCCGATGTCATGATCGTACCTTCGCTTGAGGAGCCGTTCGGGCAAACCGTCACCGAAGCCATGGCCTGCGGTACACCGGTAGTTACATTCCGCAATATAGGCCCCGAAGACATGGTAGACCACAAGATAAACGGCTATATTGCAAATTATGCCGATTCCTATGATCTCGCGGCAGGTATCGAGTGGGTTCTCGCAGACGATAAAAGGTTACAATTCTTATCTGCTAATGCCCGTAAAAAGGTCGAAACGACATACGACATCAAGATCATTGCCAATCAATACAAAAAACTGTACGAGGAGCTGTTGAATAGATAAACCTCGCACAGCCAAGCCATTGTCCGGTTGTCCGGAAGACCGGACAATATCTCCCTGCAGACACGACAAAAACAGCGATATCTGTTTGACACATGTCACAGGGTGCTTATCGCGCTGTGTCCGATTTGTATGCCCGGCCGGAATACACGAGATGAACATGGCAGATAAGTAACAACTCAAATTATTATTAAAACCAAAAATTACAGTCATGAAAACAAATCCTATTTTCAACTTCAATGATTTCGGATGCAACATGCTGTGTCAGGCCATGAACGACGGAGGTTACGGGTCAGACGGAGGCTACAACGGATGGTTGCAGCAAAAAGAGCATATACCGCATTACGTATACAAAACCATATACGGCCCGTACGGGTCATACACGGGATACGTCGAATGTCTCTATTGTGAAAACGATAAATACTGGGGATATGTTTTCCCGACAGGCGACGGATACGGATATGTCGACTGGGATGGCGACGGGTATGCTAACGCTGGTCATTACAACACTTATGTATACCCTTACGGCGATCAATACGGCGATCCGTACGGAGGATACGGCAGTGGAGAAGACGAAAACGACGAACAATATTATGCCTACGGAGATTACGGATACGGTGAGGGCGAGAACGAGTATGGTTATGGTTATAACTACGGCTACGATTATGGCTACGATTATGGCTATAATGAAGGGACTGATCACGGAAACGGCAACGTGGAACCCGATGACGACAATGGTAATGAAACAAATATCCTTCCAGATGTCCATCTTTCAGATCCAGATAATTTTGTGCCATGGTATAATGGAGCCAATTGTAATGAACTGGCCAAAGAAATTCAGCGTAATTACGGGTGCGGAGAAGGTTCTCCGGCGCATGTATATCAATTAATGATTGAGGAAAGTAGTGAAAATAATACTGAATTAGTATATTACGGTGATGATCCTGCGACCAACTATCAAAATGCCATAGATGCCATAAACAGGCATCTGGATAACGGCAAGGTAATAATGGTGGGAGTCAATTACGAGCTGAATCATGGAGTAAACGAAGGTACGACAGACCATTTCATCAATATTACCGATCGGGAATACAACAGCGAAACAGGCTGTTATGAGTACATATTTACGGACTGCGGAACAAGTGATGTCAGTCTAGGGGTAAATAGTCAAAACAGATTAATATACGATCCAAACGCAGAGGGAGGTCCCACTTTTCGTGGCAAAACTGCTTATGACGATAAGCTCACATATACCGTAACACAAGTCAGACCAAATGACGGAAATTACGAAGGGACTATTGCACAGTGGGATCTGTAATCAAGAGTTATACGGTTTTTAATATCTCGAACAATTAAACAATATCTGTACGTGTGCAACCGCCGCCTAACAGGCGGCGGTTATCGTTTGAAACCGGTATTATCTTTGTTCGGCCAAATTATTAAAATGGTATGAGAAAAGCATTTTTAGTTTTATTAGGAATATTGTCCATAGGCACTATGGCTCAGGCTCAGAAACAGATCGCAGATCTGATGAGCAAATCTAAATCTCCAAAAGTATGGCCACTACCATACCCACCCAAAGGAACGAAAAATAAAGATCAGTCTTTTGTAGAAACCGGAAGGTTAACACCTGTCCAGTATGAATTATGGGACGGGAAGTTGAATATCGACCTTTGGAAAAATTTCTGGCTCACCGATCCGTGGGAGAACAGTTGCACTATTGATCACAGCTCCAACGGAGGAGTCTTCTTGAGCCGGAAATTCGAGCCTCTGGAAGGCGATTACTACATTGGACTTCTATCGACACATTGTAATGGAAATATCAAGGAGATTTTGGTTACAATTGACAAGGATGGAGATCTGATTGACCAATTGGAGGTAGAGTATCAGTCTAATTTTACCTCTAAAACAATTAGCAAAACAGTCATTGCAAAGGAGTTCGAGCTGTATGACAGGGACAGTGTCGAAGGGGTTCTGAGCGGTGCGCCTTATCGATTCTGCATAAAAACAGCGCACTTGAAGCCTGAAGAGAATCTGTATTTTCATTATTACATAGAAAAAGAATACAAAGAAGATTTCGACAGCATTCCCGCAAGGCTTTATTTCGACTATTACTGCATAGACCCAACAGGACACTTCATACTGTGGCAGAAGCAAGAGTTAGCCCTGCCGGAAGGTGAGCATTACACTATTGACGATTATGAAAAGGGGACACCTTATAGCCGTCCTCCTAAGGAGTCGAGCGACAACTTCGGAACGAGAGGCGAAATCGTTGTGAAACATGAAAAAATAATGTAATGTTTACATTGTATATTCACTTTAATCATTATAAATTTGAGTAATTAAGACATCAGAGTATGGAATAAGTCCGAGTTTTCATTGGTCTTCGAGACCGTGTAATATGTTCCGACCCCATACTCTTTACAT
>CALUZO010000006.1 GCA_944325305.1 uncultured Rikenellaceae bacterium | reverse complement strand
GTTTGTGCGATTGTGCTGGAATAGATCTTTAGTGTGGAGACGGAGGGAGTCGAACCCTCCTCCAAACAGGGAGCCCCACGGCTTTCGACACCCTTAGCTAACCATTTGATCCTTCTTTCCGAGCCTGGCAGGCGGCAACCCAGCCCGGAACCCAGCCCGTAAATTCAACCTCAGGATACGGGCGTCTCCATCGGCGGTCTTCCCATTGATGATACCCTGATTCCAAAACATCAGGAAGCGGGACGCTTCGGAAGGGTACTCGTCGGCGGACCAGCCTTGGGCCCGCGGATTAAGCGATTTTACTTGGTAAAATTACGCAGCGAGTGCATAGCGATTATTGCCATTTGATTTTTGAACGTTCATATTAACGAGCCTCCGTACAACGCTCGGCGTGCTTACGATCAAACTCTGCCTGCTGTCAAAACCGGTCGTCCCCAGATTTTCAGACTTAGGCAAACTTGTAATCTTGCAATCTTGCTGCAAAGATAACGCAATCCGACGATAAAAGTTGCATATATGTGAAACTTTGATAAATTTGTAAGGGAATTAACCTTTTAACCATTATTGATATGCTGACGATGTTGCTTGCTCTGAGAGGACCTGAAGTTGTTGCGTTTTTTTTAAGTATAATACCTCTCGTTATTGTTATTTTCCTTATCGTTAAGTTGTTCCAGGTCGCGTTGGATATCAGAAAGATCGCAGCCGACATGGATGAGGTTAAGGAATACCTGCGGCAGATTGCAAAATCGGAGCAGGAAAAGAAACAGTAGCATCTGATCCGGACGAGGGATGCGTATGTGTTATTGATATTTTCTTCCGAGCTGTAAAGGACCGTTTTCATAAATGCTTTGCCTGTGTGGCTGAGCGGTTTGATTTTGATTCCGGCATACTGTTTTTGGCATGCAAGCCGGGCTCTGTCGACTGATGCTCTTCGCAGACCTGCGGAATTGCAGTGTTGTCATGTATTGACACGATGACATGTCTGGCATTTACGATCGAAGATAATCCGTAAGATGTTGTCAAACATCTGTTTATGTGTCGGTTAGCAGTCTGTCTTATGCCAGTGGCGTTATGAATTTTCAGTATTGCACGTTATTTGCGGTCATGGTAAAGCCGTATCTTGGAACAAAATTTTATGCTCAATATGATCTCTTTGCAGGATATCTTATACGGATTTACGACAGCTTTCGTAGCTCTTTTCCCTGTCATCAATCCAATAGGCAACAGTTTTGTTGTCAACGGTTTCATAAATGAGATGGACGAAGATGACCGTAAAATGGCTGTAAAGAAAATCTTTCTGAACTGTCTTTTGATAGGTTTGGGAAGTATAGTCATCGGGCATCTTGTAATGCTTATTTTCGGGCTTGCCATTCCGGTGATCCAGGTTGGCGGGGGCATAATAATTTGCAAAACGGGTCTTGAGTGGCTTTCGGGCAAGGGAACCATGAACCAGAAGATCATGGAGGTGTCCGACGAAACAATGCAGAAACTGTACGTGGAGGATGTGAAGAGCAAACTGTTCTATCCGATCTCTTTTCCGATATGCCTCGGGCCTGGTTCCATCTCGGTGATATTCACTCTGATGGCCAACTCGTCGGTGAGATCGAATGTCCTGCAAAGCGTGGCTAACTATGTAACCATAGCGGTGGTGATATTTCTTATTCTGCTTATCCTGTATGTGCTGCTGATGCAGGGCAGATTGATTACCAGACGTCTCGGGAACTCCGGTAACCTTATCATAAACAAGCTGGTGGCCTTCATAACCTTTTGCGTTGGCATACAGATATTAGTGACGGGGATATCCAAGATATTCCACCTTACGATACTGTAGCCGGTTCAGATTGTCGGGGTGCAACAGGTTCCTTTTGGGATAATAAAGGTCTTGAGTGAACCCTATATGCCGGTAATCTTCTTGATCTCGTTGAGTTTGTTGAGGGCTTCGAGGGGCGTGAGCGAGTTGATGTCGAGTCCTCGTATCTCGTCGCGAATCTGTTTGAGTACCGGATCGTCGAGTTGGAACATGCTGAGCTGAAATCCTGCCTCGGACTGAGGTTCGACCTTTTTTCTTTTCGTTTTTACGACTTCGGCCACGACCCGTGCCGTTTCGGCGACAGATCCGCTCTCCTCTTTCGATGCTTCTCCGTTTTTGCGCAAGGCCTCCATGTTGTCGAGTATTTCGCTCGCACGGTCTACGACCCATCGGGGCATGCCTGCCATTTTTGCTACGTGGATACCGAACGAATGTTCCGTTCCACCCGGTACGAGTTTCCGCAGGAACACGATATTGCGGTCTACCTCTTTAACCGAAACATTGTAGTTTCTGACCCTTTCGCAGAGTTGTTCGAGTTCGTTTAGTTCGTGGTAGTGTGTAGCGAAGAGCGTTTTGGCCTTAGCAGGGTGGTTGTGTATATATTCCACCATCGCCCACGCTATTGATATGCCGTCGTACGTGCTTGTACCGCGTCCTATCTCGTCCAGAAGCAGAAGGCTGCGGTCCGATATGTTGTTGAGGATGCTTGCCGACTCAAGCATTTCGACCATGAATGTGCTTTCGCCCTGCGAGATGTTGTCCGAAGCCCCGACACGCGTGAATATCTTGTCAACAATACCTATCCGGGCGGAGTAGGCCGGAACGAAGCTGCCGATCTGGGCCATCAGTACTATCAGTGCCGTCTGGCGCAGTAGTGCCGACTTACCGGCCATGTTAGGTCCGGTTATCATCATGATCTGCTGTCGTTCGTCGTCGAGGTAAATGTCATTGGGAATATATACTTCGCCCACGGGAAGCATGGTTTCTATGACAGGGTGTCGTCCGTCTTTGATGTCTATGACCTTCCCTTCGTCGAGTTCCGGCCGTGCATAGTTGCGTTCCATGGCCACCTGTGCAAACGACAAGAGACAGTCGAGCCTTGCAATTGCTGCCGCATCCTTCTGGAGTCTGTGCAGAAATTTGGTAAGGTATTCGATTATTTGGTCGTAGATGGCCTGTTCGATAGCCACTATTTTCTCTTCGGCTCCGAGCACCTTGTTTTCGTATTCTTTGAGTTCCTCTGTCACGTAGCGTTCTGCCGAGGTGAGGGTCTGTTTGCGTATCCATGTATCGGGGACTTTGTCCTTGTGGGTGTTGCGCACCTCGATATAGTAGCCGAAGACGTTGTTGAAACTTACCTTGAGTGAAGGGATGCCGGTAGCTTCGCTTTCGCGGGCCTGTATGTCGGCGATAAGATCTTTGCCGTGGAGCGCCACACTGCGCAGGTCGTCCAGTTCGAGATTGACACCGTCGGCTATGACTCCGCCTTTGGCTATCTGGTTGCAGGGATCGGGATATATTTCCCGTGTTATCTTTTCGCGTACTTCATCGAGCAAGTCTATCCGATCTGCAAGTTCCTTCAGCCGCACATCGTTCGAATCGTCGAGGAATCTCTTGACCTGGGCGATGGCTTCGAGTGAGTTTTTCAGTTGAACCATTTCGCGCGGCATCACTTTTCTGGCGGCGATGCGCGAAGATATGCGTTCGAGGTCGTTTACCAGCGACAGCCGATCGCTTATCTCTTCGGCTTTGCCGGGTCTCTCCTTGAACCACTGCACCACATCGAGCCGGGCGTTGAGTTCGTCTATATCCTTGACCGGTAGAGCCACCCATTTCTTGAGCAGACGTCCGCCCATGGGAGTCCGCGTGCGGTCTATGACGTCTATGAACCCGCTACGTACACGCTGGTCGTTTGACGAAAACAGTTCGAGGTTGCGGATTGTGAAACGGTCGATCCATACATATTTGTCCTCATCTATGCGCGAGATCGACGAAATGTGATTTATGTCTTTATGTTCTGTGAATTCCAGGTAGTAGAGTATTGCTCCTGCTGCGGCAATGGCCGACGGCATGGATTCTATGCCGAATCCTTTTAGTGACGTGGTGCCGAACTGCTTGCATAGCTTTTCGCGGTTGAGGTCTTTCGAAAATACCCACTCGTCGAGTTTGTATGTATAGTGTTTGTCGCCGAATGCCTGCATAAACCGCCCCTCGCGACTGCGCTGGTATATTATCTCTTTGGGTTGCAGGTTGGAGAAGAGTTTGTCGACATATTGGTCGGTGCCTTCGGCGGCGTAGAATTCTCCTGTCGAAAGATCGAGAAAGGCCACTCCGGTCGATTTGTCTCCGAAAAACACCGAAGCCAGGAACATGTTTTCCTTTCCGGCCAGTATGTTGTCGTTAAGCGCGACACCGGGAGTCACGAGTTCTATAACGCCTCGCTTGACTATTGTTTTGACCTTTTTGGGATCTTCGAGCTGTTCGCAAATAGCCACACGTTCTCCGGCCCGGACCAATTTCGGCAGATATACGTCGAGAGCATGATACGGGAATCCCGCAAGCTCCACGAAACTTGCAGCACCGTTGGCTCTGCGGGTGAGGGTGATGCCGACTATACTGCTGGTCTTTATGGCATCCTCTCCGAAGGTTTCGTAGAAGTCGCCCACGCGAAACAGCAGTATGGCATCGGGATGGACCGCTTTGATAGCATAATATTGCTTCATAAGCGGCGTCTCGACATATTTCTTCTCTTTTGTTTTTTGGGGATTTTCCATTGTCCTGTATGCAAATTTAGCTCAAATTTCGGAAAATATTCGGAAAGACAATCGGTTTGGTCGAACTCCGTCTGGAAAATGATGGGTCTGCTGTCGAACAGCCCGAGTCGGAGGACAGCAACGGTTGATTGTGACGATTCGTCGGATGGAATGCGGCAGGTGTATGATATTTGTCAATATGTTATATTATTGGGACTGTTCGAAAAACCGTTCGTCGAAATTGACCAGGTAGAGTCGTTCCGTAGCTCTGGTCAGTGCGGTGTATAGCCAGCGCATCAGGTCGCACGACATTTGTTCATCGCCGAAAAGCATTCGGTCGACGAATACGGCACTCCACTGGCCGCCCTGGGCCTTGTGACATGTGACGGCATAGGCGAACTTGACCTGCAGTGCGTTGAAATGCGGGTTCTCGCGTACGCTTTTGTAACGTTTCGCCTTGTTTTTAATGTCGGCATAGTCTTCGGCTACGGCATAGAACAGACGACTGCTTTCGTCGCGTGTGAGCGAAGGCGAATCGGATGTCAACGTGTCGAGCAATATTTTCCCCTCGATTTCCGTATTGTCGTAATCTGGAAAATCGAGCCGCGCCTCGGCGAACCGGAAGCCGTAGAGCTCCTCCACGCGGCGAAGACGGGTCAGTCTGGCTATGTCGCCGTTGGCAATGAATTCCATGCCGTTTTCCTCTTTCGGATTGTAGTAATAGTTGTTCTTGACAACCATAAGCATGTCGCCCGATTCCAACTCCTCTTCTGCATAGAGTATGTTGCGTCTTATGCCTTCGTTGTAACGTCCTGCACGTTTGTTGGAGCGGGTTATGACAATTGTCTCGTCGCGGCCGTATCTGGAATAGCACTCCTCGACGGCTTCGATAAATTCGCTGCCGTCGATGGCCCTGAAGTCGGGATAAGACATGTCGAAGAGAGGAGGTTCGTAGATGCCTGCCTCGAGCATACAGCGTACCATCGTGGCGTTGAACAGAATGCCCGATTGCGAGTCCTGTCTCACGACATCGTCCAGCGACGAGTAGACTACTTCGCCGTAACGCTCCATGAAAAGCGGGTTGAGTGCGGGGCTGTCGTCGTGACCTACGGGCGGAAGCTGTGCATTGTCGCCCACGATCATGAGTCGGCAGCGTTTGCCCGAGCGCACGAAACGTATCAAGTCGTCGAGCAGACTCCCTGTACCGAAAATGGAGTGTTCGCCGGGCATGTCTGTCAGCATCGACCCTTCGTCTATAATGAATACGGCATCCTGCTCCTTGTTGTAGTTTAGAGAAAAGCCGGGCTCTGGATCGGATGTGCTTTTCTGTCGGTATATTTTTTTATGTATGGTGTAAGAGTGTTCGCCGGCATAGAGACCCATTATTTTGGCTGCGCGACCTGTTGGGGCAAGCAGTACGGGCTTCATTTTCATCTCCTTCAATGTCCGTACGAGTGCGGCTATGAGAGTCGTTTTTCCCGTGCCTGCATACCCGTTGAGTATGAAGATACGCTCCCATAGCGGGTCGACAAGCCATGAGGCCATGGATTCTATGGATTTTTTTTGCCCAAAAGTTGGTGTGAATCCAAAATTACTGTAAATTTGGGACGCTATGTGTTCTTTCAGCATACATTTGGCGCATCAGCACCCGATTTTGCTACAAACTTAACTTAAAAATACCAATGAAAAAACAACAGATCATAACAATCGCTCTGGGGGTAATTATTGTCGTACTGGTAGTTATTCTTGTAAGGCAGTTTACAACGCCGTTGGGATTCGATAAAGAAAGAAAAATCAGGGATCAGGCGGTTATCGCACAGATAAAGGAGATTCGTTCGGCTCAGCAGGCCTACAAATCGAAATATGAAATGTATACCCCGTCGTTCGATACCCTGATCAATTTCATACTGAACGATTCGCTGGAATTAGAACGCAGGATAGGTTCGTTCGACGACTCTGTTGCCGTGGCCGAAGGCAGGGTCTATTTCGAAAAGTTCAAGATCCCCGTAATAGATACTGTATTTTCAAGAAAATTTACGCCCGAAGAGGTAATGAAACTTAACGATATTCCCTTCAGCGAGATATATTACGGCGAACCGCAGAAATTTTATCTTGAGGCCGGTAGCGTCATGACCGAGTCGGGAATTGATGTGCCGGTGTTCGAATGCCGCGCTCCGTTTAAATCTTACCTGCGCGACCTGAATGAACAGGAACTTATCAATCTGATAGCCAGGGAAAACGAAATGGGGCGTTATCCGGGTATCAAAGTAGGCGATATGACCAGAACATCCAATGATGCCGGAAACTGGGAATAAAATAATGCAGCAAAATAAAATATTGTCCATCCGGCTTTCTCCGGATGGACTTTCTTTTTGGACTACGGGTGTCGTGCGGGCCGCGACGCAGGATAAGCCGGTAAAGCGGGATTTATGGGATGTGTCTCCGGAGAGCGAATTTGCATTCGATAGGGCTAAGTCTGTGGCGGAAAATCTGAACGATGGCGTATCCCTCATAAAGAAAACCGTAGGAGAGTGTCTGATGACCGAAGTATATGTCGATACTTTGCGGACGATACCTGTTCCTACAGAATACGCGTCGGGCGATACATTGGGAAAATTGCTCGCTGATAATAATATCGTTCTCGAAGATGCCGAGGATGCCATTTACGTCGATATATGTCAAGGCATAAGTGTAATTATGGTTTATGATCGTCGGGTTTCGGATATTCTGCGCGAGTCGTTCGGTGAGATCGTGATAGCCTCTCCATTCGGGATAAACAATGGATTAATGGATAAATACGGTTCTGGTCGCAGGCGTGCCGCTGCGTTGTATTTGACTCCCAGACATGTTTATGTCACGGTTTTTGAGAGGAAAAGCGGAGCATGGCTTCATTCGGATGTTATGAAGTGGTCTGCACCGGCCGACATACTGTATTACATGTCGGTTCTGGACCAGAATTTCGGACTGCATAAGAGCAAATTATATGTGCGGGGTAACGGGGCGTCGGAAGTATGTCATTTGCTGCAAAAGTACTTTAGGAAAACCAGATGCGAATAGTTAGCGGCTCACACAAAGGCAGGATCATCACACCTCCCAAAAATCTCAGGGCGCGTCCGACGACGGATTTCGCCAAAGAGAACCTTTTCAACGTCTTGGGGAACATGTATGATTTTGAAGGTGCGGATGTTCTCGACCTTTTTGCCGGTACGGGTTCCATATCATACGAATTCGCATCGAGGGGGGCAGGCAATGTAACGTCTGTCGAGATCAACCCGGTTCATTATAATTTTATCCGTGAAACGGCACGAAAATTCGGATTCGGCAATCTGCATGTCGTAAAGGCTAACGTTTTTCTCTATTTGAAGAGTACTCCGCAAAAATTCGATATAATATTCTCGGATGCGCCGTATGATCTCGAAGGAGCCGAGGAGGTCATAGATCTGGTTATGGAGCGAGATCTTTTGCGAGACGGAGGTATTCTTGTTTTCGAACATTCTAAGGACAAGGATCTTAGTGGTCGCCATGGTTTTGCCGGGGAGCGTATCTACGGAAGTGTCAGGTTTTCCTTTTTCGAGCCGGCTTCGAAAAAAACGGAATAATATCCGGATATTTTTGTGTTTTTTTTGCAGGTTTGTTTTTTATTATTACATTTGCACACCGAAAGCGAGGATATGAGGAGAGATTGGGAAATTGAGGTTTGACCGGACATGTCGCACAATAAACGGTGTGGTAGTTCAGCTGGTTAGAATGCCTGCCTGTCACGCAGGAGGTCGCGGGTTCGAGTCCCGTCCATACCGCAAAGACATTTCGGTCTGAAAAAAAGAAGCATCCATCTTGGATGCTTCTTTTTTGTATCCGGATAACTTGTATGCGGCATCATATGTTTGTCTGCACCTAATGCCGCAAATCGTAGCCGCATTGTTTGAATGGGCATCACAACAAGGAGATGTTTCCCGATATTTATACGGGATTCGAACATCTTGAATCGGAAAATCGCTACGATGTCTATTATTGTTCATTATATTTGCTAATTAGGTTTTCATCTGTGGATGGATATTTTTTCCGGCATTCGGCAGACCGGGCCGGATACGAGATATCAAATCCCGGACATCATAGTGGATAACGAGGCGATTCAAACATGAAAACGTTGGATTGCCCGAAAGAAAATATGTCGTCGGGCAGGAGTTTTTTTAAATTATTTGAGTAAATATTATGGCAGTCTCTCTCGGAAATAATGCCCCGGATATGCGGCAAATCCCCCAGATATCTATCTCCAAAAGGACAAAAGTGTCATTTCACCGTCCTCTGAGGGATCTTCTCTTACCGCATGATGAGAGCCGAGAGAATAGGATTCTCCGGTTGTGTTTCTACGGTTTGACTGTTGCGTTGTTGGTTCTTATGTGTCTCATGAGCCGGCAGGCTGGCATGTCCGGCGACGATACGCTCAGTTACGAACATGCCGAAGCGGTATATAATTATTATGTATATGGCGACCGGGAAGCTGCAGACGGGACTGGTGAGGACGACCCATCCTTGATGAGATTCCACGGACAGTCGTTCGACAACCTGACATATGTGGTCAACCGTTGGTTGGGTGTCGATAATCCCTATGAGGCGCGCCATCTGATGAACTCCGTGGTGGGCTGGTTGGTCATATTGGTGACGGGTCTATTTCTTGTCAGGCTCTGTGGATGGAGAGCGGGGATTCTGGGGATGATACTTCTTTTTTTGTCACCCCGGTTTCTCGGGCACTCGTTGAATAATCCGAAAGATATTCCTTTCGCGTTGGGGTATGTACTTGCGATATTCCAGATTTTTCTGTTTTGCAGGGAGTTGCCGGTTATCAAATGGCGGCGACTTGTCTATATGGCACTCGCGATAGCACTGGCCAACAGCGTCCGGATCGGAGGATTGGTGCTCATACCCTATATGTTCATGTTCGTCGGGTTGTGGTTTCTGTTCACAGCCCCGATCAAGCGGATTGCAAGTTGGAATTACTGGAAGCAGGCTCTCAAACTGATTGGTGTTCTGGCTGGAGTTTCGTTTGTCGGTTATATGCTGGGCCTTCTTTGGTGGCCATACGCTTTGCAGGCGCCATTCACCAATCCGTTCAAGGCACTCGATCTGATGTCCGACTTCAGCATCGCAATGAGGCAGATATTCGATGGTAAATCGTTACTGTCGGACAGTATGCCCGTGTATTACCATTTGAAATATATCCTGATAAGCACTCCTCTTGCCGTATTGGCAGGTGTGTTGTTGTTCTTGGTGTTTTCCCCGCAGGCTTACAGGAGGTTGGGGCCGCTGGCGATGATTATTATGATTTTCTCCTTCGCTTTCCCCATAATTTACATCATGTGGATCAAGGCCAATGTTTACGGAGGGTGGCGACATGTTCTGTTTACATATCCGTTCCTGGTGATGATGGCGACGGTCGGCTTCGAGAGTGTTGTAGTCCGCTTCCGGCAAAGATGGGTGAAGATCGCAACCTGGAGCGTATTGGGACTCTTGCTGTTGCTGCCTTTGCGTCATGTTTTACGGAACCATCCCTATGAATATGTCTACTTCAACGAATTGATAGGCGGGACCTCGAAGGCATACGGCAGGTACGAGATGGACTACTATCATAATTCGACCAGAGAGGCTTCCGAATGGGTTATCCGCAACGCCGAACGCAACGGTCTCGAAACCGGGGATAAGATCAAGGTGGCGGCTTTCCATCTTGCCTCGGTGCAATATTATTTCCGCAACCATCTCGATGATTTCGAAGTTGTATTTGCCCGCTGGTACGAACGCGATAATGTCGATTGGGACTATGCCATATTCACCGTGACGGGTATAACGCCCGAACGTCTGCTGGGACCGCATTTCCCTCCTAAAAATACGGTGCACACCATAGATGTCGACGGTAAGCCCATCGCCGTGATCCTGCGACGGGAAGACAAGTCCAATCTTGAGGGATTCCATAATTTCGAGGTGGGTGAATTGGATACGGCCCGCCTGTATTACCACAAGGCATTGAACAATGATCCGTACAACGAGGTCGCACTTGCCAATATGGCCAATACGTTTATTATGCAGACTCAGGCCGACAGCGCGTTGTTGTATCTTGACAGGTATATGGAGATAGAGCCTAACCGCCAAACACAGAAATATATAGCGGCCAACATATATTACATAATCGAAGACTATCCACGTGCGATTGCCATGCTGGACGAAATGATAGCATACAATCTGAGATTCAAGGAGGCGTATGACCTCAAGGCCCGCATATTCCTGGTGATGGGAGACTACGATATGGCTGAGGATACCTACGAGCGCATGATGGACCTGGATATACTGAATCAGACCGGATTCGACAACCTGATAAGGCTCTATATGAGAAACGGATTGACGGAGAAATCGGCCCAGAACAAAATGTTCAGGCGATTGTCCGACACTTATCGCAAACTCGGAGACCGGGGAAAGGCAAAACTCTACGAAGGGTATATTACGCAGTAACTGCGCTGCCTATGCCTGCGCTATCCGATATTTTCGTATATTTAACATTCATAACGGTTTCAACCCCAAACTAAATTTACAAGCTATGAAGAAATTATGCCTGAGTTTATTGGCGGTTTTTTGTACATGCCCGGTATTTTGCCAGGGGATAGTCGACAACGACAATAATCACGACATAAGGTCGTTGCGTGCATGGGGCCCTTATACCAAACGCTATGCGGGAATCTCGCATATACCCGATATGGCCAGGGGTGTCCGTTTCGATTTCTCGGTTATGCCCGGATATTACCGCAACCACCAGTTGGTACCGCACGTCCTGTTCGAGTCGTCCTACTATCCGTGGGAGATAAATCCAGAGATGGATCGCATCACATACCGTTATGAACTGGAGTGGAAAGACCGGGTATATGTGGATGTTACCTATCATATACTCGATGAGCAAAGGACACTCGTGGAGATGCGTTGTGTGAACAACACGGATATGAACCAGAACCTCGTAATGAACAATATCGCCTACATCGATTATCCTGAGAGGGAACCTGTCGTCAAGGCCGAGGGTGCCGAAAACCTGAGATGGCACAATGCCGTGCATTACATTGTGAACGAGCCTGTGAAAAAAACTCCGCAATACGGGTTGGTTTACGACGGATTGAACCGCAATGAGGAGAGGACATCGCAGTCGCTCGACGGTTCGGTGCTGGCTCGCGACCTCGGAAAAGATAAGGGGCACAGACTCGTATATAAGATCGACATTCCCGAAGGGCAGGAGAGCGGTACAATTGCATTCAGATTCAAGATGCACCGTGGCGATAAGGTAACCTACGATGCAAGCGGTCTCATAAACGGGCCCATCAATTTCGAGGGCATAGAAGATTTTACATTTCTCGAGGTGCCTTATGCCGTAAACGCTCCTGGCAGTTACGAATTGGAACTCGTTTCACAAGGTGGCAAGGGTATGCAACTGGACGGTTTTTTCATCGGCAAGACAGAAGATTTCAAATCCTTAAAGGTAGTTTCGCGCAATATTCCTTTTGTGCCGTCTATTACCAGAGGAAAGAATCGGCAGGATTTCATACTCAAATATGCCGATTCGGAAAATTATTATGGCGTGTCGTGGAATTTCGAGATGTCGCAGATACGTGAGATACAGAACAGCGAACTGGAGTCGTTTTTTAGGAAAAAAGTCCACGATCATGTGTCGAGTACGTTGTGGGGCGACAGACAGTGGCATTATACGAACGCTTTCCTGCGACCGATCGTAATCGCTCCACACTCGGAAGAGGTGTTGTATACGCTGCTCTCGACAGGTACAAAGGACGAGGTGGCGAAGGATATGCAGGATTTCCATGATTTACAGGACAGTTTTGTGGCCCGTATCGGGAGAAAGTCAGATGCTGAAGACAATTATCTGCCCGAATCGCAGGCCTACAAGTTCGGCAACCGGCTTCTCCAGGCTACTATTCTGTCGAATATAGTCTATCCGGTCTACACCCAGCGACAGTTCATAAGGCACTTTACACCCGGCATGAACTGGAACAGTCTCTACACATGGGATTCGGGTTTCATTTCGCTGGGTCTTATAGATGTCGATCCGCAAAAGGCATACGAAACGGTGAAAGCATATACCACGCCCGTGGGAAGCGAATCGGCTTTCATACATCATGGGACTCCGCTGCCAATCCAGATGTTCGCATTCATCGACCTGTGGAACAACGATATGCCGCGCGATTCGATGGCGGTGCTCTATCCGCGCCTAAAGCAGTTTTTCGACTTTATGGTTGGGAACAAGCCCTACTCGTCTACGAAAATGAAAGGTTCGGGCCTTCTGCGCTCTTGGGATTATTTCTACAATTCGGGCGGCTGGGACGACTATCCGCCGCAAAAGGCGCGCAAGACACGTGATGTCACTCCCGTTGTGACCTCTGCCTACTATCTGCGCGCGGCTAAAATATTGAGGCTTGCCGCCCGTGAGCTCGGCGAAAAAGCGGATGTGAAATATTACGATGGGATAATCGACACTCTTGGTAATGCCCTTCAGAAATATTCATGGGATCCGGATGCCGGATATTTCAGTTACGTACTCCACGATGACGAAGGCAATCCGACGGGCATATACCGCTACGATGACGGCACGAATTTCAACAAGGGTCTCGACGGAGTGTCGCCGCTGGCAGCCGGGATGTGTACGGAGGAACAGACCGAGAAGTTGATAGGACACATCTTTTCCGATGAAGAACTTTGGACTGATGTGGGTATATCGACGGTCGATCAGTCGGCCCCTTATTACAGGGAGGACGGTTACTGGAACGGTGCCGTATGGTTCCCGCACCAGTGGGTAATATGGAAGGCGCTGCTCGACAACGGCAGGGGAAAAGAGGCCTATAAGGTTGCTTCTACGGCCATGAAGACATGGGAAAAAGAGTGTTCGGCAAGTTACCATACATTTGAGCATTTCATAATATCTTCTGAACGCGGTGCAGGATGGCATCAGTTCTCCGGACTCTCGTCGAATCTTCTCAACTGGTACGCCGCTTACTATAAGATAGGTAAAGTTTCGGCCGGATTCGAGATTTGGATTGACGAGGACGAGTTTGATGATGATTTCACGAATTATGAAGCTCGCCTTTCGTTCGATGATGCGACCAGGCCTCATGAGCGCACTATGATCCTCATAATGAACCCTGCACACAAGTATGCGGGCTCTTTTGCGGGCAAGCCAGTGTCGGTGGAATCATATTATCCCGGAATGGTGGAAATAATTCTGCCCGCTACAAACAAGTCCGGTAAATTGAAGGTTTCTGCCGTTGAATAATTCTCAAACGCGCGTGAGAATTAAAAACAGACCCCACGGAATTCATATTCCGTGGGGTCTGTTTTTGTTATGTAACACCTGATAATGTTATGTGTAATACTGTCATTGCCGATCGGACCTTGTCGGGAAGTTTTGTGGGTCAGGATGTTTTTTTATATGTACTATTGTGGCTGAAGATGTTTTGCTTGAGCGTTCTATTGTAAAACAAAACCCGCCGGGCTCCAAAGTCCGGCGGGTTTTGTTTCTGCTATTCAAGAGAATGTTTATTCATTCATCGAGTTGATAACGCTCTGGTTTATCTCTTTGAATTTGTTTTCATCGACTTTGACGATCTTTCGGTCGTAGGTGATGAGGCCGTTGACTTCGACTTCCACGTCAGTCGTCTGAGTGTAAACTGCGCCGGCGTATGCGACCTTGATAAATTCTTTGAGCATGTCGGCATACCTGCGGTATTCTTCGGTCAGTTCATCGGCATCTTTCTTGAGGCCTGAGTAACCCCAGTTGTTTTTGCTGTCTACCCATGTGTGGCCTTCTATCGCATAGCCGATACCGCCGTATTCACCGAGTACGTTTACTTTTTCGCCGTTGTAGAGGACCATGCGTGGGTTCGGATATTCATGCGTGTCGAGAATATCGTCTGCCTTGGTGTGGTTGCCGCCGCTGGCAGGGTTAACGAGACGCGAAGGATCGTATTCCTTGGTCCATTTTGCAACCGATTCTGTATCGAATTGTCCCCATGCTTCGTTGAACGGAACCCATACCACTATCGAAGGGAAAGACATGCAGTAATCCATGATCTCTTTCCATTCCTTGCGGTAGTTTGCTTTGGACTCTTCTGAACGTACGGCATCTTTGCCACCCATGAATGTGTTCTTTTCCCAACGTGCGTCTCCGTTTTTGTCGGCGCTGCTGTTTGGCATGTCCTGCCATACGAGCATACCCATTTTGTCGCAATAGTAATACCAACGTGCCGATTCAACCTTCACGTGTTTGCGTATCATGTTGTAACCGAGGTCGATCGTTTTCTGGATATCGAATACGAGGGCTTCGTCCGATGGCTGTGTGTAAAGTCCGTCGGGCCACCAACCCTGATCGAGCGGACCGAACTGGAAGAGCGGTTTGTTGTTGAGTTCCATGCGGTAGATGCCTTTTTTGTCGCGTTTCTTTGAGATTTTACGCATGGCGGTGTAGGAACCTACTTCGTCTACTTTCTTGCCGTCGTTCACAACGCTTACTTTCATGTCGTAGAGGAACGGGGAATCCGGTGACCAGAGTTTCGGATTTTCGATCTTGACGAGCATTGTGGTGCCGGGAGTTGCACGTTCTACGGCTACCTGCTGGTCTCCGTCCATGATGGCTACCTCAACCATATCGCCTTCCTGGGCGTTATCCACGCTGACAGTAACTGCCCAGTTCTTGTCGTCGAGGTTCGGAATGGTTTTGATGTTGGTGATGTGGGTCTTTGCAACCGGTTCCATCCACACTGTCTGCCAGATACCGGTTACGGGGGTGTACCATATTCCGTGAGGGTTGTGGATCTGTTTACCGCGTGCCTGGTAGCCTTTGTCCGTCGGGTCCCAAACGCGTACGGTGAGTTTCTGTTTGCCTCTGCCTTGGAGGAAAGGCGTTATGTTGAACGAGAATGGAACATAGCCGTTGGTATGTGTGCCGACGAGTTTGTCGTTTACGAAAACATCAGCTTTCCAGTCTACTGCGCCGAAATGCAGGATCAGGTCTTTGCCTCTCCATTTTCTCGGCACTTCGAAAGTAGTGTTATACCACAGTTCCTGTTGGTCGCTGACATTTTTCATTACACCCGACAGTGACGATTCAACCGGGTACGGAACGAGAATCTTGCCATCGAACGTTGTCGGTTGTTCTTCGCCTTTGTTTCGGATAGCGTAGTCCCAAAGACCGTTGAGATTTTCCCAGTCGGAACGGGTCATTTGGGGGCGGGGATACTCTGGGAGTACGTTGTCCGGATCGATATTATCGGCCCATTTGGTTTTGATCCTGTCGCCTGCAGGTGCCCATTGGGCGTTTGCCACGCCAACGACTGCGAAGGCGGCAAGCATAATACTGAAAATTGTTCTTTTCATTTGTTGAATGGTGATTGATTAGTGGTTCGTAAAAAAATATTTGTTTTTTTATTGGCCTTGTTCGTCTTGTTTTTGTCCGGGATAAGGTACTACAAAGCATCTTTCCGCCCATTCCTCATAGGCTTTGGCCAGTTCTGCTACTTTTTCCGGGTATTGGTCGGCTACGTTGTGCATTTCGGTGCGGTCGTTGTTGAGGTTGTAGAGCTCCCACTTTGCACGAACGCCGGGTCCTACGATTTTCCAACCGTCGCTTGCGAGGAATGCCCTTTGGTTGAAATGTTCGAATCCTATATATTCGTGTCCTTCGCGGGTTCCTTTTTTGAAAATGGGTTTGAGACTCTTGCCCTCCATCGGGATGATCTCATTGCCGTTGTATTCGGACGGATATTCGGCTTTGGCAAGGTCTACACAGGTGGCCATGATATCCATGACATGTCCCTGAGAGGCGTTTATCGAGCCGTTGTATTTCTTTGCGATCCCTTTGGGCCAGTGCGCTATCATTGGGGTGCAGATGCCGCCCTCGTATTGCTGGGCTTTCCAGAAGCGGAAAGGTGTGTTGGCCACATTTGCCCACCGTGCTCCGATGGAGGCGTATGTGGTCTGAGGACCGGGCAGAACCTTTTTCTGTCTCGGGTATACGACCTTTCGTCCGTCGCGTGTCATGTCTCCGCGGTCGTTTTCGCCGGGTGCATAATTTTGGGCATCCTCGTTGCTGCATCCGTTGTCTGACATGAAGATGATGAGCGTGTTGTCGAGCATTCCGTTTCTGCGCAGGGCATCTATCACCTTACCGATCCCCTTGTCCATCCGGTCGACCATGGCGGCATGGACGGCCATTGCTCTGGCATCCCATTCTTTTGTCGGATTGTCTTCCCATTTGTCGTTGAATTGGCGTTTGCTCAGGTAGTTGTCCTGACCCGGGAATATTCCGAGTTCCTTCATGCGTTCGTATCGTTGGTTGCGTATCTCTTCCCAGCCCACCTTGTATGTGTCTTCGTACTTGGCTATATCTTCCGGAAGAGCGTGCAGCGGCCAGTGAGGAGCAGTATATGACAGGTAGAGGAAGAAAGGTTTGTCCGATTTGGCATAGCGGTCGATGTAAGATGATGCGGAGTCGGACAGGGCGTTGGTTATGTAATAATCGGATGGAACCTCACGTACGGGCTCTTCTCCATTGACGAGGCTGAACGGGTCGAAATAGTCCACTACACCGTATATGGTCCCGTAAAAGTCCTGGAATCCTCTGTGTGTCGGATAGTTGGCCTTGTCCGTAAATTCCGGATAGTACACCTGATGGGCGAGCCATTGACGCTGGTCTGGTTTAAGCGGAGTTTCGGCGACGTGCCATTTGCCGACCATTCCCGTGTTGTAGCCTGCTTCGCCGAGGACTTCGGCTATCGTTACGGCGTTGTGGGAAAGCGTACCTTCGTAGCCGCGCAAATGGTCGTTGAATGTCATTCTTCCTATGCCTGCCTGGTGCTGGTAGAGTCCCGTAAGCAGGGATGCGCGCGTAGGACAACTGCGGCTGGTATTGTAAAAGGAGTTGAATCTGATTCCGTTTTCAGCGAGGGCATCGAGGTTTGGGGTGTCGATCTCCCCTCCGTAACAGCCAAGGTCGGAGTATCCGAGGTCGTCGGCTAATATGACGAGAATATTAGGCCTGTTGTCGGCCTTGACTTGTTCGCACGATGGCAGAATCCCGAGTGTTCCCAATATGGAATATGGCAGAATGAAGTGTTTGGTAGTCATGGCATTTGGTTTTTGTGTGGCGTCGAATTCAGGGTGTCGGTTAATAGCTTGTGGTGGAAAATCATAGATTTTCGGTTAGTGTCGTGAAGTATGCTTGCGACGTTGAACCAGACAAAGATAGGAAGTAAAAGCAATTACTTCCAATACTTTTGCTAAAAAGATGGGAAATATCCATCCGTGAACAATATTTTTTATTTTGATTAATAATTTTCTTTTTGCGTCGTTATTGGTTTGGTGTGCATGTAATATTTGCAGGATGTGTATGTTCCCATCCTGTGAAAACAAATTGTTCAAAAAAGAATATTTTTAATACTTTTAATTGTTGGAATTGACGCATTATTGAAGTATCTTGCGCTCTGTTAATCCGGGAAGGGCTTTCATGGTTCTTGTGCAGGCCTTTCCGTTGTTTTTTTAACTAACCTATAAAAATTGAATTTTAGTAGATCTGTCATAGTCGCTTTGTCGGGCATTTTGATGTGTGCCTGTTCGCCTGACGGTTCAGAGATTCCGACGCACATTGTCGAGCGCGGCGATTTTCAGTATGTATTGAGAGTAGACGGGGTAGTGGAGCCTGTCTCTTTTGAAAATATTGTATGTCCGCCACGTGTTGACGGATTTATTACCTACATCGTCGACGATGGTACATGGGTTGAGGAAGGCGATACCCTTTGCGTAATCGAAGATACAAATCTCGAATCCAGATACGAAAGCATATTGCTTCGGCTCGAAGAGGTCGAAGCAGAACTTGCCAAGACGATCGTCTCGTATGAAATGGACAACGCACTGCTCGAATCCCAATTCCTGACCAATGCCGCAGAGGCCAAACTCGCACAACTGGACTCTCTCCAGTTGCAATATCTTCCGAGCGCACAGAGAAAAATCAAGGAGCTTGAATTGGCCATAGTTTCGCTGGAAAGAAAAAAACTCGAAGAAAAGTTCAAGTTAACCCCGATACTGCAGAAGACCCAGCTGAACCGATATGATGTGGAGTTGAATAATATAAATAGGCAACTGGACGATGTTAAAGAACGGATTGACGCCCTGGTTATATTGGCTCCCAAAAAGGGACTGGCTATCAAGGCCGAATCATCGTCATCATGGGACAAACTCAAGGTGGGCGATAACGTGTGGAACGGATACACCGTTGTCACGATGCCCGATATGGATGAAATGAAAATAAAAATCTTTGCTCCGGAAAGCAATTATAATGCGATGAACGAAGGCGACAGTGTCGTATATATGTTCGATGCCATTCCGGGCGGGATTGGGTTTGGCAAGATCGTCAAGAAGAGCAAAACGTGGAAGCCGGCTACACGAGGATCCAATGTTAAACTCTATGATGTCGAGGCTTCTCTCGACAGTGTTTCCGTAATGCTCGAGCCCGGGTTCACTGCCGTATGCAACATCATGGTGCAGGAGATGAAAGACACGGTATTCATTCCTCAGGTGGCGCTATTCAATGAGGATAGCATTAAAACGGTATTTGTTAAAAACGACAAAAAAGGGTTCGAAATGCGGCAGGTCGTAACTGGCATTTCATCCAATAAAGAGGTGGTCATCGCAGCCGGATTGAATGGTGGCGAGCAGATAGCACTTATACGTCCAAGAGATAATGAAATCAGAAATCGTGTCATGCTTCCAGACTCCATAGTACAGAAGTATGAAAGTCCATTGGATGGTCCGGTCATAGATTCCAATCAATCGGATGGCGAGTATAGTGACGGAACAACTCAGGAAAACAATATAAACATAACGATAAACTAATAATTGAGGCATGAATATATTTTCTCCCGGACGCACCGGGACCTTATTTGTAATGTTGTCGATAGCTTCGGTATTGACGGCTTGTAAGGATGAGAACGAAAGGGTTGTGCCCTATTCCAAGGTAGAGAAGGGAACTTTTTATATCGATCTTTACGAAGAGGGCCAGATAGATGCGGTCAATTCGATAACCATCTCCTCGCCGAGAATACAATACAGATATCTCAACGGCAATCTGAAGATATCGCAAATGGTCAGCGATGGAGCTGAGGTACAGGCCGGTGATACGGTTATTGTGTTCGATCCCTCTGGAGTCGAAACCTCCATACAGGATTATGAAGAGCGGTTGGATCTCAATCTCGCCGAACTCGAAAAGCTTATGGCTCAGCAGAGTTCGGAGATGGAAGAGATGACTGCCGATCTCAAAATAACGGAAATATCGCACGAGATCGCTAAGATAAAGAATGACCAGGCCGAGTATGAGTCGAAAGTCGCGCGGGATGAGATAAAGATCGCTCTGGAGAAGGCAGAAATATCTCTTAACCAATCCCGGGAACAACTCGAAAACCAGAAGAAGATACACTTGGAAGACCTGAAGCAGAAGAATGTCCAGATAGAGCAGTCTCGAGAATATCTCAGACAGGCGAAGAAGGCGTTGGAAATGCTTTATGTCATAACACCCAATCCGGGACTTGTCATCGTGGAAGACAACTGGAGTACGGGGACAAAATACCAGATTGGCGACCAGACATGGGGCGGCGTTCCTCTGATGAGACTGCCCGACCTGTCAAAACTCAAGGCTACCATAAATATAAACGAGGTCGACATATCCAAGATAAAGAAGGGACTTGAGGTGGAGATAAGGCCCGACGCATTTTCCGAGAGCGTTTTTAAGGGACATGTGACAACGGTGGCTAACCTCGCTGTAGATAAATCGAGAGACAATAAGTCGAAGGTATTTCCGGTCGAGGTCATACTCGACGAAACGGATAAAAGATTGTCGCCGGGCAACACTGTCAGTTGCCGTATCCTCATAGACAAACTGGACGACGTGTTGTTCATACCGGTAGATGCCCTTATGACCGAGGGCGGTACTAATTTCGTCTATAAAAAACGTGCATCCGGATATGAAAAAGTGAACGTGGAGATAGGACAACACAATAATGACTATGTGGTTATTACCAAAGGATTGTCCGAGAAGGACGAGGTAGCTCTGATAGACCCGTTTGCAACTGAAGAAGAGACAACCGAAGAACAAACATCGCAAACATCGCAGGGGGCATAATCATGAAAAGGATCTATTCATATGTAGCCGCGTTTTTTGTCTTTGCAGCGATGTGCGCATGCGGCGGTTCGGTCGAGAAAAGCGCTGAGGATAAGGCTGACGGCAAGACCATAATCGAAACCGGTTATCTCGAAGCTGTCAACTCTTATTCTTTTGTGATGCCTCGACTCGGCCGTTGGAGCAGCCTCAAGATAATAGGACTGGAAGAACATGGCACAATAGTCAACGAAGGGGATTCCGTTATTCAGCTCGATCCTACCGATATACTGAAATATATCTCGGATAAGGAAACGACACTTGAGACACAAATTGCTGCCCTTGAAAAGCTGAAACTTACACAGGCGAATACCCGAAGCTCACAAGAGGCTAACCGTCAGACGCAACTTGCCTCGTTCGAACTCAAGAAAATGGAGTTCGAAGCCTCGCGTTTCGAGTCGGAACGTGCCCGCCGCATCAAGGAGCTGGAATTCCAGCAGGCCGAGATCAATCTCCAGAAAGAGATGCGCAAAATCGAATTGAACCAGATCATCGAGAACATCGACCTTAAAAGACAGGAAATCCAGATCCAACGCACCAAGGACGATATAGCGGAAGCGGAACAGCTTCTCGGGCAACTCACCCTGAGAACACCGATTCCAGGCGTTTTCCAGGTGCAATACAATTGGAGAAACCGCGAGTTCGTCAAGGTAGGCGATCAGATATATTCAGGGAACATGATAGCGGTTGTACCCGACCTGCGATGGATGAAAGTCAAAACTTATATCAACGAAATAGACTTTCTGAAGATCCATAAGGGACAAAAAGTAGCCGTTCGTCTTGATGCCATGCATGATGTGGTGTTCGACGGAGAGATATCCTACGTCGGCAAATTATGCCACCAGAAGCCAGGTTCCGATCTTAAACAGATGGTTTTCGATGTCGAAGTGAAGCTGCTCGTGTCGGATGACAGGTTAAAGCCTGGTATGACAGTGAGTTGTGAATTCTTATAGTACGGAATATGCAGTTTTCAGAAAATATAACACTTGCGGTACGCGCACTCGCCGATCATAAAATGCGCTCTTTCCTGACGATGCTCGGGATAATTTTCGGGGTTGCCTCGGTGATTGCCATGTTGTCGATAGGCGAGGGTGCCAAACGTGAAGCTATTGCTAAATATCAGGATCTCGGGGTCAATAATATAATCATCAGAGAGAAGAACCTTTCGGATGCCGAACTCGAAGAGGTGCGCGCAAGATTCTCTCCCGGCCTCTCGCTGAACGATGCAGCTGTTATCATGGATGTGGTGCCTGGTGTGGATAAGGTCGCGGGCCAGGCGGAACTCAGCGCCGAGGTCAAGTATACGGACAAGACGGTCAAATCAACGGTTATAGGGGTTACGGCCGATTTTCTGCCCATGATGAACCTCAAGGTTGACAAAGGAGAAGTCATCACCCAACGTCAATACGATGAAAGACTCAAGGTGTGCGTTATCGGTGCCGGTGTAGCCAACTCGTTGTTTCAGAGCGAGAATCCATTGGGACAGATGGTCAAGATAGAAGATCAGTGGCTCGAGGTAGTTGGTGTACTCCAGTCGAAAACCCTTTTTACGGAAACGGTCGGAGAATTGGCTGCACGCGATATGAATACCGATGTCTATATCCCTTTGACCACTTTTCTCAACAGGTTCAAGCCTACGAATACGCTCACCAGCCAGATACAGCAGATAACCGTGCAGATGGACGGTTCCGGAAAACTTGTGGAAAGCTCGAAACTCATAGACGAGATTCTCAAGAGGCATCACTGGAAACAGGAGGATTATAACATAGTTATCCCATACGAACTGCTTAAACAGGAGGAGAAGGAGCGTCAGATCTTCAACCTTCTGCTCGGGGCGATCGCAGCGATCTCGTTGGTAGTGGGTGGTATAGGAATTATGAACATCATGTTGGCGACGGTTACCGAACGTACACGTGAGATCGGGATTCGCCGCGCTATCGGTGCCCGCAAGGCCGACATTATGAGCCAATTCGTCACCGAAGCTGTTGTGATAAGTATCGTCGGCGGACTTATAGGTGTCATACTGGGACTGACGCTCTCGCTGGTAGTCTCTTCGTTCACTGACGTGAGCACATACATAAGACTCTATTCCATTGTAGTCGCTTTTACATTCTCAGTTGTAGTCGGGATCAGTTTCGGATGGCTGCCGGCCAAGAATGCCGCCAATCTTAAACCTGTAGACTCGATACGTTACGAATAAACACCGCCACCAATATGCTTATCGAAATAAAAAATATGACTAAGGATTATTCCCTGGGAAATGACATAGTGGTTCCTGCTCTGAAGGGAATAAATCTCGCCATAGACAAGAACGAATACGTTGCCATCATGGGCCCTTCCGGCTCTGGCAAATCTACGCTTATGAACATCTTGGGATGTCTCGACACCCCTACAAGCGGACATTATTACTTTAACGGCACCGACGTTAGCGCTTTCGACGACGATGAACTTTCGACCATGCGCAATCGAGAGATCGGATTCATTTTCCAGAACTTCAATCTGCTGCCCCGTTTGAATGCGTTGCAGAACGTGGAACTCCCGTTGGTGTATGCCGGTGTAGCACCGGCAGAACGCCACGACCGGGCCATAAAGGCTCTCGAAAGGGTGCAGCTTGCACACAGGATGGATCATAAACCGAGCGAACTCAGCGGTGGCCAGCGCCAGAGGGTAGCCGTTGCAAGGGCTTTGGTGACCAATCCAGGCATTCTTCTGGCCGACGAACCGACCGGAGCACTCGATTCGAAAACCGGAGAAGAGATGATGAGACTTTTCCACGATCTGCACAGCGAGGGAAACACTATCATCGTCATTACCCATGAACAGGATATTGCAAATTACGCTAACCGCAACATTTTTATAAAAGACGGGATGATATCCTCCGATACCATAAATCCCAACCCCACGATAGCCAAATAATTTCCAAAGACAATATACTTATGAAAAAAATAATTACGGCAATACTTTTGATCGTCTCGTGTGTGCCGGTATCCGGAGAGGAGATCTATTTTCTTTCACTGGATAGAAGTATCGACATGGCAAAAGAGCGTAGTTACAGGATGCAGGACCTGAAATATACGATGGAGATCGCGACCCAAAACTATAAGGTTGCCATAGGACGACTCAGAACAAGGGTGACTTTTGATGCTACCTTGCCGTTGTATGATGAAAGCGTTTCTCAGAATACAACCCCCATAAAGGACGATCAGGGGAATATCATAGGAAACGAAATATATTTTGCTTCGTCCAAATCGCTGTATATGTCGGGGAACCTGCAGATCACGCAGCCTCTGCCGACGAACGGCCAGATCTATCTGAGAACGCGTTACAACCTGACCAACGACTATAATTTCAAGGACCGCAACGGAATATTGGACGTCAAGTTCGGTTTGAGCCAGCCTATCGACGCTCTTTATGGCTATAATGCCTTGAAAGCCGATCTCACTCGCGCCAAACTCGATTACGAACAGGCGACCAAATCGTATAAACGCAACGAACTGGACCTGGTGTATTCCGTCAGCAGTTCTTATTATAACCTTCTGGCCAGTCAAAAGCGTACGGAGATAGCCAAGCTGAATCTTCAGCGTCAGCAGGAGGCTTACGAGATGGCTACTCAAAAATACGAAGCAGGGCTTATCCGCGAAGTGGATGCATTGCAGATGGAGGTCGATCTGGCTGAGGTTCAGAGCAGTTACGATCAGGCTGTCTTGGATGAACTGGAAACTACGAGTGCTTTTAAAGATCTTTTGCAACTTAACGAAGCCGACAGTGTCGTTTTGCAGAATGACCTGTCATACGATATTGTTGATATTGACGAGGCTCTCGCAGTGAAACTGGCACTCGAAAACCGGCTCGAAATACGTGAACAGGAGATAGTCATAGAGCAGAATCGCCTGAATCTGAAACAGCAGAAAGCCGAAGGAATGCCGCAGGCTTCGCTCGTCGCTGAATTCGGTAAAATGGGAACCGATAAAAGCCCATTCAGCTATTCGTACGGGAATTCCTTGTCGGATATGTTCAATAATTTCTCGGACCGTCCCATGAGTTACAATATAGGTCTTACGATCAGTGTTCCGATTATCGACTGGGGGCAGAACAAGGCTAGGGTTAAAATCAGTGAGGCTCGTCTGGAACAAAGCCTCCTTAGCCAGGAGCAGAATAAACGCGATATCGCCCGCGAAGTCCGCAACCTGGTCGCCAGCATCAATATTAATCTGAAGCGCCTGCAGATTCTTGAGAAGAGTCTTATGGTGGCCGAGAAGAGTTTCGAGATTACTCTTAAGCGTTTTTACGACGGCGATATTGACAGCCAGACGATGACTCTCGACCGCGAACGTCTCAATAATGCATATCTGTCGCATCTGAGTGCATTCACGTCGTATCAATTGTCGATAGCCGACCTTATGAGGCAAACCTTTTACGACTTCAAGACAGGCCGTCCGATCGAGTAGGGAGAGTTTGTCTGGAGTCTGATTATAAAGACGAATGTTACAAATGGACCGATTCCAAGCCCGGAGTCGGTCCGTTTTTTTATTGGATTGAATCTGAAAATTGAAAAATTGTTTCGTTGGGACGTAGCTGATAGAGGCTATATGAGTTTATAGCTTGTGGCTTAATGCGTGTTTTGCAAGCAATGTGGAGAGACCTGATGTAGGTCGTGAGCTGAGAAAATGTCCGAAAACGTGTATACGATATGACTCTTTTGCATGTCACTCAAAACTACATTAACTATCGGGCAGTGGAAGAATAGACTGTAATGAAATGCTCTTTCCAGCATCATTCGCATTGTGACGTTTATGAAGGATAGCGAGGTCAACGGATGAATGGCCGCATCTAATGACGGACAGCTGTCTGAATAATATTGGCGTAAGGCTGTAAGATAAACAGGGGGCAGGCAGACACAAAATGAATCGCTAACCGAAGGATACGGTAAAATATGCAGATTGCCTTATGTCTTGTTGTAATTTACATAACAGCCGTTGCGCTGCTACGGCTTCTTCATTATGCAGAATGAGGCAATAAAGAGCGCATCATGGTTTGATGCCGGAATCGTATATTTTTTAAGATTATATTAGTCGAGGCAGCGGTATGGTCTTGCCTCTATTTACCGGATAGAGAGGTTCAGTGTTGCTGTCGGTGTACGTTTGCCATTGTTCTCATGCGCGATCCGATTCAGGGTTGAATAGTGGCACGTGCACGTTTTGCAAGGTGTTGTGTTATGCTTTATGTCAAGACAGATTGGTATTGAAGTGCATTGATAATGGATATATGGTGCGTGAATTCTTGAGTACGGTAATTACGTTGCTGCACTATTCTGGAAATAATAAAAGACTGTCGCGAAAAATCACGACAGTCTTTTATCCGTCGGGGTGACTGGACTCGAACCAGCGACCTTTGGTCCCCCAGACCAACATTCTAACCGGACTGAACTACACCCCGAATTGCAGGAATATCAAATGCAAAACTTGATCTTTACGATGTTTGACTTCCGCTATTCGATAATAGCGGTGCAAATATAATTCAATTTTTTTATCTTGACAAGAACATAATGCTTATTCCGTTAAAATGAAGCCGCATATATTTATATTTGATTATGGCTCGGATATGTAAAAAAAACCGACAGAAAGATCATCTCTTTCTGTCGGACTCCGTATCTGCCTTACCCCAGCAGCAGATACGGAAAATTTGTTATGACTAAGTTTGGATTATGAAGATTTTCTTTGTGTGTATTGGTTTGTTGTTCAGCGACTTACATCGTGTGTTCGCTTTTGTGGATTAAAATTATCGTCGTTTTTCTGCGGTTTTCGGGTTAGTCAGAACTATTTGGAACAAAAATATGATAACTTTTGTTATGTATGTAATTCAGTTCCTTATACAGACGCAATTGCTGAAGAATGTCAACAATATATTAATACGCTAAATCGAAACTCGGATCCGTGGTTTAAAAATGAAATCATTTAGGGCAGACACGGGAACAAATCTTCAGAGGGTTGGGTTTTATGTATCATTCTGTCTGCAAAAGGAGTTGGCAGACTATCGTGAGAGTTCTCTTATCTTGTCTTTAAGTTGTTTGCGACTGTAAAACGATGGGCCCGAAAGAGTCGGGGATAATCTTTTCTGATATTTTCCCTCTTCCATCTTTTTGAGAATGATTTCCGTTGCTCGTTTGGCGAGGCTCCGGTTGTCTGTTTTCGGTCGTTGCTGCATGATCGACAGGCAATTTCTTACTTGAACAGATCATAGTCAATCTAATGGGTTGCATGTGGACTGCATGAGAGGTGCATCGCTATTCATTAAATTTTGCATGCCGCGTGATATGCGATAATGGAATGTGGAAATTAGATGGAGGATCAATGTCCATTCGGTCCTGGTCGCGCTGACTTTTTGGGTTGAAACCTTAGTTGTATGGTCCGCCAAATGCCCGGACCGGGCGTAAAACCTACCGAAAGCAACTTCAAAGCAGATGTATTGATTCCCTGTATTCGGAAGGAGACATGCCTGTGTGGCGGCGGAAAAAGGCTGAGAGTGCTGTTTGACTTGAGAAGCCTGTTTGCCTTACCACGTCCTTTATGTCGAGTTCTCCGTTGCGAAGTAAGGCTTTTATCTCCATTATCACATATTCGGTAATGCATTGGCTTGCCGATTGTCCGTTCACCTGTTGCATTACCATGGTAAGGTATTTTGGGGAGATGCATAATCTGTTGGCATAAAATGCCACTTCACGCGTTTCCCGGTGATGCTCTACTATAAGCATGGCGAATCTGAACGCAATCTTTTCTTTGTTGGTACAACGCATGGACTTTTGCGCATTGACATCTTCCTTGTAATGCACGAACAGATCCCAATAGAATATGCGCAAAAGATTTATGACGGTCTCTTTTTTGTAAATGCTCTTTTTTTCTTCCACATGATTGCGGATGAGTTCTGTGTAGTTCAGGAATCTGGATATTTCGGTTTCGTTCAGATGGTACCTGAAATTATGGCGCATGTAGAAGAAAAAGTCGGGAGTCAATCGGCATGTGCCGTTCATGACATCCAGGAAGAGTTCTTTCTCGACCTTGAAAAAGGTTATCCGGAAGTCATTGCTTATATCGTGTATGGATGTAAGCTGCAGCGGCAAGATTGCCACAAGATCTCCCTTGGAAATACGGCAGGGTGTGGAGCAGACTTCTATGACTGCATCTCCGCCGGTACATATACCGGTGAAGCCCTCGTTTACATAGGTGGCTTTTTCGCCCATTGGCAGATGTGCGACATCCGTATAAATATGGAAATTGTCGAAACTTTTTTCGGAGTATCTGCCTGAGGTCGCCATGTTTAAATTTTGTTGTAATATACAAAAATACGAATAAACGTATGAGTTTACAGATATTTCTTTTGATTGAGGAGGAATTTTATGACCATTGATTTTTAAGATACGCTGATTCCCGGCCCGGTGCGAATCGGTTTGAGAAGGGAGGGGGGCGTAATGCGTATATGCTTCCAGGGCGGAGCAATGGTCAGAATTTATGCGGAATATTCAAATCAAGCCTGCTTGCACGGCAATATCTTGAATGGTTGCTCCCTGAACGCTGTCACTTTCGTCTCTTGTAATATTCGGCCAGTATGTCTCGGGTCAAGACTTATGTACTGTCGGTTGAGTCTGTAATTGCAACACTCCGGAACCGTATCTATGATAGGTCTCTGCCGGGCCATTCGCTGCAGAATCGCTGAACTTTTGGCAGACTTTGTCCTACTTTGTTTTTATTCTGAAAGTGACCAGGTTGGCTTTATGATCGGAGGGCCAGACGCTTTGTGGCGTGAGGAACTTGTCTTTAGAATCAGCCGCCACTATTTTCCCTCTAAGTACTGTTTCAGCCGGGCCCACTATTATGCAATCTTTAAGGGTCATCGTTTTGGGCGAAGCATGATAATAAATGAAATCAATTCGGTCGCGTTCGTCGGCTTCGGGTGCCCAGGCCAGTTTTTCGCGTCCGGCTGCCTGGGCCGCCCTGTTGCCGGCCGGGAAGGTGAATGCGGGATACTTCACGGCATCGGGATATTTTTTGCGGAACGAGTCCACAAATCCGGCTTCGTGGAGCAAGACGGAACAATCCCAGTTGATGACGGCGCCGTTGTGGTCGAAAAGGTCTTTTGTGTCGGTCTGCCAGTCGAGATGCGAGGGTTCGTTGAAATCACCTCCCATTATGACGATCCGTCCATTTTCGATATCTTTTTGCGCTTCTTCGATAAAGGCTGTGATGCTTTCGTCGCGGTATGACAACCTGTTTGCCGCGAGCACCTCTTTTTCATCGGTTATGGGCGCAGGAATCTTTTTCCAGCTTGTCCCGCTGTATCCGCGCGGCATGTAGCATTCGTAGTGGGTATAGTCGAGATGGCACGCATAGAGCGATACTGGTTGATCGCCGATTGTAAGTGTTGCTTTCAGCATCGGTCGCACCTTGTCTCCGGGGACTATGGCGCATTTTTCGATTTTTTCGGGTTCTATTTTGCTTAATATGCCGACAGAAAGGCCCTCCGTTCCACCATAGTACTTCTTTCCGCGTTTTCTCAGATCATCTTTCAGGCGCGGGAGCAGACCGTCTCGATCGCTGCAGTCCCTTATTTCACAGAGCAGTACCACATCGGCATCAATCTCGTCTATTACGTTTAGGATATTCTGATATTCGCCGGGAACCTTGGTGCCTTCGTGCCACAGATTGATTTGGAAGACTTTGAGTTCCGTGCTTTTTGCGTTGAGGCTAACTGCCGCGAAGCAGCCTAACATCAGAAAAATGGAGAACAGACGTTTCATATCGATTGATTTTTCTCGTATTGTCATTTATGCCGTTGCGTGTCACTACAAAGTTAATGCATGGCGGGACAATAACAGTATTTTTGAAAAAAATTAATAATATACTTTGATTTGATTGATTAACGTGATATATTTGCGACATACAGTTACCGAAATGAATACTTTCTGTGCAAATACATATTGGTGGTGGCGTTCACAACTTCCCCGAGTCGTGAATAGCTAACGTCGTGTATTTGTATGTATAGATAGATCTAAGAGTACAAAAGGGCCGTCGGATTCACGACGGCCCTTCTTTTTTTACGGAATTTTCAAATCATAAAAACGATATGGATTACAACATCAACAAAGACGGTTATTACGGAGATTTCGGCGGGGCGTACATTCCCGAAATACTTTATGCCAACGTTGAGGAACTCAGGGAGCGCTACCTGGAAATACTGGACGATCCTGCATTCCGCATGGAATTCGATCAACTTTTGCGCGACTATGTGGGGCGTCCGTCGCCTTTGTACTTTGCCGCGAGGCTTTCTGAGAAATACGGTGCCCGCATTTACCTTAAGCGCGAAGATCTGAATCACACCGGGGCGCATAAGATCAATAACACGATAGGGCAGATACTTTTGGCACGCAGGATGGGAAAGACCCGCATTATCGCCGAAACCGGGGCCGGACAGCACGGGGTTGCGTCGGCTACGGTGTGTGCGCTGATGGGAATGAAGTGTATTGTCTATATGGGCGAGACCGATATCGCCCGTCAGCAGCTCAACGTGAAGAAGATGGAGATGCTCGGTGCTGAGGTGCGACCGGTGACCAGCGGCAACAAAACCCTTAAGGACGCTACAAACGAGGCTATCCGAGACTGGTGCTGTCATCCGGCCGATACGCATTATATAATCGGTTCGGTGGTGGGACCGCATCCGTATCCCGATATGGTGGCGCGGTTCCAGTCGGTTATAAGCGAGGAGATAAAGAAGCAGCTCGTGGAACACGAAGGACGTGACTATCCCGATTATCTTGTAGCCTGCGTAGGCGGCGGCAGCAATGCGGCCGGGACCTTCTACCACTACCTGAACGACGAGCGGGTAAAACTGATTGCTGCCGAAGCTGCCGGACTCGGGATAGATACGGAAAAAACCGCAGCGACGATCAGGCGTGGTCGAAAAGGGGTCATTCACGGAAGTTATACTTTGGTGATGCAGACAGAGGATGGCCAGATTGTGGAGCCGTATTCTGTTTCGGCGGGCTTGGATTATCCCGGGATAGGCCCTCTGCATGCCAATCTCGCGTCGAAGGGTCGGGCTGAGGTGCTTGCGGTGACCGACGACGAGGCACTTGCCGCCGCACTCGAACTGACACGTCTCGAGGGCATAATACCGGCGCTCGAATCGGCTCACGCTCTCGGTGTGTTCGGACAGAAGAAGTTCCGAAAGGAAGAGGTGGTCGTACTCACTATTTCGGGGCGCGGTGATAAGGACATGGACACTTATATCGAACGGTACAGCCAAATGGGTATATTATGAAAACAAAGATAACGGCAAAAAAATGCACGCTCCTGGCCGATCTGCAAACTCCTGTCGGTATATATAGCAAGGTGAGGGACATGTATCCGCAGTCGGCCCTGCTCGAAAGTTCCGACTATCACTCTTCGGATAACAGCTTTTCGTTTATAGGCGTCGGGCCGATAGCCAGTTTTTCGGTCAGCGGCGGTGTAAGCACCATGCACTATCCGGATGGAAATATAGAACAGCGACGTATAGGGATGGATGGGAGTCTGGCTTGCCTGCTGAACGATTTTATTCACAGCTTCGAGGTCTCCGGCGATACCGACGGCGACAACGGTTTTTTCGGTTACACAGCTTACGATGCGGTTCGATATTTCGAGGATGTGGAGATAGACGCCCCGGATGACGATATGGTCGGCATCCCCGAAATGACTTATATACTTTACCGTTTCGTAATTTCGGTCAACCATCTCCGCAACGAGATGTCCGTTACGGAGAATATTGTCGACGGCGACGAAAGCCGTGTCGAGGAACTCATTTCGATAATCGACAGCCGTAATTTCCCCACCTACGATTTCTGCACCCGTGGCGAGGTGACTTCTACGATCACCGACGAGGATTACAAGGCGATGGTCGGACAGGGAATCAAACATTGCCTTCGCGGAGATGTGTTCCAGATCGTTCTGTCGCGTCGTTTCGCCCACTCTTTCATAGGCGACGACTTCAAGGTTTACCGCGCGTTGAGGTCGGTGAATCCATCTCCGTATCTCTTCTATTTCGATTTTGGGTCCTACCGTATTTTCGGTTCCTCGCCCGAAACCCATCTCAAGATCAAAGGAGCCATCGCTACGATAGATCCTATTGCCGGGACGTTCAGGCGTACGGGCGACGATGAGAAGGACCGGGAACTTGCCCGTCGCCTGCTCCAGGATCCAAAAGAGAACGCAGAGCATGTGATGCTGGTCGATTTGGCCCGCAACGACCTGAGCCGCAATGCAAGGCACGTAGAGGTTAAATATTACAAGGAGATACAGTTCTATTCGCATGTTATCCACATGGTTTCGCGTGTATGCGGCGAGATAGACCGCGACGCGAACCGCATAAAGGTTTTTGCGGATACGTTTCCTGCCGGCACGCTTTCCGGTGCGCCGAAAGTACGGGCGATGCAGCTTATTAACGGGATCGAGAAGCATTCGCGCGGAATTTACGGCGGTTGCATAGGCCATATAGGGTTCGACGGAGACCTCAATCAGGCCATTACCATACGTACGTTCGTGAGCCGCAATAATACGCTCTATTTCCAGGCGGGTGCGGGAATCGTGGCGAAGTCCGACCCGGAAGCCGAACTGCAGGAGGTGAATAACAAGCTCGGTGCGCTGAACCGTGCCGTGGAGATTGCTGAAAGACTGAAAAAATGATTGCTATGAAGATTCTTGTTTTAGACAATTACGATTCTTTCACCTATAACCTCGTACATCTTGTAATGAGTTTGGGTTATGACGATGTCGATGTGGCGCGCAATGATAAGATATCGCTTGACGAGGTTGGAAAATATGATAAAATAATACTGTCTCCGGGACCGGGCATACCTTCCGAAGCAGGTTTGATGCTCGAATTGATACGTCGTTACGCTCCGACCAAAAGTATTTTGGGGATATGTCTCGGCGAGCAGGCTATAGGAGAGGCGTTCGGGGCCCGATTGCAGAATCTTGCCGATGTCTATCACGGAGTAGACAGCCGGGTGACCGTAACGGGAGATGACGTGCTGTTTGCAGGCATGGAAGAGGGTTTCGAAGCGGGTCGTTACCATTCGTGGGTGGTGAGCGGCGATGATTTTCCTGCGGAACTGAAGATTACGGCTGTCGATTCCGAAGGCCGTATAATGGCCCTTGCCCATCGGAAATACGATGTCAGAGGTGTGCAGTTCCATCCCGAATCGGTGCTCACACCTCAGGGAGAGAAAATGATAAACAACTGGTTGAAAGCATAAAAACTATGAAAAATATATTATACAGGCTTTTCGAACATCAGAACCTCGGTCGGGACGAGTCTCGCGAGGTGCTTGTACGAATGGCGCGCGGAGAGTATAACGAGAGCCAGATAGCCGCTTCCATAACCGTTTACCTCATGCGCAGCATTACGATAGATGAACTTGCGGGTTTTCGCGACGCACTGCTCGAGATGCGTGTTCCGGTAGACCTGGCCGAGTACAATGCCATAGATATCGTGGGTACGGGAGGCGACAACAAGAATACGTTCAACATATCGACGGCTGCCTGTTTCACGGTCGCCGGGGCTGGCTACAACGTGGTGAAGCATGGTAATTACGGCTCAACTTCGGTCAGCGGGGCGTCTAACGTAATAGAGCAGCACGGGGTAAAGTTTACCAGCGACGTGGATGTCATGAGGCGTTCGCTCGACGAGTGCAACATCGCCTATCTGCATGCTCAATATTTCAATCCGGCGCTCAAGGTTGTCGCTCCAGTCCGACGGAATCTCGCTGTGCGCACGTTTTTCAATATGTTGGGGCCGCTTGTGAATCCAACGCTTCCGCGTCGCCAGATGCTGGGAGTCTATAACCTGAAGCTCGCCCGGCTATACTACTATCTCTACCAGCAGACAGAAGTCGATTTCACTATTGTCACTTCGCTCGACGGTTATGACGAAATCTCGCTTACGGATAATTTCAAGGTCTTGTCTAACAGCGAAGAAAACATATACACTCCCGAAGAGCTGGGATTTGTCAGGGCGGTCGAAAGCGACCTCTATGGCGGACAGACGGTCGAGGATGCCGCCGCGATATTCGACAGGGTGCTTTCGGATACGGCGACTCTGGAGCAGAAGAATGCGGTTGTGGCCAATGCGGCGTTTGCCATTAGAACAATCGACCGTAACATGCCGATCGAAGAGGCCATCGGCCGGGCGCGCGAGTCGATTGAGTCGGGCAATGCGCTGAAGGCATTCAGAAAATTCGTTGAAATAAATTCATAGCGATGAACATACTCGACAGGATACTGGCTACCAAACAAGAGGAAATGGAGGCCGCGAGAAAACTCAAAAGTTATGCTGACATTCTGGACGAAGCACTGGAGGTCAAAAGGCCGGTGAGATCGTTCTCGAAGGCTCTTGTCGGTTCGCCGACAGGTATCATAGCCGAGTTCAAGCGCCGTTCTCCTTCGAAAGGCTATATCAAAGAGGGTGCAGACGCAGGACAGATTGTCGGCGGATATTCCGGGAGCGGTGCAGCGGCCATATCGGTCCTTACCGACCGGAAATATTTTGCAGGCTCGCTCGACGATTTGCGTACGGCCCGTACGGTGACGGACAAACCGTTGCTGCGCAAGGATTTTATCATCGACCCTTATCAGATATGCGAAGCACGGATTGTGGGTGCCGATGTCATACTCTTGATAGCGTCGGCGCTTGGGCCGGAGAGTTGCCGCAGTCTGGCGGCTTTCGCTCACACGCTTGGCCTGGAGGTGCTGCTCGAACTGCACGACGAAACCGAACTGGAGTATATCGACCCGAATATTGATGTGGTGGGAATAAATAATCGTGACCTTACGACTTTCGTGACCGATACGTCGGTGTCGGAGAGACTCTCCGGGATGCTCCCCTCCGAAGTTGTGCGCATCTCCGAGAGCGGCATATCCTCCCCGGATACCGTGCGAAAGTTGCGAGTGAAAGGTTTCAAGGGATTTCTGATGGGCGAGAACTTCATGAAGGAAGACGATCCGGCCGGAGCCTTGAAGACATTCATAAAGGAGTTGGAACAATGAAAGTCAAGGTCTGCGGAATGTGCGATCAGGGCAATATTGCCGAAATAGCCCTGTTGAAGCCCGATTTCATGGGTTTTATATTTTACGAACCTTCGCCGAGGTTTGTGGAACGACTTGACTCGCGGGCACTCGATTTGCTCTCGGCGCAAACCAAAAGGGTCGGGGTTTTTGTAAATGCTCCCGAGCGGTATGTAAGGGAAATGGCAAGGAAATATAAACTCGATTGCGTGCAGCTTCACGGTAATGAATCTCCCGAGATGTGCAGATCGCTGCGTGATGATTTCATGGTTGCGAAGGCTTTCGGCATAATCGACAGCCGCGACATGGCTCAGAGCGAACGTTATGAGGGTATGTGCGACCTTTATGTGTTCGATGCCAAAACATCGGCTTACGGTGGTTCTGGTTGTGGATTCGACCATTCTCTGTTGCAGGCTTACCGAGGGGCCACGCCATATCTGCTTAGCGGTGGAATTTCTCCGGATTACATTCCGGAGCCGCAAGTTACAGTGGATCCGCGATGCATGGGGTTTGATATTAACAGCAGGTTCGAGACTGCACCCGGTGTCAAGGATGTCGTTGCAGTGGGGAGGTTTATCGAATTTATAAGGGGAAGGTATGTGTGATACGATACCGCGAGGTTTGGAAATACCTGGCTTTGGTTTTATGTGTCGACGGCAGGGTCTGGTAAGATGTCGTCTGTAGCCATGAAGCCGATGTGCCGTGCATCCATGACACGAAAAAATGAGTAACCATAAAACAAACAAGATATGAATAGGATTGACAAACTCTTTGCTGAGAAGGGACACGACATTTTCTCGGTCTATTTTACGGCCGGTTATCCGCATTTCGACGATACTGTAACGGTGATGACGGATCTCGTTGCTGCAGGTGTCGATATGATCGAGGTGGGGATACCTTTTTCTGATCCCATGGCCGACGGACCGGTCATTCAGCATAGCAGTACGGTCTCGCTTAAAAATGGCATGACGCTGAAAAAATTGTTCGGACAACTGGCTGGAATACGCGATAAGGTCGATATTCCTTTGATAATGATGGGGTACCTGAATCCGATCATGCAATACGGCATCGAGGCGTTTTGCGAGAGTTGCGTGAAGGTCGGAATAGACGGAATGATAATTCCAGACCTGCCCTTTGCCGATTATCTGCGTGATTTCAAACCGCTCCTTGATAAATACGGCCTTTACTGCATCATGCTCATTACGCCTGAAACTTCAGAGGAACGCATACGTCTGATAGACGAACATACTGCCGGATTTATCTATATGGTTTCTACTGCATCCACGACCGGAGCCAAAGATAGTTTCGATTCCGATACGCTCGGATATTTCGAGAGGATAAATGCCATGAATCTGCGTAATCCGCGTATGATAGGCTTCGGCATATCGAACAAAGCTACGTTCGATGCTGCTGCCCGATATGCCGCAGGCGTGATAATCGGAAGTGCTTTTGTCAGATTGTTGGGCAGCGAACCCATCGTGAGACAGGCTGTGCAGGCATTGGTGCAGAAGGTCAGGTAGTAGTTTGAAAACAAACAAGAGGGAAGACCGATTTTCCCTCTTGTGATTATTGTCGTCCGGGCTCCTTGTCCGAAGGTTCGGCCCGTTTCTGGATAATGCGCGAATATGGCGGAACGCTATGTGCCTGCCATACGTTACCGCCTATTATTGAGTCATGCCCTATGGTTATGCGACCAAGTATGGTGGAATTGGCATATATAATGACATTGTCCTCGATGATCGGGTGGCGCGGTATATTCATCGGCAGACCTTTGTCGTCGAGCGTAAAGCTTTTGGCTCCGAGTGTGACTCCCTGATAAAGCCTGACATTCGAGCCTATGATACATGTCTCTCCGATCACGACTCCTGTCCCGTGGTCTATGCAGAAATATTCGCCGATTTGTGCTCCCGGATGTATGTCTATGCCTGTAGCGGAGTGTGCCAGTTCGCTTATTATGCGAGGCAACACCGGAACCCCTTCTTTCAGAAGTTCGTGAGCTATGCGGTAGTTGACCATGGCCTGTATGCTGGGATAGCAGAATATAACCTCTCCATAACTGGTTGCTGCCGGGTCGCCGTCCGTGACGGCTTTTACGTCGGTAGCCAGAAGTCGCTTGATTTCCGGAAGTTTGTCTATGAATTCAAGTGCGAGTTTGTCCGATTTCAGTTTCACTTCTTCGCATGTGGCGTCGGTGAAGAAGCAGAATCCGCGGTTTATTTGTTCGCACAGGAGTTCGTATAGCTTTTCGATGTAGACACCCATGTAATATTCCTGTGTGTTCTCGCCAATCTTGGCATCGCTGAAGAATCCGGGAAATACGATGGATTTGACAAGATTTACGATCTCGACTATGCTGCCTATATTAGGCAGTGAGCGTGCCGGCTTTGGTATGTAGTCATATTCGGCGACACTGTCGTCGGTCAGTGCCTCTATGTTTTTCTTGAGTGATTCGGCAAATGCTTTCATAAAAAGCGAAAGAGTTTGTAGGTACTGTGGTTGTTGTATTTGGGGAATAACGCAAATAGACTTAGTCCATTGTTTGTTATGCTCCCTTTAGTGTTTTCCAAATGTGGCGGAAGCCGAGAGACAAATATTGAGTTTCGCTCAAAAGTTTGTCCGAGCTGCGCATGTATCCTACAAATGTAGCGAAACTTACCTGAATACGGATGGATTGATGGAAAATTATATCAGATTGCGGTCGATTTCGGCAATGAGTCCGAAAGCGAAACAAAGCACTTTGCTGTTGATGGAATCGTCGAACGTATATCCTTCTTTTGTTGTGTAGAGATTTATCCCTTTTTTCAAACATTTACCCATGATTGTCATTACGTCGGTCAATGTGCGGCTCAAACGGGATATTTCTGTTACTATGATTGTATCGCCGTGTTTCATTTTTCGCAGTAATGTGCCGAGTTTACGATCGCGTTCCTTGGTTTTGCCGCTGACCACCTCGGTAACCCATGAATCGATGATCAGATTTTTGCTTTCGGCGAAACGACGAATCTCATCTTGTTGGTTGGCTAAATGTTGTTTCATGGTACTCACCCTTAAATAACCTATTGTCATATTAATATGTATTAAATGAAGGCGACATTGCCTTCTCGGCAAAAGTAATTTCAGGATATAAGGGAGGGTGCGAGGCTGATATTTTTAGTCTATTGATTTTTCACCTCGGTAGTGTTAGGAGTGATGCAGAGTGTTGGGTCTGTCAAAGAAATGTTTTGATCGCTCAGTTGCTTGTCTCAATGATAATCAGGAAAGGCTGTCTCGATTGGGACATACAAGAAACGACGGAAAATTTTCCGTCGTTTCTTTGAATGCATTGTGCTTATAGTCCGATCAGTTTTAATTCGGGGCCGATCGAACCTTCTTTACGGACGATATCGAGAAGTTGTTCTTCCAAGGTGTCTGGTGGCGTTACGATTCCGTGCGCGTCGGGATGGCCGATGAGCCACTCGAGTCCGGCATTCTGTAATGCGAATGTAGTTTCGATGTAACGTAAATGCGTCGGTTCTTCCAATGCAAAATTGACTGCGACTTTGCCATTTACCACTTCGTCGCTCTGGAATTCAGGCCCGTATTCGTCTTCAGCGCCTATGTTGATCAGAATCTGTCCTGTGCGGAAAGCGTCGACAGGGTAATTTCGTCCTATCACTCCTGGTACGGAGGTAGCTGTGACGATATGGGTAGCGGTTTGAGCCGCACGGCTTACGGATCTGACGTCGGTCATGTCCACCCAGTCGAAATCGCCGACAGGTGTCCCGTGTAATAATTTTCGGTTTGCACTTGCCTCGACGACGGTTACGGTGGCGCCTGTTGCTTTCAGTCGTATTCCGACGCCGCTGCCGATCTTGCCGAATCCGAAAAGCAACCATCGTTGTCCGGGTCCCACATCCAGCCCGAAATGCTTCAATCCTCGGATCAATCCGTCGCCTGTGCCGAGAGCTCCCTCGATTCGTTTGATTCTTCCTCCGTCGCTGTTGAAACAAGGTTTGGTGCAGTGCTCATAGTGGCTTATTCCCGAATGGGTCAGTTCTGCATATCCTATGTGTGGATGTAACTTCGAGTGCAGGCCGATGCAATCCGAGATCAGATCGAACGAATCGTCAGGTGTGCAAGTCGTGGCTATGCCGTTTGAGCTTATCCATTGTATGAACCGTTCGTCGCGTGGTACGCCGGGAATCAGTGAGAGTGTTATTTCGGCTCCTCCGGCCATCAGCGGCAATATTTTGGCCGATGTGTTGAAAAACAGAGGTGTGGCTTCGAGAATGCGCACTCCGGCGAAAGGGCGGCGGCGTGCGAAATCGGCAGCCTGTGCCCGAATGACCGGGTAGTCGGCGGCTGTATATTTTTCGACGAGATATTGCGCAATAAAGTCGTATTTCATTTAAATCGGTTTGATACGGTAAAGATAGCTTAAAGTCGGGTCGGAGACAAATGAAAATAAAATTTTCAAATATGTCACGGCTCCATCAACATGGCCTTGTCGGCATAACGTGGCAACAGATGGCAATAAGGTTTACGGACAATCAAAATAGTGCCGTTTGTGCATCTTTTTGTGTGTATGGGGCAGCATGAACCTGTTAGTTGTGGCATATCGTCAGGGGGCGTGACTTTCAGAAATTTCATTGTGGAGCATAGAGACTCTATTTGGAAATATAATCGCTATATTTATGCGTTTTTGTGTATTGTCGTAGGGATAATGCTAAACTACATGCCCATGATGACTGTTTGCCGTAAAGAAAAATTTTTCGGATTGGCCGTATTGACGTGTTGTTGCGTTCTTGCGGTATTGATTTGCTCTGGCGCCAGGAAGCCTGAGAAGCGCGCTTTCATTGAGGAGAATGTCTCTTTTGCCGCAGCTCAGACCGAAAGAATGCTCGATGCATTGGGCGAACCAATAGGCAGGAACTTTCCGCGAAGAACATCCGATGATGGACGGATGCAGACAGTCGGAATGAATGAGTGGACCTCGGGATTTTTCCCCGGATCGTTGTGGTACCTTTACGAATTGACGGGAGATGAAGTGTGGCGCAGAAACGCAGAAAAATGGACCGCCGCGCTCGAACCCGTCAAAACCAATAAAGGTACGCATGACATAGGTTTCATGATGTATTGCAGTTTCGGAAACGCCCAGAGACTGGCGCCTGATCCGTCATATGTGGATATACTGATCGAAAGTGCCAACTCGCTGACGACACGTTATAACGAGAATGTCCGGGCCATAAAATCCTGGAACGGCGGTCACGGATGGGACGGCACATCCTGGAGGTTCCCGGTAATTATCGACAATATGATGAACCTGGAGCTGTTGTGTTATGCCTCCAAAGTGACTGGCGATCCGAAGTATCGCGACATGGCGATATCGCATGCAAATACCACTCTGAGGAACCACCTGCGCAGCGATTTCAGCACTTTTCATGTAGTGAATTACGACGAGAATACCGGGGCAGTGCTCGACCGACAGACCTCCCAGGGCTTGAGCGACAACTCTACGTGGTCGCGAGGACAGGCCTGGGCCGTGTACGGCTATACTATGATGTATCGGGAGACCGGAAATCCCGCTTATCTGGATGCAGCCAAGAAAATGGCCGACTGGTTTATCGCGCATCTTCCCGAGGATATGGTGCCATACTGGGATTTCAACCTTGGCATGGAGGGTTATATTCCCGGTAAAGACTCTTACGCCGCCAAGACGGACGGGACGATTGTCTCGCGCGATGCTTCGGCAGCGGCTGTGGTATGTTCGGCCCTGTTCGAACTGGCTGATCTGGCAAAAAGGACTTCTTACAGGAGAGTGGCAATAAAAATGCTGGAAAGTCTTTCGTCTCCTTCGTATCGTGCCGGATTTGGCGAGAACGGTAATTTCATAATCATGCACGCAACGGGCAGCGTGCCTCATAACAGGGAGATCGACGTGGCTTTGGTATATGCCGATTACTACTATCTCGAAGCGTTGGCAAGGTATAAACGATTTTTAAACGAGAAATAATGAAAATTCGCAAATTATTACCATTCTTTTTTTCCGGTTTATGCGCGGTGCTGTCGGCGGCCGAAAAGCCACACTCGCTGATGACCGACCTTCTGGAACACACCGACCGCACATGGCAGAACGGATATCCGTCTAACGTTCCGATATGGGCGGCGGACAATGCGATAGAGGAGCTTCAATATGTCGAAATAGCGTCGTCCCGTCCTTCGTTTGGCTGGATCGTTCCGGGCGACGGGAAAGGAGTGCGTCAGGTGTCTTACCGTATTGTCCTATCCGAAACGGCAAACGGGGCTTTGGATGGCAAAGGCGTTGTATGGGACAGCGGAACGGTCGAGAGCAACAAGTCGACTGCCGTGCCGTACGACGGGGAGGACCTTGAGCCGGACAAAACATATTTTTGGCGGGTCAAACTTACTACGAACACCGACGGCGAAAGCGCATGGTCGGATGCCAAGGCTTTCCGCACTGCATCGGAATTGTCGGAATACGCCGCAAGTCATTATCCGCAGGAGAAGACATTCGAATATGCGTCGGATACGGAAGAGCTGGCCGAATCCTCCGTTCTGTACGATTTCGGTAAAGCCGCATTCGCACAACCTCTCCTGACGGTCAATACGGATGCCGAATGCGATACCCTGGTGGTGCACGTGGGCGAAACTGTTAAAAATGGAGCGGTAGACCGCAAGCCTGGGGGAACGATACGCTACCAGAAGTATGAAATCCCGCTGAAGAGGGGGATGCATACTTACCGTATCAAGTTGCGCAAGGACGGTCGCAATACCGGGTCGGATGCCATAAAGATGCCGGGGTATATCGGCGAAGTGCTGCCGTTCCGCTACATGGAGATGGAACTGAGCGGTAGCAGTGCGGAAGGGGCGGCCGCTGAAGAGAATATACTCGAAATTTATCCGGGTCGCGATGCGGTACACTATCCGTTCGACGACTTTGCCTCTTCATTCGAATGCAGCAACGATACCCTTAACCAAATATGGGGCATGTGCAAATATTCCATAAAGGCGACATCTTTTGCAGGGATATATGTCGACGGCGACCGCGAACGAATACCGTACGAGGCCGATGCGCTGATTAACCAGCTCTGTCATTACGGTGTCGACCGCGAGTATTCGATGGCGCGCCGTTCGCATGAATATCTTCTCAATAGACCCACGTGGCCAACCGAGTGGATACTCCAGTCGGTGCTTATTGCGTGGTACGATTACATGTATACCGGGGACAGCCGTTCGCTGAAGGCAAATTACGATGTTTTAAAGGCTCGTACGCTGTTGGCACTCAGGGAGGAGAACGGCCTTATAAGCACGACGACCGGCCGTCAGTCCAAAGAGTTCCTCGCCTCCATCAAAAGGCGCGACAACATAAGGGACATAGTAGATTGGCCCCACACGGGCATTCTCGGACTCAACAAGCATGAGGGTGGAGAGGCCGACGGATTCGTCTTTACGGACTACAATGCCGTAACCAACGCATACCATTACGAGGCCCTGAAAATAATGGGGAAAATAGCCATGACACTCGGAATGACCCAGGAACAGGAGTATTTCGAGAAGGAGGCGCACGATTTTCTGGATCGTTTCAATAAGGTCTTTTTCGACAAAAAACTCGGCAGATATGTCGACGGCGATACTACGAAACATGCTTCGTTGCATGCCAATATGTTCCCCGTGGCATTCGGGATGGTGCCGTCAGACAAGATAGAGGGGGTGGTAGAATACATCAGAAGCAGGCAGATGGCGTGCAGCGTTTATGGCTCCCAGTTTCTGATGGATGCCTTGTACGAAGCTGCCGATGCCGATTATGCCCTGCATATGCTCACAAAGACCGACGATAGAGGTTGGTATAATATGCTCAGGGTTGGCTCGACAATATCGCTCGAGGCATGGGATAATAAATACAAACCCAACCAGGACTGGAACCATGCTTGGGGAGCCGTTCCTGCGAACACCATTCCACGAAAACTCATGGGCGTCGAACCGTTGTCGCCAGGATTCGAGAGGGCACGCATAAAACCGCAGATCGCTTCGCTGGCGTGGGCGAAGGCCGTGGTGCCTACCATAAAGGGTGGGATAAGTTTGGATATCGAAAATAAAGATGGCCAATACACGATGAGGGTCGGGATACCCGCAAATATGGAGGCGGAGGTTTATCTGCCGTTGCTCGCCAAGAAGTGCGATGTTACGGTCGACGGGGAGGTGCGTAAAACGAAACGTGTCGCCGGCCAACCGTTTGTCGCCTTGGGCAATATCGGGTCGGGAACCTACGAAATAATTATGAAATATTAGAATCGTCGACTCGAAATACGGATAGCGTCGCAATAATATCCGCCATTTTATTCCTGGTCTCCGTCGTAATACAGCGATATGAATGTTGCAGGTAGAGTGGGGCGGGATCAAATGTGTCTGATATCAATTGCTGCATATCGATTGCTTATGACAGTCTTGGATATTTATGTGCCAGCCATTTTGTATTTCGGTGTAATATGACTAACCGGATGTGTGTGGAACGAAAAAAATTCTTAACTTGCATCGAATGCGCCCATAAAGGCCACATGTTCTGAAACTAATAACCCGTACATTTATGCGACGTTTAAAGCACTTGTTTTTACTGCCGTGTTTACTGCTTTCGCTGGCAGGTCTTAATGCTCAGGAGATTGATCTCAATGTATTGTATAAGATTAAAAGTCCTTCAGGACTGGTAATAGACAACCGTTCGTTATTCGACGATAATGTCGGAATATTTCTTGCCAAAGAGGTGCAGGATTCGAAAGGACAGGTCTGGAGACTTAAAAAAGTCGATGATGGTTATTATTCGATAACAAGTCCGTATGTAGGCAAGAGCCTCGACAATGCCAATATACAGACGGGCGACGGTAACGCGATAATACAGTGGAGTGAAAGTCAGGGAAACCAGAATCAGCACTGGAAAATAGAACTTACCGGTACCGGCGAGGTACAAATTACCCAACGTATAACCGGGATGACGCTTGCCTACTCGGGCGACGAAGCAGATGGCGCGCAGATATATCAACTGCCAAATTCATCGCAGCTCTGGAGGCTCGTCCCCACGTCGTTAAAAGCTGCGAATGATTATACCGTCAGAGGCGATGCGGAGTGGGAGGACGAAAGAATATTCGCGGTCAACAAAGAGCCCGGACATGCAACCTATGTTCCCTATCCAGACACTGAATCGCTCAAAAACGACGAATATTTCGAAAAGCCGTGGGTGAGGCCCAATTCTCCGTTCTACATGTTGTTGAACGGTAACTGGAAATTCAACTGGGTCAAGCAACCATCCGAAAGGCCGGTGGATTTCTACAAACCCGAGTATGACGTGAGCGCATGGAAAGAGATTCCCGTCCCATCGAACTGGGAGATGCAAGGTTACGGCACGCCGATATACACCAACATAACCTATCCTTTCAAAAACAACCCTCCTCTTATTCAATCCCAGGAAGGTTATACCAACGAGCAGGAACCCAATCCGGTCGGCTCGTACAGGCGCAGTTTCACACTGCCTCAGGATTGGAAGGATAAAGAGGTATTCCTGCATTTCGACGGCGTTTACAGCGGTATGTATGTGTGGATAAACGGAGAGGAGGTAGGGTACAGCCAGGGTGCAAACAACGATGCCGAATTCAACATAACACAATATCTTAAAAAAGGCGAAAATACCATTGCCGTGGAGGTATATCGTTGGACAGACGGCAGCTACATCGAGGACCAGGACATGTTCCGCCTGAGCGGGATACACCGCGACGTCTATCTGTTCGCAGTACCGAAACTTCATGTGGCCGATTTCGCCATAGAGTCCGAATTTACGGGTGACGATTTTTCTTCGGGCATATTCAAGGTGAAGGCTCAGATCGACAACAAGGAAGCCAAAGCCTTCAAAAAGCACAATCTCAAAGTCACGCTCATAGATCCACGGGGCGCCGAAATACTCACCTTGAATCAGCCGGTTGAACAGGCCGGCGAGTCGTCGGTAGATTACTATCTGAGAGCCAAGGTCGATAATCCGGCGTTATGGTCGGCAGAGACTCCAGAACTTTATACCGTTGTCCTCTCGTTGCAGGATCAAAAAGGGAACGAGACGGAGGTCATGTCGTCCAAGTTCGGTTTCCGCAAGGTCGAGATAAAGAACAAGCGCGTGTATGTCAACGGCCAGCAGGTGTTCTTCAAGGGTGTTAACAGACACGATATCCATCCGGTATTCGGTAAGGCGGTTCCCGTAGAATCCATGATCGAGGATATCCTTCTCATGAAACGTCATAACGTGAATACGGTTCGTACGAGCCATTACCCCAATGATCCGAAGATGTATGCGCTTTATGACTACTATGGCCTTTATATTATGGACGAGGCCGACTGCGAAAATCACGGTAACCACAGCATATCGGACAAGCCGAGTTGGGAAGCGGCTTATGTGGACAGGATCGAGCGCGTGATACGCAGGGACAAGAACCACCCTTCGGTGATATTCTGGTCGCTGGGCAACGAAGGCGGGTCGGGCCGCAATTTCGACGCCATGTACAAACGAGCCAAAGAGATGGATCCTACACGCCCGGTGCATTACGAGGGCAAGAACAGTATCGCCGATATGGAATCGAACATGTACCCATCCTTGTCGGATATGATTCGCAGGGACCATCGCGAGTCAGACAAACCCTATTTCCTTTGCGAGTATGTGCATGCAATGGGTAATGCGGTAGGGAATCTCAAGGAGTATTGGGATTACATAGAAAACGGATCCGAACGTATCATCGGCGGATGCGTGTGGGACTGGGTCGACCAGGGCCTTGTCAAGTTCGGCGGTCCTGAGAACGTATATTATTACGGCGGTGACTTCGGGGACAAACCGAACGATAATGACTTCTGTATCAACGGTCTCGTGACGCCTGACAGAAGGGTTACGGCCAAACTTCTCGAGGTGAAAAAGATATACCAGTACATAAAGATGACTCCTGTAGCTCTTCTCAACAGACGGATAGGTGTAGAGAACAGATATGATTTTACCGACCTCTCGGAGTTCGACATAAAATGGGAATTCATCGAGGACGGACGGGTTAAGAGCGAAGGAACAATGGCGGCCCCCGCACTTGCACCAGACCACAAGACAACCCTCGTGATACCGTTCGACAATAAACAGGAAGCCGGGAAAGAATATTTCCTGAACGTTTATTTCATGCTCAAGAACGATAAGGTATGGGCACCGAAAGGTCATGTGGTGGCTTCGGAACAGTTTGCGCTCAATCAAAGGCCTGCCGTACCTGCCGTCCAGACTGCCGATCTTCCTGCTCTTCAGACATCTTCCACAGACAATATGCTCGTGGTAACAGGCAACGGTTTCTCCGTGGCTTTCGATAAGCAGACTGCCCAGATGGTATCGCTCAAGTATGGAGACAAGGAGATGTTGCACAATAAATCGGGGCTGCAGTTCAACTGGTACAGAAGTGTAAATAACGACAAATATACCGATCAGAGGTACTACGATACGGAATCGAAACCGTTGCTTTTCAGTTTCTATGGCGCTCCTGACGACAGGTCGGTGACCGTCGTAACGGACATGATGGCCACTATAAAACGGAATCGCGAGATAAATATCCCGGTTACGGTGAGGTATCAGATCTATGCCAACGGTACCATCGACGTGGATGCTTCGTTCGTGATGCCTTCCAATGCAGATATTGTTCACCGTTTGGGATTGAGAATGGTCATGCCGGCCGATTATGAGAATGTGGAGTATTATGGTCGTGGTCCGCAGGAGAATTACATGGATCGAAAAGAATCCGCATTCATAGGACGTTACTCTTCGACAGTCAGGGATATGGAAGCCGAGCATTACGTGAGAGCACAAAGCATGGGAAATCGCGAAGACGTGAGATGGCTGACATTGACCGATAAGGATGGCAATGGCGTGAAGGTGACTTCGAAAGACAAGCTGAATTTCTCCGCTCTGCACTTTACGGACGATGCGTTGTGGCAGGCCGCCCATGATTATAGGCTGGATGAGATTCGCAGGCCCGAGATCTATCTCAGCCTCGATGCCATTCAGCAGGGGCTCGGTAACGCCAGTTGCGGTCCACGCCCGTTGCAGGAATACATGATTCCGGTGAATAGTCCGGTAAGTTATTCTTTCCGGATCGAACCAGTCAGATAAGTCTGGGCCGGATTTCAAACGATTCAGGCTGCCGGAAGATCTTCCGGCAGCCTGAATCGTTTGCGAATGCATGTTGCCGGAGCCTCATGAGTCTCGATGGGAAAGAATGCGGTTCCGCTTGCCTATCAGTCATTGTCACAATCGAACGGATACGACTGTAAATATCTACGTGCGAATGGTTTTGTTGTTTGCGAACGGTATGCGAGGCTGTTTCTCAACCGAAGATTCTCTTCAGCCATGTAGATGCATCTTTGAGAATTGTCGTATCTTTTTTGTCGTCTTCCGGAGGTGCGGCGAGAGTACAGCTATGGAGAATCTGATCGGACAAGTTATATTAGGGAATACGAACTTCGTTTATTTGTGTTTCGACGCTCTTTTAGGGTTGGTGGGGAACCATCCTTTCTCGACCCGTTTTTTCTGTTCGAAAACTTCGAGGATACTCCACAGGGAAGAAAAACCTACAACGCCCAATAACGTTGCCCCCAGAGTACTGCGTGTGAATATGGAAAGAACGAGGCAGACGATTCCCAACAGCAGGAAACCCCACCATGATCGGGTCCCGAAATAATATTCGGCTTTTATGACGATCGGGTGGAACACTCCGATGACCAAGAAGGTGAGTGCGCCGACCGTGATGCCGTAGAGCCCATGCGAAGATAAGAAGTTTTCTATCATTTGTTTTTTGTATTTTAGGTCCGTGCTGCCATATTTGCGTTCTCTTCGGGAATCTCCGGTACTGGGGTCTGTCATGGAGAAGCGTCAGGTAAATAATCCCGGACTTTGCAAATCATAAAGATCTGACCTGTCTCGGTGTTTATAGTTTTATGTCGACCGATACTCCGAACAGCCGCGGTTTGCCTCTCTGTACGAATGACCTCTCCATGGACATGAAATAAAATGTATTGTATTCAGTCCCGGTAAGATTGCTGCTCCAGAGAGTATATGACAACTTTCCCGTGTCCAGTTTCACCGATGCGCTCAACAACCCGTAGAATTTCTGACGGGCGGTGTTCGCTTCGTTCCAGTAGATTCTTCCTGCACCCTGCCAGCCGAGATTCAGTATTATGTTGTTGTTTGTGTCGTGTCCTGTCTTGATTCTGTATCCTGCCATAAATGAGAGCGTGTTTTGAGGAATATAGGGTACATATTTGTTTGAGTAATCTTTACCCTCCATGACATATTTCATAAACCTGGCATGCGTGTATCCGTAGCTTGCGGTGATGTCGAAATTGTTGTGTGTGTACGATGCCGACAGTTCAGCCCCCATGCTGCGTGAACGACCTACGTTTGACATCATGCGACCGGTTTGCTCCCCGTCGGGGAAAACGGTAAGTTGCTGGTCGCGCAGGTCTATGTAAAACAGGGCCATATCGAGGCGCAGTCGTTCGTCGAAAAACTCCAGATGTCCGCCTATTTCATAGTTCCAACTGTATTCAGGCTTGTAAGATATGGTTTTGAGGATGTCTGTTTCGGAACCAGAACTGCCGTGTGGAAAACCGAGAGCCCTCATAAGTTCTGATGTCAGGCGTCCTTGAAGAATGTCCGAAAACATCTGAGTGTTGAAGCCCCCCGACTTGTAGCCCCGACTGACAGAAGCATAAATGATGCCAGATCCGAGGGTGTAAGATACGGATGCTTTCGGCATGAATTCTAACCACGACTCGTCGTTTTTACCCTTCAGATCAACGGGCAGGTTCTTGTAGTCGTTCATGTTGAGGGTGAACAGATAGTTCAGTGAGGAGCGGCTGTCGTAGCGTATTGCGGAGTGTTCGTAATCGAGTCGTACGCCGGCGGTGAATGTCCAATGGCGTGTAGTGTACGACGATTGGTGGTAGGCCGAGACCCCGTATACAGGCAGTTCGAATGAACTGTTTATCGGGATTGTATTGTTCTCGATAAGAAGTTCCTTGCCGGGGAATATCATCTGAATCCCTTTGTTGGCAGGTTCGAGTATCAATTGTTTGATTCCGTCGCTTTTGAGGTTTACAGGCGCATACATGTCCACTCCTTTGTAGAATCCGAAGAGTCCGGAGGTGGATTGCCAACGGGAATTGTCGTTCGAACGCAGCACGAATTCTTGCGTTATGGCATTCTCCTTCTGCTTTTGGCGCAGAGTGAACAGCGCTTCGGATGTAAAGTCCTGGTCGAGCAACATGTCGTCGTTCGTGTATTGGTAACTCGTCGTTGACGAAAAGCTGAAACGGAGACCGTCGTGACGGAATGTCAAGCCGTCTGTAATGTTGAGACGTTCGTACGAACACGGGTCGTTGTGGTCGATGGGCGATACGGCTCCTGTTTCCGTATTGTAAAGCGAGTATGGAAATCCTTTCTGTTTAACGTAATTGCTGAAGAGAGTGTTTTCCATAGTCCATCTGTTGCCGAGTCTGTAGGCTATCTTTATTCGGCCTCCCTCGCTCAGTATGCGATCGGCCGATGTGCCGTCGTAAGAGTTGGTGAAGAACCCGTCGCTGTATCGGTGGCTGAACGCTATGCCAATGCCGAGGTTGTCAGAAAGTTTGTGGTATGTCGAGGCTCGTACCTCGGATGTGTTGCCGTTGCCGTAACCGGCGTGTATACGTGTACCCTGGTAGCTAAGGGGCGAGATGGTGTAAATGTCTATTACGCCGCCTATGGTATTACGTCCGTAAAGGGTGCCTTGGGGTCCGCGGAGCATATATAAGTTTGCCAGATCGTAATAGTCTATGTCGTAATTGTTTTTGTTCAGGATGGGGATATTGTCCACGTAAAGGCCTACGGACGGTTGATCCATACGTGCGCCTATGCCTCTGACGTATATCGAACTGGTCATCTTGGAGCCGTAGTCAGGCTGGAAGAAATTAGGAGTTACGAGTGAAATGTCCGTAGTCCCGCCGATACGTTTTTCTTCGAGAAAGTCTGTGTCGAATGTCGAAACCGCCAGAGGTTCCTCCTCGAACCGGCCGTTATGCTTGATGGGTGCGGACACTACCACTTTGGGTATTTCAAATGTTTTGAGAGAATCCTCTGCCGCAATGGCTGGGGTCAGGGTCAGTAAAGCGGATAAAAGCAGCATATTGCCATAAGATTTACGGCAAAGATACTTGCAGCGTGACACTTGTGGCAGGACTATTCGGTATTTGTATTGGATTTTTTCCGTACTGTCCGGTACTGAATGGGCGTCATACCCGTATTTTTTTTAAACAAGCGAGAAAAGTATGCCGGGTCTTCTACTCCTACACGCGGGGCTATTTCATTTACTGTAAGGTCGGTGTTGAACAGCAGGGATTTGGATTCCAGGATTCTCGCCTCATTGATCCACTCCAAGGGACCTTTGCCGGTACAGCGTTTGACTACCTTGCGGAGATGTTCTTTCGAGACGTTTAGCTGTTGGGCGTAATCCGAGAGCGAACGGTTGAGGCGGTAGCTTTCGAATACCGACTCAACGAAACGGTTGCATGTCGCGTTGTCGTTGTTCGCTCTCTTTTCGTTGTCTGAAGCCTCTTCGATCTCGGTCAGAAATGCCGAGAGGTAGGCCTTGATGATATTGGGATTTTTCGCCGCATCGTTTTCGATGCAAAGCCGTCGCAATATTCCGTTTACACCTTCGGTTATCGCTTCATTGAAAGCGACTTTATGGTATCCCCAGCGGCGCAGGGTGGAATAACTATGCAAGGGGTTGTGCTCTTCACCGCATAAAATGTCGCTGTTGAATCCACCCATATACCCGACACAGTTGTCGAAATAGCGTATCGAGAAGGTCTGTCCGGCTGGAATCACGGCACACTCGCCAGGCTGGAAGAAATAGAGGTCTTTGCCGATGCTGATCATGGCCTCTCCGTGGTTGAGGTAGAAAAAACAGTTGATCGGAGATTCTATCGGAGGGGAAGAGACTTCGACTTTGCGTCCCTTCACGTCGAGTCGGCGGATGGTGAAAAATCGCGGGTCGTCGGAAGGTATCTTGCCGAACAATTCCGCCATTATTGACGAGGTATTGACGTTGTTGTAGTGCATCAATCCTTTATAGATTTGCCTGTTAACTTACGCAGTTTGCGTCCGGTGCGGTTGAAGAGCCTCAATGTCCATTTGTAAGGGAACCTTACGAGCGAATTGAAGCAGTTCTGATACCATCTGAGCGACATCCCGAGACCGAAATCATGAAAATCGATACTCCTGAACAAAGGGTAATATTTTATGCGGGAAGTGATGCGTATGTCGTTGTTGACGTTGCTGCCGTGGACGAATTCGATCCAGTAGGGTTTATCCATAATGTCGACGGGCTGGAAGAGTTTGCGTCCTTTCACGTGCGAAAAACCGAGAATGGTTGTATATGTGGTGCCGGCCGGTTCGACGAGGGTCAGAAAATGATTGTGGGGGTATTTCATCTTCAGCACTATGCCGGATCCGGCGAAATACTGGTATCCGAGGTTGAGGCTGTATAATTTCCCGGTTGAATTGCGGTCGATCAATGTGTGCAGCTTTTCGATCATGTCGCAGCGGATGGCATCGTCATTGTCGAGATTGGTAGTTATCACGTATTCGTCTTCATTCGTGACATACTTTTCTATAATGTCGTTTATGGCCGGTACGAGAGCCTCCCTGCCTACAATGTCGGTAAGGCAAGGCGTGAGCATCGGAACGGCATCCCGATGGGTCTCGATACGGTCGATATACACTTGCGGGGTTTGGGCGTCGAAAAGGCATATCCATGTAAAGTCCTTGTCAGTTTGGGCCGCCACTGAAGGGAGACAGTATTTCTCGAACATCTCGAAACGATCTTTCATCCAGTTGTCCGTACGTGTCGGTTTTCGCTTTTTGTCCACATCCCAAAGTCTGACGTTGAAGAGCGTGATAAGGAAATGTTTATATCTGGCCATCGGTGTGCTCGGGTTAATTGATGTCGATGAAGGTTTGGTATTTGCAAAGATATCTTTTTATTGCATGAGATCAAATCCGATGAGGGGATGTTTCGCCGTGGTATCTTTTTTGTTCTATTTATGCAAAATGATATTGCAAGTAAAAAAAACAGCTATATTTATGGGACGAAGAGAAGAGTTGGAAAAAGAGCTCGCTATTGCACAAAGACGTATAGACGAAGCGCCGGCCGATATTCCGGAAGAGATAATGGATGCGTACAAGAAAGAACTCGACAGTATCGCATTCGAGCTGGACAACCTGTACGACGATCCGGAGACGGAAACAGAATGATCTAATTGCTAACCTGAACCTTAATATGATTGAATTATGATGGAGACAGAAAAAAATGTACAGGAATCCGTTGCGGAGAAGAACCGCCTGGAGGTGACAGAGCAGGGGCTCGGTTATTTCAGGTCTTGTGCCGGGTGGGCGCAATTTATTGCAATAGTGAGTTTTATCTTGTGTGGGCTCTTGGCTATTACCGGCGTTTTGATGATTATATTGTCTTCTGTATGGCCGGGGTTGACAGAATCCATGGCAGGAATGTCAGATTCGTTCGGATCGATCATGACCTTAACCTATGTTTTCCTTGGAATATTATACCTGATCATCGGGGTGGTGGGTTTCATAATTGCCTATAATCTTTATCAATTCTCGGTAGAGGTCAAAAAGGCGGTTTTGAAGATGGATACCGATGCCATGACAAACGGTGTCAGGTCTTTGTTCAGGTATTTCAAAATATCCGGTATTATTACCATAGTTACTCTCGTATTGGGATTTCTGTGTATTCCGGCAGCTATACTGATCGCATCGTTGGCAAATTAGGCCGTTTGTGGCAGATAGCGTAAAAATGAAAAATCCGGGTCCGTTTTGCTTCGGATCCATTTAAGCCGTATGAGGGTATAGTTGCAGAATGGCAATAACCTGGAGGTTGAAATGGTTCTGGACAGGATAACCGACAGTGCGAAAACCCGGTTCGATTACGAAGGATTGGAGTCTGCGTTCGGTCATTACGTCGGTGCCGATTCTTTTTGTGTACTGAACGTTGCATAAACTGAACTCCGGGCAGTCTGTGGATCTGATCGCAGATCGGTTTTTGGCGGAGTCGATGATGACCGGAACGGCAACGGAGCTGGACGATATTTAAGCGTGGTCGTTCAGGAGATCAAAGACAAGTGCGGTGTCGAGATTTTTGTGCTGGGAATAGTCGGCGACATGATGTTCCGGCAAAATAGGCTTCTGACCAACGTATTGCTGTCGATCGAAGATTTGTTATGATAAAAAAACGAGCCGGTCTTTTCGGACCGGCTCGTTTTTGCGATAATACGGTGATTAAGTTTATCTTCCGAGCGTATCAAGCGCCTTGTCTATCCTTGCAAGCGTTTCGTTTTTGCCGATGAATTCGCATATCTGGAACATGTCCGGACCTTTGCTGGCACCAACTACGGCCAGCCGGAAAGAGTTCATAACCTGTCCCATAGGCCATTCGTTGGCCGTTATGAGGTCGTGGACTATGGTATTGGTGTTTGCGGCCGAAAAGTCATCGATGCCGGCAAGCAGCTCGCGCAGTTGCGCTACACGGGCAGGATTCTCGTTTTTCCAATATTTTGCGGTGGCTTTTTCATCGTATGCGGCGGGTGCTACGAACAGAAAGTCGGAGAGGTCCCAAAATTCCTTGACGAATGTCGCCCTCGATTTTATCATCGATGCCGCTTTGGTGGCGGTTGCGAGATCGGCCGTTATGCCGTGTTTTTCGAGTATCGGCAGGAATGCCCGGCCGAGTTCTTCGTCGTTGCGTGCGTGCATATATTGTGCGTTGAACCACAGCGCTTTGTCGGGACTGAAACGTGCCCCCGACTTGCCGACCCTTTCGAGCGAGAACGACTCGATGAGTTCATCCATCGAGAATATCTCCTGTTCCGTTCCGGGGTTCCAGCCAAGCAGTGCCAGCATGTTGACGAAAGCCTCTGGAAAGTAGCCGTCTTCGCGGTATCCTCGCGAGACCTCGCCGTCGGACCCGTGCCATTCGAGCGGGAACACCGGGAACCCCATTTTGTCACCGTCGCGCTTGCTGAGTTTACCCTGGCCGGTCGGTTTCAGAAGTAGCGGAAGATGCGCAAACCTGGGTTGTGTGTCGGTCCAGCCGAACGCTCTGTACAGCAGGTAGTGCAATGGAAGCGACGGAAGCCATTCTTCGCCGCGTATCACGTGCGTGATTTCCATCAGGTGGTCGTCAACGATATTGGCGAGATGGTATGTCGGAAGTTCGTCGGACGATTTGTAAAGGACCTTGTCATCGAGGGTGGACGTGTTGACTTTTACCTCTCCCCGGATCATGTCGTCCATGGCTACCTCTTCGTTTTCGGGCATCATGAACCTTATCACCCACTGGTCGCCGCGGTCGATGCGTGCCCTGACCTCTTCGGCCGGCAGGCGCAGCGATGTTTCGAGTTGTCCGCGGACTTTATAGTTGTAGGCAAATGTCTCGCCGACTTTTTCCGCTGCCGTGCGGAGTTCGTTGAGCGACTCTGCCGAATCGAATGCGTAATATGCGTTGCCCGATTCGACGAGTTGAAGTGCATAATGCAGATAGATATCCTTGCGTTCGCTTTGGCGGTAGGGGGCGTGCGGACCTCCGACACCTACACCTTCGTCGACCTTGATTCCGCACCATTTGAGCGATTCGAGAATGTACTCTTCGGCTCCCGGCACGAAACGTTGCGAGTCGGTGTCTTCGATGCGGAGAATGAAGTCACCGCCAGCCTGTCGTGCGAACAGGTAGTTGTAGAGTGCCGTGCGTACACCGCCTATATGGAGAGGTCCGGTGGGACTGGGCGCGAAACGTACCCTTACTTTGCTCATGGTTTTATTCTTTTATTTTGAAAACGCATTTGCGGACATCCTTTCGGGGCAGACCGGTGTCGGTGAGTGGTGCGTGGGCATCATCGGTAAAGAAGATTACGAATTCTCCGCTGTGTGCCGTCACGGTTGCCGATGGGCGGTCGTTGTAAAAGATTATGTCTTTTTCGAGGTTCATCTCGCCGCGTGGTGATTTGCATTGTTCGCGGAAAAGCCAGCCGAAACCTTCCGAACCGTCCACGACAACCTGTATGTCGATATACTTGTCATGTGCTTCGAGTGCTGCGTTTTCGGGTGTTTTCAGCGCATGTGTTCCCAGTTTCATATAGACGTTGTTGCCGTCTATTTCGTATTTGCCGTCAGCCAGTGCTGTCAGGTCGTTCTTTTCGAGAAAGTCGGCAACGAGTGCGAAACGTTCGTGCAGGCCGGCATAGGTTCTGAAATTTTTTAAAGAGTCGAGAATCATAACTGTATCTGTTTGTGGATTTTATCTGTTTGCATTGTCTGGTCCGGCTTGTCCCGGACTTGTTTGTCTTCTGCTTTCTCCAGTTAAGGCGAGGTGCAGGATCGGGTGTGGCTTGCCTTCGTTGTCATTTTCGGAGCATCCGACCTGAATGAATCCCCTGTCCTGGTAGAATTTTGTCGCTCGTGTGTTTTCCTCGTTTACATCTACCTCCGTCACTCCGAGGCTTATTGCGTGTCCGAGTAATTTCGATCCTGAACCCGAACCGCGTTTGGTGACGAACAGCATTTCCAATTTCCGTCCCGCGATACCGGAAAAACCGTCGATCGTACCGTCACGGTCCAAAACATGCAGATCGACATGTCGCAGATATTCTGGCAATAGGTTTTTGTAAAACGATATCTCGTCTTCGGTCAGGAAGTGATGGGTAGCCCGTACGGACTCTTCCCAGATCGCTTTCACCGACGGAATGTCTTTGTCCGCAGCCTTTCGTATATCAGACATTGAAAAGAAAGTGCATTATGTCGCCGTCCTGTACCACGTATTCTTTCCCTTCGATGGCTATCTTTCCGGCCTCGCGGCATGCCTTTTCCGATCCCAGTGCCACGTAATCGTCGTATTTTATGACTTCTGCCCGGATGAATCCGCGCTCGAAATCGCTGTGGATGATTCCGGCTGCCTGCGGAGCTTTCATTCCCCGGGTAAATGTCCATGCGCGCGATTCCTGTTCTCCGGTTGTAAAGTACGTCTGCAGGTCGAGCAGTTTGTATGCGGCTTTGATAAGACGTCCCACACCGCTTTCCGTGAGTCCTGCCTCTTCGAGGAACATCATGCGTTCTTCGGCAGTTTCGAGTTCGGCTATGTCGGCCTCGATTGCAGCGGCGACTATGAGCATTTCGGCATTCTCATCGGCGATTGCGGCTTTTACCGCTTCCGTATATTTGTTGCCTGTTGCCGCGCTTGCTTCGTCCACGTTGCAGACATACAGTACCGGTTTGTCGGTAAGCAACATCAATTCGTCGGCCATTTTACGGTCTTCTTTGTCCTCGATTACGACCATACGTGCCGACTTGCCCTGTTCGAGTACCTCTTTGTATCGTAAGAGCAGGTCATAGAGTCGTTTTGCATGTTTGTCGCCGGCTTTTGCCTGTTTTTCGACCTTGCCGATACGGCTTTCGACTGTTTCCAGATCTTTCATCTGAAGTTCTGTGTCGATGATATCCTTGTCGCGAACAGGATCGACACTCCCGTCAACATGCGTCACGTTGTCATTGTCGAAACATCTGAGTACATGTATGATGGCATCGGTATTACGGATATTGCCCAAGAATTTGTTGCCCAATCCTTCGCCTTTCGAGGCGCCTTTTACCAAACCGGCTATATCTACAATTTCTATTGTAGTCGGGACGACCCTTCTTGGGTTGTCTATTTTTGCCAGTGTGATGAGGCGGTCGTCGGGGACTGTGATAACTCCGACGTTGGGTTCGATGGTGCAAAAGGGAAAGTTAGCTGCCTGGGCGCGGGCGCTTGAAAGACAGTTGAATAGAGTCGATTTCCCTACGTTGGGAAGTCCTACTATGCCGCATTGAAGAGCCATATGTTTCTGTTGTCTGGTTTCGAGCCACAAAGATACGAAAAGGTGGGTGCGGAGCAAAAGAAAAACGAAGTTTTACTGTAATTACGCATGGCTGCGCCTGCTTTCTTTCAATAAATTGTCACAGCCGGGGAGTCTGACATGTCCGATACATGAGAAAATGAAAAGACCGGCGGAACCCATGGGGGCCTATAGCACACCGTTATCAATTGAGTATTATGATCGGAAAAACGTCTTGCGTAATGTCCCAATTTGTCTTTTCAGCCTTATGCAGAGAAGCACTGCCGCGGAAGTTATGCCGATAAAGAATCCAGCCCACAATCCTTCTGGTCCCCATCCGGCATTGAAGGCCAGCATATACCCTGTCGGAATATTAATCACTATGTAAGCCAACAGAGCTATCCATATGAGTATTTTAACATCCTGTATGCCTCGCAAGGCACCTATTGTTATGGCCTGGATTCCATCAGATATTTGGAATGCCGCCACCATCACAAAAAGCGTGGAGGCTATCGCTATGACCTCCGCAGAGTCGGTAAAGATCATTGGAATATGGCTGCGAAGAATTATGAATATCAGGGCGGTGAAAAGGTTCCATGCTATGCCTATGTGATAGGCGGCACGGATGGCCAGCTTCAGCTGTCCGCTATCCTTACGTCCGTACTCGTGACTCACACGTATAGTGGTCGCTGCGCCTATCCCCACTATGACCATGAAGGCAAAATTGGCAAAATTAATGGCTATCTGGTTGGCAGCCAGAGCAGCCGTGCCGATCCAGCCCATCATAAGGGTCGTAAAGACGAAAGCGCCGTTCTCGAGCATCATCTGCAGACCTATCGGCATGCCCATCTTGAGCAACGACCACATACGACGCAAACTGAATCTACGGAATGAAAAAAAACTGAAGTAACGCGCGTATTTCCATTCCATGACAACATAACCGATTATCATCAACGGAGTCAGACATCGCGAAATTAATGTGGCAAGTCCAGCACCTGCCGCTCCCATCTCCGGGAAACCCCAGTTGCCCCATATCAGCAGCCAGTTGAAGAAAATATTGATTGCGTTAGCCACCAGCGCCGTCACCATAGCTATGGTGGTATTGCCGACACCCTCCAGAAATTGCTTGAACGGCGCATAGATCATGAACGGAATCACCGACCACGCAAGGTATTTGTAATACGGGACTGCCTGTTCAACGACTTCGGGCTGCTGCCCGAGATAGGGCATGAGATACGAAGCTGAGTACTGTATTGCGAAAAAAACTACCCCCAGAAGGAAAAACAGAAGAATGGAGTTCTGAAAATACGATGCCGATACACGATGCTGTCCTTTGGCAAACATCTCGCCGACGAGCGGCGTAAGACCGAACGTAATGCCCATTACAAGACAAAAAACAGCCCAGAAAACCGCACCTGCGAAACCGACTCCTGCCAGCGAGGCCGGACCCAACATGCCAACCATGGCATTATCGACCAGTTGCACAACTATCTGTCCCGTTTGTGACAAGACGACAGGAACCGCAAGCGTCAGGTTAAGTTTATACTGTTCTTTGTATTTGGCGAAGCTATACATACCATTTCTTAATATCCCGAAAGGCCTGCAAATGTACTAAAACAGTTGTTATAATAAAAACATGCATAATCTTGCGTTACGGTACCGGGCAAATCTGTTTTTGTCGGCGCCATACTCTCGTAGGCAGCTTGTCGCACCGTTCGCCATACCCGATCGGTCCGGCAAAATTGTGCCGCCGTGCAGACCGAACTCCCGCCAACGGGCATCAATTACAACGGGACGTAATAGCCCTATCCATACGGTATGACAATCACGGGAAAAATCCGGTTGCTCCCCGAAACAGGAACAACCGGACACAATCAATTTGGGTTATAGAGGGAGATGTGTTTATTAACTCGCTTTTCGCAGTACTTCAACGCTTTTGCCACGACATTCCACCCTCACGGTGTCACCGGCTTCAAGTTTCCCGCCGATAATGAGTTCCGCAAGCGGTTCTTCGACAGCTTCGAGTATTGTGCGTTTTAGCGAACGCACGCCATAGCGTGATTCGTAGCCCATCGCAGCCAGCCTTTTACGGGCGCAATGCGTGACTTTTATCTTGTATCCAAGAGCCTCGGCTCGCTCATAGAGGTATTTGAGCTCAAGTTCCACTATCTTCTGGACATCATCCAGCGACAGGGTATTGAATACCACTATGTCGTCTATCCGATTAATGAACTCCGGTGCGAAAGTGTCTTCGAGCGCCTTGCGGTAATCGGCGTTTATACTCGTCTCAATCATATTGTCTTTGTTCGAGGTATTGTAGCCGACAACTTTCGGCCTCTTTGCCACCCGCTTCGAACCGACGTTCGATGTCATTATTATAATGGTGTTGCGGAAGTCGACCTTACGACCGTTGCCGTCGGTCAGGTGTCCGTCGTCGAATATCTGGAGCATCACGTTGAATACATCGGGATGTGCTTTCTCGATCTCGTCGAAAAGCACTACGGCGTAAGGTTGGCGACGTACCGCTTCGGTCAGCTGGCCGCCCTCGTTGTAGCCGACATATCCGGGAGGTGAACCTATAAGACGACTCACATTGTGCTTTTCCGAATACTCGCTCATGTCTATGCGTATCAGAGCATCGTGCCGGTCGAACATCCATTTGGCAAGTTCTTTCGTAAGATGTGTTTTTCCCACTCCGGTAGGTCCGACGAACATGAATACTCCTATGGGTTTGTTCGGATCTTTGAGTCCCGCACGGCTTCGCTGTATGGATTTGACAACCTTGCTTACGGCTTCCGACTGCCCGATAACCCGCGATGAAAGATATCCCCCGAGGTTACTGAGGCGTTTTTTCTCGTCAGACGATACTTTTTCGACAGGTATGCCCGTCATCATTGTTATCACCTCCTCGATATGTTCAACTCCGATCACGAACGGATTCATGGAAACTTCACGTTGCCAGTCAACACGAGCCTCCTTGAGCTTTTCGGCAATGGCCACCGCCTTCACCCGAAGTTGGCCGGCAAGGTCGAAATCCATTGCTGCTGCCGCCTCCTCCTTCTCGCGAAGTATCTTGTCGAGCAACTTCTCGGTTCCCCTTAGCATTGCAGGTTCTTTCACCTCGAACTGGCGGGCTTTAGATCCGGCTTCGTCCATAACGTCGATAGCCTTGTCCGGGAAGAAACGGTCAGACAAATATCTGTCTGCCAATTCAACAGCCGCTTTGAGAGCCTCGTCGGTGTAGCGTACGCCATGATGTTTCTCATAATACGTCTTGATATTGTTAAGTATCAACAGCGTGTCCTCCTTCGAAGAGGGTTCGATCATGACTTTCTGGAAACGCCTTTCGAGAGCGGCATCCTTCTCTATATTCTCGCGGAATTCGTCAAGCGTAGTAGCCCCTATACACTGAAGCTCTCCTCTGGCCAAAGCCGGTTTCAGAATATTGGCCGTATCGAGACTTCCCTGCGTACTGCCGGCACCAACTATAGTATGTATCTCGTCTATGAACAGGATGATCTCCTTGTTGGTCGTCAATTCGTCGATCAGCGTTTTTATGCGCTCCTCGAACTGCCCGCGGAACTTCGTCCCGGCAACGAGCGAGGCTATGTCGAGCGAGAACACCTGCTTGCCGCGAAGCGAACGAGGAAGATCGTCACCCAGCATCCTGAGCGCCAATCCCTCGACCACGGCGGTCTTGCCAACCCCTGCCTCGCCAACAAGTATCGGGTTGTTCTTTTTGCGCCGCCCGAGTATCTGTATGAGTCGTTCGATCTCCTTCTCGCGTCCTATTACAGGGTCTATGCGACCTTCGGCGGCCGCCCGCGTAAGGTTCACACCGAATTTTTCGAGTTCTGTTCTGGTTTTATGTTTTGTTTTCACTGCTGTTCCTCCGCCATCGTCGTAGCCGACATCATTATGATCGTGTTCGCGGTGAGAGCTGTATTCGTCGACACCGCTCTGAGCAAACTGTTCGAGGATATTCATCTCGCGATAATAGTTCTCGTCGACAGGCATCTGACCGACATATTCCCATATCTTCTCAACCGAAACACCATAGAGTTCCAGCACGCGCGAAGATATGATATCTTTACAGGAGACAAGCCACATCAGGAAATGTCCGGTATTGACCATCTTGCACTTCTCTCCGCCATACTGTACACCGACAGCTTCCACCCCAAGGTCGATACGTTCAGCGACAGCCTGGGCATCTGCCGATGGCTCACCTTTGGCGAGAGTCTTGGCGGCCTCGCGTTCGATACGTACCCTTATCTGGTATATCTCCCAATCTTTCAATAGTTTACGTAGAATCTGTCCGGCATGTGAAGTAGCGTCCCGAAACAACGAAAGAAAAACTATATCCGCCGTTATACCAACATTGCCGGCACGCTCCGCCTCGAGACGACCTATCTGCAAATGTTTGCGTAAGGTTTTCGATTGATTGATTTTCATAATATTCTCCCTGTTTTTCTGTATTTCTACACTTTTATAACGGGAAAATATGTTGTCATTGTATATTCACTTTAATCATTATAAATTTGAGTAATTAAGACATCAGAGTATGGAATAAGTCCGAGTTTTCATTGGTCTTCGAGACCGTGTAATATGTTCCGACCCCATACTCTTTACATCAG
>CALUZO010000005.1 GCA_944325305.1 uncultured Rikenellaceae bacterium | reverse complement strand
GACTATCTGCAGCTTATGAACCTTGGCTGCCACGACAACAAAAGGAACCGCGAGCAGGAGGTCGCCGCCATCTTGTGTTCGCTCAAGGCCGTCGCCAAAGAGTTCGATCTGCCGATCATCGTCCTCTTCATGGTCAGCAGATCTTGTAGTTCAGCCAACAAACGCCCGCAGTTGAGCGACTTGGACTATTTGAAAGTCAACGATATTGAGCAGAATGTCGACCTCGTCATCTTTATCCACCGTCTCGAATATTACGGCATTACCGTTGATGAAAACGGCATGGCCACAGCAGGTGTGGCCGAGTTGATCATTGCCAAGCACCGTAACGGTGCCGTTACTGATATTAAACTTCGTTATCTAAAAGACCTGATGAGTTTTACCGAGATCGACGGTACCGATCAGCTGCCAGACGGATGTACCGCCACAACACTTGTTTAATTCAATGATAATTTGAGCCTGTGTAGCATGAAAATTTTCAAATATTTAGCTGCTTTAGTCTATAAGTATATATGGCGCAAAACTCAAAAAAGAAGCGATGCCCAGAAAAGCAACTCCGACATAACTGTAATTGCCGTAGGTAATGGCGGATATAATATTGCATATAACCTAATTCAAATGGGATGCTTCGATGATGCAAGTTTTTTTGTTTGTGATACCAAGCCAAGCGACCTGACAAGACATGCGAGCAATGCCGATGAGACGTTTCTGCTGGACAGAATAAATGGTGATGTAAAATCTGCAGATACTACCCATGTTGATCATATCATCAAGAAAACCTCACAAAATGTCATTTTAGTAGGGGCATTCGGTGGTTTAACCGGCAGTAAGTATGTTCCACTTCTGGCGCTCGAGGCTGTTATGCAAGGCCGATTTGTATATTCAATTGTCACTTGGCCATTAAATACAGAAGGCCCTTCTTCCATCACTTTAACTAATAAGGCCATAAAACAGCTTGCAGCATCCAGTCGTGTAACCGTTATTCAAAACAACAATATATTGGTAGAATTAAAGGATCTTACGATCAGTCAAATTAATCAGCCGATTACTAATACGTTATCGGCCATATTGAAGAGATACTCTTTAGAAGAACTTGTTGACAATAATACCATAGACTTGCAGAGACTGATTCCAATCAAATACCAGGTCTTTACTGAAAATACAGATGATCAGGATACAGTTAAAAATACGTTGTTGGCAATCATCAACACCTTCCGTATAATGCCAAACGAAGAGCGGAAACGAATTTTTAATTCATAAACAATTCTGATGTAATGTAATTTGTGCGCCTACCTGTGCAGACTGTATGACACCTTTCAAAACAAATAGAATCATGAAACTGAAAGAACTGCTTGCCCGCTGCGATTTCGACAGCATCGTTCCGCACCTGCTGCGCATCTACCCCCGACACGCTACCCAGCTTCCCTGGTACAAGGAGGCCTATGACATTCTGCGCCATACGGAGAGCGTGGACAACGACGGCACCATCCGGATCGCATGGTGCAATGATGATGTCAAATACGGGGGCGAACCCTATATTCATATTAACAATTGCGAAGGGCAATCTTGGGAGGGCTGCCTCGGGGCGCAATTGGATGTGGCGGACGACGTACACATCGCTGATGCGGAGCTTGCGGCCCGTTGCCTGTGGAGCCTTACCTTCTACGGGTTCCGCCCCGACGAATGCGACTATTTCGATTGCTACAGGGCTCCGCGAAATCCCTATGAAGAGCAGGCCAAACGGCTGGAAGACGCACAATTCCGAAACTATGCACGCAAACGTCCCGGACGCTTCCATGCCCTTTCGACGGAAGAGTGGAAAATATACGACCGTCGCCAGAGTCGCCGCAACCGGCCGAAACGGATGCGCGACCACCGGCAGGAGGTGCGGATCAAACAGTTGAAACGCATGGGCTGCGTAGAGAACACGATCCGGCAAATCCTGGCACGTACGACGGAGATCAGCCGCGAGCAGCTCGCCTATCTGCCCGACACGCAACTGGTCCACGAGCCGGACTACCACTCGAGGGCCTATGATCCTTCACGTCGGATGGCTTATCTGCATGAAATTCTGGCCCGCTATGCTACGGTGGATGAAAACCGCGACCGCTACACGCGGATCGTGGCCGTATTGTCCGTCGCTCCGGAACATCCGCTGCAGCCCGATGAACGGGAGGCGTTCCGTCGCCTCATTGCGCTGCTTCCGCCCCATGCGCAGGTATTGAGCGCCATCGGGACACGGTCCGACCTCGGAGTGGAGGCGGAACTGCTGCTCGTAAAAAGTTTCTGAAAAAATTACAACAGTCACAGCCTATGTCATTATTTGGCGTAATCCAGCCTTATCTTTGTATCAGAAACCAATAAAACAGATGGATATGGTAAATAACGAACGGAGCGGCAATATCACGCCGCAGAATGAAAAGAGATGGAGCAACGACTTCATGCAGCAGATTATGGACGAAGAGGCATGGAAGAACCTCTCCGGTGATTTTCCGTGGAGCGAACAACTGCTCGAAAAGTACCAGGACAAGGTCGATTGGAACGAGGTGTCGGACAACGACAACATGCTCTGGACAGCGTCGATGCTGGAGAAGTTCAAGGAGCGCATCGACTGGGATGCCCTTTCGCGGAGCCGCCACAGATGTATTCTGACCGCCGGGATGTTCGAACGCTTCAAGGCGTATTGGAACTGGAAAATACTGTCATCGAACAGCGACGTAGAACTGGACTTCGAGCTGATCGACCGCTTCGCCGATCGCTGGGACTGGAGGGAACTGATCGACCGACACCGCGACGACCTCCTCAACCGCGAGTTTTTCGAACGTTACAAGACATACATTCCTGCTTCGGAACTGCAACATTCGCGTCTGTGGCATAACCTCGTCGATGAGCGTAAACTGCAGTTAGCCCGGGAAATCACGGTCTGAATCAGACCGTGCGGCCCGGCGGCTGAAGCCATCGGGATATTCGCGCCGATAAAAACACAGAAACCGATATGAGCACAAGTAAGAGAATCAGCATACACCGTTTACTGCACAGCCATGAATGGCCGGAGATAGAACGCTGTATTCGTACCTGCCATTTGTCGAGGCATAAAGGGCCGATGAAAAAATACAAGGAATGCTACGAGTCGCTGCTCGAGCATTTTCCGCAGCAATCGGTTCTGCGTATCAAGTTCAAACTCATGTATAGTGAGGGAGAATGGGATCTCTATGATGGGTATCGCTACGTCTACCCTGGAGCCAACACTCGCGAGGTGATTATGCTCGACCTGGACCCCTCCCAACAAATTTCCGAAGCGGAAGCGCTGGCCCGCTGGCTGGTTTGGATCGCAGAGAAATACGGAACGGAATGGAGAGTCATCCGGCCCCAATTCGAAGGCTACTTTTATTTTAGGGTTCCAAATCACTCATTTGGTAAAGTCATCTCACTCGATCCGCAAACCAACTGGGATTACTGGACTAAACCGAAGCGCTGGCGGACTCTTCCCGAAGAGACCCGCCGCTATCTCAAACGTCGGATGCCCGTGCAGAGGCTCTGGTTCGAATCGAATCCGGAGCGGGCCGACAATCGGCAAGAACTGATATGCCGTAACATCGAGACCCGCACCGAGGCGATTGCCGCCCTGCGCGGATGCCGGCACCTGTTCGTCTGTTTTTACAGTTCCCGAAAATACGGTGTAACTTGCGAAGAGACTTCCTCCATTCTCGACAGTCTGCATAAAGCAACGGGCTGCACACCGGAGGTCGTGTTCGACTCCGATACGTTGAGCTGGGTGGGATGGGTGTTGGCAGTCCAAGTATGGGCCGGGCTCGGAGAGTAAAAACAAATGGAAAAACAGAAGATATGAAATCAGGAAAAAAGCAATCGCGCGGCTCATCGAAGAGCAATACCGCCGTATTGTTCAACCGCTATGTATGGCTGGTCGACACGATCTACCGAGCCGGACGCATCTCGTTCGAGGAGATTAACGAGCAATGGGAGCGATCTTCACTCAACGACACGGGCGAAGAGTTGCCCTTGAAGACCTTCCACAACCACAAGAACGCCATCCAGCAGATGTTCGACATCAACATCGAATCGTGACATAACAAAACGCCTATTATTAAATGTCTCTTCTTCTTGGCAAGGAGTTCTTTCCCGATCTTTTGTCGATAAAATCACATTTCTATCAGTTTAACTTTATATATTATTTGTAATAATTTATATACATTTTTATCACCGCGAGGGATTACAATTTCTTTCAGAGCCGAACATCCTGCAAATGCTGAAGCAGGAGGCCAACAGTGGTGGTGGAGCGTAAAAAAACGGACAGATTGTAGTGATGTGCAGTCTGCAAATACATATTCAGAATAAAACCATGTATTTTTTGGTATATCAATGGTTGTCAGTGAAACACAGCCAAGAAACGCAGCAGAAAGAATACAGACTAACGATTCGGGGAGTTGAACGTTAGACAACGATTTACATCCCATAAAAGTCCTCGCTTCAATGACTTTGATAGATTGAGGAATATTAACAAATTGCAGTGCCTTGCAACAAGAAAATGCTCCTTCTCCAATTTTGGTTACAGAATCCGGAATATCGATGAATTGTAATGAAGTATTATTGTGGAATGCATTTCCCCCTATTTCTTTTATAGAATTAGGTAGTTTAATATTTGTCAATGAAATACAATTCATGAAAGCATAGTCGCCAATTTTAGTTACAGAGTTTGAAATAGTAATGGACTGTAAGGAGATGCATTCATTAAAAGTATCACTTGCTATTTCGGTTACAGAATTTGGGATATTGATGGCCTGCAGAGAAGTACATCCCCAAAAGGCTCCTCCTCCAACTTCTGTCACAGAATCGGGTATATTAATAGACTGTAATGAAGTACATCCCCAAAAGGCTCCTCCTCCAACTTCTGTCACAGAGTCGGGTATATTAATAGATTGTAATGAAGTACATTCCCCAAAGGCATAATATCCAATTTTGGTTACAGAATCAGGAATATCAATCGATTGCAAAGCGGTATTGTTATTAAAGGCTCCTTCGTCGATAATCTTAACTCCTTCCTGAATACGATATTCTGATAGATCGGGTATTTGCGGACCTTCCAGCAAAGTTAGTCGGTCTGCGCTGTACTCGGCGCCATAGGCGTCGATCCATGTAGAGGATTTTTTCATTTCTGTCATGATTTATTCGTTTTCCACAAAATAAAAGAGATGATATGCCAAATCGTGACACAACAAATAGAATATTTATCATTGTTTCTGTGACCGTTATTACAAAACGCTATCTGCTTCCCTCAGGATATTTTTCGATGGTCCGCAATACCATCATCATACATACAGGAATTTACTTATTACACCACTATCAACAAGCCGGCAAAGTGTATCATACTTATTCATCACGTCATGCAGATCCAAATGCTTTTCGTACTTTTTTATCCTGACATTTCTTTGGATAGAAGGGATTTTCAATATTACCGATACTCTTAAACCCCAATCTTCCGGAATATCTACATCACAGTATCCGTAGAAGCGAAACTCAATCATGTTATTACCTCCATTGACATTAAAAGTAAAAGCCAAATCAAAATCATATCCCGCTGATCCGGGCAATCTGTTGTTATAAATATTCAACTGTGAATCCCATAATTCCAGCCTTGCCATATCAGATAGTTCATATTGTCCTATTAACGTCCAGAACAATTTCAAAGTTTCGGATTTCTGATTTTCCCAAAAACTGTCATACCGGCTTCTATCCTCAAATTCAATCATTGCAAGTCATAATTATTTATCCGACATCAAAAATAGTTCTCACTTATGCTGTATGATGACACAAGTGAGAATATTCAGATAAAATTTTATCAGATGCGACTTATGTCAAAACCAAAGATGATAGCGTTACCCAAAACTGCGCAGGATTCTGATAAACTCAAGTTCTGATTTTTCCGCCTTCTTTTTCAAATATACGGCACAAAAAATACATTGTAACTTTATTGGAAAGTTTTTCGGTAAAACCTCAACTTGTGTCATGATTTGGCGCTTAGCTAAATTATCTTTGCATATAGATTTCGTTGAAAGAATAATAAAACCGATATCATTATGCGACAGAAACAAAACAGCCGAAGTTCATCGAAGAGCAATACCGCCGTGTTGTTCAACCGCTATGTCTGGCTGGTTGACACAATCTACCGAGCCGGACGCATCTCGTTCGAGGAGATCAACGCGCAATGGGAGCGGTCGTCGCTCAACGATACGGGCGAAGAGTTGCCCCTGAAGACCTTCCACAACCACAAGAACGCCATCCAGCAAATGTTCGACATCAACATCGAGTGCGACCGTCGGGACGGTTACCTTTACTACATCGAACACGCCGAGGACATGGAGCGGGGCGGCGTGCGGACATGGCTGCTGAACACCTTTGCCGTGAACCACCTTATCAACGAGAGCCACCACCTCAAGCGACGCATTCTCTTCGAGGAGATTCCATCCGGACAGCGCTTCCTGACACAGATTATCGAGGCGATGCGGGATAATCTGACCTTGGAGTTGACCTACCAAAGTTTCTGGAATAATACAGCCAGTACGTTCGAAGTGGCACCCTACTGCGTCAAGGTGTTTCGGCAACGGTGGTATGTTGTGGCTCGCAGTTTGAGCGACGAGCGGCTGCGTGTTTACGCTCTGGACCGTATCCAGGAGTTTCGCACGACAGAAAATGCCTTCACGCTGCCCGAAGATTTCGACCCCGAGGCCTATTTCGCCGATTCGTTCGGGGTGACCGTTGACGAGGATTGCTCCGTCGAGCGGGTACGTGTCCGGGTGCAGGGCATCCAACGGCAATATATCCGTACGTTGCCGCTGCACGCCTCGCAAAAGGAGGTCGAAACGACTGAAGATGTTTCCGTCTTTGAGTTTCACCTGCGTCCGACGCTCGATTTTCAGCAGGAACTGCTGACCCATGCCGTCAATGCGGAAGGGGACATCGAAGTGTTGGAACCCCAATGGTTGCGTGAGCACATGAAAGTCATCGGAGAGGATTTGTACCATAACCATCAAAACGTGTAACGACCATGTTGCAGGATCCGAGACAAATTACGGAACTTTATGGTGTGTGTAACAATTATGCCATATTCGCTATTGGAGATGAAAAAGACAGGCGTTACGGTATTATTGATCGCAACGGGGAGATTGTTGCAGAACCCGAATTTATAGAGTTCTCATTGCAATTAGGCAGATATGTACAGTGTTGTTGCACAACCGGATTGTCCCACAATCCCAGCTATCGGCTGTATGATATGACAATGGATGGATGGGTCTCTATAGATTCCAACAAGAGGCCTATGCCTATCCCGGGACATACTGGACTTTTCTATACCTATATTCAGCATAATCGCTGCGGAATCCAAGATTATAATGGTAATCAGATTATCCCAGAAATATATGCTACTATCTTCCGCATTGGAGAGTATTTTATGGTGCAGGATCCCAAAACTGAAAAATATGGGATTCTGACGGCGGAGGGGAAGATGGTAATCCCATGTATTCTTGCATTCGATCGTGTATCATACAGCGCCGGAAAAGTTCTTGTGCGGCAAGCCGACAAATGGTTCTATGTGAATAACTGTGGAGCACAAATGTTCGACTGGCATGAAATAGTGCTGCCAGACGATGTATTGGGAGTGAATTTATATAGTGATCGTATCTGTTATTACATCCCGTGCTGGAAAAAGTTGCGTGGATTGGATTATCGGGCGTGCGGTATGCTTGACACCTCCGGAACAGAGTTGTTACCTCCAATCTATTTCGTGATACATGGATTGAATGAAAAGTATTTCAGTGTAGGTGATGCAGAGACGTTCTTTTGCGGATTGACCGATTCTGACGGCAATACGATTATACCTGCAGACTCTGGTGTCTATGTCTGGACTCCGATAAAAGAGGATGAGAATATGTTTATATTCCAAACAGAAGGCAGTTCAAATCTGAATTCTGGAATAGTGAGAATTGGGCCGAACAAAGAAATACAAGAGGTTCTTCCTGCCCGATTTGTGTCCCCGCACTGGCTTCCCGATTCCGAAGCGCAAGGCCATGGATGCATTGTCCTTGCACAAAGTATATGCAGGCATCAAGAGGAGATCTTGCGTGCCGGGGTATTCTCTCTAACCGGAGAACAACTTGTGCCTTTCGAATACGACGATATCCTTTTGGGCAACGATCCCGAACGGATTGCCGTCTGCAAGGGCGGCGAATGGTTCTTCATCAACCTGAAAAACGAACGGACCCTGTTTTAGATTTTATGAGAACTAATTGCGAAGCCTTGCGCAGCAGGCAAAAAAGTTGTATATTTGAAACATGATATAAAATACAACGACATATTAACAGTTTCGACGGCTTGTTCTTTATCTCTTGAACCGACCAAGTAAAAGGATAACACCACAGAGCCGAAGCGTCGGATCTCGCGTGCTGCGCGGGCTTCGCTTTTTGTGGTATGGGTACCTTGGTCGGACCCTGGAGATAAAAAGTCGGGGGTCGCGCTCTTTTTACATCAATAAGAACCAAAACTTTTCTGTCAAATGAAAAATCCTGCATTCTATCCAAAAACAGTCGAACTAATTATCGATTGGCAGCAGGTCGAGTCGATTGCCGATCCCGATTTGCAATTGTTTTTCATGGAAGCAAAAAACTGTCTTGCCGATTTCTTCCCTTCCATGAAAGAAAATTCTGCTTTGGAAGATTCCTATACGGGAATAGGAGATTTGTTTTCCAAGAAGATTCCTCTCTATTTGCCGAAGCTTTTGTCAGCAGATATCGTATTCAAATACCTTTATGACCATTGGCCACTATGGTGCAGATTGTCCCGCATGGCAGCACTGTTTCACGATACCTGCCTCCGGCTTTTCGAACAAAACGGTAACTGGCTAAACGATTGGTATGGCTGTAAATGTGAAGACAGACGCATAAAATTCGGTGTGAGTAGTTGGTTCGAGGAAATGATGATAATGTTGCCGGCTAACCGTCTGCTTAGCTTACATACATGTGCCGAAGAATCGCGCTACTGGCATGGTCTGACAGAAAGGCTTTTGGTCCTGGAAGAAAGAAGAAACGAACGGGTCCTGTTTTAAGCATAATGACATCAACAAAATAATCTCATACAAAAAAGAGATTGAAATAATCTCTATACAAAATTCATAGCGATGAGAAATTTTGTTGCTACCCAAAAACTGTGATCATAAAAGGGATAGCCCCAAAAGCAATCGAAACAATTGCTGATCATGCAGAATGGTTCGGACATAAATCTGTCTGTCGACAGATATTAATGGATTTTTCATCTGAAAATCATTGCAACTAAATAATATCATCGAATAAAGTTTTACAGCCATGCCGCGAATTGGCATAGGGAGCACACATATTTGCGGCATATTTCAAAAAACGAGGAATGAATAACGTTATCTTTTTAGATTTCGACGGAGTACTGAATGCCTTTTATTATCCGAAGCAATTGGCGGATCGCGGACAGGCATGGAGGGATCGGTTCGGAGTATTGTTTGCTCCGGAATGTATCGCTCAACTGGGGCGTATCATCGAGGCTACCGACGCACATATCATCATCTCTTCCTCCTGGAAAATTCCGTTTGAAGGAGAAACGGATGAGACGGTATTGAACTGTCTGAAGGGAATGTGGGAAACACGCCAATATCCCGGTCGGATTGACGGAGCAATTCCCAACCTGACCTTCCAGGATATTTTGGATATGCATTGCGACGGCGATTTTATATGTCACAAGGGATTTGAGATTGAACAATGGTTGAGACAACATCCCGAATGTACCTCCTATGCAATACTTGATGATGAGGTGATTGCACTGCCCAAACATAAATCTCATTTTGTCCGAACCGACAAGGTGGTCGGGTTACAAAAAGAAGATGCTGATCAGGCTGTCGAAATATTGCTGAATCATTGTTATTATCAATGAGAATATTTATTTAATCAAAATTCGGATTATAAAACTACAGGCATGAATACATTGGAGCTGAAATCCGTAGCCGAATTGCAAAATCTGGCATTTTACATTCCCGATTACCAGCGTGGATACCGTTGGACACGACGGCAAGTAGAAGATCTGCTGAATGACATTTTCGAGTTCAGCCAAAAAGAGAATGCCGGCATCTACTGCCTGCAACCTTTGGTGGTTATCAAAAGATCATCAGAGGAGCAACTGTTGGGCAGGGTGCACGCAGCCAAAGACCTGGATGAAGTAAAACGCATTTTGAACGGACAATGGGAAGTTGTAGACGGACAGCAACGTCTGACAACCATACGCCTGATTCTTGAGGTATTGGGTCAGTCTCGCTTTTATGATATTACATATCAGACAAGAAGGGATAGTGCTGAGTTTCTGAATGGAATCACAACGACAGAAGCAGAAAAAGAAGCAGAAAAAAACATCGACTTTTATCATATTTACGAGGCTTACAAAAAAATCGATGAATGGCTAAAGGAAATCGACGGAAAGCAAAAAGAGCGCTTTCAAAATGTTTTACTCCATCGAGTGAAATTTATTTGGTATGAAACCAAAGAGGATCCCAAAGAGGTATTCACCCGACTGAATATCGGAAAGATTTCATTGACCAACGCCGAGTTGATCAAGGCCCTGCTGTTAAACAAATCCAATTTTGGCAGCAGCGACGATGATAAAATCAGACTTTGGCAGCAGGAAATAGCCATGGAGTGGGACGTCATCGAATACGCGCTCCAGTCCAATGAGTTCTGGCTCTTTCTCAATGCCCCCGGCGATGAACGCCCCACGCGTATCGATTATGTTTTCGATATGATCTGCCGTTGCGACATGTTGGGATGCAAGGATGAGAAAGACACATCCGATGAATTCAGAACATTCCGCTATTTCTACCACTATCTTGCCGTGCAGAAGCAGAAAGAAATTTCGTTGGCACAAGCTGTCCGCACTATTTGGGAAAAAGTACGGGAAATATTCCAGACCTTGCAAGAGTGGTTCGACGACATGGAACTGTATCACTATGTCGGTTATCTGATATGTATGGGCAGAAGGGTTGATGAGATCTACAAACAATGGAACGACTCTGATAATAAATCCGGATTCATAGAAAAATACCTAACAGAAGAAATCAAGAAAACCATTCCATACAAGGATATAGAAAATACGGTTTACGAAGTCAAGCAGGAAGGCTCCCAATTTAAGGGTGGAAGCAAGACAAACTGTCGCCCCATCCTGTTGTTGCACAACCTTCAGACGGTCATCAATCAGAACAGGATATTGAGCGCCAATGCAAAGTACAAAAACGGAGTATTCTACAAGTTCCCATTCCATTTATACAAATTAGAAGGGTGGGATGTGGAGCACATCGATTCGAATACCGAAAATGGCTTGGACAATATTAAATCGCAGCGTGAATGGTTGCTCAACGCCTATTTTGGTCTTCAAGACAAGACCCTTCGAGACCAAATTCAAAAATTTTTCAAGCAATACGCAGGTAAAGCTTACGAACAAAGTGAGGATTCAGCCAAACAGACGGCACGCGATGAGGCATTTACTGAACTGAAACATCAAATAGAAGATGTCGGTGGCAATGACCGATTGAGCCAGAATGAAAAGAACAAAATATGGAATTTCACCCTGCTGGATTCATCGACCAATCGGAGTTACGGCAACGCCATTTTCCCGGCCAAACGCAGGATCATTATCGGCAAGGACCAAGGGAAAAAGTTCAATTCATCGACAATCGACGAGAATGGGCAAATTGTTCTCGGTTCAGCCGAAAATAGTCCCTCCGCGTTCATCCCACCCTGCACCAGATATGTATTCCTGAAATATTACAACACGGCCTCATTCGACCCCAATGTATGGGCCCGGAACGATGCCGAGGCCTACAAAGACAACATAATAGAGGTCCTTAAAAATTTTCTGTCATGAGCAAGAACAACGATAAGGTTTCATTCTGGAAACTTCTGAGCGAGAAAAAGATAATCATACCCATTATCCAACGCGATTATGCCCAGGGACGGGAAGGCCAGGAGTTTTTGCGCGAACGTTTTCTCGGGCAGTTGTTCGACGCCCTGAAGGACAACGCCAATCCTCTGGTGCTTGACTTCGTGTATGGCAGCGTGGAAAACAATACGCTCTATCCACTGGACGGCCAGCAACGTCTTACTACTCTATGGCTGCTTCACTGGTATCTGGCATTGTGCGCCGGAACGTTGTCTGAAGACAAGACGGTGCTTGAAAGATTTTCCTACGAGACGCGAATCTCTTCCAGAACATTCTGCCAGAAACTTTGCGGCGTCACCCAGTCCTATCAGCCGCAGACGCACGGTATAGCCACCTTTGTACGCAACCAAACCTGGTTCTACTCGGCCTACGAGCAGGATCCGACCATCCAGTCGATGCTGTGCATGCTGAATGGGACGAATATTTCGGACAGCAACAAGATGGATATTACCGACGGCATTGAAGAATACTGTATCAAAACAGGCCTTACAAAAGAAAAGGCTAAAGAGCTGCTGAAGCGATTAAAGGGAGAGGCTGCCCCCATCGATTTCTACCTGTTGAACATGGAAGACAAGAACATGCCGCTTGCCGACGATCTCTACATCAAGATGAACGCCCGTGGCAAAGTACTGACAGACTTCGAGAATTTCAAAGTAGACCTTCTGAAATACAAATTATCGGACCGGGACTACCTGATACCGGAAAACGATACCAGTGAAAACAGCTTCAGCCTGCTGCTTGATACCCGGTGGACAGACCTGTTCTGGCCATACCGTTCGGCCGAATATCATATTGACGAGATATACCTGAATTTCCTCAACCGTTTTTTCCTCAACTGGTACATCGCCCGCTGCAACACGGACGCCACACCAAAAGAGGTAACAGCCCGCGATTTCTACAAGCAACTGTCAGCAGCCATAAACGGTAAAAACAAGGACTACCGCTACCAGAGTATCTCCATCTACAATCAGGTGCTTACCCGTGAGTGTATCGCCTCACTTCAGACCTGCCTGAACCGCCTGTGCGACCTTTATCAGAATGCAGAAGGAGGAGATAACAAACAGAAACTACAGGCAATAGATGCACTTTTCATGCCATATTGGGAGGAATTTGCCGAGAATGGGGAGAGCGACAAGGCAAACAAAATCTTCAGCTTCATTCCCAGATATGCGACAGACGACAATACGAATACCCCGGTTCCAATCACCCTGAAGCAACAAGTCGTTTTTCATGCCATTTGCGTTTATCTTACCAACTGCAAGGAGGTCGAAACGGATAAATTGAAAGATTGGGTACATTTTGTCTGGAATATGGCAGAAAACAACTACATGGACAGTGAACAGAGTGTCGGTGCCATTCGGTTCTTCGACACGGAACTCAATAAACTACCGAAGATAGAGAATAACGAAGCTCCAGATCAAGCCTCCGATAACATTATCGATTATCTGGCCGGGATAGACGAGGGGCAGATAAAACAGATAAAAAAACTATTCGGCCGCAGGCAATTGCTCGAAGAAATCGCAAAAGCCAAACAAATTAAACAAGATCCCGACTGGAAAAATATAATTCATGAAGCCGAAAAGGCAGCCTTCTTCAAAGGGGCTATTGCCTTTCTGTTCAACAACGAAAAGGGCGAAACGGATTGGAACAATTTCGATACGAAATGGAGAACTGCCAAAAAACTGTTCGACAAAGGCGGAGTTAAGGCCGACAAGATCGTGTATGCCATGCAGACTCTATACAGCTACTGCAATGATTGGGACTCACAATTCAATAAGGATGCCAAAATATTCAACGGTAAAGCAAATACCTGGAAAGATCAGATTCTGACAAAGGTGGTTGGAGACAACAAATATGTATATGCAGAGCCGGTTCACCATCTGTTGATGGGAGAAGGCCATTCGACAGAGCGGAAGCTAGACAGACGGCTGCGGCTATTGTCCAGCGAATCCTTGATCAACCATCTTGTAAAGGATAACTCCCAAGGTCAGGATATGTACATACGATACCCTCATGATTCTTTATACTACTGTGGAAGGAAATACGGAGTCATGTTGAATTATGAAAAACGTGACCAATGTCTGAATGAATTGCTGAAAAACAATAAAATAGAACTTGTCACAGATTGGAACAAGAAGATAGACATAGAAAAGGACGAATATGGTGACAAAGATGTCGTATTCTGGGGCGATTTGAATATCCATTTTGTCTATCATACGAAGAACGGCCACTCTTTGCATCTGCAATGGTATCGAGGAGGTAGTTCGACAGAGTATGACATTTATCTGATGAACGAGGATTGGGAATACAAAGAACGCACTACACACATGGAAAAAGAACATGGTGATCGAAAGCGATTTTACTGTTTCAACTTCAACATTGACAAATCTTCCGGCAAATCGTTGGCAGACCAATTCTGCTCACAAGTAGAAACGGAATTTGCGGAATTTATAGAACAAGCATCCCATAAGAAGAATCCGGCTGAATAAGCCGGATTCTTCTTTGGTTACAACATGGTTACAAAGCCGGAGCATGCCGACCCTTTAGAGGACCATTCGGGTGTCGCGCACAATTAGTAGCTGTCATCGAGGAAATGCTATTGAACGATTGCCCGCAGTATTTACAGGTATATCGACTCTTCTCACTCCCTTCATAGAGTTTATGCCTGCCTTTTAATGGGCCGTTAGGATGTCGCGAACAGTTGGTTGCGGTCAGGGACGATACTGAGGAAAACTTTTGTCCACAGTATTCACAATAGAAGTTTGCCATGGGTTAGAGAATTAAATGGGTTAAACAATATAACGTTTTTCAGCCAAATGACATTTATATTATCCTGATATTTTCATATATTTCACAGAATTATTTTCGCTATTTCGGCACAAGCCAATGCATCGGCCAAGGCGTGATGGTGATTCTTCAGATCGAACCCGATGTGTCCGGCAACCGTATCCAGTCGGTGGTCAGGTAGTTCCGGAAATACTTTGCGCGATTGTCGGCACGTACAGAAAAATTCATAATCAGGATAAGGCATTCTGTAATATGCAAAAACACTCCGCAGACAACTTTCATCGAACGGACTGTTATGGGCTACCAACGGCAAACCCGTGAGAGCCGGGGCTATTTTCTGCCATACCACAGGAAAAGGATCGGCCTGGTCCGTATCGCGATGAGTCAAACCATGAATTTCCGTGGTCCAGTCGCAATAATAATTCGGGGCTGGGCGAATCAACTCATAAAACGTGTCCGATATCTTCTGATTTTTTACTATTACAATCCCAACGCTGCATACGCTTTCGCGGTGGCTGTTGGCCGTTTCAAAATCTATTGCCGCAAAATCATTCATGTTATTCCGTTATGATGGTTCTACCTCAAAAAGCATGTCTGTCGTGATTCGATCGGTTGTATCATCCGACTCGAAACCCCATATCAGATCTTCCGAGCAAAGGTCGCGTATGGTACTTAATATTTGTTGGATTTCATCCAGTGTAAACCCCGAAGCCGAGGTTATACGCACTGCCATACGCCCACAAGGCCTGATTTCTTGTTTGGCAAAATGTGTCCGGATTTCAGCACAGAGGTCAGTTCCCGTATCGGCAGACAATCTGCACACGGAAAACAATTTTGTGGTGCTTTCGCCCATCATTGTGAAAATATCCTCCAGATCTAAGGATATAACTGTCTGCTTCATTTCTTTTTTCCTGCAAATCTATCGATCGGATATGCCAAACGACAGCTCTGCAGATAAAAATAAATTCTTAATCATTCGGTTTTGTCCTTTCGATACCTGTGTCGCAATTCGGCATAAGTATATTTTATTTTTAAGAAACAAAAAGTCCATAGCCTGCGTTGTAATCCGGCATGGATGTTTCTGCTGAAACCCGGTCAGAAGAAAGAGGTTCATACCCTTGCATATTACCTGCCGGGGTCAGTCGCATTCAAGTTGAATAAGGTACTTCCTGGCAGGGATAATTTACCCGTACCATCCCTCTTCAAGTGTTTTCTGCTCCAGTTATTCCAACACAAGCATATTGCAGTCATCCAATGCAAGCCGCTGCCCCGGAATAATCGGAACCGCCCGGCCGCTGTCCAACAGATATTCATTTCCGGAGTTCCGTTCGTTCCACTCGGCGAACGACACCGCATAAATACTGCTCTCCCATCCGTCGTAGGAGTACTCGTTATATTCCTGGGCAAAATGCACGGCATACATGGTTCCGCTGACCACGGGACATTGGGCCACGATAACGGATTGGGTCAACACCACCTGCATCCGGCAACGGGCAACCAACCTCGTCGGGTTGGCTTTCACGCCGAAGGGATGCTCCGACAGAACAGCCCCTCCATTTGCCAGAATTTCGTCCTGCAAGGCCTTATTCGATTTGGGATAAACGATATCCAGACCCGACGCCACGATGGCAACCGTCTGTCCGCCCGCATCAAGGCAGCCGCGATGAGCGGCCGTATCGCACCCCTCGGCCAGTCCGCTGATAACGACATGTCCAGCACCACCTATTTGCTCGGCCATGCGGCTTGCCGCAGCCAGTCCATCCCTATCTGCAGCACGGGAGCCTATGATTATCACATTGTCTTCTCGGTTCAACAGTTCCCTATTTCCCAACACATGGATGAGAGGAGGTGCATCATTTCCCAAACCGCAGAAATGGCGCGGATATTCATCGGCATAATACGGAATGGTCTCGACGCCGGCTTTCGCCTGCCTTTCCAATATATATCGGGCCTTGTCCAATTCGCGGCGCGATTTTTGGGCAATCTCCCTCAAATAACCGTTTGTCTGAACATCTCCCGGCATTTGCTTCGGGATAGTTCCCTGCAATTGCAGAGCCAGCAATTCATCTACATGCGGCACGGATGCCAGCCACTCTGCCATTCGTTTCTTATGCTGCTCTTGCAGTTCATTCATCTTGTTTACCCGTTCATTCATTTTTCCAAATAATTTACGACTTCAAGACAAATGTATTTTTCACCTCTGCCAAATCAGAACACATCCGGTTATAATTCTATTTAGCCTTGATTTGGCATATCCTGCGGCGAACTTTGTGTTGCCGGTTGTCCTGCAAGACAACTTTTCATCGAATTCAAATAGGTATGACATTCCACAAACTACTCATGCAATACGATTTTGCTGAAATTTATCCGATATTTACCGCCTTGTGGCAAAACAATGAGCCCAAATCTGCCAGCCCTATCAACATGGACGGATGGAGAGAAACTTACTATAAGATTCGGAAGTTGAACGATAAACCGTCCGGTTATTACATCTGCCTGAATTGCCGTTGGGAAGGGTGCAACCCGATGGTTGACATGAACTGCCTCGTCTGTGATAAGGTAGACGACCGCCCGATCGGCCCTGTAGCGCTTCACACGTCGTGGCCCGAAATTTTGGGGATGGAGATTATCGTGGATGCCGATGTGCGGATTTCGCCGCAAGAACTGACGGCCGGACTTCTATGGGAGATTACCTACTACGGAGGTTCGGAGAAGATGGTAAAAGCCAACGTCAAGAAGCGGTTCTCTTGCAACGGATATTCCCTGCGCGATTGAACCTGCGAAAAATACAGGAAAATGCAAGAACCGGCCGCTTATGCTGCAATTCAGCATAAGCGGCTGTTATTTTTGTCGGAAACCAAAATTCAACACCTATGGCAAATAATAAAATCATTACGCTCGAACCTTCCGACCCGGGTTATCCGTGGATATTCCGTGCTATGGGCAAGGAGATGCCGCAGAAAATCTGGGCACAAGGAGATGTCGGGTTGTTGAAACATCCCCGGTTAGTGGCAGTAGCAGCCGCGCGAACGGACGATCAGAATGATTTCGTACGGATGTACGACATGGGCTTCAACTGTGTGGCGTACGACTATGTCATGGTCGGACTGGTTGCCGACATTGCTTTGCTTCGGGGCGCCACACTTCGCGGCAACAAGTGCATTGTCCTTCTTGCGTCCGGGTTGAATCGGATAGGTTCCATGACGAAACAATACCTTTGCGAGGATATTCTGAGCAATGGCGGCCTGTTGCTCTCCGTGCAGCCGCCGGAAGGGAAGTCCTCTCCGTCGCATACGAAGGCCTGCATCCGTTTGCAAGTCGCTTTGGCCAATCCGATTATCGTCATTCAACATACCCCGAGCAGCAATACGAGGTATGCAATGAAAATCGCCCGGAAATTCGGGAAAAGGCTTTTTACCTGTGGCAGCAACGATGGCCCGGCCTGCCAATCCCTGCTGACGGGCGGCGGTGCCGATGATATTTTTGATGCAACGGCACCCATGACGGCGGAGAATGAGCGTCGCCTGCTGCAGCTGGAGGAGGAGTGGCAGCGCATGCAGGCAGAGGAGCGGGCCAAAGAGATGGAAGAATGGGCCAGACATCCCGCCAGGGAGGGAATGTCCTATGCCTTCAGGGCTGCCAACAATATTCATTGGGATCGGACTGAAAATGCAAACGATATGCGTGACAAGTCTGCCGCTACGGAAGACCGCTCGGCAGAGGTTTTTGAAAAAGAGATGGAAGCCGAATATCAAGAATACAAGCTATGGTGCAGGCACGGCATGTCGAAGGACGACTGGTCGGCATTTCAAAATCTGGTCTATCGCCGGGAGATGGCCGCATGGCAAACTTTTGTTTTTAACGGTGGTCTCGGATCGGACTTCGACGGGGAATTTATTTTCCCCATTCTCCAGTTTAAGATCGACCGGATGGCCGATTACTGGCGCCACTTCTCGCACTGCATGAATGGCGACTATGTCCTTTCCCAGTTGGAACTGGCAAGCCGGCTGCTGCAGATCATTATCAAAGAAGGGAATGAAGGCGAGGATATGGAACGCTTACCGGCCCGTGTCAACCTCCGCAATAAGGAACGTTTCAAAGTCCGACACCACGGAGGAGGGTTCTACTTGGGGGAAGAACAGGAGGTCCGTTTCAATAAGGCCTTCTGCATCCTCTTCCGGCTGCTGCAGGACAATATCCTCTGCTGGTGGGACTGATCCTCAGGAAATACCAGAGCACATTTTCAGTTAGTTTAAAGCAAAAGCCGCACGACATGGCGGCTTTTGTAACATGACCCAAGCAATTACCAGCCTGCGCAGCTGATTCCAACCGGCAATATTTAATGCCCCCATACTCCGTGCAACTCCCGCTTCAGCCACTCTTTCATTACCGGATCGGGAATTACCACCTGGCGTTTCTCGACCTCGATAAGCTCTTTCTTGACCAACGCCCGCTTTACAATGCTGACATTGGCCGACGAGCCGAGCTGGTATTTCTGCAAAACCTCCTGCGTGGTAAACCCACTGTGAACCCCATCTATGACAGCTCGCAGGAAATTCATCTGATAGGTAGTAAGGCTTTCGGTCTGCTTCTCGAACAACGGCGTGTTCTGGTCGATAATATCCTGACAGGCTGCCTCGAAATCCTGCTCCGTTGCGACTTTGTCAGTATGAATCCATACCAACCATGCCAACTGCTGTACATACGAAGAGTGATTATCTACTATTTGACATATTTTTCCTGCCAGTTCTCTTGAAATCTGCTTGCCCGTGGCCTCGAAACGTCCGCAGATGTAATCGATCCAATCCGGCGTGGCGATCTTCTGCAAATAGATGGCATCGCCGAACTTGTAAAACGGCAGGCTCTTTTTCTCGAACAGTTCGTTCATCAGATGTTTCTTGCTGCCGAACAAACAATAAGAGACCGATTTCTGCAACTGCCATACGGAACGCAGCCGCTTCTGGAAGGTCTTGGAATCCTTGAACTCGGCGATCTGCTGAAATTCGTCGATGCAGATGACGATATTATAACCTTTTTTCTGCGCTATCTTTTCGGGAAGCTGCAGGATTTCGTCGATGTCGCTGCTCTTGGGATTCAGTTCAAGCGATATGGAAAAATCCGTCATCGGGTCCGGCCCCATCGAAATTCTGGGGCTGATACGGGAAAGAAACAGTTTGATATTCTCCAGCCATTCATCCACCTTCGAAGAGGTCTGTTTGAGAACGGCGGACGCAAAAGCATCGTAAAAATCCCGGTCGCTGCGACACGAGAAAATGTCGATATAAACGATTTTCAAATTATCGGACTGTGCCAGGCGAGACACCTTCTGCACCAAAGAAGTTTTACCCCAGCGACGGGGTGAAATCAGCACGGTATTTACACCATGCCGGAAATTCAACAGCAGGCGTTCTGTTTCTTTCTCCCGGTCGGTAAAGTTATCGCCTGAGGTCGCAACGCCGAATATAAAAGGTTTGTTCTCCATATATGCGCAAGAGTTATACAGCACAAATATAAGTAATATTTTTATTACTAACAACGCTATTACTAATACGGGTATTATAACCGTTTTTAAGACATAACTCGCATTGGCTACCTCATTCGAACTTTCGTGTCATAATAGGATGTCCGATGAAAAAGGATGACGACAGCATTATCGAACGGGAAACCTACTGGAAACGGGTTCTGTTGTCGCATACGCACGGGTACAATAGGAATTGACTTCTGGCATGATACTGTTCGCAAGATTCCGACGTTGAAACGCGAAAGAACTTTGCCGAACCGTACTTTCTATTTAAAGGAAGTTACGCAACTTCGTAACAAACACCCGACACTCTTTTTGTACAATAGCAAAACAACTGTCGGAACAAGTCTTGACCATTATGGCTATTTTTTACGTTGGGAAGCCGGGCTATACTGATAGCCCGGCTTCCACGTTCAGATAAATATTCTTGTTCTCTCAGCTCGCGGTTTGTCCGAATCGTTCCGCCCCGGAATTATATACAAGAATCACGGAGGGTTCTTTGGGTTTGCCTTGACGGTAATGTTCGCTCAGAGTATGCACTACCCATTCCCTGAAAGCCTTTGCCCGGTAGGTTCCGGTGCGGAAACTCATGTAGATGATCGATTCGAGCCCATACAGCGTCCCGAAGCCGCTCTGACCGTTCCAGGAAGGATGGGTTACGTCCCGCTCACGCAACATACCGCTTTTGAACACGGTTCTCAGATTATTGCGGACGGCGGCCTCGTACACGCCGAACAACCGTGCGATTTGGCTCTGTGTCATCCAGACATTGCCATCGACCAGTCGGACTGCAACCGTACAAGGCCCCTAGTCGTTATCGGTTATCTCAATAGAACCGAGATCTTCTATCTGTTTCTTCATAGTCAGTTCTCTTTATCGGATTATGCTATTGGGAATTTTTCTGCAATCTTTTGGCTTAGGGCGTCCATGTCACGACCGATCTTGTCGTTGGTGATTTTGGCGTAGATCTGGGTGGTGGTGATGTGTTTGTGTCCGAGCATCTTGCTGACCGTCTCCAGCGGAACACCCTGCGAGAGGGTGACCGTGGTCGAGAAGGTATGCCTTGCTTCATGCATCGTCGGATTGAATGACAACCCGGCATGGCGTGCCACATGTCGTAGGGACATATTCATGGATTTACGACTTTTGACCGGAAACACGCAGCCTCCCGGCAAGTGCAAGTGTCTGTACCTCTCAACGAGCCGTTTGGCCACCGGCAGCAGCTTGACCCGAAACTGCGTTCCCGTTTTCTGGCGATGGTCCACGATCCACAGATCACCCTGTTCATCCGTGTGAATATCGTCATTAGTGAGTTTCTTTACATCGGCATAAGCAAGCCCCGTGAAGCAGCAAAACACGAATATGTCCCGGACGATGGCCGTCTTGTAATTGGGGACATAGACATTCATCACGGCCTGAAGTTCCGATTCGGAAAGGAAACGCCGGTCGCGGTAGGTGACGTTGATATGGAATCCGGCAAACGGATCGGAGGTGATCCAGCCGTTCTTGAAAGCGGTGTAGGTCATCAGCTTCAGTTTTTTGACCGGAGTATGGATACTGCCGGGAAGCATATGACGAACAGCCGAAAGGTAAACTACATACTTTTCGATAAATTCACGCTTCAACTCCCGGAAAGGGACATCCTCCAGCTTGTATTCGTATTGCAGGAATGCGCCAAGATAACGGCGGGCACGGGTATAGTTCACGAGGGTTCCCTTTGCCCGGTCTTTGCCGACGCGCTTCTCGGCGAACTCTTTCAGGTAGTCGTCGAAGGTTTGTAACAGGAGTTGATATCCGTCCCCGAAACCCAGCCAGGCATTCCTGACCTTCTCGGCCGTGACGTAAGAATCCCGGTCGCAGATACGCTGGTACTGCTTGCCGATGTTGGTCTTGATGTTTTCCAGTTTCTCGTTGATACGCTGGGCTACGACGCTTTTGCCCGATGCTTTGTTGGCTTTGGTGTCCCACAGTTTGGGAGGGACAGACAGTTTGCAACTGAACTGCGAGATGGTTCCGTTGATGGTGATGCGCCCCATGATGGGTGCTTTGCCGTTCTGTTCGGCCTGTCGTTTCAGATAGAACAGAACCTTGAAAGTGCTTCTTGCCATAACTCTAAAAACTTTACTGTTAATACGTTCGTTAGAGTTATTTGTTGTTGTGAAATCTGGCGCAAGAAACTGAAAAACAAACCATTAAAAACGAAGTCCGGAAAAAGCTGCGGTAACGATCTAGTAACGCAACTCTTTCCGAACTTTGCCTCCTCATGCGGCTGAACCGCTCTTTTACCTCCGAAACAAACTCGTCAAAACACTATCTCCGTGCGTTTTATACGTTATTGCTCCTGTCATGTCTTTTTAAGGACGATCCGAAACAGGACAGGTCTGTTAGCTAATCCGCAACCTGCTGCCCGTAAATGAAATCATTGAAGGAATAATGGCTGAATACAATAAACAACTCAATAAATTAAACATGTTATACGCATAATAATAAATTATAGTTATATTTGTATATTTAATACAACATATTTATACACCTTATCTATACTCGTTATCTATTAAATAGAATTATTTACCAGGTGCAATACATCAAATAACATGCAGTTTGCATGTTATTTGATGTATGCCTAAAATCTTATAACCAATAAACTACACTAATCCAACCCCCATCTTGCAAGGTGGGGGGGCAGAGGCTCGGAATCAAAGCCCACCCGTCACCAAGGTTGCAAGACATCATCTGATGATATTAACTGCGTCAGGGCTTTTTTATTGTCCTCCAGAGTTCGAAAATTATGCTGTCGGTGCAGCACCGCAAATCACACATGGCACCCGACACAACGGCGGCCGCCATCGTCGTACGTCATCATATCGAGGCATTGTCCGATCTACATCGTCAGGTCAAAATATCACATTGCCAAAAGCTCCATAATAAGGCATTGCAAAGTTTGCCTGTTACAGAGCACGCGACTGTTTATCAGGGATCCGGCCAGCCATTGTCACAACGGCTCATAGGATCCACAAAAAAAAGAGATACACATACAAGGCACAATGCCAATCACATGATATACATTGCGACAGCTCAATCAGCCCCCATTCTTTCCGGCACTGTTTGCAAATTATCCGTACAAAGGATGCTGCCGGAATTTCCAGAACAATCTTATTATGAAACAAGTGTAAATGCCGCCTTCGCTGCCCATTCCCGTACGATCAATGGCGTATGACAAACCCTCATGAGGCAACAACAGGGAAAAGCTATCTCCCTGGCAGCAAAAAAACAGCCGCAACCTGCCCGCTCGGCTAAACCTCCAAGAAACCGACTTCCGTGATCTTTCACAAGCAAGCCCTACTGACAAGACACCCGGACCTACTCCTTTTCCTGCATGTCACACCACGCTTTCACAGGTATTTTAGCAATACGTGCGACGTGGCGCCCCCCTTCGAAAGAGGTTCCGAGAAATTTATCTACTATTTCAGCCGCCATTACATTGTCGATGAATCGAGCCGGCAGAGTCAGAACATTGGCATCGTTATGCTGGCGCGCCAATACCGCAATTTCCGGCGTCCAGCACAACGCCGCACGAATACCCTGATGCTTGTTCAGCGTCATCGAGACACCTTCACCGCTTCCGCAAAGAGCTATTCCACACGGCAGTTCACCGTTCTCGATCGCGAATCCGAGCGGATGAGCATAATCGGGATAGTCCACACTTGCCGGACTGTCCGGTCCGAAATCATGCACGTCATATCCCATACTGTCGAGATACCCGACAAGAAACTCTTTCATTTCATAACCTGCGTGGTCGCTGGCGATACCTATTTTTTTCATACAAATCTTTTTTTTCACACCGACTAAGCTATAACGAGGTGCGTGTCATTCCCGTTCCAAAATTATGAAAAACGGAGAAAAAACAGTCAATCAGACAAACCGCTTTTACGAAATACGACAAAAACGGAGAAAAACAGCCACTCCAAAAAACATAATAATACACACGGATCAACGTTAAGATAAAACTGCCATAACATCTCAAAACGGCATGTCATTTGATAGAAATATTGTAGAATATATTTTTATTAAATCGCTTAATGTATGAAAAACTTAGTCAAAGCAGGGTTATTAGCCCTTCTAACATTATTTGTTTCGTGTAGCGATGACGACAGCTACGAATACCGTTATTACTTCTCTTACGGCAATATAGTTGCCATTGACGGCAACATTAACAACGGATACAATATCGTTCGAGACGACGGTACCATACTGCAAATTTACCGCAATTTCGTGCTCGACGAAGAGGTCGAGAACGGCGACAGGGTATATGCCCAGTACAGCATTCTCGGCACACAGACCAGCTCCGACGACCAAAGAATCTACACTATAACTCTTTACGGTCTCAGTGAGATATTGGTAAAGGACCCTATCCCCCAATCCGAAATCAATGCATCGCCAGACCCTGAAGCAACGGAAGAAAGCCTCGGAGACGACCCGATAAAAGTCACTTACGCCACTGTGGGCGGCAAATATCTCACGGTCGAATTCTGGATCTACACCAAACGCGGGTCCAGCCTGCAACACCTGATAAATCTCGTTTGGGACAACACGCGGGTACCAGAAAACCCCAATGACAAGACCGCTTACCTGACTCTGCGCCACAACGGTTACGATCAAGTTCCGGGGCCAGGCACCAACATGCGCGAATACATAAAAACGATGGGCAGCATCTCTTTCGACATAACCTCAATATTGCCGGCCGGCGTGACAAGTATCCCGATTCGACTGATATGGACAGAATACGGCGCAACATTAGGCGAACGCGAACAATATTACAAAGACTATACGTTCAGTTATAATCCCAACCAGCAGCTCCAAACAAACAGCATCGGCACATCCTTCTACGAAGGACAGGCTTCGCCTATTTACACATCGCCGCTGCTTATCAAATAAATAAAACCATTTTTTTCTGCCAAATGATCGTCCGTGGAATAGAGCGGGCGATCATTTGCTTTTCCGACACTAAATCCGTACTTTTAAGGAACAAAACATAATACCCTAACATTATGAAAAATTTCATATATCAGAATCCAACCAAACTCGTTTTCGGCAAAGGTCAAATTGCGAAACTTCCGCAACTCATCCCCGCAGGAAAAAAAATAATGATAACCTTCGGAGGCGGCAGCGTCAAAAGCAACGGCGTATACGACCAGGTAAAAACCGCACTGAAAGATTTCGAGACAATCGAATTCTGGGGTATAGAACCGAATCCTAAAGTCGAGACACTGCGCAAAGCAATCGAACTGGGCAAAGAAAAGAACATTGACTTTCTGTTGGCAGTTGGGGGCGGTTCTGTTCTCGACGGCACAAAACTCATATCCGCAGCCCTGGCCATGCCAGACAAAGAAGCCTGGGAAATAGTATTGTCTGGATACGCTCCCGTCAACACCCCTTATGCCTCTGTAATGACACTCCCGGCAACCGGTTCCGAGATGAATCGAGGAAGCGTCATCTCACGCAAGGAAACAAAAGAAAAATATGCCTTCTATTCGGTCGACTATCCGCAATTCTGCATTCTCGACCCCGAAGTCACATACTCGCTGCCCAAAAATCAACTTGCCAACGGACTTTCTGACGTATTCGTCCACGTCATGGAACAATACCTCACAACTACCGGGCAATCACGCGTAATGGACCGCTGGGCAGAAGGAATACTCCACACCATTATCGAAATAGCCCCGAAAGTCCTGTCGGGCACACACGACTACGACACGATGGCCGACTTCATGCTATCGGCGACGCTGGCCCTCAACGACATGATCCGCATGGGCGTGACCGAGGATTGGGCCACACACATGATAGGTCACGAACTGACGGCACTCTACGGCATAGCCCATGGAGCCTCGCTCGCCATTGTACTTCCCGGCACGATGTCGGTAATGAGAGAACAGAAACGCGGAAAACTGCTTCAGTATGCCGACCGGATCTGGAATATAACGGAAGGAGGCGAAGACGAACGCATAAATCTCGCAATTGCCAGAACGGTAGATTTTTTCAATTCTCTGGGTCAGGCTACACGCCTTTCGGAAGCAGGGATCCCGGAAGAAGCCGCTGCCGAAGTCGAACGCAGGTTCAACGAACGCGACGTGCATTACGGAGAGGAAGGCAATGTTACAGGCAAAGTCGCCCGTCAGATACTCGAAAGCAGAAAATAATCCGACAAAAAAAGTGTCTCACAGAATTCGGACACATGCAATATGACATATGAAATGATGCCCGGCATTCATGCCGGGCATCATTTCATCATACAAACTTCAACGTTGTAATGCTGCAATCAACACAGACGCAAACCAATATCTGCAAAATGTAAAACAAAACATATTACATGCATCGTCCTCAGAGACTTGATCAACACGTCAATTCCACAGCATTCGGAAACGTCAATGGCAAAATCCGACCTGATTCCGTATTCGTACTCAGATTAACAGAAATACGTAATATCGAAAAAGCCTAATTCTTCAAAAAAAAGAGAGATACAATTGTCAATACAATACTTTTTCCGACAACCATTTTTATTATCCACCGTTCATGGCACAGCTGTTTTAATCAAGCACATAAGCCACATCGGACGATAATAGAAACCTATCGGAAATCCTACTTCCTTATTCGTCTCAACACAACAAAAGCCATAAGTGCTTGATTATCACCTACGGCTTCCTCTGCATTGTACTCCCGACGGGAATCGAACCCATATCGTCAGAACCGGAATCTGATATTCTATCCATTGAACTACGGGAGCATTCTTCCACAGACCGACTGCAAAGTTGCATTATTTTCCACTCTATTGCAAACTAACAGATAAAAATCTTGTCCGAAACAATATTTAATTATATTTTTACGTACTTATTTTCAGACAATTATATATAAAATTACTAATTTTAACCAGAAAATGTCATTTAATAGACAAAATAGGGTATTTTTGTAGGAAAGTAAGAAGATTATGCTAAACAATTGGCAACGCATAGAACAGGTTATCAAATGGTCAGGAATCTCTTCCGTTAGTGCATTTGCTCGTGAAATAGGACTGAACCGTGGCGAAAACCTGTATCAAATAAAACGCGGAAACAACGGCATAAGCCGCGACCTCGCAGAAAGTATAGCGGCAAAATACCCGCAAATAAGCAAAGCATGGCTATTGACAGGTGAAGGAGAGATGCTCCCAGGAAAAACGGCAAGGGAAAGATACGACATCCCATTTTACAAAATGGATGTCACCTCGCTTACCGATCCGATGGAACAGATCAACCCCGCATATTATATCTCTTTCCCGATGTTCAAGGGTGCAGATTATGCAGCTTTTACATTCGCCGATGCCATGGAACCCGAGATACCCAAAGGTGCGATTGTTTTTCTTCAACAAATCGAGAAAGGCAATTTCACTCCCGGTGCCATCTACTATGTGAGAAGTGCCAAATTCAACGGCATACGTTACGTAAGAAAAAGCATCAACGATGGAAAATTAAGACTCGTACCGAAAAATACGGCAGACTACGACGAGATGATGATAGACTCCTCGGAAATCAAGGCCATGTTCCGCATAAAGGGCGTAATGATAGACAAATCGGCCTGACGGTGTCCGAGATACAAAATAGACCGGAAGCCGGATATCGAATTATGGAGTCATATTAACGTTTATTATAATTTTATGTTTTCAGGAATAGTTGAGACCATGGCGAAAGTCGTGGCAGTGAAGGAAGACCAGGGCAACAAACATTTCACCCTATCCTGCCCTTTTGTAAAAGAACTTAAGATCGACCAGAGCGTATCTCACAATGGCGTCTGCCTTACGGTCGTAGACCTTACGGAAGATACATATACGGTAACGGCGATCAAGGAAACGTTGCTCAAATCGAATCTGGGACTGCTCAAACCGGGAGACGAAGTGAACGTGGAGCGAAGCATGAAACCCGACGCACTTCTCGACGGACACATAGTACAGGGCCACGTCGACCAGACAGCCGTTTGCACCAGCGTCGAAGAGGCCGACGGCAGTTGGTACTACACCTTCGAATACGAACAGACAGGCGACAACGTCACCGTGGAAAAAGGTTCGGTAGCCGTTAACGGTGTCAGCCTCACGGTAGTCAACTCAAAGGAGGGTTCATTCCAGGTGGCCATCATCCCTTACACCTACGAGCACACCAATTTCCATACCTTCAAGAAAGGCACCGTGGTAAATCTCGAATTCGACATCGTAGGTAAATACATCGCCAAACTTATGAAGACCTACCGCTAATTACGACGTCGAATCCCGCAAATTCAAACAGCGCCGCCGAGACAGTCGGAAGACCAGCAAAAACCTCGAAAACAATCGGCATAGTGAAAATAAAGACTATCAAATCCGCCTCCTATATAGTGAGTTCCGTGGCAGGTGCGCTTGCCGCGGGATTCTCTCTTCTGGCAGGCGGAGCATGGTGGGTTGTGCTGGCCGCATTAGTAATCGTTTTTACGATAATCTACTCCATAAGCGACCTTGTATTACGTAAATTCGTGATCTACAAGTTGAAACCGGTATATCAGATCGTTCATTCGCGCAACATCAAGACCAGTCAGCTCGAACACGAACTCGCCCACAAGGAAGAGATGCTCGATGATATCAAGGTGGATATCCGGGCATGGGAAGAACACAACCGCAACGAAATAGCACGATTAAAAGACAACGAGCGTTTCCGCAAAGAATATGTCGGCAATGTGGCTCACGAAATCAAGACTCCGGTATTCAACGTTCAGGGTTACATATCCACGCTTCTCGACGGCGGTCTCGAAGACCCCAGCATCAACCGCCAATACCTCGAACGGGCGGAAAAAAGCATCGACCGTCTCATTAACATAGTACAGGACCTGGACCAGATATCCAAACTCGAATCCGGCATTCTGAAACTGAATCTCGAACGTTTCGACATTGTGGAGATAGTGCGCGAAGTCATCGAGACTCTCGAAATCGAAGCCGAGCGCAAACACATCACCATTAAGGTCGGCAATTCTCCCGGCGGCACCTTCCCCTTAGCCCCCATATACGTTGTTGCCGACAAACACTATGTGAGTCAGATATTCGTAAATCTCATCATCAACTCGATCAATTACGGCAACGAAGACGGTTCGACACGAATCTCGTTCGTCGACATGTTCGACAAGATTCTCGTAGAGGTAGCCGACACGGGAGTCGGCATTGCCAAAGACGACATACCCCGCGTTTTCGAACGTTTCTACCGTACCGACAAAAGCCGCTCACGCGAACAGGGAGGCACAGGACTCGGCCTGGCCATTGTCAAACACATAGTCGAAGCCCACGGCGAGACAATCACCCTGCGCAGCGAACTCGGGAAAGGCAGTACATTCTCATTTTCGCTGACAAAAGCCTGACAATTCATGATCAATCAATAAACTGCATCGGAATAACCTCGTCAAGAGAAAATCAGACAAGCGTTACACCGCCGCGTGCGCTATCACATTGCCAGTCTCTTCTATGCAACTCTACCCGGCTGCGGTCGCGCCTCATCTGTAACTGTCATCTCTACCGATATCAACACGTCGCTTACGGCTGTTTGACTCCACAAGTAATTGCCGAGTTCTGTGAACGGACTTCCCGTTCAAATAAAAACGCTTTAACACTCCATCATTTTCGGGACAGGCGCCAGCTGTCCTCAGCCGGCACAGATTCTCCATCTCACCTCTCCATCTATTCGTAATATCCAGGAGTGTCATGTTGGACGAATAAAACAAATGCCGTTCCTGCCACATTTCCACATATCATAGCCCACAATCCGATCTTACAATACCCGTACATGTGAATACACTTGCTTTTACAAACTCGGTTTACTATATTTGTAAAACATAGGATGCGCCTCGGACTAACTGCAGAACAAATTAGACGTTTGCCCCTCGGCTATCGCTATATTAGATTCGGGTTCGCTTCAAACCTCCAATAGTGTATTGAGTATGTTCAACCAACTTCTATCAGTGATATGGGACGTAAATCCCGAAATCTTTCATATAGGCCCCCTATCCATCAGATGGTACGGAATTGCATGGGCACTGACATTTGTCATAGGCCTCTTTATGTTCCGCGATTTTTTCCGACGCGAAGGTTATCCGGCCAACCTACTTGATTCTGCCTTTCTGTGGTGCATGCTGTCCACCATCATAGGCGCCCGCCTGGGACACGTACTCTTCTACGACATACACGATTACCTGCAGGATCCCATTACAATCTTATACATCTGGCAGGGAGGATTGGCAAGCCACGGCGCTGCCATCGGACTTCTCATTGGCCTGTGGGGATTTTCCAGGAAAAGCAAGATGCCATACATTTGGTCTCTCGACCGCATTATGTTACCAGTCACCATCGGTGGGGCCTGTGTACGTATAGGCAACTTAATGAACTCGGAAATATACGGAACCCCTACCGATCTGCCGTGGGGATTCGAATTCATACGCGATCCGAACTGGATAGCCGGTTCTCCAGCAGTGCATCCGACCCAGATATACGAAGCACTGTGCTACCTTGTCACATTCGGAGTGCTCATGTATCTCTATTACGGCAGGGACATGGGACGCAAACGCCCCGGGCTGCTGTTCGGTGCAGGACTGATCGGAGTATTTCTCTCCCGCTTCATTATCGAATACATCAAAAATCCACAAATGGATTTCGAGATGGACATGTCACTGTTTATGGGACAATGGCTAAGCATCCCGTTTGTGATTGCCGGAGTAATAATAATGATACGGGCACTGAGCAAACCGGCCATAGATGTTCCCTCCACCCCCACACCTGTATATACCTACTCGAAATATTCTGTTCAGAAAAAAAAGGAACCGGTAAAGGGAGCAATCCCTACAAACAAGAAAGCAGAAAGCACACACGCAACATCCACCTCGCCTAACTTGAAACCACATAAAAAAAGAGAAAAATGAGAACCTGTGATCAGATAATCTTTGACGAGCTCGCAGCCAGAAGGTCTGTGATGCTTGAAGAGGTCGGATATCTCAAGATAGATAGCATACCGGCCAAGGTTACTGGCAACAAAACTGTCAGTGCTCCACGCAACGTCGTTGCCTATACTCCCGACATGCATGCCGAAGCTCGCAACGTAATCAACATTCTCGAGTCGGAAGGGATTGACTATCAACAGGCCCGCGAACAATATTACGGGTGGCTGGCCGAAGCTCGCAAAGACAATGTCATCACGATACAAGGTGCCGGCGTCCTGAAAGACGACATCTTCACCCCTACACCAGAACTCGAAAAAATCCTCAACCCAGGTTCACAAGCCGTCGTGGTAAAACGCAAAAATACCGCTTGGCTTTGGATCGTTATCATAGCAGCGTTGTTGGTGCTTATCTTCTTCGGCTACCGCTCATGCAACGAAGATAAAAAGAAAAAACAGGCTCAAACAGAGAATGTAGAGAAACCCGCCGAGCCTGTAATGGCCCCAGACACCGTTTCGACGAATGTCCAGCCGGAACAACAACCGGCAGACGGACAGACGGATGGGAACGGTCTTAATTATCCGCTGGACGGCAGATATTATGTAGTTGCCGGCGTATTCGACTTTCCCGAGAATGCCGACAAACTCATAGAGCAACTCAAACGCAAATTCCCTGATCTGACAATGGAAAAATTCGATTATCCGGGTATACGTCCCGGCCGAACTATGGTCACGGTATATTCATCGACAAACCCAACCGAGACGCTCAACATGCGTCGTCAACTGGCATGGAGCTACGATCTGCACGAATATTGGATATATCCGCCGCTTTACTAAGCCGACTTCCCAAAAAAAGAGACCCTCTCGACGAGAGGGTCTCTTTTTTTGGGAAGTCGGCACCGCTAAATGACAGTCAGCACATTCATAAATACTCCGCGGTGCGACCAACCTTCAATCGTTCTATAAATCCCAGAATAATGGCCTTAACCGAGCGAGAACACCCAACTCAGCAAATTCCACCGACGGAGAACGCCATAGCCCTCCAAAGCCCGTTTTTTTCTGCGACAATCTACGTGCCTTGACCTGACAGACGGCCAGGTCACTTTTGCGGAATTCCACTAAGAAGGCACCCTTCCCGGAATAGTTTGTCGAACAAATCTGGCCGAACGGCATGCATGCTGAAACCGACAAGGCTCCGGAAAATTCCGGAGCCTTGTCGTAAGAAAATGAACACAGTCTGACAAGAATGGTTCATTATCATAGTCCTAAATAATTTCTACACCTGCATCGTTAAGCATTTTCAAACCGACGTCGCGAAGGCGATACTTCTGAATCTTTCCGCTTGCGGTCATTGGGAAGTCATTGACGAAGAAGATATATTTAGGGATCTTGTAACGTGCAATCTGACCTCGGCAGAACAACTTAACCTCTTCTTCCGTCAGAGTCTCTCCTTCCTTCAGTTTGATGAATGCACCGACCTCTTCTCCATATTTCGGGCTCGGGATAGCAGCGACCTCGACAGCCTCTATCTGCGGCATCTGGAAGAGGAAGTTCTCGATCTCGCGCGGATAGATGTTTTCACCGCCACGTATAATCATATCCTTAATGCGTCCGGTTATCGAGTAATTGCCGTTTTTATCCTTGACACCCAGGTCGCCCGAGTGCAGGAAGCCGTTACTGTCTATAACCTCAGCCGTTGCTTCGGGATTTTTGTAATACCCCTTCATTACATTATATCCGCGGCAGCACATTTCTCCCTGAACTCCGACCGGACACTCTTCTCCGGTTTCGGGATCTATGACACGCACTTCCACTCCCGGATATTCGCGGCCTACGGTTGTTGCCCTGACCTCTTTGGAGTCAGTCACACGCGTGGCAGTCATACCGGGCGAGGATTCTGTCAGACCATAAACGCTTATAACGTTACAATGCATACGGTCCATCACCTGTGTGAGTGTGTCGATTGGGCAAACGGCGCCGGCCATAATGCCCGAACGCAGAGATGTGAGATCGAACATGTCGAACATTGGGTGAGCCAATTCCGCTATGAACATGGTCGGCACGCCATAGAGCATGGTACCTCTTTCCGCATGGACAGCGGCAAGCACTCTCAGCGGGTCGAAATCTTCAACCATCACCATGGTCGACCCGTGCGTGATGACCGAGCACAGCGAAAGCACACAACCGAAGCAATGGAACAAAGGCACGCAAGTCACTACCTTGTCATCCTTCGTGAACTCCATAAAATCTCCCGTGGCCTGTCCACAGTTGAGTATGTTGTGGTGCGAGAGCAGCACTCCTTTTGGGAATCCGGTAGTTCCGGATGTGTACTGCATGTTCACAACATCGTGGGTACTTATATTTTTGCTTGCTTCGGTGATGTATTCGTCCGGCAGGTTGGCTCCCATGATGAGCATTTCCGCCGTGTTATACATGCCGCGCTGTTTCTCCTGTCCTACGTATATGACGTTGCGCAATTCCGGGAAACGTTCGCTTTTGAGTCTTCCGCGCTGCTGTGTCTTCAACTCGGGGACAAGATCGTACATGATCTGCACGTAATCGCTATCGCGGTAGCCGTTAACCAGACACATCGTATGTATGTCGGCATTCTTCATTATATATTCCAGTTCGGCGCTCTTGTAATTCGTATTGACCGTAACCAGAACGGCGCCTATCTTAGCCGCTGCAAAAAATACCGTCAGCCAGTCGGGAACGTTCTTTGCCCATATGCCGACTTTGCTGTCTTTTTTCACACCCAGCTCCATCAGGCCCTTTGCGAAATTATTCACACGCTCGTTGAATTCGGCGTAAGAGAATCTCAGACCACGGTCTGGATAGACCATGAAATCATGATCTGGCATTTCCCGCGTCCATTTTTCGAGCAGGCCACCCATTGTGGCGTCTATCAGATGTACTTGTTCTGCCGCCATAGACTAATAAGGTGTATAGGTTACCGCCAGCAGTTTGGCTGTGGCGTCTTTTTCCGATGTCGTAACACAGTGTGGCACGATGGAGTCGTAATAGATGGTTTCTCCTTCGCCAACAGTCAATTTTTCACGACCATAATATACATCTATCGTACCTTCGAGTACATAAAGGAACTCCTCTCCTTCGTGTGTCGAGAAGTTTTCCTTGATCGGTTCGGTGTATTTAACCTTCACAATGAAAGGTTCCATGGCGCGGTCGCTTTTGTGACCTGCCAGCGAGAAGAACGAAAGATGTTCGGTTTCGCCCGAGCGCTGTGTATTGACTGTCGATACAAGTTGTTTTGTACCGGTAACGATAGGACCTGTAGCTTCGGTACCGTCGAGTATAGTTCCAAGGCGCACGCCCAATCGACGAGCAATCTTTAGTAAAATTGCGATAGTTGGTGATGCTTCACCGCTCTCGATAAGCGCTACTTTTGAAGACTGGATGCCGGCGGCTTCGGCCAGGTCATCCTGAGTAAGACCCGCCGCTTCGCGCAATTGCTTGATCTTGGAACCGATTTTATCTGACATTGTTTTGAAATTTATTTTAAGTTAATATGCAAATTTAATTTTAATGCTGCGAAACCCATTTAAGAGGTTCGTAAATAAATACGATGCCCAACGATAATTTTTAGCGGCACATGTCAATACTATCCCCTATTTTCAGTAACTTGCGCCCTGTACCTGAAAGTGCGCCAGACCGATCAGAAATGGTGAATATATTAGGATGCTGGTTCAGGAAAGCACACATGGCTGTAAAAATAAACAAAATATTAAATTTCACACAAAAAAAACGCTCAGATTTTATGAAGATCACGGTTATCGGAGGAGGAAACATGGGAGGCGCCGTTGCATTAGGCGCGGTTAAGAACAATGTTGTGAAAGGACGCGATGTGGTGATCTCAGACCCTCGCGAATCCCTTGCCACAGACTTGGGAAAGAATACGGAGATCCGTTTCACTACTAATAATCAGTCGGCTGTCGAAGGCTCGGATCTGGTTGTCGTTGCCGTAAAACCGTGGCTGGTACCGGAGGTATTGGGCGGTATAGCAGAAAAACTCGACCGAAAAAAACAGGCATTCATATCCATAGCTGCAGGAGTTACCTTCGAGCAACTCGCAGAATATCTTTCATTTGACAAATTCGGTCCGATAGGACTTTACCGGGTTATTCCGAACACGGCGATAGCTCTCGGCGAGAGCGCTACCTTTATAGCAAAACACGGCACAACCGCATCACAGGACGAGATGGTCCGTTCGCTGTTCAGCGCACTCGGACAGGTATTCGAAGTCGAAGAAGGCCAGATGACCGCCGTTACGGCACTCTCGTCATCGGGCATAGCATACGCACTCAGGTATATGGATGCCGCCGTAAAAGGAGGGGTAGAAATGGGTTTGGATCGTGACGAGTCGTTGAAGATAGTTTTGCAGACCATGCGCGGAGCGATAGCACTGCTCGAAACGAACGGCACGATGCCTCAAACCGAGATCGACAAGGTTACGACACCGGGCGGCATAACCCTCAAGGGTCTGGAAGCAATGGAACAGAACGGATTTACCGAAGCCGTCATAAAGGGTTTGCTGGCGACGAAATAGCATCCGGAATATCCATCGCCCAAAATTTACCGGACAAGCACCATAAACAAAATGATCCCCCGCAATTCAGACGGAGAGGCCATTATTCCAATGTTTTATGAAAAACAAATATAAAAGAATAGTCGTCAAGATCGGCAGCAATGTCCTTACGCGCGACGACGGCATGTTAGACGTGATGCGCATATCGTCGCTGGTCGACCAGGTGTCTCAGATCTACAAAGCCGGAATCGAGGTAATCATGGTTTCGTCAGGGGCAGTTGCTTCGGGACGCAGCGAACTGGGCTCAAAAGTCGGCAAAATGGATTCTGTGTCGGCACGCCAGCTCTTTTCGGCAGTCGGACAAGCCAAACTTATCAACCACTATTACGACATGTTCCGCAGTCACGGGATAACATGCGGCCAGGTACTCACGACCAAAGAGAGTCTCTCCACCCGCGCCCATTACCTCAACCAGCGAAACTGCATGAGCGTCATGCTTGCCAACGGAGTAATTCCAATCGTAAACGAAAACGACACGATCTCCGTTACGGAACTCATGTTCACCGACAACGACGAACTGTCCGGCATTCTTGCCACTATGATGGATGCCGAGGCGCTCATCATACTCAGCAATGTCGACGGCATCTGCAACGGCACTCCAGGCGATGAAGGAGTAGAAGTAATACGCGAAATACATAACGGAATCGATGACATTTCGAACTATATCCGGACCGGGTTTTCGAAATTCGGACGCGGCGGCATGCTCACCAAAAGCCGCATAGCCTGCAAGGTGGCAGGCGAGGGAGTCGAGGTCGTTATAGCAAACGGCAAAAGGGACAACATTCTGACCGATCTCATTCTCTCGGACAAGGATACCCTTTCGACGAGGTTCGTTCCGGCCCCCAAGCCTCTGTCGGGGGTGAAGAAATGGATAGCCCACAGCGAAGGTTTCGCCAAAGGCGAGCTCCATATAAACGAGCGCGCTTACGAAGTACTGACAGGACCGGAAGCAGTCAGTCTTCTTCCGGTGGGAGTGGTCAATGTAGTCGGAGAGTTCGAAAAAGACGACATAGTGCATATTGTTGCTCCCGGAGGCGAGTATATAGGTGTCGGACGTGTCTCCGTCGGAAGCGACAAGGCACGTGAAATGGCAGGAAAGAAAGGAGGACGCCCGCTGATCCATTACGACTACATGTACCTTGATTGATGCGCTGCGACTGTCGAGCAGAAGACTCATCACTGAATACCACTCCGGAAATGCCTTCAGCCTCTGCAATACGACCTGCCGATGAAATACCGAACGAGATTAAGGCGCCAACTGGAAAACAGATAATAAACTACGATTTATGGAAACGAAAACAATGTTCGAGAACGCTCTCAAGGCCAGTCGTGAACTGAATCTGCTGAGCGAAGACAAGATAAACGAGGTTTTGCTGAAACTGGCCGACGCGACTGTTGCCAATACCGATGCCATTCTGGAAGCGAACCGCAAAGATCTCGACAGGATGGATAAGGCCGACCCAATGTACGACCGATTGCTTCTGAACCGCGAACGTATCGAAGGTATAGCGGCAGACATAAGAAACGTTGCGACACTCAAATCGCCCGTCGGCGAGGTACTTAGCGTTACCGAGCGACCCAACGGCATGAGGATCACCAAGGTACGCGTACCATTCGGTGTTATAGGGGTTATATACGAAGCCAGGCCGAACGTAAGTTTCGACGTTTTTTCGCTTTGTTTCAAAAGTTCAAATGCCGCCGTACTGAAAGGCGGCAGCAATGCCAGGGACTCGAACGAAGCGATAGTTAAGATAATCAAGGATGTTCTCAAGGCAGAAGGCGTTACGACCGATGCCGTTACGCTACTGCCCTCTACCCGCGAAGCAACGGCCGACCTGCTCAATGCCGTCGACTATGTGGACCTCATAATCCCGCGCGGAAGCCAGTCTCTCATACACTACGTAAGGGACAACTCACGCGTACCGGTGATCGAAACCGGAGCCGGAATCGTACATGCCTATTTCGACAAGGCGGGAGATGTAAAAAAAGGTGCCGATGTGATCTTCAATGCCAAGACACGCCGTGTGAGCGTATGCAACGCACTCGATTCGCTGGTTATCGATCGCAGCCGATTGGGCGACCTTCCTGCATTAGTCGGTAAAATGGCAGAAAAAAACGTTATACTTTACGCAGACGAAGAGTCTTACAAAGCGTTGGAAGGCAAATACCCTGCAAATCTGCTCGAACATGCCACGGCCGACAGTTTCGGAACCGAATACCAGGACTATAAAATGTCTGTCAAGACGGTGGGCGATATCAACGAGGCTATCGACCATGTTACCCGTTACAGTTCGAAGCACAGCGAAGCGATAATCACGGAAGACAAAACGGCAGCCGATACATACAAGAAGAAGATAGATGCAGCATGCGTGTATGTAAACGTTTCGACAGCGTTCTCCGACGGAGCGCAGTTCGGTTTCGGAGCCGAGATAGGCATCAGCACCCAGAAACTCCACGCCCGCGGGCCTATGGCACTGCCGGAGCTCACGAGTTACAAATACCTCATCGACGGCGACGGTCAGACAAGGCCCTAAAGTCCGTTAAAAATGTGACGACCCCGCCTTTGGAGGCGGGGTCGTTCTATAAAGACGCATATCGGTCGGTTTTACATGTTCTATTCCGGTCAGGCAAACGAATAAGCAAACGAATGACCGGCCGTATGTTCCGTTTTGCACACGCTTAAGTTTTCCGAGTCCTGACGCATACGGCATGGCTCGCCAAAGGTCCAATAAATCTATTCCGCCAAACAAGCATCACATTGTTTCTGTCTTTTGTGGTGCAGATACAGCAATCGTCCCAAGACATAGAGGCTGCCTAAAGGCAGAAATATGACTATTATCGTGTTGATTAGTTTCACATTAGCGCTGTCTTTCTTGGAGGCGAGCGCTACGATCAATCCGACTACAAAAAGCCCTATACTTAGAGTATTCAGGACTATATGCCAAGGGAAATTTGGACTTTCCCCGAGAATAGTAACTACGCTTTCTCCCATATTTTCAATATTTTAGACATTAACATACCCCGATATAGTCACTTGCTGTCTTGCAATCTCAATAAACTCAAACTTTACAACTGCATAAACCTTAACTGTGCCTGTAACATTATAATCTATCCTATGGTTGCCGTTCCAGGTTGCGACACCAGTATTTTGTTGCCACTCCGAAAAAAACCACGTCCTCGCATTTGTCGAGGCAACCTGAATTTCTCCCACTTCGGCCCATGCCAAAGTTATCATTACATCATAGGTACTTCCCAAAAAAATCAAATGTAGAAAGATGGGAATAACTATCCGGACCCTCTGACCTTGTTTTTAGGAGCGACATTCGCGGACGCCGTGCATCTGCTTCATTGACAGCATTCGGTTTCACATTATCGAGCCACTTCAACAATCCATCCAACTCCGCCTCGCTCTCGAGAACCAACGGAATTATACCCTCGGGAATTCCGCTCTCCTTGATGTGTCTTATTTCGCTCTTGAAATGCGATTTGGCAGCCGGATCCATTCCGGCAAACCTGTCGTCATCCACACTGCAAGATGCTAATAAAGATACGAAAACATAGACAAGACAACACTCGTGCGTAAAATTTTTCTCATAATCATGAGAATTAAAAATATGAACTACAATATTCAATGCTAATATGTATATTTTTCAATTCATCTTCATCAAAAATATTTTGTACATAATATTGCAAAATAAAGCCGGAATTAACTGATACTCCAGATATCTTTCTACTTTCCTACTTTCCGATGTCATGTCGCAACGAACTTTCGTACGGCACAAGGTTTGCTAATAAACCGTTAATTTTAATCGGACCACGAGCCCAAAATGCGCTATTTATGCTTAACTTTGTGGCTCACCACTTAATATAGAGTAAGAATTATGGAAAAGATCAATTGCATCGGTATTCTGACATCCGGCGGCGACTCTCCCGGCATGAACGCGGCAATCAGGGCGGTGACACGTGCAGCCATCTATCACGGCTACACGGTGAAAGGCATAATGCGTGGTTACAAAGGCCTGATAACAGGCGAGATCGTTCCATTTCAGACACAGAACGTCAGCAACATAATACAACAGGGCGGAACCATACTCAAAACGGCCCGAAGCGCCGAATTCATGACACCCGAAGGTCGCCAACTGGCTTACGACAACATGCGTAAGGAGGGTATAGATGCACTCGTGGTCATAGGCGGCGACGGTTCGCTCACCGGAGCCCGCATATTCGCGCAGGAATTCAATATCCCGATAGTAGGACTTCCGGGAACTATAGACAACGACCTTTACGGTACCGATACGACCATAGGCTACGATACGGCCCTGAATACAATAATGGAAGCCGTCGACAAGATCCGCGATACCGCCACATCGCACGAACGTCTGTTCTTCATCGAGGTAATGGGGCGCAACGCAGGATTCCTTGCCCTTAACGGAGCCATAGCTACCGGAGCAGAAGCGGCTATCATTCCAGAGATCGCCACCGAAGTCGACCAGTTGGCCGAACTGATCCAGAACGGTTTCCGCAAGAGCAAGAACAGCAGTATCGTATTAGTTGCCGAAAGCGAACTCACTGGAGGCGCATTGGGACTGGCCGAACGCGTCAAGAAAGAATATCCTCAATATGACGTTCGTGTTACAATCCTCGGGCATATACAACGCGGCGGATCGCCCTCGGCATCGGACCGTATTCTCGCCACCCGTATGGGTGAAGCAGCCATCATCGCTCTCATGGAGGACCAGCGCAACGTAATGATAGGCATAGACAACGACGAACTTGTGTATGTCCCGTTCTCGAAGGCCATCCGCAACGACAAACCCATTAACCGTGACCTGCTCAATACCGTCAAAGTGTTATCTATCTAACTAATAAGTTGGGATATCATTCCCGCCCATCCACCAGGCACGATGTACGATTAACGGACAAAAAAACAGTTTCGCTGATTTGTCGTGACCCGATCGCTTAACGGACTGTAAAAGACAATACCGCAAGCAAATAATCTATAAAGATAGATCGCAATCTTTTGATCTGAAATATCGAAAATGGAGACTCTCTTTCCGGGGAGTCTCCATTTTCGATATTTCAGAAGCATTACAGTTGATTTACTATCGCCATGGCCCGGCAACAGAAACAAAAACTCTCTGCAATCAATCCTTCAGAGAGTTTTCAATTAACTTATTTGCCGTGGCCGCTATCCTTTACGTAGAGTCATTATGCGCCCGCAGTGTCGATACATTCCGATTCAGCCGATCTCCAGAAAACGTTCCAACCTCACATACAATGCCTGTATTGGCAGTCCCATAACGTTATAGAACGAGCCCTCTATACGTTCTACCCCGACATACCCTATCCATTCCTGAATACCGTAAGCACCGGCCTTGTCATACGGTTTATAAGTATCGACGTAATATTCCACCTCCTCCCGACGAAGTTCGCGCATATAGACCTCACTCGCTACACTGAACGATTCGCAACGGCAGAAATTACGCATGGCAACACCTGTTACTACAGTATGTCGCCTTCCCGACAGACTCTCTATCATCGTTATGGCCTCCTCTCTGCCGTCGGGTTTCCCGAGGATCCTGCCATCCACGATAACGACAGTATCCGCCGTAACCAATATATCATTACCGCCGAGTTCCGCCGGATAAGCATGAGATTTCAGTTGTGCGAGATATTCCGGCACCTCGACAGTCGGCATGCCTGCAGGATATTCTTCCGCGACCTCGTAACTGTCGGCAGTTATAAAATGAAGTCCTGTCCCGGCCAACAATTGTTTCCGACGCGGAGACCTGCTCCCGAGAATCAGCGTTTTTCCTTTCAGTTTTTCGTACAACAGCATAGTTATATCTTTTTACAAACGGCCCGCGGGAGCAGCTTCCAAACCGTGCCGACAATCTGCCACAGGCTGCACACGGCAACCCACCGCTATTTTATATCGAAATCCAGGAGAGTCTGGCCTTCGAGTCTCGCTGTCAGGTGGTCTCCCGGAGCCACAGGTCCCACCCCGGCAGGCGTACCCGTAAATATGAGATCACCTATCTTCAATGTCATGAATCTCGACACGTATGCGATTATCCTGTTCACGCCGAATATCATCATTGACGTATCGCCGTTTTGGCGGCGCCGGCCGTTAAGGTCCATATCGAAATGCAGATTTTGTATATCACCTCCCAGATCGCCGAGTTTCAGAAAGCGTGGAGACAAAGCCGCCGAATGGTCAAACCCCTTGCATATCTCCCACGGAAGGCCCTTTGCGACACAGACGTTTTGGATGTCGCGTGCCGTGAAGTCGATGCCAAGCCCCACCTCATCATAACACCGGTAGGCAAATTTCTCGTCGATCGACTTTGCGACACGGTTTATTTTCACCACAAGTTCTGTTTCGTAATGTACTTCGCGGCTGAAATCGGGAACATAGAACGCTTCGTTGTTGCGAAGCAGCGCCGTGTCCGGTTTGCAAAAGAAAAGAGGTTTTTCGGGTTTTTCCTGTGGATGGTCCAACTCACCCAGATGCTCCACGTAATTGCGTCCGATGCAAATTATCTTCATAACGCTTATATAATGTCTAAAATATCCTACAAAACTTTTTGCATGTCATGCACGAATGTTTTGCCAATTATGTTTCGATCAGGCATCCTGTCCGGACGGGATATCGGCCCGGCTCCACTGCATGGGCAATCCCTAATCGCCGACATAACAGTGCCGGCCGCCAGCCAAGACATTGCAATAATGCAACATTTTTTCAACAATGCTGCATATCCTGTCAGAATTTCTGAGGGTCATGCCTTATGGCAATCAATATCTTTTTTCAGCAATTCAACCATGCGTCCCCCGAATCTGTCCGAAGCCCCCGGACCGCCAACAATTTCACGCAACCGATCGAAATCGTCAAGCATTTTCTGGCGTTTGCCGCCACCTGGCATGATAGCCATGAGTTCCTGTTGCGCGTTTGGCAAGGTCATGTCCCACTGTATCAATTCACGCACCGTCTCACGTCCCATGATCAGATTGACCAGCGATATGAACGGTACCTTCACCAGATGTTTTCCTATGTTCATCGAGAGTTTATCCTTTCTGTAACACACCACCTCGGGAGTACCTAACAATGCGGTTTCGAGAGTTGCAGTGCCCGATGTCACCACTGCCGCATCGGCATAACGCACCAGCGGATAGGTCTGGTCGCAAATATATTTGACCGGTCCGTCCTCTATTATACTGTCGTAGAGCGAGCGGTCGAGCCACTTCACACCTCCGACAACAAAAGAGTATTCCGGATTCAACCTCGCCAGTTCGACCATAAACGGCAGGTTGTATTTCAGTTCCGATTTGCGGCTTCCGGCCAGAAGTGCTACCAAAGGTCTGTCGGCCGGGATGGCATTTTGCGCAAAAAACTCTTCGCGAGACACCATGTTCCGTTTTTCCTCTTCCAACACGTCTACAAGCGGATTGCCTTCGAAAACCGTCTCTATGCCTTTCTTGCGGAAATACTCGATCTCGAACGAGAATATGATAAACAGCCGGTCCACGTCTTTTCTGATACGTTTCACGCGCGATTCGTTCCACGCCCACACTTTCGGCGAGATATAATAATACGTTCTTATGCCTCTGTCATGTGCATACTTAGCTATCCGGAAATTGAACCCCGGATAGTCGATGAGTATCAGAACATCGGGACGGTACGCCACGACATCCTGTTTGCACTCCTCGATCTGGCGCAGTATCGTACGCGCGTTGGCAACTATCTCGGCCAGCCCGAAAAACGAAGTTGTCCTATAGTGTCGTCCGAGGTTTTGTTTTCCTCCCACTTCTGCCATTTTATCGCCGCCCCAGAAACGGAACTCGGCTTCGGGATCGGCCTTCAGAATGCCCTTCATCAAGTTTGCACCGTGCATATCGCCCGAAGCCTCGCCTGCAATAAGGTAATATCTCATAAAAAAATATCTTTCTAAGTTCAATATTTACGAATAAATCCTGAAACTGCCGTATCGGCCGGCCGCATATCCAACCGAAATAATCTCAGGTCCAGTAACCGATCGCACGAACGCGACTACTCTTCTTCCGTCAACAAATCTGGTCTGAGTCTTCTGGTGCGTTCGAAGGCCTGGTCTTCACGCCATTTGTCTATCTCGGCGAAGTTTCCCGAGAGCAATATTTCCGGCACTCTCCAACCGTTGAATTCGGCCGGGCGTGTGTAGACGGGCGGTGCCAGCAGGTTGTCCTGGAAACAATCTGTAAGCGCCGAGGCTTCATCTCCGATTGCGCCCGGAATTATTCTCACCACGCTGTCCACTATCACGGCTGCCGCCAGTTCTCCGCCAGTCAGCACGTAATCGCCGATGGAAATTTCGCATGTTACCAGATGCTCCCTTATCCGATAATCGAGACCTTTGTAATGTCCGCACAAGATTATGATATTCTCCAATGTCGAGAGTCTGTTGGCCTCATGCTGATCATAGCGAATGCCATCCGGCGAGGTATAGATCACTTCGTCGTAACTGCGTTCCGCTTTCAGTCCTTCTATACAACGGAACACCGGTTCCGGTTTCATGACCATGCCGGCCTCTCCGCCGAACGGATAATCATCTACCTGGCGGTGTTTATCAGTCGTATAATCACGGATGTTGTGTACCCTTATTTCGGCCAGCCCCTTTTGCTGAGCGCGTTTCAATATCGACTCGTTCAGTGGCGAAGCAAGAAGTTCGGGAAGTACGGTCAGAATATCTATCCTCATCGCGGGAAGTTTTCGGTTGTATGTTATTCGTACGATACTTCGTCGTTGATTACTTCCGTTATAAACGGATTATACATGGCTTCATGAGCCAATGTGCTCTGTGGTCCGTGTCCCGGATAGAAGGTGACATCGCCCCCGAGCGGAAGTATCTTATGCAAGATGCTCTTCATTATCCAACTGTAATCGCCTCCCGGAAGATCGGTACGACCTATACTCTCTTTGAAAAGCGTATCACCGCTGAAGAGTGTTTTCCCTCTGGGATCGTACAGACATATATGCCCCGGGCTATGACCGGGAGTATGAATTACCCTAAGCACAGTATCGCCGAATTTCACTTCGTCGTGATCGGCCAGGTTGACATCGACGACGGGAGTCCCGTCTATCTGAAATCCGTAAAGCCGCCCGTGCTCGCGACAGGAGTCCACGAGAAATTTATCTTCGCCATGCAGTGCGAATGGGATGTTATATGTATCCTTGACGTACTGTACTCCGAGTATATGATCGACGTGTCCGTGAGTATTGACTGCCATAACCGGTTTCAATCCCTTGCGCTCGATATATTCCGAAAGTTTTTTATCCTCGAGTGCGGAATAATTACCCGCGTCTATGATTATGCACTGTCGTGTGTCGTCCGAAACGACATATGTATTTTCCTGAAAAGGATTGAAGACAAAGATCGCTATTTCTGCCATATATTCTTTTATTATTCGGTGTATGGTCGCAAGTGACAATAGTACACTTTGCGGTCCTACGATTATCTATTTCACATACGAAGTGTGCAGGCATACAGCCTTCGGTTGGTGCAATTTTTCCGGATCTCGAACCGGTTTTCTGCAAATATAAGAAAAGCCTGGCGACAAACGTTGGGCCTCGCTCGAAAGTTTGTTGCCCGGAGCATCTTATAATGAGAATAGTAAAAAGTAATGACACCAATTTGTCTGTACCAAATCACAAAAATATTCTCATTACACCGACATGGACATTTTACAACGTATTTTTACGAAAGACTTGTCAATCAGCCACTGATGCTCTCAATCTAACAAAAAAAGCGGACCGCGAAGGTTCCGCTTAAAAATATCATCATCGACTTGAGGCAACTACATAAGGCCCAGTTCGAGCTGTGCCTCTTCGCTTATCATATTCCTGTCCCACGGCGGGTCAAAAGTGAGTATCACGTTCACCTCGGTCACACCCTTGACCTTCCCGACCTGTTTATTGACATCCTCTACAAGTTGTTCGGCCATGGGACAAGTAGGTGCCGTGAGCGTCATGCGGATGGTGGTTATCCCGTCCGGTTCCACATCAATCTCATATATCAATCCGAGATCGTATATGTTCACCGGTATCTCGGGATCGTAAATATTTTTGAGCACACGGACAATGTCCTGCTCTATTCTCAGTATTTCCTGCGGTGTTACTGCCATCTGTTATTTTTCCTCCTCTTTGCTCGCAAATGCCAACGCAAACAGTCTCATCTGTTTTATCATTTGCAAAAGCCCGTTAGATCTCGTCGGCGACAGGTTCTCGCGCAATCCGATGCTATCTACGAAATAAAGTTCCGTATCGAGTATCTCCTTAGGTGTTCGCCCGTTCAATACACGTATCAATAACGCTATTATTCCTTTCGTTATTATGGCATCGCTGTCGGCCCCGTAATACACCCTGCCATCTTCAAGCCTTGCGTCGACCCACACACGCGACTGGCATCCCTGTATAAGATATCGTTCGTTGCGATGGGCCGGATCCATAGGCTGAAGTCCGTTGCCCAATTCTATAAGGTAGTTATATTTATCCAACCAATCGTCGAAAACCGAAAACTCTTCGATAATCTCGTCCTGTCTCGGATCGGTATTCATCGCTCTAAGTGTTTATTCGTAAAATTTGGTTATTTCGTCTATCTCTTCGCCTTCCGATGCCATCGGACGGCTTATGCCCATTATCTTGGCAAGTGTCGGTGCCACGTCGCGCATATTCACAGATCGTGAGATACGTTCCCCGTAGACTTGAGTGCCGAATATGACGAGAGGCACATGCGTATCGTACTCGTACATAGACCCGGAACCGGCCCTCTTGCCCGGAATCTCTTCGATCCATCCAGGCATAAGGTTGATGGTGAGGTCTCCCGAACGCCTCGGGTAGAAACTGTTCTGCATCTTTTCGGCATAGCTTCCGCTGAAGAAACTGTTCGACATCGCCGTCGAGGTCAGAACGTGCGACACGCCTCTGAATTGCAAGACAAATGCCGCAACGCGATTCTGCACCTCTTCGAGACTGAGGTTGGACATGTAGATCTGGTTGCGGTTCAGGTAGAGCTGACGATCGCAGTAGTCGACGACCCAGTCTCCCACCCCGTACTGTGCATTCATAAAACCGTTCACGATGACTTTGAATTGCGAAGTATTGAACCTCTGACGTTGGCCACGTCCGGCATCGAAAGAGTCGCTCGAACCGTGATCCGAAGTGAGTACGAATACGACATTGCCTTTCCCCGTTATTCCCTCCATAAACTCGATTAGTCCTGCTATATCCCTGTCGAGACGGTAGAACATGTCTTCAACCTCTACCGATTCCGGACCGAAATATTCTCCTGCAATACGCGGCGCATCGTAACAAATATTGACAAGATCGACCTTGTCGTCTGTTCCTATGCCCATGCCTATTACAGCCTGTTTGGCGAATTCCGTGACAAGCGAATTTCCTGCCGGTGTATAGAGGATCCACGGATAGTCTATAGTCAAATCTTCCTGTCTCTGGTATCCCATATCCTCAATCCGATGCATCCGTTTTTCGTTTTTGCACTCATCAATCACCAGGTAACCTGTATTCACATATTCGGCAAGCGGCATTATGGGTTCCCATACGTAATCGAGATATTGCTTGGCGATACGAAGATCATTGTAATCCTTCACCCATTGGGGCAGCTCTTGCATGTAGGCGGTAGAAGACACCCAGTTGCCCCTCGTCTCATCGAGCCAATAGACGTCGGAATGCTCGCCGCCCATGACAACTGCCGACAAAGGGCTGGCGGCTATGGTGACGACCTTGCTCTCGGGGCTCTCTTCAGACAGACGGTCACCAAGCGTGGGAGTAGTGATATTGATATTCGAATATTTACCTTTCCCCTCGTCGCTGTCGAGTCCCACAGCCGCGGGATCATCTATGAGTTTGACGGTATTGTTTGTGGTATAGTCGATCCATTGGGTGGCCACAACACCGTGCATCGAGGGATCGGCGCCGGTAGTGAGGGTAGCCAGCGTAGCGGGAGTGATTGTTTGCATGAAATTGTAGCGTGCATCGAGAAAAACCGCACCTTCGTTCATGAGTTTGCGAATGCCGCCTTCGGGCATATTTTGAACAAACCGCACCATATTGTCGTAACGCGCCTGGCTAATTACTATAGTGACCACTGCTTTGGGCGGTGCCGCCTGCACGCACAAAACAGACACAGCAAAAAATACGAAAAAGAAAACTATTCGTTTCATGGGACAATTTAAAACACGCAAAGATAACACTTTTTTCAGTGTCTTTATTGCGTTTCCCTCATTATGAACCGAAATATTCTATCTCCCGTGAAAGGTCGATCGTGGGGTGTTTTTTCTGAAGTGCCTCGGCTTTTCTGAGCATCGAGCGCAGGAATCTGCGGTATGAAGCGCTTTCGGGATTAAGGGGGCGGTGTGCTGCAGCCATCACTATATGCCGCACTTCTTCGACCGTTTCTGCGGTTTTCTTTGTGAAAAGCGCTTCACCGAATATGTCCCAAACATACTCGACCGCCTGATCCGAAGGATGCACCATGTCTTCCTTGTAGAACCTGTAATCGCGCAGTTCATCGTTAACTATCTCGAAGGCGGGGAAATAATTGACGTTTTCGTATTTGGCCGCAAGCTCGGCCGCAGCAAGCAACAGAGTGGATTTGCTCAGATTGTTCTCTTCGAGGCCGTCCTTTATATGACGGACCGGACTGACGCTCAGAAGAACCAATTTATCTCTCAATACGGTATCGAACAGGATTGAATATATGTCGACGATCTCACCGACGGAAAGCCTTCGCCGGGAAAACGCCTTCGCCGGAAATTTATGGCAGTTCGCCACTATTCTCGGTCTTGCCATCTCGCGCACGATACGTTTGGCACGCATTATGAGATTCTCGCCGTCATCGTCCTTCGCTCCATAATCGGGGTTAAGTTCATATACCCATGCCGTACCGAAAGTAAGTATTACGTAATCGGCTTTGGCGAGGGCTTCGCGTCCTTGAGCAACGGCATTGTTCATTGCCTCCAGAGCTCTCTCCTTATCGGTAGAGGAAAAACTGCCGTGAAACGAAAAACAACTCCACAGATCACCCTCTCTGACCAGATCTTCTTCCGTAAAAACTCTCGCCCTGTTCAAAGCGTCGATCGTATCGGCCACAGTGTAAGGATTATAGAGAACTCCGAAGGGATTGCTCACTATCGGAAATTTGGCCATCCGGAGCTTTGCCGCGATATTCTCGGCAAAACACGAACCAATGGACAACCCGTTCATCGAGTAGTCTATCTTCCACCTGAAAGGCTTGAGGTTTACTTTAGTTCGGAATTCCATAGCTTTCATTGCAAAGATATTAATTTCCGCTACATTTGTACTACATCTATGATTTTTTAAATGGTACTTTTCCCCTATTGCAAAATAAATATCGGGCTCGACATACTGTATCGCCGGGCCGACGGGTTCCACGAGATCGAAACAGCGATGTTCCCGGTCCACGGACTATGCGACATCGTGGAAATGGTGAAACAGGAAGGCCTCGGAATTGAATTCACGACAAGCGGCCTGGCCGTGGACTGCCCGGCAGACAAGAATCTTTGCGTAAAGGCATACAAACTGATGGCTTCGAGATTCGGCATAGGCGGCGTCAGGATGCACCTGCACAAGATAATACCATTCGGTGCTGGCCTCGGCGGAGGTTCGGCCGATGCGGCTTTCACCATAAGAGGTCTCAACCAACTGTTCGGTCTGGGACTCGACACGGCAGCCATGGAATCGCTCGCAGCCGAACTGGGCAGCGACACCGCATTCTTCATACGCGACACACCGCAGCTCGCACAAGGTCGCGGAGAAAAACTCACTCCGCTCGCCATGTCGCTTTCCGGCAAAACTCTCGTTATCGTAAAACCATCCGGAATAAACATCTCCACGGCCGAAGCCTATTCCGGCGTACACCCACTCACTCAGACTCTGCAACTTGCCGAGCGGCTCGCCGGCGATATCGCTACATGGAAGGATCGTGTAGTCAACGGCTTCGAGGAAAATATTTTCGGAGTTCATCCCGATCTGGCTGCCATCAAAGAAAAATTATATTCGCTCGGAGCCATCTACGCGTCCATGTCCGGGTCTGGGTCAGCAATTTACGGCATATTCGACAAACAGCCGTCGCACATATCGGTTCAATTCCCCGATGCTTTTCTACACCAGGAGTTTATTGCATAGTATTTGACTCTTTTGGAATAGAATATGGACGTTTTTTAAAAAATAATTGTTAAACTTGTGTCCGTTTACAGATATGGAGTTCGGCAAACACGACATATCTGGCCTAAAAGACTAATCTAAATAAACATTGTATGTCAGAAGACAAGAAAGTTCTCGACCTCAAGCAGCGCATGGAGAAGATCTATGGCGGCGGAGGAGCGAAAGCTATTGAAAAACAAAAGGCGATGGGCAAACTCACTGCACGCGAGCGTATCATCGCCCTGCTGGACAAAGACACTTTTCAGGAATACGACATTTTTGTTCAGCACAGCAATACCGACTTCGGAATGCAGGGCAAGGATCTTCCCGGCGACGGAGTTATCATAGGAACCGGATACATCCTGGGCAATCCTATCGCAATCTATGCACAGGACTTCACCGTGGCAGGGGGCTCGCTCGGTTTCGCCCATGCACGCAAGATTACCAAAATGATGGACTATGCGCTGAATATGCGAATCCCGCTGATCGGTATAAACGACTCGGGCGGAGCACGTATTCAGGAAGGCGTCAATGCTTTGGCCGGTTACGGCGAAATATTTTTCCGCAACACCCTTTCCAGCGGAGTCATACCGCAGATTTCCGTAATACTCGGTCCGTGTGCCGGAGGTGCGGTTTATTCACCCGCACTGACCGACTTCGTTTTCGTGGTTGACAAAATATCGAAAATGTTCATCACCGGACCCGAAGTCATCAAGACCGTTCTCGGCGAGGATATCTCGGCAGAGGACCTTGGAGGCGCAAAGGTACATGCCGAAATCAGCGGCAACGCCCACTTCTTCGCCGAAAGCGAAGACGAATGCTTCGGACAGATCCGTCGTCTCATTTCGATGATTCCGGCAAACAACACTACGAAAGCCCAAAAAGTAGTCCCCTCGAAGCCGCTCAAGAAATACGACATCACCAAAATAGTTCCCTCGGATCCGTCGGAACCTTATGACGTGCGGGACGTTATCAGGGCGATAGTAGACGACAGCGACTTTATGGAAGTGATGGAACACTTCGCAGCAAACGCCGTCATCGGATTCGGCCGCGTTAACGGCGAGACAGTAGGTTTCGTCTGCAACCAGCCTCTCGTGATGGCAGGCGTGCTCGACTGCGACTCGTCGGACAAAATCGCACGTTTCATCCGCTTCTGCGACTCGTTCAATATTCCGATCATCACCCTCGAGGACCTTCCGGGTTACCTCCCCGGCATAGACCAGGAACACGCAGGCGTTATCCGTCACGGAGCAAAAATTCTTTACGCATACAGCGAAAGCACCGTGGCCAAAATCACCATCGTACTGCGCAAAGCATACGGCGGCGGTTACATCGCCATGGGATCGCGTCACCTTCGTTCAGACTTCGTATTTGCATGGCCATCGGCCGAGATAGCGGTAATGGGTGCCGAAGGCGCGGCAAACATCATCTTCCGCAAGGAAATCTCCGAAGCAGAAGATCCGAAAAAGATGCGCGAACTCAAGATACAGGAATACAAAGACAAGTTTGCCAACCCTTACGTCGCTGCCTCCAAAGGCTATATAGACGCAGTAATAGCACCGGCAGACACACGCAAATTCGTAGAACAGGCACTCAGCGTAGCATCTACTAAAAACACTGGCCGTCCCAAGAAAAAACACGGACTTCCGCCATTTTAAAAATCACACGAAACTATGTCAGATACAACAAAAACATCGAGTAAGGTTCCAGCCGAAAAAAGCGGAGACAAGTCTGCAAAATTCAAGTACATAAAACAGGAAAACTGGATATGCGTCGAAAAGGGAACCGTATTTTCGTTCATGCCCGGAACTGTCGAAGACATCAAAGTCAAGGAAGGCGACAGCGTGCGTCAAGGCGACGTACTGATAATCTTCCGAGCCATGAAGATGAACAACAAAATCCTTTCGCCAATAGACGGCAAGGTCAAAAGCATCAATGTCAAAAAAGGCGACAACATTCCGAAGAACGCCTTGATGGTAACGGTTGCATAACAGAGACACATACAAATTTACAACGAAAAGAGCGGACTTTCAGTCCGCTCTTTTTTTCACATTATATATCCGGGTGCGCGCATACGGGAAAATCCAGACAATCGCTAAAACATTCTTGTTGTACACACGTGATCAATACCATCATGAATTAGATCGGCAAGCATTAATTCGCAAACCGTTTTTTGCATAAACCCTCAAAAAACCCTACATTAGTGGATAAAATCTAAAACAACAAATTCATGGGATCCCGATACGGTAACGAATTTCTTAAAGCCGTTTGGCATCTGCATCCCAGCAGCAAACTTACATCCCTTTCGGGCGAAACAATATGCATCTGTTCGTCCGGCGAATACGATACGACAACCGGCAAATTCTCGGGCGCAGAAATAAACATCGACGGAACAATCTATTACGGCGACATAATTACGGGCAGCGAGAGTGCCTGCAACGGTAAAACTGGCACAAACAATCCGGAATACACTCGCAATCCCAACAATCACATAAACACCATTCTGCAAATCGTTCTGGAACCATCTCCAGTAATACTCAAAAGCAACGGCGAACCGGTCACACAAGCCATACTGCCCATTGACCCTAAGCAGTTGACCGCATACGAAAGGCTCCGCGACGGAGCCGGAGAATATCATTGTGCACGCCATATCGCCAGCATGGAGAGCCACGAGCGGATTGCCATGTACACTCGCCTGCTGGCAGATCGCATGGCTCGCAAATGCCGCGACATCAGAAACATATACAACGAACACGACCAGAACTGGAACGAAACGATGTACGTCATGCTGATGCGTACCATGGGAGACAGCAAAAACAAGGAGGCTTTTACCGAACTCGCAAGAAGGGTGCGCTATACAGCCATCTCTCGCGAACGCAATTCGATAGTCTACGTCGAAGCAATGCTGTTGGGGGCATCCGGGCTTTTGGAAATGTACGATGACGACAGCTATATACGCGACCTGAAAACCACGTTCAACTACCTGCGCCAGAAATATTCCATCGTCCCCATGGAAGCAGGATATTGGATTATTTCCCGCACCAACCCAAACAACCATCCGGTACTGAGAATAGCCCAAATGGCAATGTTCCTGTCCACCAGAGAATTTCTTTTCGACCATATGATAAAATGCCGTACGGTGGAGGACATCCACCGCATGTTCCGTACAGAAGCCTCGCAATACTGGTCGACACATTACATCCCTTCACATCCTTCCTACGAACACCCGAAACGCATAGGCCATTTCAAGGCCTCGCTGTTAGGCATAAATCTGACTGTTCCGATGATGTTCGCCTATGCCGACTACACGGGCGAAGAAAAACTCAAGGAAACAGCACTCGATCTGTTGGAGAAAATCAACTGCGAAGACAACAGATTCATCAACGCATGGCGAGCAGGCGGTGTGATCATGGAGAGCGCTTTCGATTCACAGGCTATGCTTCAGCTTAACAACGAATTCTGCCGCAAAGAGTTATGCTGGCAATGTCCCGTTTGCAGATACGTGCTTCGCAAACTTACAGCAAAGGACCCGTCAATAACATACTAAACCGCCTGGAAACCTGATTCGAATCGTTTTACAGGACATATACAATTCTTCCGGAAAGGGAAACCCGCACTCCCCGTCAACTCCGAACGACACCTTGCATCACGAAGATCACACAAGACGACGCAATGCAAGATGACATAAACGCATACATCCCTGACTGAAACACAAAACGACACGCCAAGCACTGTCATCCCACACAAAAAAATGGACGTGCAGAAACAAACCCATATGAAAATATACAGCATGGAAGTACCCAATATTTTAGACATACAAAAACGTTCGGAGAATAAAATCTACAATAGATAAAAGATCGGGCAAAAAAATGCACGGTCCAAAATCTTAATAACGCTCAATATATTCGCTACGGACCCGACCATCAGAAAACTACCTTTGAAATATTCTCCAAAATATTTCGGAGTCATCCCCACCACGGATTCCGTCCGTCACAGCGCAAACCAAGCCTGCAAGGCGATTCTGCAGACATACAGACTTCCCCCGCAGATTCGCAGTATATTAACTTAACATCAATTATTCAGCAAAACCCTTTAAGTTTCTTCTGAATTTTACTATTTTTACGACTTCTATAAATTCACTCTGAATTAATACGACACAATGGATATAGTATCAGGATTGCTAAAACTGTTCTTCGGAACGAAGAGCGATAAAGACCGCAAGGAGATCGAACCTTATGTTAACAGGATTATCGAGATCTATCCCCAAATTGAGAAGCTCACGAATGATGAATTGCGCGAACGTGCACAAGCACTGCGTAAAGCCATAGCCGACACCATTGCACCAGACGAAGCCCGCATAGCAGAACTCAAAGTCCAACTTGAACTGCCCGAAATATCTCTCGACGAGAAAGAACGTATCTCGAAAGAGATCGACAAACTCACCGAGAAGATAGATAACGACATAGAGAAAAAACTCGACGAAATACTCCCCGAAGCCTTCGCCATAATGAAGGATACGGCCCGCCGTTTCAAAGAGAACGAAATTGTGGAGGTAACCGCCACGAATTTCGACCGCGACCTCGCGGCTACAAAAGATTTCGTCACAATCGAAGGAGACAAAGCCCTCTATAAGAACAGTTGGACGGCAGGCGGCAACCTCGTCACATGGGATATGGTACATTATGACGTACAGCTGTTCGGCGGCGTCGTTCTCCACAAAGGCAAGATCGCAGAAATGGCAACCGGTGAAGGCAAGACCCTCGTTGCGACACTCCCCGTATTCCTCAACGCCCTCGCAGGCAAAGGCGTACACGTAGTGACCGTCAACGACTACCTCGCCCGCCGCGACTCGGAATGGATGGGACCGATGTATATGTTCCACGGACTTTCAGTAGACTGCATCGACAAGCACAAACCAAACACAGAAGCCCGCCGAAATGCATATAACGCCGATATAACGTTCGGTACGAACAACGAATTCGGTTTCGACTACCTGCGCGACAACATGTCGATTTCGAAAGACGACCTCGTGCAGCGCAAACACCACTTCGCCATCGTCGACGAAGTAGACTCGGTCTTGATAGACGATGCCCGTACGCCGCTTATAATATCCGGGCCTGTCCCCAAAGGCGACGACCAGATGTTCGAACAATACCGCCCAGCAATAGAGCAGCTGTTCAACATGCAGCGCAACTTTGTGACCCAACTTGTGGCCGACTCACGCAAACTGATCAGCGAAGGCAAAAACGACGAAGGCGGCATATTGCTCTTCCGTGCCCACAAAGGATTCCCGAAATACAAGCCTCTCATCAAGTTCCTCAGCGAACCCGGCATAAAGACCCTCATGCAAAAGGTGGAAAACACCTATATGCAGGACAACAATCGCCGCATGCCCGAAATTACGGACGATCTGTTCTTCGTAATAGATGAGAAACTCAACTCAGTCGAACTCACCGACAAAGGTCACGAAACATTATCGAAGAGCTTCGGGGAAGACGGTTTCTTCGTACTTCCCGACATCGGAGCCACAATAGCCGAACTCGAAAAATCGGACGAAAACCCCGAAGAAAAAGCAGCAAAAAAAGATGCCGTCATCAACGATTATGCAGTAAAAAGCGAACGGGTACACACTGTAAATCAGCTTCTCAAGGCATACAGCATGTTCGAGAAAGATGTCGAATACGTCGTTATCGACAACAAGGTGATGATCGTTGACGAACAGACAGGACGTATCATGGAGGGGCGCCGTTATTCGGACGGTTTGCACCAGGCTATCGAAGCCAAAGAACGTGTCAAGGTCGAAGCAGCCACCCAGACCTTTGCAACTGTAACGCTGCAAAACTACTTCCGCATGTATCACAAGCTTGCCGGTATGACAGGTACGGCAGAAACGGAGGCAAGCGAATTCTGGAGCATCTACAAACTCGACGTGGTTGTCATCCCGACCAACAAACCCGTTATACGCGACGACCGCAACGACCTTATATACAAAACAAAACGCGAAAAATATTCCGCGGTTATCGACGAGATAGAAAACCTTGTGAGTCAGGGTCGTCCGGTACTTGTAGGGACCACCTCTGTTGAGATATCGGAGCTTCTGAGCCGTATGCTCAAACTCAAGGGCATCAAACATAACGTTCTCAACGCCAAGCAGCACCAGCTCGAAGCACAGGTCGTGGCCGAAGCAGGTCGCGCCGGACAGGTAACCATAGCAACCAATATGGCTGGCCGCGGTACCGATATCAAGCTCACTCCCGAAGTGAAAGAAGCCGGAGGTCTGGCTATCATAGGCACCGAACGTCACGAATCGCGCCGTGTGGACCGCCAGTTGCGCGGACGTGCAGGACGTCAGGGCGATCCGGGTTCTTCTCAGTTCTTCGTCTCTCTCGAAGACGACCTGATGCGCCTGTTCGGCTCCGAACGCATCTCGACCATGATGGACCGCATGGGAATAAAAGAAGGCGAGTCGATTCAGGCAAACATGATGAGCAAAGCCATCGAACGAGCCCAGAAAAAAGTAGAAGAGAACAACTTCGGCATCCGTAAACGTCTGCTCGAATACGACGACGTGATGAACTCACAAAGGGAGGTCATATATACCCGCCGACGCCACGCACTCTACGGCGAGCGTGTCGAAATCGACCTAAACAATATCGTGATGGATTTCGCCGAATCGTTTGCAAATGACTACCTCGACGATAATTTCGAGAATATGTCGCTCGAACTCATCCGTCTGGTCGCAATACAACCCTCATTCACCGAAGAGCAATTCGAGGGAATGAAAAAACACAGGGAAGAATTCGTCGATGCCATCGCCAACGACCTGCGCGAAGCCTATAAACGCCGTGCCCAGCAGGTGGCAGCCACAGCAAAACCGACTATCGACAGGATATACAAGGAACAGGGAACACAGTACGAGAACATCTATATTCCGATAACTGACGGCAAACTGGGATACAACGTTCCTGTCGAATTGAAGAAATGTGCCGAATCGGATTGCACAGAGATATACAAGGTTTTCAGCAAGATAGTGATGCTCACCACCATAGACGACAACTGGAGAGAGCATCTGCGTGAAATGGACGACCTCCGCCAAAGTGTTCAGAACGCTACGTACGAGCAGAAAGACCCTCTCCTGATCTACAAATTCGAATCATTCGAGCTGTTCAGCAAGATGCTCGACAAGATAAACCGCGAGGTACTCTCCGTACTGAACAAAGGGTTCATACCGATCCGCAACGCAGCAGAAGAAGAGATGATGCGGCAAAGAGAACAAAGACGCAAAACCGACATGAGCAAGTTGCAGGAATCACGTATGGAGGCCGCCCGCAATGCAGGAGCCGGCGATCGCGGAAAAACCGCCCCCATACAGGCACAACCCAAAGTGGGCCGAAACGACCCATGCCCATGCGGAAGCGGCAAAAAATACAAACAATGCCATGGCCGCGGTTTATAACAGTCCCGAGACCTTTACCGGATGTATCTTTACAGACACACCCGGTCGCGGTATGTAAGCATTTTGGCTTCAGCCGTGCGCTTTTTCCGGGACGCACGGCCGAAGCTCCCAAAAGGTAGAATTTTCCGACACAAACTGTCGGCGCAGGAAAGTCGGCCGACAAACAGGATCATAAAAATAATGGAGCATTCGCCAAATACACCTTCCGCACACACAATAACGCCGGACACAACAAGCAACCAGAAAAGTGTCCAGGCAGTTGGTCCGACAACACAAAAACCTATGCGTCCAACTGAAGCGAAAATATACGATCCCTCGCCGGAAACACAGCGCATGCACAAAAAACCGGAAGCAACCACACCAAAAATCTCCGTAATTATCGTCACGCATAACGGTCGAAAATGGCTCGACAAATGCATAGGGAAACTCTATGGCAAGGATAAACACCTGGATATAATTGTAGTGGACAACGCTTCATCCGACAGTACTCCCGAGACAATCCGGGAAAAATGGCCGGAAGTAAATCTCATAGAATCCGACCAGAATCTCGGCTTCGGGCGAGCTAACAATATCGGTCTAAAACATGCTCTCGACAGTGGATGCGACTACGCCTACCTCCTCAATCAAGACGCATGGATAGAGCTGCACGATATTTTCAGACTGGCCTCCATACACGCAAATCATCCAGACTACGGCGTACTTAGTCCGATGCAGATGCAGGCCGACTTATCGACCCCGGACACCAACTTCGCACGTTGCACCAGCAGCGAAAATTGCCCCAATTACATTGCGGATCTGAGCGCCGGGGAAAAACTCGATGAGGTTTACGACGTGAACAAAGTCATGGCCGCACACTGGCTGGTTTCACAAAAAGCCATAAGAGACATCGGAGGCTTCGCCCCCATATTCACACACTACGGAGAAGATTACAATTTTCTCGACCGGCTTTCATTCCACGGATTGAAAGCCGGCATCTGCCCTTGGGTCAAAGCGGTACACGACAGAGGCGAACGTACCGACGAGACACTGCATCATGCGTTAAACAGAAGTTACAATTCCATATTCCTTCCTCTCGCGTGCGACATAACACGACCCGCATCAAAAGCCTTCATACATGGACTGAGGGCTCTTGGCAGAGAGTCTTTGCGTCAGATGCGAAAATACATGTCCCTGCGTCCGTTGACAACCATACTTAAGTCTTTCACAGATATCGGCTCCATATCCGCCACACGGAGAGAAACGAAAATACGCGGGCCACACTATCTGCAATAACAGGTCGAGAAGTCATAATTCATACACATGGCAAGGCTCATGACGCCTATGCGTCACTCTTTCACGCCCTCTCCATAATGCGTCTGGTTCCGTACCTGTTTTATACCACGATATGTCATAAAGAGCCAATGGTTTTTCGCATATATGTCAATTAGTCCGACATTACGGAACAAAGAGAGGGGGGGGATCTTCTTCCCCCTCTCTTAACTGTAAAAGACTCAACGTATTCTATACGTTATACAAATATCGTTTTATGCTCTTTTTAGGTGTCTTCTCAAACTCGTTAGGGAAAAGAATTATATCGGAAACCTTCTCATACGGGGCCACCAAGGTGTTGAGTTCCTCGAGATTCTTTTTCATAACATCCGCCAAATTGCCATTGACCTTATCTGCATCTGCCCGTTCATAATCGGGATAAACAAGAGCTACCAACTTGCCGTCGCGTTCCAGCACCAACGACTCCATAACGCAATAGAGGTTATTAAGTTTGGCTTCGATCTCTTCCGGATATATATTCTGGCCATTGGCCCCGAGTACCATGCTTTTGCAACGTCCCCTTATGAAGAGTGTCCCGTCCGCATCAATCGTACCAATATCACCCGTATGCAGCCATCCATCCTTGTCGATTATCGCTTCGGTAGCTTTCGCATTCTTGTAATACCCCTTCATTACGTTTTCTCCACGCGTCATGATCTCGCCCGGAACATTATACGGATCTGACGAATCTATCTTGACCTGCATATAACCGTGCAACACCTGTCCGCATGAGCCAGGCTTGAAATTATACCAATGTGCATAGCTTATCAGCGGAGCGCATTCGGTCATGCCGTATGCCACCGTGACCGGAAATTTTATCTTAAGCAACATCTCTTCTACCTCATGGTTGAAAGGCGCTCCTCCCACAATGACCTGACGCACCTCGCCCCCGAAAATATTAATCAGGTCATGTCTTATCCTGCCGTATATTTTATTGTCGAGAAGAGGAATCTGAAGTGCCAACCGCATAAAACCTTTGCCTAAAATCGGGAATACCTGTTTGCGGCATATCTTCTCCAATATAAGCGGAACACAACATACCACCTGTGGCTTGACATTCCGCATTGCCTCTATCAGAAGTTTTGGCGATGGAGTTTTACCCAACAGCGTCACATGAGCACCTACAGCCAAAGAAAGCAGAAAATCTACGGTACACCCGTATACGTGCGCGAGCGGAAGAAGAGAGAGCACCCGATCATATTTAAGCCTGACTCCGAGATCTATGCAGAATTGTACGTTACCCGTAATATTGTTGCATGTAAGCATCGCTCCCTTGCTGAAACCGGTCGTGCCAGAAGTATAGTTGAGAACTATTACATCATCATTCCGGACGTCACAGTATTTAATATCCTGTGTTTTGAAGCCTGCCGGATAACGTTCTTTGAAATGGGTCTGCACATTGTCCTGAAATTCCCTTATGCTTTCGCCTTCGGTGCGATCAAAAAGGCAACCGAAGTCCACGAGATTTATCACGGCAATAACCCGTTCTATCTGGTCAGTCTCGACACTATCCCAAATACGGTCGCCGCAAAACAGAAGTTTAGATTCGGAGTGGTTGATAATATGATGCAAATCGTTAGCCGGGAAATCCTGAAGTATCGGCACAATTACCGCCCCGTAGGTAATGGTAGCAACGTATGTTATGCACCAACGAGTATTATTGCGTCCTATCAGCGATATTTTATCTCCCTTTTCTATGCCGCACTTTTCGAAAAGCATGTGAAGTTTAGCTATCTCTGCGGCCATATCCAAATAAGAGAAAACATCATTCCGTTTGAAATAATCAGTAAGTGCCGGAAGTTCCGCATTCTCGCGGAAACTTTTCTCATACATCCTTATAAGATTCTGATCCAACATTATTTACAACGGGTTAGTTCTGTTATTATATTTGCCGGGCACCAACAAAGGGACCGATTGACGATGAATTACAGAGTCAAATATACGAAGAATCTAAACAATTTTACAAATTTTACGCTATCGAAAAAACGCCAACAGACACATACAACATTAATTATCAGAAATATACACTAATATAAAATACTAAGTCCAAATTAAGATACAAGCAGCGATAATACTACATACAGACACGGGAAAAGGAGACCTGTATTTATCCGTAACAAAGACATCCGACCACACTACATACGTCACGCAAGATGCCAATAAAAGGGTCATGAATCGACCGTTATCAGAAAACCCGAGACAACAAAAAAACGACATACACCGTCAAATCGGAGAAGAGTGCATGCGACAGACCCACACAAAGCAAAAAAACAAAGCAAACAGAACAACCCTACTCTTCGGAGCGTGATTTGGGTTTCCAGAGATATATTTTGGACTCGGTTCCGTTAATGAGACGTCTGATATTCTTTCTGTGCGTAATGATCAGCACCACCGCCACAACACACGCAAATATTATAAGGGGCAAATAGGTCTCTCCGAACACCAGTACCAGATATACCGGAAACATAACCCCAGCAGTCATGGAGCTCAGCGACACATAATGCGATATGGCGAGAACCAACAGAAACGTCAAAAGGCACAAAAAAACTGCCGGAGGATACATTCCCAATACGGCACCCGTCATAGTTGCCACGCCCTTTCCTCCCTTGAAGCCGGCAAACAACGGGAAGATATGTCCCAACACGACAGCTACTATCAGTATAAGTTTCAGATAAAACTCGAAATCGGTACCTTTGTAAGGCGACAAATGAAAAAGCATGACCGCAGCGAATCCTTTAGCCATGTCGAGCAACAGTACCGGAGTGGCAGCCCTCCTTCCAAGGACGCGAAGAGTATTGGTCGCACCGGCATTTCTGCTACCGTGCTCACGCACGTCCACTCCATAAAAACGCTTCCCGATCCATACGGCGCTGGGGATAGACCCTAACAAATAAGCTACGACGACGAGCAATACTGTAACAATCATACCATTGTTTTTTTGATTTCTCTTTAAGAATGGGCTGACATACAAACATGCCGGCTATGAGTATGCCGGCACCTTTATTAGCTCTACAAAAATAAGAAAACTGATCCTATTTTCCCAGCAAAAAACAGTAAATTCGGGCAAACCACACAGGAACAGAACATCAATATTTATCTTTCCACCGGGCCTTTATTCTTTCCGATATTGCATTCTCCTGAGCGTTGTCGCCGGGAGTGTAGAATTTGGTACCTTCGAGGCCTTCGGGAAAAAACTCCTGCTCGACAAAATTATCCTTGTAATCGTGTGCGTACTTATAGTTCTTCCCGTACGAGAGCTCTTTCATAAGGCTCGTAGGCGCATTTCGTATGTGCAGTGGCACCGGACGGTTTGTCGTATCCTTATGAACGAGGTCCATGGCTTTTGCAATGGCCATATATGCCGAATTGCTTTTGGGACTCGAAGCAAGATAGATGGTGGTCTCCGAAAGCGGTATCTGCGCCTCGGGCATTCCTATTTTATGCACCGTATCGAAACACGCATTGGCCAACAGCATGGCATTCGGATTGGCCAAACCTATATCCTCGGCAGCGAGTATCACAAGACGACGGGCTATAAACTTCACATCTTCGCCACCGGCAAGCATACGGGCAAGGTAATACAGTGCCGCATTGGGATCACTTCCCCTCACGCTCTTGATAAAGGCCGATATGAGGTCGTAATGTTGTTCGCCGTTCTTGTCGTACAGGGCTATATTCTGCTGGAGGGCATCCGTAACAGTCTTGTCGTTTATAACCAGCTGCCCCTCTGTCGCACCGAGAAGTATATCGAGAATATTGAGCAATTTCCGGGCGTCACCTCCCGAAAACCTGAACAGCGCATTGGTCTGCTCCACCTTAGGATTACGCGATTTGAGCTCCAGATCAGTGGCGAGCGCGCGATCGAGCAAAGTCTGCAATTCAGGCTCCTCGAGTGCCTTCAGGACATACACCTGACACCTCGAAAGCAGCGGAGATATTACTTCGAATGAAGGATTCTCGGTCGTGGCGCCTATGAGCGTCACTATGCCTTGTTCTACGGCACCCAACAGCGAGTCCTGCTGCGATTTATTAAAGCGATGTATCTCGTCTATGAAAAGAAATGGCGGTGCTGCGCTGAAGAATCTCTGTTTTTTTGCCTGTTCGATGACATCGCGCACCTCCTTAACCCCCGAATTGATTGCCGACAAGGTATAAAACGGTCGTTCGAGCGAAGCTGCCACCATCCTGGCCAAGGTCGTTTTCCCTACTCCAGGAGGACCCCACAAAATAAACGAAGGCACATTGCCCGTCTCGAGAAACCGTCGGAAGACTCCGCCCGGCCCGACAAGATGCGATTGACCTACATACTCCTCGAGTTTGGACGGCCTGAGCCTTTCAGCCAATGGTATAAAACTCTGAGGTTCGCTCTGGGGCTGCATATTCTGATTATTATTCATAGTCGCAAAACAAAGGTACGAAATTATACGATACAACGGGAAACACGACATTCAAAATTATCCGTTTGAACACTACACGCAAACCAATCCGACATAACTATTCCCGACATTGATGACGACTTAAGGCATCACCAAACGACTTTTTTACACTATCTTTGTTCATCTCAACAATAAAACCGCATGCCTGAAAATGAATAGCCATGAGACCTCTCCGGCTCCGTTCGTAAAAATAATACTGCCAGCAATGGCAGGACTGGCATTGTCGGCATTCTTCGACACGAATCCCTTCATCACAGGGTCAGCATGTCTTGCGACAATGGCTGCGGCGTGGATACTTCAAAAGCATGAGGCCGGAAGCATACTCGCATGGGCAAGCATTCTATTATTCTTTTTCACCATATCCGAAGCCGCAACTCCCAAAAGCCGGCTTCCTTACGGCGAGTATGTTACCGCCGTCGCCCAAATCGACGAACAGCCATCCGTACGTGGCCGCTGGCAGCGTACTTCAGCCACCGTCGGTTACTACAAAACGGCAAAAGACGACAACGCACCATGGTTGAGCGCCGATGAAAGCATTCAACTTTATGTGGACACATGCTACATCGTACATCAAGGAATGCAGATAGCATTCCGCGGGTGGATGAACGCCATAGATACGACAGGATCGTCCTACGGCAATCTCATGCGCAGGCGCGGATTCCACAGACGCCTCTACCTCACACCCGGCAACATGCTGAAAGAGGCACAATACGTATCGACTACACCGGTATATTACGCTTCGCAACTCCACTCAAAAGCCGCACAACGCCTCGACCGCCTGACTCTGGACAACGAATCGCACGCAGTCGTATCGGCCATGGTCATAGGCGACCGTCGGTTCATCAGCAACGAAATGCGTCAGACATACAACAAATCTGGCTCTGCTCACATTCTTGCCGTCTCGGGACTCCACGTCGGGATAGTGTTTCTGCTTATCAACCTGTTGCTCTACCTGCTACCTACGTTCCGTTACGGACACATAGTCAAAAATTCAATGGCGATTCTGTGTATCTGGCTCTACGCCTTGACAACCGGCATGTCACCTTCCGTAATACGCGCGGCAACCATGGCCAGCTTTGCACAACTGGCTCTTGCCACATCGTCACAACGGAACACAATGAACATAATACTCGGCACAGCCGTAGTCATGCTCGCTCTCAACCCCAACTATCTCTCCGATCCAAGTTTTCTGCTTTCGTTTTCGGCCGTACTGGCAATCGTAATCTTTTACAGACATTTGTTCGATCCGTTGCGCTCACGACGCAAACTCCTCAATATCGTGACTGGCGCCATAATCGTGGGCTTCGCGGCCACAGTCGGAACGGCTCCGTTAGTTTCGTACTGGTTCGGCAACTCACCCATCATCGGCATCCTTACAGGACCTCTCGTAATCATGACGGCCTACGTGATCGTACTGCTTGGCATGATATGGATTATCGCGCCAATCGGTATTCTTCAAAATACGTTCTCCGTCATACTCGACACCGCCGCCAATCTTCAGAACCGAATAGTAGAATGGAGCGCAGCACAACAATGGGCAATATTTGAAGGACACATCTCCCTCGCAGGTGTCTTTTTATGCTATGCAGTGCTCGTCATCTCATATATAACCATTTGCAGTACAAGGCATTACACGACAATATCACAAAACGTCACAAAGCGTTCAAAATTTTAACACCCACAACAAGAAAGGCATAATTTTTGCAATACATACAACAAACCCCAACACGACATCAACAGAAGAAACTATCAGAAACATTAAAATAAGGGGATCACATATCATGCTGACTTTAAAAGAACTTGATTTGTTGCTTACCAAACCATTGCGAGAAGCTGTCAGGGAGCACATATCCTCCGATCCGGCCAAGATAGCACTCGATAAAAACATACCTTATGCCCAGCTTGTAGCAACTCAAGTCAAATATCTGCAAAAAGCACGCAAAAAACTACCGAGTTACTACAAGGCACAATGCATCATATCGGCTAAAGCTTACGAACAATGCAGCAGCGAGGCGGCAGCTTCACACCGCCACTACAAAGGCGAATTCTGCATAGACATGGGCAGCGGTCTGGGAGTAGATTCCCTATACCTGTCCAAACGTTTCGACAGAATAATGAGCATCGAACAGGATCCTCTCCTGACCGAGATAGCCAGGGCCAATTTCGACTTGCTGGGAAGACGCAACATCTCTGTCGTAAAAATGAATATCGAGGAAGCACTCGAACAATACCCTGAACTTTCGGCCGATCTCGTATTCTTAGACCCGGACCGTCGCGGGAGCGACGGGAGAAAAAAAATAACACTCGAGGATTGCTCCCCGGATATCACCAAGTTATTACCTAGAATCAAAAAGATAGCCCCCAAGGTGGTCATAAAACTTTCGCCCATGTTCGACATAGACGAAGCCTTCAGAATATTCGGTTCACATGTAATTATCGACGTTGTTTCAGTCGACGGCGAATGCAAAGAGGTACTGGTCGAAATCGACGACAGAATCGAGCATCCGACAATCAAGGCATCGGGAGTCGGACACTACGAGGTCGAATACCCATACGACAAAAACCAACCATCCGACAAAGCAGATACAGCACCACACATGCCCACTTCACGCTACCTGATAGTTCCGGACGTAGCGCTTGCCAAAGCACGGCTTGCAAAGAGATATTTCTCAGACATGAATGCCTACATCGAAACAGACAACTCCTATGCCTTCTCGGATATCTTGCCGAAAGAAAAAGTTGGCAAGGTTTTCGAAATAGAATCTATCGAAAAATATTCGCCTAAAAATCTTCGGCAAAAACTCGCAGGAATGAAGATCAAAAAAATAAACGTAATGAAACACGAATTCCCCTATTCCACCGAAAAAATCACCAAAGAACTCGGAGTTGCCGAGGGTGGCACGAAATACATAGCGTTCACAACCATAGCCGACAAGAAATGGGCAATATTCTTGAAATAGACATATCCGCCAAGAGTAAAGAATAATTTCATTAATCAGATTCAACTCACGAGGATGATAAAAAAGATCACCGACTTCATAAAAAACGGCGTCTGGGAAACCGACGAAGAGACTGTCAAAGAGAAGAAATGGGGCTGGCTTTTGCGTCCGTTCAAGATCATCATTCTTACCGCCAAAGGTATGGGGAGGCATAATATCACCATCAATGCCTCTGCCCTCTCTTTTTACACGCTGACCTCTCTCGTTCCCATCGCAGCCATGGTTTTCGGGTTGATGAAAGGTTTCGGACTGTATGACAGTCTGCTGGAATATATCCACACTCTTATTCCGAACGACAATGGCACTATCGACGGATTTATTCAGATCGCCATAAACAAACTCAACCAGGCAAGGGGCGGCATTGTCGCCTCGGCCGGTTTCATATTCCTGCTATGGTCCGTCATCATGGTCTTCAGCAACGTTGAAAGAGTGTTCAACAATATATGGGAAATCAAAAAACAGCGTCCTTTCTCCCGTAAATTCACCGATTATGTGGCAGTGATCTTCGTAGCTCCGATACTATGGATCATCTCCAACAGTATGATAGTATACATCCGCAACAGAGTTACGGATTTTACCGGGACATGGATCGGCGACTTTCTTTTCACTCTTATCTCAATCATAGCCATATGGCTGATGTTTACGTTCATATACATAGTTCTTCCCAATACCAAGGTCAAGCTGAAAGGAGCGTTCATTGCCGGCGTAATAGCCGGGACATCGTTCCAGATCTTCCAGTGGGCCTACGTTTGGTTGCAGGGCTACATGACATCCTACAATGCCGTATACGGTACTTTAGCGGCAATTCCCCTGTTCTTTATCTGGCTGCAGACCAGTTGGCAGATACTGTTGTTCGGTGCGGAACTCTCATTCGCTTACCAAAACATCGAACGATTCGAGATGGAGCGAAATGCAGAAAACATGAGTCATAACGAACGGCGCAAAGTATTGCTGGCCACTATGATGACCATTGTCAGACACTTCGTGGAACAGAAAAAGCCCGTCGATTCGGAAACCATATCGACAGAACTGAATATGCCGCTGAGAATAGTTCGCGACGTCGTATTCGATCTGGAAAACGCAGGAATGGTCGCTGCAGTAAAAAACGACACCGACGACAAGGTCAACAAATATATACCGGCGCAAGATATAAACGGAATCACCGCATTCGAAATCATCCAGAGTATCGACGACATGCCACACTCCGAACTCGACTTCTCCACCAACAAGGATTTGCAAGCCATAGAGAAAGCCATGGAAGAATTTAAACTCACAGGAGCCAACTCTTTGCTTAACAGGCCTTTGGTCGAGCTCATGAAAGACATCCCCAAGGTATGCGAATCGAAACCGGCTGCCAAATCAAACCCGAAAAAATAACTACCGACCATACAACGACAACATCGCGTCTATAGCGACAAACTGATGGAAAGCAACACAACATGCAAACAAAAGAGGAAAACATTGTAATAATCGGCAGCGGAAACGTTGCCGAAGCTTTGGCCCTGGCACTGGACAAGGCAGGCAATCCGCCGATCCAGATATTCGCCCGCAACCGAAACGAAGGTACGAGAATAGCTGCAAGATGCCAATGCAAATTCACGAACGATCCGGCCTTTATCAAACCGGCAGACCTGTACATCATAGCGGTAAGCGACAAGGCTATCGCATCCGTTTCTGGCTCTATTAACTTCGGCGACGCGGTGGTAGCGCATACATCAGGCTGCACCCCCATAGACGCACTGTCGCCGAATATCATAAACAAAGCAGTACTCTACCCGCTTCAAACATTCACCAAAGGATATAAAGTCGATTTCCGCACTGTTCCGATCATGGTCGAGGGCACTACACCCAAAGCACTGGATACCGTAACGAAAACAGCCCGGATGCTCTCGGACAATGTACTAGAAGTGGCATCGAAACAACGCGCCATGATACACGTAGCAGCCGTTTTCGCCAGCAATTTCACCAATCACATGTATGCCATAGGCGAACTGTTGGCCAAAGATGCCGGAATGGATTTCGAGGTACTCAAGCCACTCATCCGTCAAACCACCGAGAAAGCCCTCACGGCCGACTCTCCTCTATCGACACAGACCGGCCCTGCCATAAGGAACGACTTCCAGACCAAATCGCGCCATTGCGAATTACTCACAGAAAAACCAGATCTGAAAAATATATACATAAATCTTAGCAAAAGCATATGGGAAACTTCAAAGAAGACATCGCAAAAGTAAAGGCATTCGTATTCGATGTGGACGGGGTTTTTACCGACGGCGGCATCATACCTCTGACAAACGGCGATTTCATCAGACAATACAACTCAAAAGATGGCTATGCCGTCACCTACGCCATACGTAGCGGATATCACGTGGCCATTATCACAGGTGGCCGTGGCGAGAGCCTCGAATTGCGTTTCAAGATGCTGGGTGTCACGAGATACTACCCCAACATTGCGGACAAACTCTCTTGCCTGAAAGAATTCATGGACGAACTGTCGCTGAGTCCGGATGAGGTTATGTATATGGGTGACGACATACCCGATCTCGACGCGATGAAACATGTCGGAATACCGGTATGTCCGGCAGATGCTGTCAGCGAGATACTCGAAGCATCACGGTATGTTTCGCAGTTCAAAGGTGGGCAGGGATGCGTACGAGATGTCATCGAGCAGGTCCTCCGGGCACACGACAAATGGGCAAAAAACACGAAAGGACTCCACACAGTAAAGTCATTGTAGCTCAACCATCATAACGAGGGCAGAATCACTATTGCAAATACAAATGCCACCGGCCAACTATCCGGTCTGCCGCATGTCACAATCCATGGGGCAGTCTGCACTGGATGCTTCAGCTTCAGCACAATATCCATATCTTACGTAAACCGTTGTGGAATTAATCAATGAGGTCCAGCATCTTGAAACGCAATTCGAGGTTCTCGCCACGGTAATGGGAACGGACATCCGGAACATACCGACGAAAAACGACGGCATGTCGGTCTCGCATCTTCAGGTCCTCGACTTTTCAGCAAAAAACGCACTTGAGGAGGAGAGGAAAAAATAAATATGCATAGAGTTCAGCTTGCCGTTACTTTATGTCTTGGAAGTCACTAATTATCCGTTTAGTGCCGAATAACACACTAATAAAACAGGGATACCTATATAGGTATCCCTGTTTTATTAAAAGCCATCTGTGAAAGTATCTATTGAGAACTTGTTCCCTTAGGATCCGCATTCCCACCTTTTCTCATACCAGGCCCGACAGAGAAACATTTTACATCTCACCGATAGGTTCAGCCATCGGATAATCGAGCGAGTAGTGCAGACCTACGCTCTTTCTCATCTGTTTTGCCTGCTTGATTATGAGGTAACCTACCGTAATCATGTTACGCAATTCGCAAAGATCTCTGCTCAGCGTCAGTTTCAGATACATATCCTCAGTCTCCTGATACAGTATTTCGAGGCGTTTGAAAGCCCTCTCCAGACGCAGGTTCGAACGCACAATTCCGACATAGTTGCTCATTATCTGCTGCATCTCCTTATAGTTCTGGATTATGAGTACCATCTCTTCCGGGTTGCTCGTTCCCTCGTAGTCCCAATCGGGGATCCTGCGTTCGAGTTCTATATCCGCGATACGCGGTATAGAGTGACGTGCAGCCTGCGCAGCATACACTGCCGCTTCGATCAGCGAATTGGATGCCAGTCGGTTAGCCCCGTGAAGACCGGTACATGAGGTTTCGCCAAGCACATAAAGCCTGTCTATGGACGAAAGCCCGTTATAATCGACCTTGACACCTCCACAACAATAATGTGCCGCCGGCGTTACAGGTATCATCTCCTTGGTTATATCTATGCCAATGGAGAGGCACTTTTTATATATGTTCGGGAAATGGTTGATAACGTCCTGCGGGTCGCGATGGGTGATATCGAGGTATACATAGTCCTCGCCGCTTATCTTCAGCTCGTTATCGATGCTGCGGGCCACGACATCACGCGGCGCAAGCGAACCCATGTGGTGATACTTGTGCATGAACTCCTTGCCGTTCCTGAGCTTGAGTATCGCACCGAAACCGCGCATCGCCTCGCTGATAAGGAAATTCGGACGTTCCCCCGGATTATACAGCGCCGTTGGATGGAACTGTATGAATTCCATATTCTCTGTTACGCCTTTGGCGCGATGCACCATGGCTATACCGTCGCCTGTAGATACACTCGGATTGGTCGTGGTATGATATATATTCCCCACACCGCCGGTTGCAAGCACCGTAACCTTGGCCAGAATCTTGCCGACAACACCTTTTTTTATATCGAGTACATACGCTCCGAAACACTTGATGTCGGGAGTATGTTTGGTCACGAGTTCTCCAAGATGATGCTGCGTAAGTATATCGACTGCAAAATGGTGCTCCAGAACCTCGATATTGGGATGTCGTTTTACCTGTGAAATCAGGGCGCGTTCGATTTCGGCTCCGGTAATATCTTTATGGTGGAGAATTCTGCTTTCCGAATGTCCGCCTTCGCGTGCAAGTTCATATTTACCCTCGATAGTCTTATCGAAGCGTGCACCTTGTTTGACAAGTTCCTTTATGGCTTCCGGGGCATGTGTGACCACCAACTCTACGGCTCCGGGATCGCACTGTCCGGCACCGCACACCAGCGTATCGTGTATATGTTTTTCGAAATTATCGGGCGGATAGGTAACACAACATATTCCCCCCTGTGCATAATTGGTGTTGCATTCCTGCATTTCTCCCTTTGTAACGACCGTTACGTGGCCGCTTTCTGCAGCCTTGAGTGCATAGCTCAGACCAGCTATCCCGCTGCCTATAACCAGAAAATCAGTCTCTCTGTTCATCAGAATATATTTACCACGGTCGTGAAGGCCGTAAAACCACGCAAAATTAGCGATTTTTTGGGAGTATATTAAACATTCCGTCCATATTACACCAAATTACACCTTCATAAAAATGCATTACAGTTCCCGGAATGTAATCTATGGGTGCTATTTCCCGAATTCCAACGCTGCCCAGCCATCTTTCAAGTGCTGTTCGAGGGGTTTCAGACCCAGCGAGACGGCCTTATCGGTAATTATAGGAATATCGGCCTCAAGTATTCCGCTCATTATCAACAGCCCGCCGCCGTTCAGCGCATCGACGTAAGCGCCCATGTCGGTCAACAGGATATTACGGTTTATGTTGGCAAGAATGAAATCATATTTTGCGTCGCCTATTGCCGAAGCATCGCCAAGAATCGGACGTATACGCTGTTCCACGCCATTTTCACGAATATTCTCCGTACAATTCTCATAGGACCACTCGTCGATGTCGACCGCATCGACATGCACGGCACCACGCATAACGGCGATTATTGCCAGTACACCTGTCCCGCTGCCCATATCCAAACCGGTCATTCCGCTGAAGTCATGTCCTAACAATGCCGACGTCATAAGCCATGTCGTAGCGTGATGCCCTGTACCGAACGACATTTTAGGCATTATAACCACATCGAGACAGTCTTCCGGTGCCCGATCGTGGAACGGCGCCCGTATAAGACACCTCCCGTCGACATCGACAGGTTCGAACCCGGCTTCCCACTCGGCATTCCAGTTGACCGTTTCGATGCGCGTATAAGTTCCACGTATCAGCCTACCCGTAAGAAACTCGGCAACATCTCCACGGCATTTTTCCAGTTCATCTTCCCTTATATATGCCTTCAACTGTGTCTCTTCCTGCTGAAAACTCTCGAAAGGGAATTCAGCCAGTTCCGCTATCAGTATTTCAGCCTGTTCGGCATCGCTCACGGGGACCGACAATTCAATATAATCCACCATCATGAATTTTGTTTATATCATATACAAAAGTAGGCAAAACGAAAGACTTAAATCACATACATTTCTCGTCCATGCAACATTTTTATCTTTTTTCTGCGCCTGGATCAAACACACAAAACATGTTCTGAGATTATGAATCTCGTAAAGTGGCAAAACATTCACGCCCAATTTTATTTCCAGCCGTTGAGCGCACGCTGAAAACTCCACGACATCGCCACTCGACCCGAAATTTCGGATTATGGTGTCGCGAGAAATTAGTATTTTTGTTGCAAATGCGATCATTATGCCGGGTTACGCAACAGATTGGGAGACGCTCTCCGAGAAATACATCTCATGGCTTAGATTCGAGAAGAACCTTTCGGCAAATACAGTCGAAAGTTACACCCATGATCTGGAGTTGTTGCGTCACTACATGAACTCATGCGGCAGTCTTCTTCCGAGCGAGGTTGAATCCGCCCATATAGAGGGACTGATGTCAGAGGTGTATGACAAAGGTTTGGATACGGCATCACAGGCACGTCTGCTCAGCGGACTCAAAAGTTTCTTCAATTTTCTTAAACTCGAGGGGATCGTCGAAACATCTCCCGTCGAGTTCGTAGATGCACCAAAAAAGGGACGCAAACTTCCTGACGTACTGTCGGTTCAAGAGATAGATGCCATAATATCCTCGATAGACCTTTCATCACCGCAGGGACACCGCAACAAGGCCATGATCGAAACGATGTACAGTTGCGGGCTGCGCGTATCCGAGCTCATATCCTTGAAACTCGGAGATCTCTTTCTCGACGAAGGATTCATACGTGTAACCGGCAAAGGAGACAAACAGCGTCTCGTTCCCCTCAGCGCCACGGCACGCAAGAATATAGAGATTTGGTTAGAACAGCGGCGTCATATGAAACCGGATCCCAAAAGCGCCGATATCGTATTCCTCAATCGCAACGGCCGCAAACTTACTCGGGCGATGATATTCACAATCGTAAAAAACGGGGCGGAAGCGGCGGGAATAAGAAAAGAGGTCAGTCCCCATACTTTCCGACACTCTTTTGCCACACATCTGCTGGAAGGCGGTGCAAGCATACGCCAGGTCCAGGAGCTTCTCGGACACGAATCCATTCTGACAACCGAAATATATACACATCTCGACCGTACGCATCTGCGCGAAACCATTGAAAAGCACCACCCTCTCGGTTGATCGAGTACATTGTGCAAAGACTCGGCCAGAGACTCGGCCAAAAATGTATATGCTGAATCATGTTCTGTGACTCTAATTAGAGCCACAGAACCGCCAGTTCGCCCCGACCCGTTTCAATACATATCCACATCAGACAGTTATATAACCCCGATCTGAAGCAGGTTCATAAGTCGGAAACGTCTTTACATTCCACACCGACTGAATGAAGAATCGGACACACGGTCGTATTTTTAAATTATTCGGAGATTCCGCAAACACCAATCATAAAAAACAGATACGACACCCGTGGTTCCAAGGTGTCGTATCTGTTTTAACCGTCCTGTTTGTCGTTCTGCATCATTCTAATTCACCCTGGTAGGTCTCGGACCCGTATATGAACGTTTCAGACCGCCGAAATCGAGTACTATCTTCTGTACGACGGTTCCTGCATCACCGCACAAGATCTTCACGGTATGTTTGCCCGGCTTGTCGATATGCAATGTAGTCTTGTTGACCCTGCAATTTTTGAGGGCGCTCTCGTACCAGATCTGAGCATACTCTATCGAGGATGTCGAGGGTATCATGACCGGACCGTCATCTATCATAACGCCGTATTGAGTTTCGAGGTTGGTCTGTTCGTGTCCTGCATATCCCCTGTCGGCACTGATAACGAATGTAGGCAGAACGTAGGTATAAACGTCGACGGAACCTTGCTCGTATGTGTAGAAGTCATACTCCAAACGTGGCACGTCGGAACGTTTCAGAGTTTGTTTGGGCATGGTAGGATCTCCGAGCTGAACGCATGTATTTTCTATTCCGAGATTCGGCACTATTCTCATCTTGATCTGATCGTTCTCGACCTTGCGGTGGAATCCGGCGGCGTCGATCGAGATACAACCGTTATCTTCGACATAAAGTCCGGCCATCTCCTCTTTTGTCGGTGACGAGGGGTTGAATACCGAGACAAAAACCAATTCATTCTGGCCGTTATCTGCAATGATCTCGATAATACCGAATACGCGTTCACCGGCAGGAACCTGATTCCAATCTACCGATACCTCCATTCGGTCTTCGGTTGTTGTAGTGCCTTCTTTCTTGCTCAGCACTATCCAGTTATCGCTCGTTTCAGCGCTCCATTTCAACGGTTCGCTTCCCTTGCTGAACACATCCACAAAGTAAGATTTGCGCAGATATGTGTTGAATGCCGGCAACGAATGGAAACTTTTGGCTCCCTTAAGGATATCTTCTCCTTCGCACATTATACCCATTGCAACGCCGTCGGCCAGCTCTGCCTTGCGCGTTACGGGAAGTTTGAAATAATTCTGGCCGGCACCCTGTTCCATCATGATGATATGGTTCCATTTGCCGTCGAGCAGCGAGTTGTAACCTTTGGTTATGATGGCGAGGCTATCGAAACTTTCTTTGGCAATGTCGGCATACATCTGCGTTGCGGCACGCTGCTGGATCGCATACCAGCGGTTCTTCTGGCCGGCGAGAGTCATTCTGCTCATAAGTTCGCAACCTTTAACCGGGTAATATACCAACTGATAGAAAGCTGGTTTGCTCTCTTCTGGCAGTTCGTTCATAATACGTTCCACTTTGGCGGAGATGCGGGCGTAGTCAGCCAGCCTGTCTTCCACCTCACGGTAGTTCACGAAAGAGAAGTCGGTATCCGTATTGCGTTCGTACTCGAATTTATTGGAATTGAACTGGTATCCCCAACCCATGAACTCCGGTTTGCGGATAAATGCCTGATGATAGAAGGTGTTGGATATGTCGGCAAAATCGTCACGGTACTTCTCGCCGAACATATTGCAGAACCATTCTACCTGATACTGAGCAGCACGTTCGTAGCTGAACGATTCGATATCGTATGCCATTGCGAGGAAGAAATCCACAGCGAACTCGGCTGCCTTGAGGTCGCCCGAATTGAGCAGCCAGATTCTGTCGGCAGTCATGTCGTAAGCCTTGCTGAGCTCCTCGTACATCAGCGTCGGCGAGGTAGTGTTCATCCAGAGATAGCTGTGCGGTTTGCCGAGATAAGAGACGTGGTAATAGACTCCGGAACGTCCCGAACGCTGCTGTTCCTTGGGTCCGCTGAGGCGTTTCATGTATCCGTAGTTATCGTCGGGCCATATAATGGTCACGTCATCCGGCAGATCGAGTCCTTCGTTATAGACGTCGAGTACCTCCTTGTATGGAGTGAAGGCCTGCGGTATTTCTTCGGCAGGTTTTCCGATCTGGTCCACAAGCATTTGCCGCTGTGCATACAGTGCTTCCTGCATGGTCTTCTTACGTTGTTCCATATCTTCGCTGCCCTTCATGGCGGTATCGTGCAGGCCGCGAAGAGCGAGCGTATAGACATTTTCATACGGAGCCGCCTCCATCACCCTCTGACACAATACCCTGTCGACGCCCTCTTTGTTATTGACATAATCCCACTCGCCCATGGTTTTCTTGTCCCATTCGCTCGCCGTATTCAGAAGCAATGGCTCGCAATGCGACGATCCCATGACTATGGCGAAACTATCGGCCACGATCCTGTTTTCCGGAATCTTGTGGAAAGCCATTGTTTTATTGTGCATGGCGGGGGCCAGGTGGTTGGCGTTCAGACGGAGCAAAAGTTCGCACATCTTGGCATAGGTCTTGGGGCCCATATTACCGAGTTCCTTTTCGAAATTTTCCTTAGACCAGCGATATATTCCCCAGTCTTCGTCGTTGATAAAAATACCGCGGTATTTTACCGATGGCTCTTTCGAAACGAAATCGTCGACGTCAAGAGCTACCTGGTCATGTTTTGCAACAGGCACGTCGGCCCACCAGTACCATGGCGATACGCCGATAGCTCTCGATATCGAAAGGAGTCCGAATGCGGTTCCACGGCGGTCGCTGCCCGCAACTACAATAGCTTTACGCAGGCCCGATCCGGGACGGTCCACTTCTTTGATAATGTAGCGTTCCCAGCCGCCCTCGATCGGCTTCACGTCAATCTTGTCTTCAGCGACAAGTTCGTCTATCCATTTGCTTTTACCGATGGTTCCCACGATTACCGCATATTTGGCGCCACGGGGGAGATTGTCGGTTGTCGATTCGATTCTTTTTCCCGTCACCCTTTCCACATCGTCCACAAAAAGAGCCACGCTCGTACCTACGACTTTCGCATCGTCCGCATCATAACATACCACCGCATTTGCCGACGGTGTGACCAACGGGAAGGTATCTTTCGATCCCTTATCGGCCAATGTCACCTGCGCATTCACTGTAACGAACCCTATTAGGAGGGTACAGATGATAAATAATGTCCTTTTCATTGTGTTTGAATTATTTGTTTCAGGTTTTCGTTCAAGTTCCATAACCGCATGACACAACTTTCATGCGATGAGTTGTTACCCGTGTGCCTAAGCCGTGCGGTTTGGCCTAATTAGCCAAGACAGACAATACCGGCACTATTTCCTCAGATTCTAAAAGCAGCGATCAAAGAAAAAATCGGGTGGTATACTCGCTCTGTTTTCTAAAGATATGCTTTGAGTAGATTGTCCATTTCGTTCCGCACCTCGCGAGCTTTCTCCCCGGCCACTTCCGCAAACCGGTCAGTTGAATCGGCATATATTATCCCGCGGGAAGAATTCACGAGCAGACCGCAGCGTTTGTTCATGCCATATGCCGCTACGTCGTGCAGACTTCCGCCCTGGGCGCCGACGCCGGGAACGAGCAGAAAATGATCCGGGACTATCTTCCGGATACTGTCGAGCATGAAAGCCTTTGTAGCGCCGACCACATACATAGTATTATCGGACGATCCCCAACGCGATGAAACTTCGAGTACCTCTTCATATACTCTGCGGCCGCCCTCGAGTTTTTTCATCTCGAAATCGTCCGACGAAGGATTGGATGTCAAAGCGAGGATTACAGCCCATTTGCCATCGTAACGAAGAAAAGGCTCGACCGTGTCACGACCCATATAGGGAGAGAGTGTCACGGCATCGACCTCTCCTGTTTCAAAAAAGGCACGGGCATACATGTTGGACGTATTGCCTATATCGCCGCGTTTCGCATCGGCAATGATAAATATGTCGGGATATTTCTCTCTGATATAACGGCATGTTTTTTCGAAACTTTGCCATCCTTTCTCTCCGTTCTCCTCGTAAAATGCGAGGTTGGGTTTATAACACACTGTATATTCGGCCGTGGTGTCTATTATGGCCCTGTTGAATTCGAATTGGGGATCGTCCGAACCGGCAAGGCATGCCGGAGTCTTACGGATATCCGTATCGAGTCCCACGCACAGAAAACTGCGTTTTTTCTGTATCTGTTCGAAGATTTGGTTCGCTGTCATCGTATAATAAGGTCGTGTAAAATAAACTGTGTCACGCATTATTTTTCTCTATAAAACTCATCGGTCGGGGAACGGCCAGCGCCAAGGGGCGGGACCACCCGTCCCGACGAGCGTAAAATTACAATAATTTAAATCGC
>CALUZO010000004.1 GCA_944325305.1 uncultured Rikenellaceae bacterium | reverse complement strand
GCATCTTGTTGTCCCATTTCCAGCAGGCAAAACCTCCGTTCAACAATATACCGTGCGAAGTATCGTAACGCCATTCCAAACCGGCATTCAACGTCGCGCCTGCCAAAAACAACATATTGGTCCGAAGTGAAAAACCAGACTCCGAAGACAAATCAATACGATCCTCATCTTGGGAATGAGGTGAGGATTCTCTTACAACTTCTCCCGACATAGGGGACCAGCCAAGTAAAAGGAATAAACTTAAGAGAAAAAGTCTTTTCATAAAAGGTATTTAAGTAGTTTTAGTTTTGAGTTATGCACGTTATGTCGCTCACGAATATAACGGTAATAAATGTAAAAACAAAGTTTTGAGAAAAATAGATTGCGAATTATATTGATAGTTGATTTGGATTTTACAAAAAAGTCAAATATTACAAAAAATAACAGGCGGTAACATTTATGACGTTGTTCTGTTGCGGTGTATTGTGATTTTGATGCTGGTGAGTAATAATCTTTGAATGACTCGTATTGCTTTTTTATGTGGCGTTGACGTATGGCCCGAAACGATCTTCCTTTTTGTAAGGAATCGGACGGTATCTTTATATGTCTTTGATTATGAGTCGTGAAATATGTGATTTAATCCGAATTATATTTGGAGGCATGGCATTTAATGCATAATTTTAGCCGGAAAATATTTTGTTCTGTTTTTTTTGCTTCGTTTTTGATGATGAAACAGAATATGGCAGAACCTGTTTTTATGCTAATCCTACTTATATATTGTTTATGAATAAGGTCAAACTTTTTGGGCTTTTGGCCAGTGTATCCATCTGTGCCGCATGTAACAACGATAAGAGTATGCCTGAGCCGTCTTTCGGCAGCGTGCCGATCAAAATGTCGGCTAGTGTCCGTTCCGTTCTCGCAAGGGCGGAAGTTTCAAATTTCCCTAATGCGTCGGATGCGGGGACGGCGCAAGTATCTGTTCTGGCGCGTAAAACTTCTGCGGCCGACTGGACAGATCTCTATATTGATAATGCCATAGCAAATGTAGGATCTTCTTCTTCCAGCTACTCTCTTGCATGGGCTGAAGGGCATGAACAGTTTTGGCCTTCGAACGGTGACGAACTTACATTTGTTGCGTATAGTCCCGTGTCGGTCGGTAATGGCGAAACTACATTGAATGTGGCGCTTGCGGATGAGGTGAACGAAACCGTCGATGTAATTGTGGCGCATACGAAAGACGGAACCAATCCCATTACGGGTATGAAATCCGGGTCGGGACAGAGTCCTTCCAGTATTAATTTCCTGTTCGAGCATGTTATGAGCCAACTGGTGGTCAAAGTCAACAATATGGCCTCGGATATGACGATAGGGTATGTGGAGGTTGTCGTGGGTAAGGCGAGTTGTTCTAAAATATATGATATAGCTACTCGTGAATGGTCCGATGGAGGTGCGCCCGCAGCCGATAAAATGTATACCAATTCCAAACTGATGGGTGGATTCGGCAGCGACGGGCCGCAGGAGGTTTTCGATTCTCCTATCCTGCTTTTGCCTGGGACGGAATCTGATGTGACTGTCAAATTGTATAAGGCTCGTGGCGGGTCTGTTTTTGCCAGCAAGAAGATAGACGAATTCAAGGATTCCGAGGGAGTCTTCGCCAAATTGGTTGCGGGCAAGCGAACGACCGTAACCATATCTATTTCGGATGGATCCTTGGCGGGAATGACTGCCGGAGTGCAGGACTGGGAGGAATTGGGAGAATATGAAACGGAAATATGATAAAAAAGGTTTCCCGACAGGGTAGGCGGGAAATTCGGGATTGGTATCTTTATGAAAAAGCAGGACTTCGTTTTGAAGTCCTGCTTTTTATATATGTGTGGGCTGAAATCCAGAGTACTTTCCCCGAGGAAAACATATTTTTTTGCTTTTGATGCTTATAAAACGGGGGGTAATGTAAATTTTATGTAAATAATGAATGTTTACCCCTGTAAAATGTGGGGTGTTTGATAAAATAATATATATATTTGCATCGAACCCCTATGAAAAAGCAGGTATGTATCGTAAAAAATTCATTTATTCATTTGCCAAGGCTCAAAATCCCCCCGGGGGGGATTGAGTGAAACTCTTTTTTCGAATTCCTGCTGGATGCAGGTCTCGGAGCACGAAAAAGGAATGTTAAAAATGGACAGTTAAAAAATGAAGATTATGAAAACGATTTTACGTAGCAAAAGATTCTTGACAGGTTTGTTTAGTTTGGCCGTTTTGTTTGTGACTGCTCCTGTACAGACGAAGGCACAAGTAAAGGTTGTGGGTGGTGCGGATGTCGTCAGCGCTTATGTTTGGCGGGGCGTCTATCAGTCTGGTGCCAGCATACAGCCCTCACTGGGACTCGAGTGGGGAGGTCTTTCGGTAGGAGCATGGGGGTCGACCACTCTGGGATCGTCCGATTTCAAGGAACTCGATGTGACCGTGGGGTATTCGATAGCTGGATTGACTGCCGCAGTGACCGATTATTACTGGAGCGGACAGGGTGCATCTTTCTATGACCACTATCTGCGCACCCATCTTATCGAGGGAACTCTCTCTTATGAATTCGGGCCACGTCTTCCTTTTTATATATCTTGGAGCACATTCTTTGCCGGTGATATGGATAAGGAGGCAAATGGCGACAGGCAGTACAGCTCTTACTTCGAAGTCGGTTATGGTTTTGCTCTGAAGGGTGTCGATTTTAGGGCATCGGTAGGAGGCGCACCCTGGGATTCTCCCGCGTGGCTCATTCCGTCGGGTGATAAAAGAGGCTTCCAGATATCGGCCATTTCTTTGAAGGCGAGTAAGGATATACGGATCACCAAGAACTATTCAGCCTCTGTTTTCCTGCGGGCGATAGCTTCGCCGGCGACCGACGACGCCAACTTCATAGTCGGAATCTCATTCTAAATCATGTCGGACTATAAAAAATCAGCGAAATGAAAAAGATTGAAGCGATAATAAGGCGCACGAAATTCGAAGAAGTGAAGGAAGCACTGCTCGAGGCGGACATAGAATGGTTCTCTTACACAGATGTGCGCGGAGTCGGGAAGGCTCGCAAGGAGCGTATATATCGCGGTATAATTTACAGTACCGACATTATCGAGAGAATAATGCTTACCATAGTTGTGCGGACTAAAAATGCGCAGAAGACGATAGATGCGATACTTGCTTCGGCAAGGACGGGTGAAGTGGGTGACGGGCGCATATTCGTCTCGGAGGTGTTGGATACGTACAGCATCCGGACAGGCGAAAAAGGAGACCGCACTTTGTTTATAGCTGAAGAGGAAAAATAGTGGTAACCATTAAAAAGGGGAAAAATGAAATTTCTATATGCAATTACAGATTTTGCCGGAGCTGCTGCTGAGTTGCCTGCAGAGACGGCCGTAAGTTTTGCGGGTGATTTGGCTGCAGCACCCGATATGTCTGCTGCCGCGGAATTAACGGCAACTCAGGTTGCGGCTGCTACATCCGAACTTGCATCGGCGGCCGATCCGGTCACGGCAGCATCGGTCATCGGAAGTATCGGCGACATTGCCTCGTCTCTCGATACCGTATGGGTATTGCTTGCGTCAATGCTCGTGTTTCTGATGCAGTTGGGATTTTCCTTGGTTGAATCGGGTTTTGCCCGCACCAAGAATACGGCCAACATACTTATGAAGAACCTTGTTGATATGTCGATAGGTTCCGTACTTTTCTGGATACTCGGGTTCGGTCTGATGTTCGGGCCCAATATCGCTGGATTGATAGGAAAGCCTGACTTATTCGGATATGCCGGTTGGGAGGGCGGCATACCCCGTGAGGCTTTCCTTGTTTTCCAGACCATGTTTTGTGCAACGGCAGCTACCATCGTGTCGGGTGCTGTCGCCGAGCGTACAAAGTTCCATGCCTACCTTTGCTACTGTGTCATTATCTCGGCCGTCATCTATCCGATATCGGGCCACTGGACATGGGGTGGCGGCTGGTTATCCGAACTTGGCTTTCATGACTTTGCCGGTAGCGCCGTTGTACATTCAGTGGGAGGATGGATTGCTTTCGTAGGTGCGGCTCTTGTCGGTCCACGTATCGGGAAGTATCGCAAAGGAAAGGTTTCCGCCATTCCCGGACACAGTCTTACAGTGGCCTGCATGGGAGTCTTTCTATTGTGGCTGGGATGGTTCGGATTCAACCCAGGAAGTCAGTTGGCGGCTTCTACGCCGGACGATGCAGTGACGATTTCGAGTGTGTTCCTCGTAACCAACTTCGGTGCTGCGGCAGGCGGTCTTGGTGCTTTCATCACTGCTTGGTTGAGATATGGCAAACCTACGCTTTCTCTCACTCTCAACGGTGTTCTTGCAGGCCTCGTCGGTATTACGGCAGGTTGCGACTTGATATCGCCGGCCGGAGCAGTGACAATGGGGGCAATATGTGGTGCAGTGATGGTATTTGCGGTTTCCTTTATCGATCGCGTAATCAAAATAGACGATCCGGTGGGTGCGATAGCGGTTCATGGCGTATGCGGGACTCTCGGTACGATTATGGTTGGTCTTTTTGCGACAGATAACGGACTCTTCTACGGACACGGTGCATCTTTTCTTGAGATACAGGTTCTCGGGGCACTTGTTACAGCCGCCTGGGCACTTGGAATGGGATTCCTGATATTCTTCATAATAAAGAAAACGATCGGTTTGCGTGTTGAAAGAAGAATAGAGGAAGAGGGACTTGACATATACGAACATGGAGAAACTGCCTATAACTGATAAACTTTTAGGTTAATTATGAATGTTTCGGATTTGTGAGGGAGAGCCGGGAATGGGGTAGGCCGAAAGCTTCGTCCCGGACCTGTATAACGGCGGCGGCTATTCTGACAGGCCGCTGCCGGATGACAGGAAGAATTTCGGCAGACAGTAATTTGAAAAACACACAAAATACATAAAAGCTATGTCACTATACATTCCGAAGGATTACAGGGCTACGCTGATGCCCGAGATGATGGAGCAGGCCATCACTATACTGAAAGAAGAATTTCCGCAGGCCCTTGCCGACGAACTCGATCTGAGAAGGGTTACGGCACCGTTGTTTGTGCTTTCCGGAACCGGCATTAACGACGACTTGAACGGAACGGAGCGAGCAGTGAGTTTTGCCATTAAGGATATGGACGGTCGTCGGGCCGAAGTGGTTCACTCGCTGGCAAAATGGAAACGGATGAAACTCGGTGCATCGAAAATACCGGCCGGATACGGTATATATACCGATATGAATGCCATTCGCGCTGACGAAGAGTTGGACAACACCCATTCGCTCTATGTCGACCAGTGGGACTGGGAACGTACGATCAGGGTGGAAGACCGCAACCTCGATTTTCTAAAGGATATTGCCTCGCGAATATACGGTGTGTTGAAGCAAATGGAGCAACTTGTCTATTCCATGTATCGTCATATAATACCGGCGCTTCCCGAGAGCCTGACATTCATTCAGAGCGAAGATCTGCTCAAAGAATATCCGACTCTCTCTCCTCGCCAACGCGAAACGGAGGCTGCACGGAAATACGGTGCCATTTTCGTCATCGGTATAGGTGACAAACTCTCGAACGGAGAGAAACACGACGGCCGTGCTCCCGATTACGACGACTGGAGTACACCGACAAAAGGCGGATACAGCGGCTTGAATGGCGATATCATTCTTTGGAACCCGGTACTCGAGAGCGCCTTCGAACTTTCCAGCATGGGCATCAGGGTAGATAAGACGGCTCTTGTTAAACAGCTCGAACTGGAAGGTTGTCCCGAACGCTCGGAGCTGATGTTCCACAAAGCGCTGCTCGAAGACCGCATACCGCTTTCGATAGGTGGCGGAATCGGCCAGTCGCGCCTGTGTATGTTCCTGCTGAGGTGTGCACACATCGGAGAAGTGCAGGCAAGTATCTGGCCCGAAAAGATGGTCGAAGAGTGCGCAGCGAACAACATTTACCTTAAATAAATCCAAAATCCAAATACCATGTCACTGAGATTTAAAGTTATCGAGAATGCGATCACCCGCAAGGCGGTCGCCGTAGAGGCCCCAGAAGGTCGCCCGGCCGAATATTTCGGCAGCCATGTGTTCAACAACGAGAAGATGCTGAAGTATCTTCCCAAAAAGTGTTACGATGCCTTGTGTGCTACGATTTACAATGGCACACCACTGGACCGTACGACAGCCGACTGCGTTGCCGACGGCATGAGAAGATGGGCAACGGAGATGGGTGCCACTCATTATACACACTGGTTCCAGCCACTTACGGGAGGTACGGCCGAAAAACACGATTCTTTCATAGAACCTGACGGCAAAGGGGGCGTTATCGAGGAATTCTCCGGGAAGTTGCTCATACAACAGGAACCCGATGCATCGAGTTTCCCTAACGGCGGCATTCGTAATACGTTCGAAGCTCGCGGATATTCCGCCTGGGATCCGACCTCGCCGGCATTCATAGTGGACGATACCCTCTGCATACCGACCATCTTCATATCTTATACCGGAGAGGCTCTCGATTACAAGGTTCCGCTTTTGAAGGCGATAGGTGCCGTGGATAAGGCTGCAACCGAAGTGTGTCGTTTGTTCGATCCGAATGTGAACAAAGTCTTTTCGTATCTGGGTTGGGAACAGGAGTATTTCTTGGTGGACGATGGTTTGTATGCTGCCCGCCCGGACCTTATGTTGACGGGAAGAACGATGATGGGACACGAAAGTGCCAAAAACCAGCAGCTTGAGGATCACTATTTCGGAGCCATTCCAACACGAGTGATGGCTTTCATGAAGGATCTCGAGTTTGAATGTCTGAAATTGGGTATTCCTGTGAAGACACGCCATAACGAGGTTGCTCCCAACCAGTTCGAGTTGGCTCCGGTTTATGAAGAAATGAATCTTGCAAATGACCACAACGTGCTTTTGATGTCCATTGTGAAAAAAGTGGGACGCCGACACTCTTTCCGAGTGCTTCTTCATGAAAAACCGTTTAAGGGAATCAACGGCAGCGGCAAGCACAACAACTGGTCTCTGGGAACCGATACCGGCGTGAATCTTCTCTCGCCTGGAAAGACCGAAACCGAAAAACTCCAGTTCGTCACTTTTCTCGTCAACGTAATGATGGCGGTATGGAAACATAACGGTCTTCTCAAGGCAGCCATCTCCAGCGCTACCAACGCACACAGGCTCGGAGCCAACGAAGCGCCGCCTGCCATCATATCCATATTCCTCGGCAGCCAAATCTCCAAAGTGATAGACGACATCGAGAAAGTGGGTGGCAAAGAAGCGTTGAAGTTGAGCGAAAAACAGGCCATAAAACTCAGTATTGCGCATATACCGGAACTGCTGATGGACAATACCGACCGCAACCGTACTTCGCCGTTTGCATTCACCGGCAACCGTTTCGAGTTCCGTGCGGTGGGGTCTTCCGCCAACTGCGGCGGTGCCATGGCGGCTTTGAATGCGGCTATGGCGGAACAGTTGACGATTTTCAAAGCGGACGTGGATAAAAAGATGGCTGACGGTATCTCAAAAGAAGATGCGATATTCGATGTTATCCGCGGATATATCAAGGAGTGCAAGGCAATACATTTCGACGGCAACGGTTACAGCGACGAATGGAAAGCAGAAGCCGCAAAACGTGGACTGGACTGCGAAACATCGGTGCCGAAAATATTCGATACGCTTGTGGCCGAAGATACCGTGAAGATGTATGGCGATACGGGTGTCATGAACGAAAAAGAACTACATGCGCGAGCCGAAGTGGAATGGGAAAAATATACCAAGAAAATACAGATCGAATCGCGTGTTTTGGGAGATATGGCCATGAATCATATCGTTCCGGTTGCTCTGCGCTATCACGACATAGTCCTGAGCAAGATCGACAAGGTTACCAGATTGTTCGGCGACGAGGCGGCCAATATGTCCAAATACGATGTCAAGCTGGCCCGTAACATAGCTGAACACATGCTCCAGATCGAAGAGCTTACAGAAAAGATGGTCGAAGCGCGCAAAGCGGCCAACAAGATCGAATCCGAACGCGATAAGGCCATTGCCTACCATGATACGGTTGCCGTATGGTTCGAAAAGATCCGCTACCATATCGACAAACTGGAACTCATTGTCGACAACGAACTTTGGCCGTTGCCGAAATACCGCGAACTGGTGTTTATCCGATAATGGACACGGTTTGTTGGAAGGTTATGGAGTCCTTTCAGAATTGAATTGGAGATATGCGGAGTGCGACAGGGTTGCCAAGGGCCCTGCCGCGACCTCCGCAAATATTACGACTTTTTTACATAATCCGCTGCCATGGCGGCTTTATCTGCCGCTTTAGTCGCAGCATATACAAAAAAGGCATGGCTTACGATAAAAACGAACTGCCCCGACAAAACGGACTTTACGATCCCGCAAATGAACACGATGCCTGCGGAGTCGGCATGGTAATCAATATCGACGGAGTGAAAAGTCACGATGTGGTCGAAAAGGGGTTGCAGGTGCTCGAGAATATGCAGCACAGAGGTGCCGAAGGCGCCGATAACAAAACCGGCGACGGAGCCGGCATAACCGTGCAGATACCGCACGAATTTATTTTGCTTCAGGGCATTCCGCTGCCTGAACGCGGACGTTACGGAACGGGTATGGTATTCCTGCCGCGTGATAAAGAGTCGCAGGGAAAGTGTCTTGCAATTCTGCGTTCCGAGATGGAAAGGGTGGAATTGGAGATTACTCACGTGCGCGACGTCCCGGTGAACAGCGAGATATTGGGTGAATCGGCACGCGCACTCGAACCCGATATCAAGCAGGTGGTGGTTACGGGACCTTTTGCGGGCGAAGAGCTCGAACGCAGATTGTACGTTGCCCGGAAACATTACGAGAAAAGAATCGCTAAGGAATTTCCTGATAACCCCAAGGCCGGTTACATACCGAGTCTGTCGACGAAAACTATCGTATATAAGGGGATGCTCACATCCATGCAACTGCGGGAGTATTTCAAGGATCTGTCTCATCCATATTTTACCAGCGCCATCACACTGGTACATTCCCGCTTCAGCACCAATACTTTTCCGACATGGGATCTTGCCCAGCCTTTCCGTCTTATCGGTCATAACGGCGAGATAAATACCATACGCGGGAACCGTTCGTGGATGGGTGCCCACGAGAGCGTGCTGCATCCCAAAGGCCTGGGCGATATGAAGAGTCTCGGTCCGATAGTGCAGGAGGGAATGAGCGACAGCGCATCGCTCGACAATGCGCTCGAATTTTTCGTCATGAGCGGGCTCAGCCTGCCGCACGCACTTGCGATGATGGTCCCGGAAAGCTGGAACGACAAAAATCCGATATCTTCGAAACTCAAGGGGTTTTACGAATACCACAGTATATGGATGGATCCGTGGGACGGTCCCGCTACGCTTATGTTTACCGACGGACGTTATGCAGGCGGTATGCTCGACCGCAACGGACTTCGCCCGGCCCGCTACCTCATTACAAGGGACGACACTTTGATAATGGCTTCGGAAACGGGTGTCGTGGACATTCCGGCCGAGGAGGTAAGGGAAAAAGGACGCCTTCGCCCGGGCAAAATACTGCTCATAGACACTCAGGAGGGGAAAATTCATTATGATGCCGAGGTTAAGGAGGAACTCGCTTCGGAATATCCCTATCGCGAATGGCTCGACCGCAACAGGATTATGCTCGACAAAATAAGTTCGGCCCGTAAGGTGCGTAACGATGTGGATCATTACGGTCGCATGTTGCGTGCGTTCGGGTATACGAAAGAGGAACTTGAAAAGATTATTCTGCCGATGGGGTCTGCGGCCTCGGAACCGTTGTCTTCAATGGGTAACGATACCCCTTTGGCGGTATTGTCGCGTAAGCCTCAAAGACTGTTCAACTATTTCCGCCAGCAGTTCGCACAGGTTACCAATCCTCCGATCGATCCGATCCGTGAGGAGTTGGTGATGTCGCTCTCCAGTTATATAGGGGCCGTAGACGGCGATGTGCTCGACCCTTCGCCCGAACTGTGCAAGGTGGTGAAACTGACCAGCCCGGCGCTCACCAACGCCGATGTGGACAAACTGCGCAACCTGCGCTATAAAGGTTTCGATTCGCGTACCGTGGATATGGTCTACGATGTGCATAAGGGTGCCAAAGGTATAGACGAGGCTGTGCGCAAAATGTGTGTCGAGGCTGAGAAGGCCGTGGATGACAAGTGCAACTACCTGTTCCTGAGCGATCGTAAGATCGACGAAAGAATGGCTCCAGTGCCCTCTCTGCTGGCTCTCTCGGCTGTACATAACTATCTTATAGACAGACAGAAACGTGCCCAGATAGCTCTGATAGTCGAAACTGGCGAGGCTCGCGAAATAATGCACATAGCTCTTCTGATCGGGTATGGTGCAAGCGCAGTCAATCCTTATATGGCGTTTGCCATTCTCAACGATATGGTGGTCCGTGGCGAACTCCAACTCGACTACGAAACGGCGGAAAAACATTATTTGAAGGCTGTCAACAAGGGCATGCTCAAGATAATGTCCAAGATGGGGATTTCGACGATACGCAGCTACCGGGGTGCGCGGATATTCGAATCGGTCGGACTCGCTCAGTCGCTGCTCGACAAATATTTCCAGGGAACGCCCTCGAAGATAGAGGGTGCGGATCTCGAGGATATCGCTTATGAAACCGCTGCTGCTCATGAGGAAGGTTTCGGACCGCAAGAAGAACCTTCAGGCGAGGTTCATACACTTGAAAACAGAGGTCTGTACTCTTACCGCAAGACGGGCGAGAAACACGCATGGAATCCTGAAGTAATTTCGACGCTTCAGCTTGCCACGAGATTGGGCAGCTACAAGAAATTCAAGGAGTATACCCGCCTCGTGGATGATAAAGAGTATCCGATGTTCTTGCGCGACCTTATGAAGTTCAAAGGTGGCAATGCCGTGAAGTTGGAGGATGTGGAACCGGCTTCCGAAATAACCAGACGATTTGTTACAGGTGCCATGTCGTTCGGGTCGATAAGCAAGGAGGCCCACGAAGCTATGGCTATGGCCATGAACGCCATAGGCGGCAAGAGCAATACGGGAGAGGGCGGAGAGGACCCCGAAAGATTCAAACCGCGTGCGGACGGGACATCGGTTCGCAGCGCCATTAAGCAGGTGGCATCCGGACGTTTCGGGGTGACGGCCGAATATCTCGTCAATGCCGACGAGATACAGATCAAGGTGGCTCAGGGAGCCAAACCGGGTGAAGGAGGTCAGCTTCCGGGATACAAGGTGGATGAGATGATCGCCAAAACCCGCCACTCCATTCCTGGAATATCGCTTATTTCGCCGCCTCCACACCATGATATTTATTCTATCGAGGACCTTGCGCAGCTCATTTTCGACCTGAAGAACATCAATCCCCAAGCGCGCATAAGCGTAAAGCTCGTTTCCGAAACCGGTGTGGGAACCATTGCAGCGGGGGTTGCCAAAGCCAAGGCCGACATGATACTCATAAGCGGTGCAGAGGGTGGAACCGGTGCCAGCCCGCTCAGTTCCATCAGGCATGCAGGTCTTCCGGTGGAGCTGGGACTTGCCGAAACGCAGCAGACTCTGGTGATGAACAACCTCAGGGGACACGTGGTGGTGCAGGCCGACGGACAGTTCAAGACAGGTCGCGACATAGTCATCGCCGCGATGCTGGGTGCAGAGGAATACGGGTTTGCGACGAGCGCGCTTATTGTGCTCGGATGCGTGATGATGCGCAAGTGCCATCTGAATACGTGTCCTATGGGTGTGGCCACACAGAGCGAAGAACTTCGCAAACATTTCATAGGACGTTATGAGTATCTGGTCAATTTCTTCAATTTCATGGCCGAAGACGTGCGTGAGCATCTGGCGGCTCTCGGCTTTACGAAACTCGACGATATCATCGGCCGCGTCGATCTGCTCGAACAGGTTGCCGTGACATGTGCTCCGGATGACGCGGCCTGTGCGAAAGCTGCAAAAGTAGATCTTGCCAATATTCTTGCCGACCCGGTCGGATTCGGACAAAATGCCATTCGCCATATCGACGGGTATGTGCAGGGATTCGAAAACAAGAAAGGTGAGGAACTCATCGTAAAAGCGGCTCCCGCTATTGACAGTGGTGCACCGACAGCTTTCACGATAGATATCAAGAATACCGATCGGGCTATGGGGACGATGCTCTCTGGTGTTGTAACAGCCAAATACGGCAGTAAGGGATTACCCGGCGACACTCTTAGGGTTACGTTCAAGGGGTCGGCAGGACAGAGTTTCGGGGCATTCCTGTGTCCGGGGATTACCTTTGCTCTCGAAGGCGACGCGAACGACTATCTCGGGAAGGGTCTCTCTGGAGGTAAGATAATAGTTACTCCGGCTCAGGGAAGCACTTTTGTGCCCGAAGAGAACATTATTGCAGGTAATACTCTTTTGTATGGGGCAACAGACGGAGAGGTGTATATAAACGGACAGGTAGGAGAGAGGTTCTGCGTTCGCAACAGCGGCGCGACTGCTGTCGTTGAAGGCGCCGGCGACCATTGCTGCGAATACATGACAGGCGGCGTAACCGTTGTGCTTGGAAGTGTCGGACGTAATTTCGGAGCCGGGATGAGCGGCGGTGTCGCTTATGTGCTCGACATGGCGGGCAACTTCGATTATTACTGCAATATGGAGATGGTCGAGCTGTCGCTGGTCGAGGATAATTACGACGATCGGGAACTTCACTCCCTGATTACCCGGCATTATATCTTTACGGGCAGTCCGTTGGCACATCGTATATTGGACGATTGGAAAAATTACGTTAAGCGTTTTATTAAGGTGACTCCGATCGAATATAAGAAAATACTTCACATGCGCAAGCTTGAGGAGCTGGAACAAAAAATAGCAAACGTAGAAAGGGACTATTGATATGGGCAATCCTAAAGCATTTTTGACAATAAGACGTAGGGAGGCCGGATACCGCCCCCTCGATGAACGTATACATGATTTTGCCGAGGTAGAGCGTGTGCTCGGCACCGAAGAACGCAGATTGCAGGCTTCACGCTGCATGGATTGTGGCGTTCCGTTCTGCCACTGGGCATGTCCGGTTGGTAACCGCCAGAGCGAATGGCAGGATTATGCTTATCACGGTCGCTGGAAAGAGGCCTATGAGGTACTGACACAGACCTGCGATTTCCCCGAATTTACGGGACGTGTTTGTCCGGCGCTGTGCGAGAAGTCATGCGTCCTCAAACAGTACGGCGAACCTGTTACGATACGTGAGAATGAAGCAGCCATTGCCGAGATGGCATTCTCGGAAGGTTATGCCTCGCCTCGTGTTCCCATGCACCGTACGGGCAAGAGGGTCGCGGTCATAGGGTCGGGACCTGCCGGTCTGGCTGCTGCCAACCAGTTGAACCAACGTGGACATTATGTTACTGTTTTCGAAAAAGATCCCTACATAGGAGGTTTGCTGAGACTCGGTATCCCCGATTTCAAGTTGAGCAAACGCATAGTGCAGAGACGCGTCGACATGATGGCTGCCGAAGGAGTGGAGTTCCGTCCTGGGACATGGGTCGGAAAGGATATCTCGGCGAAAAGGTTGCTGGAAGATTTTGATGCGCTGTGCGTGACGATAGGCTCGGGCGTACCCCGTGATCTGAATGTCGAAGGGCGGGAGCTGAAAGGGATATATTTTGCTCTTGACCTGCTTAAACAACAGAACCGTGTGTTGGCCGGCGAGGATATTCCCTCTGAGAAACGTATTTCGGCCAAAGGGAAAAAGGTACTCGTTATAGGCGGTGGAGATACGGGATCCGATTGTGTCGGGACATCGATAAGACAGGGGGCCGTCTCTGTGATGCAGATAGAGATAATGCCACAGCCTCCGAAAGATTACAATCCGCAGACTCCCTGGCCGATGTATCCCAATGTGCTCAAGACGAGTTCTTCGCATGAAGAGGGTTGTGAGCGCAGATGGAACCTCGATACGGTTCGTTTTATAGGGAAAGACGGGGTGGTGACCGGTGCCGAAGTTGAGGTTGTGGAGTGGGATAGGTCAGCAGACGGACGTTTGAATATGAAGCGGACAGGCAAAACGGAAGTCATCGAGGCAGATCTTGTATTGCTTTCCATGGGATTCGTGCATCCTGTGTCGGACGATGTGGTTGCGGAACTTGGTCTTGCGGTTAACGAGCGCCGTAATATTCTTACGGATAATCACATGGGTTGTTCCTGCGGAAAGGTCTATGCAGCCGGAGATGCCGTTCAGGGCGCTTCTCTTGTGGTTCGTGCCATAGCTTCGGGCCGTATGGCGGCTGAAAATATAGACATCGCTCTGCGTAGGAATAAATAAAATTGGTGTAGAATGGATTAATCAGGCCCCGGAAAGTCATCCGGGGCCTGATTAATTGTTGGGATTTTCAATTGCAACGTAAGCAGATGTCTTATGCTGCCGTTCGGCCTTACTATCTGTTACGGCCGCAAAATAATCGTACGGCTATGCCCATGTCCAAAATTCTGAAAACGGACAACACGACACTGAGACAGATCAGGCGTGTCGCACTAATTGTAGATCAGAATATGGAGATTAAGATATGTCGCGAACACTATCCAGGCGAAATAAGGCAGAAATAAAAGTGACGAGATTTTATTGGCGTGCCATGTCTTCGCTATGTAGAGAATGACGAGAAAATCCAATAGCAGGATATTTACGAACCCCATAAGAGGATTCTCGAAAGTGAAAAATGCTATGCTCCATGTAAGATTGAAAAACTGCTGGACTCCCCATATCGTGAGAAGGTATTTTCTGGAACGGGGTTTTTGGTCCCATATCAGTCCAGCCGATATGCCTGAAAGAACGTATATAATTCCCCATGCCAGCGGGAAAGCCCAATTCGGAGGGGTGAGAATCGATTTGTCCAGATACGGATACCAGTTTTGTATGGCGTCGGCCTGAAGCATGTTGGCTACAAACCCAAGCCCTAAGCATATAAGGACAGCAATTATGACAGGTAAGAGTTTTTTCATAGAGATGCTGATTATGTAATTGGATCGCATTGCATGTTCCAAGCAATTCTTGTGCCCGATTATCCGCTTCTGGATGTGTAATTTACAACATGCTGTCGTTTTTAACGGATTAGGCTCGGATGAGGTCTGGCTGACGGAAGGTCTCGTGATGTCAACAACCGTCATCTCCGCATGACGTAAAGTCTATTTCGAGCTGATGTGCTTTCGGCAGTTCCATGTATCCAGGGTTATTGATCGAAAGGCCTAACAGTCTTACCTTTTTGCTGGAGAGGTCTATGATGTCCAGAAGACTTTCGGCTGTTTTTGTGAACAGATCGTATTCGTCGACGAATCTGGAAAGGGTCTTGCTGCGTGTGATCAGCGTGAAATCTTCATATTTTATCTTAAGGGTAACGGTTCGTCCCTGGAAGTTTCCTTCGGTTGCTCTGCGCCATACCTCTTCGGCTATAGGCTTCATCTCAGTTCTGAGCAGTTCACGGTCTGCGATGTCTGACATGAATGTGTTTTCGGAACCGATGCTTTTTGGGATGCGGACAGCCTCGACTCCGCGTTCGTCAACGGCACAGGCATTCATATAGAATGTTTTGCCTGCTTTGCCGAAATGACGGACTAAAAAATCCTCGCCTGCATTTCGCAGATCAGCTCCGCAGCGTATGCCGAGTTGTTTCATCTTTCCGTACGTCACTTTGCCCACGCCCCAGAACCTTTCGACCGGCAGTTTGCCGATGAATTCTTCCGCATCCCCTGGCAGGATTACGAAAAGACCGTCGGGTTTGCGTTGGTCCGAAGCTACCTTGGCCAGAAATTTATTGTACGAAACACCCGCAGATGCGGTCAGACCCGTACTCTCTCTGATGCGGCATTTGATCTGCTCGGCAATAAGGGTCGCAGAGCGGATGTTTTTTTTGTCGGTGGTGACATCGAGATAGGCTTCATCCAGTGATAATGGTTCCACAAGGTCAGTGTATTCGTGGAATATGTCCATTATTTCGTGCGATACCTTTTCGTAAACGTCGTGTCTTCCCGGGACGAAAATCAGATGCGGGCATCGTGCCTTTGCGGTTATGGACGGCAGTGCGGAATGAACTCCGTATCTTCTCGCTTCGTAGCTTGCGGCGGCAACCACTCCGCGCGGTCCGTCGTAGCCGACGGCTATTGGAATGCCTCTCAATGCAGGGTTGTCCCTTTGTTCGATAGAGGCATAAAACGCATCCATGTCTATGTGAATTATCTTTCGCATAAGTGGTGTGCCCGAGATAGATTCCGGTTTGCCGTGGACAAAGATATTCGGTTTTGTCTTTGTGACACATGCCGGCGGATGATACGTGATATAACTGTTTCTGCAGTGGCGTTTTTGATGTGCAGGATGTTTTATGGAGCAAAAATATAACAAAAACTGGTGTTGAGTTTCTCAGGGATCGATGTTCTGTATCTTTCGCATTGTTGTGCTTTTGCAGGCGTCGTCCGGATTGAGGGTTGTGCCTGCATCGCTTCCCAATTGGGAAGATGCTACGATTGCGACTTCCCCTTAGGTGCCTGTTTGTCGGAATGGGTTCTGCATGAAGCGATAACCATGCCCCACCGAGGAATATCAGCATGGCCGATGTAAATGCGATCGTGTAGTGAGCCACTTTCATTATTAGGCAGCGTTTGGTTATTCCGGGTTTTCTGGCATTTGCGATAAGTTCGTTTGTATGGCGCAAACCTGGAAAAAGATTTGTGTAGAATGCTTCACTGAGCAGATGGAGACGGTTTGATTCGCCGACTGAGTGAATCTCGAGTCAACCCTGTATTTACGAGGCATCTACTGTCACATATCCGCAATGCTATTTTATCTGAGAGACAGAAATTTTTGATATGTGGCTTTAAAAACTTATTAAAAAATCAATCATTATCGTATCTTCGCAAATCGTCCGATAACTGTTTGTGAAATGTTATGGGTGTCGATTTCCCGGTTTTTTGCGTGGCGCGAGTATTGCGTGCCGGAAGACTCCGGATGTGTCGCATAACAGGATTAGTCCCAATGCGTCATCGACATGCTTTGCTACCTGCAGTGATTTACATTGGCAGATGTGCAGATGGAGTTGTAGTGGTGTGTACTTTGGGCTGCTTTATGTAAAATGCAAACCGGAGATAGTTTGACCTGTAAACTGCTTTATACCTAAACAAAATTTCAGATGATCAATCAATTACAACCGCTGCCGTCAGAGAAGAACCGCATAGAGGTTGCCGACGTGTTGCGTGGTGCGGCCGTACTCGGAATAACCTTGATCCATTTTATCGAACGGTTCAGTCTTTACAGCTATCCTGAGGAGACATGCGGTTTCCTGCAATTTACAGACAGGATCATATGGGACAGTGTGTATTTTACCATTTCAGGTAAAGCCTACTGCATTTTTGCCTTGCTTTTCGGATTCAGTTTCTTCATACAGGACAATGGACAGAGGATGAAAGGGCGCGATTTCAGAGGACGATTTGCATGGCGACTGCTCTTGCTGATGGTTTTTGCATGTGTGAACTCGATGCTTTTCCCGGGCGAGATTCTTGTGTTGTATGCCATTATCGGATATGTTCTTATAGCCGTATGTCGGCTGTCGACCCGTGTCGTGTTGTGGATAGCAGCCATTCTCCTGCTCCAGCCCATAGACATAGGTAAGATAATATATGCAATCGCCGATCCCGGTTATGTGGCAGGTCCGGCTATCGATGCGCCGTATTGGGATATCGTCAATACGGTGCAGAAAGATGGCTCTTTTCTGGAGATGTGCAAGACAGCCTTATGGACAGGAAACGTGGCCAATATGGGATGGATGATTACACACGGACGAGTACTGCAAACGGCAGCGCTCTTCATGTTGGGGATGGTCATAGGGCGTAGCAATACCCTGACATATTCAGAAAAGAACATCAAACTGTGGTTCAATGTGCTTATAATATCTCTCGTGTCGTTCTTCCCGCTTTACGGGCTGAATGCTGTAATCCCGGATTTCATAAGCCGCGAAGCCATTCTGACTCCATTGTCTCTGATTCTGACATCCCTGGCCAATGCCGCCTTTACGGGCATGCTGTTCTCCGGTATAATACTGCTGTATTATCTGACACGTTTCGGGCATGTCCTTCAGCGTCTGGCTCCTTATGGCCGCATGAGCCTTACGAATTATCTTTCACAATCGCTCATAGGTGGATTCCTGTTTTACAATTGGGGATTGGGGATTTATCAGTATATCGGCATCACGACATGTTTCTTGATGGGTATAGGAATGTTCCTTGTCCAATACTACTTTGACGGTTGGTGGATGCGCTCACATCGTCATGGGCCTCTCGAATGGCTGTGGAAAAAAGCAACATGGGTCGGAACATCGAAATAGAATGAACGGCATTCCCGATGCATTTTTTACCGCCAATGGATGGAATACATCGCATGATGAGACTCGCGGCATATTTTTAGCATGTTGGCTGCCTATGGCAGGTTGTTAAACGAAGATCGATATGAAAATAGTTGTTTTTACAGGTGCAGGCATAAGCCGGGAGAGTGGCATAGCCACCTTCCGCGACAGCGACGGATTATGGGCCAATCATCGCATCGAGGATGTGTGTACCCCCGAAGCCTTGATCCGTAACCGCAATGGAGTTATAGATTTCTACAATATGCGTCGCCGCGAGATACTCTCCAAAGCACCGAACGCTGCACATCGAGCACTGGTCGAGTTGGAGCGTAAGTTCGATGTCGAGATAATCACACAGAATATCGACGATCTGCACGAGCGTGCGGGAAGTGCCAATGTCACCCATCTGCACGGCGAGATACGCAAGCTCAGAAGCTCGATCAATGAGACTGCGACGGTCCCCATCGAGGGTTGGGAGCAGAAGTACGACACGCGTCATCCCGACGGCTCGTTATTGCGCCCGTATGTTGTTTTTTTCGGGGAGAACGTTCCCATGCTCGAACGTGCGATCGAGATTACACGCAGTGCCGATCTGATGATTGTCGTTGGTACGTCTCTGCAAGTTTATCCTGCTGCATCCCTGGTCCATCGTCTGCGGCCCGGGACTCCGATCTATATAATAGATCCCAATACGCCTAATGTTAGTCTCCCTAACCTGCATGTCATTCGTGAACCGGCCTCGGTAGGCGTTCCGCAGCTTGTGGACGAGTTGCTCGGAGAAAAAAACTGACATGAGAGGGTCCGCATGCAGGCTGGTTTAATCGCGAGGTGTGGTGTTGATGGATTTTGCCGGCATATGTGGCAGAAGGGTGATTAGAGTGGGCAAAGAATCTTCACAATGGAATGTCGCTAAAGTAGCGCGGCCGATAATCATTTGATTATCGGCCGCTTTCGTGTGATCCCGCTGGGGCTCGAACCCAGGACCCCAACATTAAAAGTGTTGTGCTCTACCTGCTGAGCTACGGAATCCTCTTTTTGTAACGGTCATCCGGGTCTTTGTTTGATCGAGACGGTGATGTCCGTTTTTTTTGTGGTGCAAAGATATGTTACTTTTTTTATTCTGCAAAATTATGAGCCTTTTTTGTGACTTAAAATAATATTTGCTATTTGGATCAGTTGTCGGAGGTGGTGTTTTTGCATGCTATCTTAATGTCCTGGAAAAGCCGGAATGGTTTTTCGTAAAAAAAACGTATTTTTGCTCATCGGTCCTGTACGATCGTAAAACATTGGCGTTTAAAATTTATAAATTAAGAGATATGTTCAGATTGATGATTATAGGTGCAGGCGGTGTAGGTACCGTCGTGGCGCACAAGGCTGCGGCCAACCCCGTGTTCGACGAGATCGTGCTTGCCAGCAGGACCAGGTCCAAGGCAGACGCCATAGCCGAGGCCGTTGGCGGCAACCGCATCAAGACCGAAAGTGTGGATGCGGACGATGTGAAACAACTCGTTGCGCTGTTCAACAAATACAAGCCCGACCTGGTTATAAACGTTGCGCTTCCCTATCAAGACCTTACTATCATGGACGCCTGCCTCGAGTGTGGCGTTAACTATCTCGATACCGCCAATTACGAGCCCAAGGATGAGGCCAAGTTCGAGTATTCATGGCAGTGGGCCTATCAGGACAGATTTAAAAAAGCAGGTCTCACGGCGATACTTGGTTGCGGATTCGATCCCGGTATGACATCGATATATACGGCATATGCGGCCAAACATCACTTCGACGAGATACAATACCTCGACATAGTCGATTGCAATGCGGGCAACCACGGTATGGCTTTCGCCACGAATTTCAATCCGGAGATCAATATCCGCGAAGTTACCCAGAAAGGACGATACTGGGAAAATGGAAAATGGATCGAAACGCAGCCCCACGAGATAAAGAGAGAACTTACATATCCCGAGATCGGAAAGAGAGACTCTTATGTGATTTATCACGAAGAACTCGAATCGCTCGTCAAGAATTTTCCTACTATCAAGCGTGCCCGCTTCTGGATGACGTTCGGACAGGAGTACCTGACTCACCTGCGTGTGATACAGAATATCGGTATGGCCCGCATCGACGAGATAGATTACAACGGGTGCAAGATAGTTCCGATACAGTTCCTCAAGGCCGTGCTCCCCGATCCGAAATCGCTCGGCGAGAACTACACAGGGTTTACCTCTATCGGCTGCCGCATAAAGGGAGTCAAGGACGGCAAACAGCACACATATTATATCTACAACAACTGCGACCACGAAAAGGCCTATGAAGAGACCGGTACGCAGGCGGTAAGTTACACTACGGGCGTTCCGGCAGCACTCGGTGCGGCTATGTTCGCAAAGGGTCTTTGGACCGGTCCCGGAGTGTTCAACGTCGAAGAGTTCGACCCGGATCCGTTCATGTCGGAAATAGGCGAACAAGGCTTGCCGTTTGTCGAAAAGTTCGATGTAGATCTCGAGGTGTAATCAGCAGCACTGAAGCCGCAAACATGCGGAAAGGGATTCTGATAAATCGCTTAAGGTGCGTGTTTTACAGCGGTTTGCGGGGGTGCGGTTGAAATATTGCTGTTCGACTCGTTCACGCTGGAGTTTGGACTTCCTCCATTCATTCGTGTGCGGATGAGGATGCAGACAGTACTGTTTGTAGGCGTTCGATGGGCCTGTGTCGGCGTGGGAGGAACGACACGCTGCCGACATGGCAAAACATGATTGAAGGATCTTGCAGAATTTGTTACATTATAATAGATAGGGGATTGTTCCCGATTGCGTCGCATGGAGTATCAGCAAATGAGTATAGAACTTTTGACAGATGCAGGTAATGCACCCTTGGATTTGCTTTATAATGCCGACCCTTCGGTCGAGGCGGTGGCGGATTATCTGAAAAGGGGGGAGTGCTTTGTCGGTAAGGTGGATGATGAAGTTGCGGGTGTATATGTACTTTTGCCTACGCGGCCATTTACTGTCGAGTTGGTGAATGTGGCGGTCGAGTGGAAGTTCCAGGGAAGAGGGTACGGCAAACAGCTCGTGGAGCATGCCGTCAAGCAGGCGCGTGAGCGTGGTTACAAAACCATAGAGGTGGGAACCGGAAATTGCGGAATGATGCAACTGGCGCTGTATCAGAAATGCGGATTTTCGATGACACATATAGACGTCGATTTTTTCCGTCGTCACTACCCGGCGCCGATCTTCGAAAACGGAATGGAGTGTCGCCATATGGTGAGGCTTAGTCAGGATCTGTGATGTGTGAAGATAGATTGTGGCGAGGTCTGTCATAACCCGAATGACTTGCCGGTCACCGGTACGATATGATCGGGACTCCGGTTTGAAACCCGAACGATAAATTATTTGTTTTGATCGATATAACTAAAATACCGTCGCCTTGTTTCGTGGTAGAGGAGAGACTCCTCAGGGATAATCTTTCCAAGATCAAGGATGTTGCCGACAGGACTGGCGTCGAAATAATCGTAGCTCTCAAGGCCAACGCAATGTGGAGCATATTCCCGATAATGAGGGAGTATGTCGGCGGGGCGACCGCCAGTTCTCTTGCCGAAGCGAGACTCGTATTCGAAGAATTCGGCACCAAGGCCCATACTTACGCACCTGTATATACAGACGGCGAGATTGACGAGATATTGAATTACACCCATACGATCACATTCAATTCCGTTGCCCAGTACGAACGTTTCGGGCAGAAAGCGCGGATGCGCGGCGTATCGTGCGGACTCCGCATAAATCCGGGCTGGTCGCCGGTCGAAACCGACCTGTACAACCCGGCCCGTCCGGGTTCGCGATTGGGGATCCCGGCAGATGGATTGTCGAGATTGCCCGAGGGTATCGAAGGCCTGCACTGCCATAACCTGTGCGAGTCCCGTCCGGAGGATCTCGCGCGTACTTTCGAGGCAATCGAGGAGAATTTCGGACATCTTCTACCGCATGTAAAATGGCTCAATATGGGCGGAGGGCATCTTATGACCCGCAAGGATTACGATCGTGACCAACTCGTCCGGATATTGCAGACGTTTAAGGCTCATCATCCGAACCTGCACGTGATCCTCGAACCGGGAAGCGCATTCACATGGCAGACGGGAGTATTGGTTGCGACCGTCGAGGACATCGTCTCCAATGGCGGGGTGAATACCCTGATGGTGAATGTTTCGTTCGCGTGCCACATGCCCGATTGTCTGGAGATGCCTTATAAGCCGGTCATAACAGGTGCCCGCGATCCGCAGCCCGGCGAAAAACGGTGGCGCGTGGGCGGCAACAGTTGCCTGGCCGGCGATTATATGGGCGACTGGGCTTTCGATGCCGAACCCAAAGTCGGCGACCGGATAGTATTCGAAGATATGATACATTATACTATGGTCAAGACCACGATGTTCAATGGCGTGTCGCATCCTTCGATAGCCATACTCAGGGAGGATGGGAGGCTCGATGTCGTACGTCGGTTCGGATACGGAGACTACCGCAACAGAATGTCGTAGGACGGATGAAAAGAATCTGTTTGCTCGTAGTGTGCCTGTTCTTTGCGGCATGTTGGTGTCAGGGACAGAAACTTGAAAGGGGTTTGCTGTGGAAGATTAGCGGGAATGGCCTCGGAAAGGCGTCGTATCTGTTCGGGACCATTCATTTGGCGCCTGACGGCGATGCCGATTACATATACGACATTCCGGGATTCGAAAGGGTTTTCGGTAGGGTCAGGCAGCTTGCGTGCGAGATAGATTTTAATGAGGAGCTTGAAATTGAGTATCCCGAGGAGATTCAGGAGAGGATGTCGCTCAAAAAGGGCGAGACTTATCGCGACCTGCTGCCAGATGAAGATTACTGTTATGTCGATTCGGTAGTTACCTCGATCATGGGGGTTGGGCTGGACAATACGATATACAGCCCGGAGGAGCTGCTGGAGAAGTTGAGCGGTCGGCTGCTGGCTCGCGAGATATTGAAAGACATGTCTCCCTGGAGTGTGTCGGGTATAATGGATGTACGCATCTGCAAGTTGGCCAGGGAAAAAGGATACGATATCGTGCAGCTGGATACCGAGGAGATTCTCGTGAATGTAAAACGAAGCGAGATGCTGGCTGATTCGCTGGTTGCGAAAGGGATATTGACGAGGTATTACGGATTGTTGATAGAGTTGTTCGATGACTCGAAAGATCGGATGGCGGATGAGATTCGGGGACTGGAGACGGCATATACCACCCAGGATCTCAATGAACTGTCCTCTTTTATCGACAGTGCGGATAGCATTTCTCGAGTTTGGGAACAGGGGAAGATGCAGGAATTCCGGGCTCGCGGATATACCGAGAGGCAGATGGCGGAGATAGAGGCGTTGTGCGGTATCGGAGCCGAGGATGACGACTATATAGGTGCAGGACGGAATATGGAATGGATGAAGGTATTGCCAGATATCATGGCGCAAAACCCGACATTCATAGCAGTCGGGGCATTCCATCTTATAGGCGAGCAGGGGCTGATAAGTCTGTTGAGGCGAGCAGGATACACAGTGAAACCGGTAAAAAAGTAATTTTAAGATACATAGATGAAAGATTTCAAACCAACTGAGTACATTTTGCAGAATGTGGCCGGCGGCCGTAAATTTAAAGATACGGGCTGGACGCTCGACGATCCGCAGTGCAGTTCCGATTCGCCATCGCTTGTAAGGGCGTTATATGCGAAAAGGCAGATAGAGATAGGTGATGACAGCCTCGGACTGTATAAGTTTGCAGACTGGCTGCCTGTCGGCCGGATATTGAGAGGGTCGTCGGCTCCGGTAACATATAAAAGCGAGGGTCTCGCCGATAAACTCGGATTAGAGAACCTGTGGATCACCTTCAGCGGTTACTGGCCCGCTAAGGGTGCGAATATGACCACCTGTTCGTTCAAGGAAACGGAGGCTTATGTGGTTTGCGGCCGTATGTCGCCTGACGAGAAACGTGTTCTCGTCGTGGCGTCGGCAGGAAATACAGCCCGTGCATTCGCGAAGGTTTGTTCGGATAACAATATCCCTCTGTTGCTCAGTGTCCCGGAAGAAAATATCGGAGCACTGTGGTTCGATACTCCATTGAACGACTGTGTGAAACTCATATGTCCTCGCAACGGCGGGGATTATTTCGACGCCATACATCTGAGTAATCTTGCATTGCAATCGTCGAAGTTCATAGCCGAGGGCGGATGCAAGAATGTGGCACGTCGGGACGGCATGTCGACTACTGTTCTTTCGGCCGTGACAGCAATAGGCCGGATTCCGGATTATTATTTCCAGGCGGTGGGCAGCGGTACCGGTGCCATCGCGGCGTGGGAGGCAAATATGCGTTTTATCGAGGACGGACGTTTCGGAGACAACAAGATGAGACTCATTGTCTCGCAGAATGTGCCCTTCCTGCCGATGTACGAAGCATGGAAGGCAGACTCGCGCGCCATGCTGCCTTACGATGATGATCAGGCGCGTGCCGACGCCGAGACTATCGATGCGAAAGTCCTTTCGAACCGGCGTCCGCCATGGGGCGTTCGCGGTGGATTATACGATGCCCTGAAGGATACCAACGGCGACGTGATGGCTGTGACCAACGAGGAATTGCGGGCAGCCTGCAAATTGTTCGAAGAGACCGAAGGGGTCGATATATACTCCGCTGCCGGTGTGGCTACCTCATCTCTGATCAAGTCTGTTAAAGCAGGGATGATCGACAAGTCGGCTACCATAATGCTTAATATTACGGGCGGCGGCGAACGCCATTTTAGAGAGGAGCTGAAAGCCAAGGGCGGTGAACTGCATTATCTCAAGCCGTCGTATGTTTTTCCACTCGATCCATCACCGGACAAGGTCGTAGAAGTTGTGGAAGGACTATTCTGATAGTGTCCGGTAACGGGCGCGGTAATGCAGGCTAAGAATTGCAACGATATGAACATTAATTATAGTCGCCTGGGCAACAGCAATATTATGAAAAGATTTTTAGCATTATTCTGTATCACCGTGTGGTCGGCATTTGCGGCTTGCGGTGGCGTCGGTTCGAAAATGGTGCATCCCGGAATGTCGCATTCGCGTGCGGATCTAAGGGAGGTGAGGAAAAACGTCAAGTCGGGTGAAGAACCCTGGCGATCGGCATGGAAGGAGTTGCAGGAGTCAAAATATGCATCGCTCGATTATGTGGCGAAACCACGCAGCCATGTGGCCCGGGGACCTTACAATAAGCCTGACATAGGCGGCAACGATTTTATGGACGATGGACGTGCCGCATACACTATGATGCTGCAATGGCTGGTCGAGAAGGACGACGCTTATGCGGAAAAGGCAATAGAAATCATAGATGCATGGTCCTGTAAGCTCGATTCGGTAACCATGGGCGACAGAAAACTGTTGATCGGCATGGGCGGAACCCAATATCTCAACGCCGCCGAGATACTCAGACATGTCTATAAAAAGTGGGACAGGGACGGAATTGCCGCTTTCGAAAGGATGATACTCGAGGTTTGGTATCCGGTGATAGAGGATTTTCAACCCACATATAACGGTAACTGGGATGCGGCTATATGTCGTACCATGATGTGTATAGGCATTTTTACCGACAGGCGCGACATCTTCGAGAGGGCATACCGGCATCTGCTCGAAGGCGACAGTAACAGTGCGATAGACAATTACTTCTATGCCAATGGCCAGTGCCAGGAGAGCGGACGGGATATGGGACATACCCAAATGGGACTTGGATTCCTCGCCCAGGCATGCGAGATTGCTTATAATCAGAGTTATGACCTCTATTCGGCATACGACAACCGATTGGCTGCCGGATTCGAATATACGGCAAAGTACATGTTGGGAGAGGATGTTCCATATGAGCAGTATGTCGATTACAGAGGAAAAAAGATTTTTGGACCGGAGATATCGTCCAAAGGTCGTGGAAACTTTTCACCGATATATGAATTGCCTTACAGACATTATCATGACAGGATGGGACTCGAAATGCCATATACGAAGCGGGCTGTCGCGAAAAGCCGGCCAGAAGGGTCCAGTCGTATGTTCATGTCGTGGGCGACGCTGATGAACGCAGGTGCGACAGAAAGATAGAATCGGCATGTGAGAGTATGGCTCTGACCGGAGTTTACGCAGTGTGCCCATGTAGGCTGAGACTCGCTGCCGTATGTGGTCGGCATTCCGGTAACTGAAGTCGTGGTTCCCGGTGTTTATTGAATCGTGGACTGCCGGACTGTGTTCTGGTCTGTCCCTGCTTTTGCGGATATGTGAGCGTCGAGCATATCGGCCAATTTCGCATCTTTGGCGATGTCTACTTTACGTGCAAACCATGCGTCGCTCGATATTATTGCCTCGAAATCTGCAACCGTGAGGGTTCTGGGACCTGATTCTCCCGCCGACCAGTCCATGTAACGGAATATCCTGTCGACCAAACGGTCCTTGAAGGGAGAGGCATGCAGAAGAGACTGAAAGAAAATTTCGTCGGGGCATAAACTTCTGCAATAGGATCTGACAATGGCCGGATGCGTCTTTACAAAATCGAGAATGTACAGCACACAGTCGAAAGTCAGATTCCACCATGAAGATCCCTTGTAGAACGGGAATATATGTTTTTTGTCCGGGAGGAAATGCAGCGTCTTGTTAAACACCGACAGTGGGCTTTTGCGACACAAGAACAGCCAGCGTTTTGTGTAACGTTTTTCGAGACGGCGGAACTCCTTCTTGTCTATGACTGACTTTGATGAGGTGCCTATGAATTCTTGTCCGGCCATGTCAAGGAATTCGGCTATTTCGTCAAGTGGACGCACCGGATAGTCCTGTCCGCTGATAAATATGACATAGCCGTAGTCATTCCCCGAGTCCGCTATACAGCGCATGGAATTGAGTGTGGCCTCCACTTGCGACCAGTGGCCCCACTTGATATTGATACGGTTGGTTATGAACTTGACCTGGGGAGCCGCATCGCGGAATGGCTGTATGTCTGATTTCGCATCTATGTTTGCGTATATGTCGAAATCTGGATGACGAAGGGCCGCGCACAGCCGTCCGAACTGCTCCGGGAGGCGATGGGCATGTATGAGTATGGCGTGACGCAACGTTTACAGCTTTTCTATCGAGGCTTCGAACTTCTCTCTCCAGTCATCCGGAATCGGTATGGATGTCTGGTGCTCGAAATCGTAAGTAACCATTACCGATCGGCTTTCGGATTTGACTTCGCCGGTCGGGCGTGCTATGATGCGTTGGAAGAGCGTTATGCTTTTATGTCCGACTTTTTCTATTTGTGTTTCGACGTATATGTCGTCGTCCACCCTCGTTTGTTTGAAATATGACGAGTTTGTTGCGGCAGTGATAATGCTCTTGCTGGTATATCCTGGCCTGAGTCCTATGATTTGAGAGAAATGATAATTCTTGGCGAGGTCATAATAGTGTTGCAGGTTTACGTTGTTCACATGGCGGAGCATGTCGACGTCCGCGAACCTTATCTGTATATCTAATTTTGTCTTCATATTTCATTATTCTCTTATTATTTTTATTTCGCCATCCTGTCCGAGCATTATGATGGACGATGCTTTGCCCGTTGCCCCCTGCTCATACACGGCATCTACGACAAAATCCACGCCGTTTTTTATCTCGTCGCTTATGGAACTGAAATCTGTCGGGGTCGGTTCCCCCGATATGTTGGCCGATGTGGATACCACGGCACGTCCGAATTTGCGCAGCATGGCATGGCAGAATTCGTGATCTGGTATGCGTATCCCGATTGTGCCTTCTTCAGGAATGAGGTTTTCGGCAACCCCTGCTGCTCCTGGGAGTATGAGAGTTAGCGGCTTGTCGGCGAGTTCGAAAAGCTGCCAGGCCACATCTGGCGCATTATTCACATATCTTGCCGCCCGGTCAGCCGAGTCGACCAGTACAAGCATCCCTTTTTTGTCGTGGGAACGCTTTAGGTTGTATATTTTCTGAACTGCTTCGCTGTTTGTGGCATCGCATCCTATTCCCCAAACCGTATCGGTTGGATATAGTATCAGCCCTCCTTTTCGCAGTACTTCGACCGCTTTGTCAACCTGTTCCTTCATTATTGGCATAAATTAATCAGAGACAAAGGTAATATTTTTTCTCGGGGGCTTTGCCAGGCATTGCGTTTTGTCTGCAATTTTATATTCTATATGGGTTGCCGAAAATTTCATTTAAACAAGTTTGAGTTCATCCTGGCTTTCATTATATTTGCACATTCAAAATCAAAATTATTATGGGAAGGGCATTTGAATATAGAAAAGCAGCCAAGCTGAAACGTTGGGGCAATATGGCCCGTGTATTTACGAAGATAGGAAAGGCCATTGAAATGTCGGTCAAGGCGGGTGGTCCCGATCCCTCGTCTAACCAGCGTTTGAGGATGCTTATCCAGAATGCCAAGAGCGAAAATATGCCCAAGGAGAATGTCGAAAGGGCTATCAAACGTGCCATCAGCAAAGATACTAGCGATTACAAGGAGATGGTCTACGAAGGCTACGGACCTTTCGGTATCGCCATACTTGTGGAGACTGCCACCGACAACACTACCCGTACAGTTGCAAATGTACGCAGCTATTTCAACAAAATGGGAGGATCGTTGGGAACAAGCGGAAGCGTGAGCTTTATGTTCGAACATAAATGCCATTTCCGTTTCAAACCCACGGAGGAGATAGACGCAGACGAGCTGGAACTCGAGATGATAGATTACGGTGTGGACGAGTTGTTTATAGACGACGAGGGCAATGTCAACGCCTATGCGCCTTTTGAGTCTTATGGCGAGGTGCAGAAATATCTTGAGGATAAGGGTTTCGAGATTGTTAGCGGCGAGTTCGTGCGCATACCGACCGATACGAAGGATGTTACGCCGGAGCAACGCGAGTCGATCAACAAATTGGTTGAGAAACTCGAGGAAGACGACGACGTAACCAATGTGTTCACCAATATGAAAGAAGAGGAGTAAAATCCTTGTTACATATCATATATAGAGTGGCATAAGGGAAATGAAAGTTTCCCTTTTTGTTTTGGAAACAGTTCCGTGTATTTTCATATATTTGTAAACATCGGCTCCTCGTAAAGGCATGAATCCCGATATTGCCGCTCTTGGGAATATTCCTCTGAATGTATTATAGGCGGGCTGGAAACTATATGTTATGTCTCGAATACGTGTGAGCTGCACTCTTGCCTTTCTTCTCAGAAAGGCCCATTGGGGAGGAAATGTATTTAGCTGCAATAATAAGTGGCTCTTGTGTGCGTTATAACGACAATGTACCGATTAGGGTTTTGAAATACTGATTGCTAAAAATACTACAACAATTATGAAGAATTCATCGATTATCAGGCTGATTAGGTATGGCATTATGGCCGTAGCGGCGTTATTCATCGTCTTCGGATCTTATTCTTGCAAGAACAAGAGTGAAAAAATTTTCGATACCGGCAGACTTGACAGCACCACTTATTATAATTCGTATTTCGATTTCCGTATTGATGTGCCTAAAAACTGGTACATTTTTAACAGACAGAAACTGACAGAGGCCAGCCAGAATGCTGTTGAGGCCATTCCTAACAAGTCAGTAAGGGATCAGGTGGCCAGGATTATGGAGTTGCAGAGCATACCGCTGTTGACTATGTTTAAAACAGAACCGGGTACGGTAAGCGATAATTTCAACCCCAGCGTACAGATCATTGCCGAGAATCTAAAATGGTATCCGGAAGTCAGAACAGGCGAACATTATCTGCGACAGGCGTTGCAGTTGTTCCTTGCTTCGGGAATGCCCTACAAAAATTTTGACGTTCCTATCACCATGAGCAGAATGGGCGGTAAACCTTTCTATAAAATGAAACTTGAGGCGGATTACGGTTCATATATAGTCACCCAAGAGTGGTATTCTATGGTCAGAGATGGATTTGCGCTTAATTTCGGCTTTACGTATGACGGCCTTGACACATCCCAAATAGATCTGATGGAGGCCATGAAAGCCAGCATTAGGTTTGAATAGATAGGAAATCACATATAATGTTTAGCCCCGCCGCGGCGGGGCTAAACATTATATGTGTCACGGAAATGATTTTCCATGTGTCGGCACATTTCACGATCTTTCTCTGGCAAACGCAAGAGGTCACCATGTGTCTCAAAATATGTCTGTAGATAAACACATTTCTTTGACAAATAAAGTCGGACTGGTGACGTAATACGGCCGATATGCTAAAAAACTTTGCTTTCCTATTGTAAAACCGAACATTTTGCTTTCCTTTGCTGATATTATATTCTTAATCCAAATTTTTATGAAAGGTAAAGTAAAATGGTTTGATTCGGCCAAAGGTTATGGCTTTATCACAACCGAAGCAGGTAGCGACGTTTTCGTTCACTACACTGGCATTAACAAAGAAGGTTTTCGCGGTCTCGAAGAAGGACAGAACGTTGAATTCGAAATCTCGGAAGGCAAAAAAGGCGAACAGGCAGTAAACGTGGAAGTTGTTGCGTAAGTAGCGTTAAATAGGATCTTTTAGTATAACAACCATATACTCGATGTTCTATTGACACGGACGGCCCTCAAAAGGGGCCGTCTTCCGTTTTAAACCCGGCGATGTCTTGCTCTCATTGTAAAAATGGATTATATTTACTTCAAAGACCGTGTCCTATGGATATAATCAATTTCAGGGAGTTCTGCCTTTCGCTGCCGCTGGCCGAGGAGTGCATGCCTTTCGATGAAGATACGCTCGTGTATAAAATAGGCGGTAAGATGTTTGCGTATGCCGATATGACGGACTTCAGGTTTTTTAACGTTAAGACAGATCCGGTTCTGATTCCTGAACTTATGGATCGTTATGCGGAGATAGGTCCGCCTGTACACATGGCCAAAGGACACTGGATCAGCGTGAATGCACAGGGCGACTTGCCGATGGCATTTATGCAAGGGTTGATAAGGGAGTCGTTCCGCTTGGTGATCGACGGGATGACTAAAAAACAGCGCGCAGAGATTCTTTCAGCTATTGACCAGTCATACGGAATGGAAGACCGCTGACGTGGGTTGCCTGTGGTACAAAAGCGATGTGGTGATTATTTGACCTTTACGAGGCCTGCTTCCCGAGCGAGTTCTTCCATCATGGCGTATGCTTCGCCGTAATTGTTTGAGATCCTGCCGTCGAGTATTGCCTCTTTGATGGCAGCCTTTATTTCGCCTACGAGACGGCAGGGGGCTATTCCATAGGTCTCCATGATGAGTTCGCCGGATATGGGTGGCTGAAAATTGCGGATGCGATCTTTTTCTTCGATCTCGCGCATTTTTTCGCGTACCAGCCCGAAATTTTTTAGATAACGTTTTACTTTGGCCTCGATTCCTGATGTTATGTCCGATTCTGCAAGCATCATCAGAGATTCTATGTCATCGCCGGCCTCGAACAGCAGGCGCCTTACGGCCGAGTCCGTAACCGTACTTTCCACGAGGGCAATTGGACGCAAATGCAGAAATACCATCTTTTGGACAAACTTCATCTTGTCGTTCAGCGGAAGTTTGAGCCTGCGAAAGATACCTGGTATCATCTTTGATCCGACCACCTCATGGCCGTGGAATGTCCATCCTGTCCGTTTGTCGTATGCTTTTGTAGCGGGTTTCCCCACATCGTGAAGCAAGGCAGCCCACCGTAACCATAGGTCGTTTGTTTTTGGGGCTATGTTGTCCACAACCTTGAGCGTGTGGATGAAATTATCTTTGTGGGCATGTTTGCCGACTTTTTCAATGCCTTTCATGGCACTGATCTCCGGAAATATGAGCGGCAACAATCCGGTCATGTCTAGAAGTTCGAATCCGATGGATGGAACCGGAGACAAAAGAATCTTGTTCAGTTCGGTCACGATGCGTTCCATCGAGACTATTCCTATTCGCTCTCGGTTGCGAGTAATGGCGTCGAATGTTTCGGGTTCGAGGTCGAATCCGAGTTGGGAGGCGAATCTGATGCCGCGGATCATTCGCAGCGGATCGTCCGAGAATGTCACATCCGGGTCGCACGGGGTGCGTATGATGCAGTTTTCGAGGTCGGACATGCCGTTGAACGGGTCTACAAGTTCCCCGAAGGAGTCGGCATTGAGCGACCATGCCATTGCGTTTATCGTAAAATCGCGCCGTTTCTGATCGTCCTCGAGCGTGCCGTCCTCGACGATAGGTTTGCGTGAGTCCGCACGGTACGACTCTTTTCGTGCGCCTACGAATTCGACCTCCAGACTGCCGGCGCGGAGCATGGCTGTACCGAAGTTTTTGAAGACCGTTACCTTGGTTTTTAGTTGTCGTCCGAGTTCTCGGGCTACCTCTATGCCGCTGCCTACTACGACTACGTCTATGTCGGTACATGGGCGGTGCAGGAACCAGTCTCGCACATATCCTCCAACTACGAAAACCCTTACGCCGAGTTTGTCGGCTATGGATCCTATTTGTTTGAATATCGGATTGGCAAGTGGCATTGCGGTATCTGTCTTTGGTATTTGAATATGGCCGGTGTCTATGCTCCGGCCATATTCAAATTGTTTTCAAATTGTTCGGTCCGTATTATTTCACGTATGGACGGAGTACGTCGGCCCAGGCTTTGTAGCCTTCTCCCAACAGGTGGAGGCCGTCGTTCGAATAGTCTTTGCGCAGCCATCCGTTTTCGTCGGCCAATGCCGGATGGAGATCGATATAGGTTACGCCTTTTTGTGCGCAGTACTCTTCGATGGCCTTATTCACGCCGGGAACCAATTCCATTTTTTTGCTCAACCGCTGGCCGACCGGCATGATACTCTGCACATACAGTTTCGTCTTGGGTGATTCTGTACCTATGCGGTCTATGATTTTCTTGATGTTGTCGATAACCTGCGAGGTTTCGACAGCCGTGAGGTCGTTGATGCCGATCAACAGGAATACCTTTTTGGGTTTGCCGTCTGTTACCTGATAGAGACGGTCGAGTACGCCTTGTGTCCGGTCGCCGCTGATGCCTCTGTTTTTGATTCTCGGGTTGTCGAATATTTCGGCCCATTCGGCGCCGTCGGTGATGCTGTTGCCAAGGAATACGATGTCCTTAGAGGTGATCGGCAGGGTTTCGAAAAGTGTCTTCCTTTGAAAATAGTAGTTGCTCTGTGCCGAGATAAAGTTGGGAACGAGCATTATTGCGAGTATAATCGCCTTTTTTATCAGACTTGTTGCGAACTTCATAAGTTTATAGAGTTAGGTTTATTTGTGCTTTACGGTATTGATACCGGTGTTTTTTTGTGTTTTGTAAGACTGTTGTGCGGCATCGCTGCGCTGCCTGATGATGCGCGGCTTTGCCGACGACCTGCGCAGAACCCTGAAAATATGGGGGATACTATCTTTATTTCTTAACGTATGGACGGAGAATCTCTGCCCAGGCCATATAGCCGGCACCGTTGAGGTGAAGTCCGTCATTGATAGTGTATTCTTGCTTGAGGTAACCCTCTTCGTCGGCGAAAGCGCTGTGTATATCTATGTAGGTCACGCCTTTTTCATCGCATATTTTTTTAATCTCGGGGTTTGCTTTTTTCACCTCTCTGTTTTTTTCTTCCCTGTTTTTACCTACCGGAAGGATGCTCTGTACATAGAGTTTTGTTTTAGGCGACTCTGTCTGTATGCGTTCGATGATGGTTCTGATATTTGCAACTGCCTTGGCTGTACGTGCCGGATCGCCGTTGAGGTCGTTGATGCCGATCAACAGGAATATCTTTTTGGGTTTGCCGTCTGTCACCTGATGGAGACGTTCGAGTATGTCTTGTGTCTGCTGGCCTCCGATTCCGCGATTCTTGCAATGGACGTCGTTGAAGATCTCGGACCAGAGTCCGCGTTCGGTGATGCTGTTGCCGAGGAATACGATGTCTTTGGACGTTATCGGCAGTACTTCAAACTGGCTGATTATGCGTTTTTCCAGGTCGCTCTGTGCTGAAAGCCATTGTGGCAGGAAGAGCATGGCCACGACAACCGCTTTCTTTATAAGTCCTATTACGAGGAGAGTTTTGATGTTTTTTGAGTTTAACAGGTCTTTAAGGTTTTTCATCGTTATTTGTTTTAGGTGTCTGTTTGAGTTCGCGAAGGTATAGTTGTATGGTGTTTTCCAGTCCCAGGTAGAGGGCGTCGGAGATGAGAGCGTGTCCTATGGAGACTTCGAGCAGACCTGGTATAGTACGTGCGAAATAACCGAGATTTTCGAGATTGAGGTCGTGTCCCGCGTTTATGCCGAGTCCGAGTTTCTGTGCCTCTATGGCTGCTTTCAGATATGGTTCTATTGCTTTTTTCCGGTCGGTCGCATATTCCCGGGCGTAAGCTTCGGTGTAGAACTCTATGCGGTCTGTTCCTGTTTCCTTGGCATAACGAACCATTTCCACATCCGGATTGAGAAATATGGAAACGCGGATATCTTTTTTATGGAATGTTTCGACCATACTTTTAAGGTAGTCGAGGTTTTTCCGGGTATCCCAGCCGTTGTTGGAGGTTATGGCGTCTGGAGCGTCGGGGACGAGTGTGACCTGTGCCGGAACTACCTCGAGCACCAGTTTCGTGAAGCTGTCTATGGGATTGCCCTCGATGTTGAATTCTGTAGTCAGAACTTTTTTCAACTCTCTAACGTCCTGATAACGGATGTGACGTTCGTCCGGGCGCGGATGGACGGTTATTCCTTCTCCTCCGAAACGTTCGCAGTCGAGTGCTGCGCGTACTACGTTTGGAATGTCGCCGCCGCGCGAATTGCGCAGCGTAGCTATTTTATTGATATTGACACTTAACTTTGTCATAATAAAAGGTTACTTTTGTCCGGTAATTGCCTTGTTCCGGAAAGCCTGGTGCGGCATTGGCTTAATCGGTTTGCATTGGACAGGCCCGTAAAACGTTGTAAAGTTATTAATTTTTTCGCCATAATTCGCCACTATGAGGATATTGTTATTTTCACGCGCAGGTTCGTTTCATACGCAGGAGTCGGTCAGTTCGCTGATGGATACACTTGGCGGATCGGGCCTCGATTATATGGTGAACACAGAATTCGCCGAAACGGTGGCTGCGCTGACCGGCCGTCCGGTGTCCCACGGCCAACGTTATGATGCAAGTGACACGGATGCATTTCAAGACGCCGTGGCTTTGAGTTATGGCGGGGACGGTACGTTCCTTGAATGTGTGAAAACCATCGGATTGCACGGGACACCTATACTCGGTGTGAATTCGGGCAGGCTCGGTTTTCTTGCCAATGTTCCCAAGGAGTCTCTCGGTCAGGCTTTGGAAGATCTGAGATTACGGCGCTATGACGTGGAGATCAGGGCGTTGCTCGATGCTTCGGGCGACTTTCCCGAGCCTCTGGCTCATCCTTACGCGTTTAATGAGTTCACGATACAGCGTGCCGGTACTGGAATGGTAGCCGTGGAGGCGTATGTCAATGACGAGATGGTGGCTACATACTGGGGCGACGGGGTCATATTGTCTACCCCTGCCGGATCGACTGCCTATTCGTTAAGTGTCGGAGGACCTGTGGTGGCACCGCAATGCGATTGCCTCGTGCTGGCACCGATAGCTCCGCACAACCTTACGATGCGTCCGATCGTCCTGCCCGACAATAGCAGTGTCACGTTCAGAGTGTCGTCGCGTGGAGAAAAATGCTTCGTTTCGCTCGACAGTGTCAATTGGACCGTATGCGACGGGGCGCATTTCAAGGTGTCGAGGGCTAAAAATTCCGTGTTTTTGGTCAAGTTGCAAAATATATCGTTTTACGACACGTTAAGGAATAAAATGATGTGGGGCTTCGACCGCAGGGATGAGAAAAAAGGGTGAGCCGCAGTCCATATTTTTACACAAGAACTGACCCGATGAGCCTGTTTGTTGTCTTTAAATGTTATATTTGCAATTCAAAAGCCTGAAACAGCTTTAATGATTGATAACCAGAAAATACCCCGTCATATTGCTATAATAATGGACGGAAACGGTCGCTGGGCGAAAAACCAGGGACATGATCGCCTTTACGGGCATGAGAACGGCATAAATAGCGTCAGAAGTACGATAGACCGGTGTGCTCATATCGGAGTCGACTTCTTGACTCTTTATGTTTTTTCGGCAGAGAACTGGGGCAGGCCCCAGGAAGAAGTCGAAGGACTGATGTCGCTTCTTTGCCGCAGTATTCGCAAGGAGGCTGCCGAATTGGCGAAAAACGGGATAAAAGTCAGAGCCATAGGCGACAGGGAGAGTATGCCTGCCGCTGTGGTGGAAGAGCTCGGATGGATAGAGGAAAAAACAGCGGAAGGAAAGAAAATGACCGTTCTTCTGGCCATCAATTATGGCGCACGCAACGAGATAACGCGCGCAGCCAGAATGATAGCTTCGGAGGTGGCTCAAGGACATTATTCACCGGAAGCGATCACTTGTGAAAATATCTCGGAGCATCTGTATACGGCTGATTATCCCGATCCTGATCTTGTGATACGTACGGGTGGCGAGTGCCGTCTTAGTAATTTTCTGCTTTGGCAGGCGGCATACGCAGAGTTGTATTTCACCGATACCTACTGGCCCGATTTCGGAGCCGATGAGTTGGATAAAGCGATAGAAGAATACGGTCGCAGGGAACGTAGGTTCGGAAAGATAGATGTAAAAAAGTAAACAGTTGAGAGAAATTATATGAAGAACCATTTATTGTCCTTAATAATCCTGGTGGTTTGCTGTGCAACACAGGTATTCGCACAGTCGCCGGCCGCCGGGGCCGAATCGGACAACCAGCGTCCACCAATGATGGACTATGACTATCCGAAAATGTATACCGTTAAGGATATAAGGATATCGGGGCTTAAATTTCTCGATGCCAATACGCTGATGGCCGTAGCGGGACTCAAGGTTGGCGATCAGGCTACGATCCCGGGCTCTTACATATCATCTGCGATGACCAAACTCTGGAACATGCGCAACTTCTCCGATGTCGATATCACGGCCGAAATAGAAGGCGATAGCGTTGTGTTGTTCGTCGAGTTGACGGAGCGTCCGAGGGTGAATTCATGGAATATAGAGGGCCTCCGTGGTGGGCAGGTGAGCGAAATCAAGGAAAAACTCAAGATAACCCGTGGCGGTAGCGAATTGTCCGACTACATTATAGATAAGAATATCAAGGGCATTAAAGACTATCTTATCGAAAAATCATTTCTCAATGCCAATGTTGATGTCAGGATCTCCAACGTTCCCAACTCTGACGGTCGTAATATAGTGGATGTAACATTCCTTGTTGACAGGGGACCGAGGGTCAAGATAGGCGATGTCGTCTTCGAGGGCAATGAGGCATTTACGGACAAACGTCTTCGCCGCACATTCAAAAAAACGAATAAGGTAAGTTTCAACATATTCAAGAGTTCGAAGTTCAACGAAGAGGAATTTGCAAACGACAAGGAGAATCTCATAGATTTTTATAATTCGAAAGGTTATCGCAATGCCGATATAATCTCCGATTCGGTATACAGGATCAGCGACAACAGAATCGGTGTCAAGGTAAATGTCAGCGAAGGCAATCAATTTTTCATACGCGACGTAGACTGGGTCGGCAACAGCCTTTACAGTACGGATTATCTCGGCAAACTGTTCGACATGGAGCGCGGCGATACCTATGACAAGAAAAAAATCAACAAGAATCTCGGTATCGGCGCTGAAGATAATCCGGAAGACCCGAATACCGTATCATCGCTTTATCAGAACGAAGGATATCTTTTCTCGCAGATCAATCCGGTGGAAACGGTTGTGGGACAGGACTCGATAGATATTACGATCAATATTATAGAGGGTCAGCCTGCCCGATGGAACGAAGTGAACATAGTAGGTAATTACAGGGTTAACGACGAGGTTATTCGTCGCGAACTTGCGACACTCCCGGGCGATCTGTACAACCGTGCCCTTATCATGCGTACCCTGCGTCTGCTGGCCGGGACGCAGCACTTTAATCCGGAATCGCTCTCTCCGCAGCTCGGCGACGTTCCTGGCCGTAAGGACCTCGTAAACCTTACGTGGAATCTCGAAGAGCAGGCTAGCGACCGCGCCGAAATATCAGGCGGATGGGGTGCAGGTATGTTCGTGGGATCGGTTTCGCTTATCCTGAATAACGTTTCGATAAAGAACTTCTTTAAAAAGGATGAATGGCGACCTTATCCGCAGGGGCAGAACCAGCAACTGGCTATTATGGCGCAAACCAATGGTAAGTATTACTCGGCTTATTCATTAGGATTCACAGAACCATGGCTCGGCGGAAAGAAACCGAATTCTCTGAGCGTGAGCATGCACTACTCAAATGAAACAAATGCCACATCGTTAGGGAGGAAGGCAACCAAGCATTTCCGTACTGTCGGAATTGCTGCGGGTATCGGCCGCAGGCTGTCGTGGCCAGACCAGAACTTTACCCTTTATAACGAACTATCCTACCAGGCATATATGCTTAAGGATTGGAATTATTTTGTCATAAGCAACGGAACCTCCAATGTGATAGCGCTGAACACGGTATTTGCCCGTAACACCATAGATAATCCCATTTTCCCTTCGAGCGGTTCGGAATTTTCCATTTCGCTTTCGCTTACGCCACCGTACTCGCTGTTGGACGGGCGCGATTACAAAGATGAAAACATGCCCGAAGAAAAACGTTACAAATGGATAGAATACCATAAATGGAAACTCAAAGGCGAGTGGTACAATACGATAGCGCGCGGATTCGACCGTAATCTGGTCTTGATGGCCAAAGTGGAGATGGGCTATCTCGGACATTACAACAAATATAAACAATCGCCCTTCGAAGGCTTCGATGTAGGAGGAGATGGCATGTCCGGATATAATATATATGGTGTGGACGTTATAGGGCTCAGGGGATATGAAAACGGAGCACTCACGCCATTAAGTACTACCGGGGATTATGCCCACGTATATAATAAGGTCTCGTTGGAACTGCGCTATCCTATCGTAATGAGTGCACAGGCACAGGCTTACGCACTTGCGTTCGCCGAGGGCGGTAATGCATTCAGCGGATGGAACAAGTTCGATCCGTTCAAACTCAAACGTTCGGCAGGTTTCGGGATAAGGGTGGTGCTTCCCATCGTAGGTATGATCGGCGTTGACTGGGCATACGGTTTCGACCGTGCTGTCGGAGCCAGCAAAAAGTCAGGCGGACAGTTGCATTACGTATTTGGCACTCAATTTTAGTAGATTATCATAAATTTACTATATTTACGTTATAATATAAAATTAAAAATTCCAGCACTATGAAAAAGATTATGAAAAAAGTATTGCTTGCCGGAGCAACCGTCTTTTTGGCAGCTTATACCCTACAGGCACAAAATTACATGATAGTCAACACCGAGAAAATCTTCAAGTCCATACCGGCTTATGTCCAGGCGCTCGAAACATTGGACCAACAGGCGGAAAACTATCAGAAAAACATTGATGATGCCTATGCTCAGATCGAGGCATTGTATCAGGATTACCAGAGCAAGAAGAGTATGCTGCCAGAGGCTTCCAGAGCTGTCCGTGAGGATGAGATCATACAGCGTGAACGTGAGGTCATAAAATACGAAGAGACGGTTTTCGGTCAGGAAGGCGAGTTGTTCAAAAAACGGCTGGAGTTGATAAAGCCTATACAGGATAAGGTTTTTGCGGCAATCGACAAGTATGCCGAGGATAACAACTTCGGCTTGGTACTCGACATAGCCTCCAATCCTTCCATACTTTATTACACCCCGTCCCTCGATAAAACGGAAGAGATAATAGAATTAACCAAATAAAAATAGCGAAATTATTATGAGAAAATTGATCAAGACACTTGTGGCATTTTGCGGGGTTTTCATGCTTAGTGCAGTTGGTGCGAGTGCGCAGAAATTCGGGTATGTAGATGCTCAGCAGATACTTATGCAGATGCCTGATGTGGATTCTCTTCAATCGAAATTGCAGAGTTTCTTCACAGATCTGAACAACCAGCTGGAGACGATGCAGGTTGAATACAATAAGAAACTCGAAGAATACCAGAAATCGACGACTACTTTGAGCGACGCTGTAAAACGCGACAGGGAAAGGGAACTTCAGGGACTTTTGCAGAGGATCCAGGAATTTCAACAGCAAGCCCAGTTGGATATACAGGCTAAAGAACAGGAGTTGACAAAGCCTCTCATGGATAGGATATCGGAGGCAATCACGAAGGTCAGCAAGTCGAATAATATAGCCGCAGTATTTAATGTTAACGTTCTGGAGTATTTCGATCCTGCTGTCTTGATTGATTTGACGCCATTGGTCAAGACCGAACTTAATATAAAGTAATCGGAACCTTTCATAAAAAACAGAGGCGAATCATAGCATGATTCGCCTCTGTTTTTTATGTCCACTTACTATAGGAATATGTGTCTGAGATCCTCTCCCTGAGCCGGAAGATATGTGCGAAATCCGAGAGATAGTGCCGTCTCTACGTTGGGTTCCGCGTCATCGATAAACAATGTCTCTTTTGCTTTGATGCCCGTTTCGTTCAGAACCGCTTCGAATATTTCAGGATCGGGCTTGAGCATCCCCATTTCGTAAGAGAGGAATAAACGCTCGAAATAGTTGTCGACAGTTAATCCCTGTTGCGTAAAATAAGTCCGCGCGATATGGGGCATCATGATTGCATTGGTGTTTGAGAGCATGAAGATGCGGTATTGCTCCCTCAAATGCAGTAACATGTCGAGTTTGTAGGTGGAAAGTCCGGTTAGAAAAGCGCATAACGCTTTGTCTATCTTTTCCGACGGGATGTGGTGTCCTACTTCACGGTTTATGTAATCGTATAGTTCCTGCGGCGATATAACCCCCATTTCGAGCTCCTTGAATATTCCCTTCTGTCTGTATGTGTTAAGCATTTCGTCTGCTTCCGGGAAACCCAGTTTACGGAACTCTTCTATGCATGCTTCGCGGTCGAGGTCGATCAACACCCCTCCCATATCGAAAATAATGTTCTTAATCCCTTCCATGTCGAAAAGCAAAAAAAAAAGTTGACGTGATACATACCTCCTTCTAAACGAGATTTGGCCGTAATTATAAGAAATTTTTATGATTTATTGATATTCGTCGCTAATTGGATGTAACGACAGAAGCGAGCCCGAAACCATTAGTTCGCGGCCAATGATCGGAACAGGTTGGGTGGCCGGCTGCCAATCATCTGTATTTTTGCTCTCTGCGAATATTGTCGTCATTTGGAAACAAGCTCGTCTCTTGTTCATATGCCTTAGCCGATGCAATAAAAGGCTCTGGAATTAAACTTCATCTATGTTTTGCAGATGCTGGTACAGTTTGACGTTATTAAAGCAAGCAAAAACGGTACCGTTAAAATGATCCAAACGGTGCTGGCTGTAATTGACGGCATGGCCTGTCGAGAATGCTTTTGTCGTATTCCGTGTCATTGTTGGTATGGCAGATTTCAAGGTTTGTGTCACATATACTATAATTATCATTGTCCTGGCCATCGTTCCGAGTTGCACTATCGCCATGCCCTGTAATTATTTCCGTGATTCTTATGCAGCCGGCTGTCGATACCCGGGTATCGACAGCCGGCACAATAAATTACCTGTTTCGGCGTTTTTGTCTAAGTTGTGATCGAACCGTATGCTCATGTGAGTTGCATAAATTGTTGTAATTTCTGCACAATTTGTGCTACTTTCTGAGATAAACAACATAAATAATTACTATATTTGCCAATGATGTACCTGTCTTATGTCGTTTAAGGTTGCGAAGAGTAGCTGGCATGCTGCGGGTGCAAGTTTTTGGCAGGATAATTAACCTGCCGCTTTAATCATTGCATGAATCGGCTTTCGTAAAATGGAAGCGGATCTGAAAACGAAAGCTACAAACAAAAAAAACTTAAAACTATGTTTTTGCCATTGTTCATGGGATTGGGAGGCCCGGAGATTATTTTTATCGTCCTAATCATTGTCCTGTTGTTCGGCGCCAAGAAGATACCCGAACTTATGCGCGGTGTCGGTAAGGGAGTGAAGAGTTTCAAGGACGGAATCAACGGAGTGGCTGATCTTGAAGATACTCCCTCTAAAGATGATAAAGACGGGCAATAGTATCGAAGCATGACCTTCTGGGATCATCTGGATGAACTCCGTAAGTCGCTGACTTATCCGGTCATAGTATTGGTGCTATTGACCTTGGGAGCGTTTGTCTTTCTGCGTGATCCGTTGTTCGATATGGTGCTCGCTGCGAATTCATGGGATTTTGTGACTTATACGTTGCTTCCTCCCGTGGAACATGAGAGCGGTACCGGAACCTTGGTGCAGCTTATCAATACGGAACTGCCGGCCCAGGTGCTCATGCATATGAAGGTTTCGTTTTACGTTGCCCTTCTGGTTACTATACCTTACTTGCTTTTCAAACTCTACCGTTTTGTCATGCCGGCGTTATATGACAATGAACGCAGGTATTCTGGGCGGGTTTTATTGTTCTCTTTTTTGTCGTTCTTTTTGGGGTTGCTGGTCAGTTATTTTATCATTTTCCCTGTTTCGCTCAGGTTCTTGGTCTCATTTACGGTTAGCGAGCAGGTGATAAATATGATTAGCCTCACCTCATACGTCAACACGCTGATGCTTTTGTCGCTGTTGATGGGCTTGTGTTTCGAGTTGCCTATCATCTCGTGGATACTCTCGATATTCGGGGTTTTGAAACCTGCTATTTTGAAAAAATACCGCAAACATGCCATTGTGGGAATATTTATAATAGCGGCCATAATTACCCCGACCACCGATATATTTACGCTTGTAGTAGTGTCGCTCCCTATAATCCTGCTCTATGAAGTCAGTATTTTGATCTCGAGGGTTACGGTGCAGAAAAAGAGCGATATGGCACAACTGGAGTCTTCCGTTTAAAAAAAGAATGCATGTTTCGGGCGTATTTTCTGCGTCGGGAATAACTTGATTGATACTATTAACAAAAAACTAAATACCTGGAAGGGGGGTTGCCGCCCTGTCTGTCGAACTTATCAAGCCGGATGCCGGCAGGCGGTTTCATTTCTTCTGCACTAACCTGAATTATGGAAAAAGATTTAAGCAGACGTGATTTTTTAAAAAACGCTGGACTGATCGGACTTGGAGCCGGAACACTCCTTTCCTCAGTTCCGTGGATGTCGGCACTCGCGCAAGAGAACACTTCGAAGACCGTGGGTGAAAAAGTAAGGATCGGTATTATCGGACCAGGATCGAGAGGCAGGTTCCTCATGAATTTTATCAAAAAGAATTCGAAGGCCGAGATAGTTGCGCTATGCGACATTTATCAGCCTTCGATAGACGAGGCTCTGAAGATAGCCCCAAAAGCCAAGGTTTACGATGACTATCGTAAACTGTTGGAAGATAAAAACATAGATGCCGTATTTATAACGACACCTCTTTATCTTCACTATCCGATGGCGATGGATGCGCTCGACGCTGGCAAAGACCTTTATCTCGAGAAATCCATGGCCTACAATGTGGCCCAGTGTTTCGATCTCTATCAGAAATATAAATCGACAGGAAGAATTTTCTTCGTTGGACAGCAGCGTCTTTTCGACCCGCGTTACCTGAAGGCCATGGAGATGATCCATGAAGGCAGATTCGGGGAGATTCAGGCAGTGCGTACTTTCTGGTTCCGTAATGGCAGCTGGCGTAACAAAGTTTCCGATCCGTCACTCGAAAGGTTGCGTAACTGGAGACTTTACAAAGAGTATTCACGCGGTCTTCTGACCGAACTGGGCGGCCACCTTTTGCAGGTCGGAACCTGGGCGATGCAGAAATTGCCGGAACAAGTGATGGGCGCCGGCGGCATTACCTTCTGGAAAGACGGTCGCGAAGTGTGGGATAACGTCAGCTGTATATTCTCGATGGACGACGGACGACGCATTACCTATGAATCAGTCATCTCGAACAAGTTCTATGGCCTCGAAGAGCAGATCATGGGTAACCTCGGAACCGTAGAACCCGAAAAGGGAATGTATTACTACGAAAGCGGGACTAAAGACGGGTCGCCGGCCAAACCGGCTCCGGGATTCATGCAGATGATGACCGACGTACAAAACAGGATTTTCGAAAAACTTCCTTTTGCCGGTACGAGCTGGGAACCCGAAGTGGCCAAGGATGTCAAGGGCAACTATATCATGGGCGAAGACTACAAGATTACGACCGACGGTACTCAGGAAGCCATCAATGCCTTCATCGAGTCGGTCATCACCCAGAAGCAGCCTGAACGGATAGCCGAAGAGTGCTATTATGCGAGTGCCATGGTGCTTTTGGGATATGATGCTGTCGAACAGGGCAAAATACTTACATTCCCGCACGAATACAGACTCAATTATCTTAATCACAAACACCAAGCGAAACAGACGTTATGAAAGAGACAGTAATTACAGTCAGAAGAAAAAAGATAGAAATTTGGACGTTGGTTGTGTGTTTCGTGATAGCGAATCTCGTGAACGTCTATGCAATACAAAAATTCGATACGCCCTGGAATGAACTCTTCTGGTCGCTGGGTTACGTTGTAACCACAACAGTCGTCATATATTGCATATGGAGCGTTATCCGTCTTGTCGTATACGGCATCATCGGTTTGTTCCGTAAAAAACGTAGATAATCTACCGACAGAGTGATGAGTTCGTTCGAGCATATATATAAGAATATCGACAATGGACGTGGTATGCTTTACGCATGGTTCACGGCCATGCATACGCGCGTCGATATTGCGATATGCGGAAGAAACGAAAACGACCTTAAAGCCATAGCAGGTAAGGTACAGGATAAGATTGTTCAGTTGGAAAAACTGGCAAATTTTTACGATCCCGACAGCGAACTGGCAAACCTTAATGACATTACGGCCGGTACTACGGCAGAGGTCAGCGACGAACTGCTGTCGATGCTGTATCTTTCGATGAGATATAACGAACTTACCGACGGCAATTTCGATATATGTATAAAGTCTGACGGCTATAAGAACGATATGTGCGTCGATGTGGAGATAGATTTGTGTAATGGTACACTGGCTAAACATCGCTACGGCATCCGGTTCGATCTTTCCGGATTTCTGAAGGGTTATGCTTTGGATGAGGCCCGAAACATACTCGAAAGATATGCCGTTAGGGATACCCTTCTGAGCATCGGCAACAGTTCCATACTTGCCCTGGGAAACCATCCGTTCGGCGAAGGCTGGCTGGTGGCATATCCGGGGGCCGAGGATAACAATATCGAGGTCGCACTTCACAACGAATGCCTGAGTACATCTGGCAACTCGAGCTCAAAGAGGATGCATATATTGTCTCCTTCCAGCGGAAAACTTATCGAGGGCGCCGGCATGGTTTCGGTAGTCACGCGCAAAGGAGCAGAAGGCGAAGCCTTGGCAACTGCCATGTTTGTAGAGAGGGATCCGGCGAAAAGGGATGCGATTCTCGGTCGTTTCGAGGGAGCCCGTCTGATGGCTACAATTAACAATTTGGACTAACATTTTAACCTTAAAACTAATATTATTATGGTCACACGCAGAGATTTTTTAAAGACTGCCGGAATTGCAGCGGCATCTGTGGCACTCTCAAGCCTGGGGACTCCTCTTGCCGCACTCGGCCAGGAGAAAAGTAAGAAACGTGTAGTCGGCGCTAACGGAAAGGTCGATGTAGCATTGGTGGGTATAGGACACCGCGGAGACGAGGTGGAAAAAGAATTCGCCAGAACCAATATGATAAATGTCGTTGCGATTTGCGACGTCGCAATGGGAGAAAAATACACCCAGAGGGTTATGAACAAATATCCCAATGCGAAGAAATACAAGGACTTCCGCAAGATGTTCGACGAAATGTCGGGCAAGATAGACGCCGTTGTCGTTTGTACTCCCGACCACTCGCATTTCCCGATATGCATGAGGGCAATCAAGGAAGGTATCCATGTCTTCACGGAAAAACCGATGGCACGTACGTTCCTCGAAAACGAACTTCTTATACAGGCAGCCCTCAAGAATCCTAAAGTCGTAACCCAGATGGGTAACCAGGGTCACTCGGAAGCCAACTACTTCCAGTTCAAAGAGTGGAAAAAAGCCGGCATCATCAAAGATGTAACCGCCATCACCGCACACATGAACTCGTCACGCCGCTGGCACCCGTGGGATCCGAATATCAAGAAATTCCCGGAAGCTCAGCCTATCCCCAAAAATATGGACTGGGATACATGGTTGATGGCCCAGATGTATCATGATTACAACGAAAAGTTCGACGAAGGAAACTGGCGTTGCTGGTATGACTTCGGTATGGGGGCTCTCGGCGACTGGGGCGCGCATATCATAGACACCGCACACGAATTCCTCGAACTCGGCCTGCCGTATGAAGTGCAGATGCTGAAGGCAACGGGCCACAACGACTACTTCTATCCGATGTCGTCGACCATTCTGTTCCGTTTCCCGCGCAGGAAGAACATGCCCGCATGCGACATTACATGGTATGACGGTGTGGACAATATCCCGGCCGTTCCGGAAGGTTATGGCGTGAGCGAACTCGACCCGAACATCCCGTCGGTTGCCGGAGGCACGATTCAGCCTGCCAAACTCAATCCTGGCAAGATCATCTACAGCAAGGATCTGATCTTCAAAGGTGGTTCGCACGGCAGTACGTTGTCGATCATACCGGAAGAAAAAGCTAAAGAGATGGCATCGAAACTTCCTGAAGTGCCCAAGAGCCCGTCGAACCATTATGCTAACTTCCTGTTGGCATGTATGGGCAAGGAAAAGACCCGTTCGCCATTCGAAATTGCAGGTGTGCTCAGCCAGGTATTCTCTCTCGGTGTGATGGCTCAGCGTCTCAACACTACGATCAAATTCGACCGCAACACCAAAGAAATCACGAACAACCCGTTCGCCAACGCAATGTTGACAGGCATACCTCCACGTTCGGGCTGGGAAGAATATTATAAACTTTAAAAAATTATAAAAAGAATGAAAAAGTATATTTTATCGGCTGCACTCTGCGCAATGGCTGTAGGGGCATTTGCTCAGGAATGGACTCCTCTTTTTAACGGCAAGAATCTCAGAGGCTGGGAAAAGTACGGGGGAACGGCAGAATATAAAGTTGTCGACGGTACTATCGTCGGTACCACTAAAACCGGCACCAACAACACATTCCTCTCTCCCAAAGGAACTTTCGGCGACTTTATCCTGGAATTCGAATTCAAATTGGACGATGGACTGAACTCGGGAGTACAGTTCCGCAGCGTTGTCGACAAAAAAGACAAGAAAGACCTGGGTCGTGTGAGAGGTTACCAGTTCGAAATGGAAATGGATAAGGCTGGAAAACGTCGTTGGACAGGCGGTATCTATGACGAAGCAGGTCGCGGATGGCTCTATCCTCTGACTTATAATCAGGCCGCACGTGAACTGGACGTATATAAACCCGGCGAATGGAACAAAGCCCGTATCGAAGCTATCGGCAATTCCATCCGTACTTTCGTAAACGGTGTCGAATGCGCATCTATCTGGGATGACAAGAATCTTGAAGGTATTATCGGTCTTCAGGTTCATAGCATCGGCAATGATGCAGCCAAAGCAGGTAAAACTGTTGCATGGCGCGATATCCGCATCATTACCGAAAATCCAGCACAGTATGCAACTCCTGCGAATAAAGATGTTAAGCAGCTCAATCTTATCCCGAATACCTTGACCGAAAACGAAGTTAAGGAAGGTTGGAAACTCCTTTGGGACGGTAAGACAACCAACGGTTGGAGAGGTGCCAAACTCGATGAATTCCCGAAAAAAGGCTGGAGCATCAAGGACGGCATCCTTATCGTAGAAAAAGCTGATGGCAAAGAGTCTGGCAACGGTGGCGACATCATTACTACCGAAACCTACAAGAACTTTATCCTTTCAGTAGACTTCAAGATTACCGATGGTGCTAATAGCGGTATAAAATACTTCGTTCAGCCTGACCTGAACAAAGGCGAAGGTTCTGCGATAGGTTGCGAGTTCCAGATACTGGATGACCTGCGCCATCCGGATGCAAAACTCGGTGTAAAGGGTAACCGTACGCTTGGTTCTCTTTACGACCTGATCAGGGCTGACAAGGACGAGGCTTATTTCCGTCACAATGACTTTAACAATGCTACAATCGTTGTTAAAGGTGACAAGGTAGAACACTGGCTTAATGGGGTCAAAGTTGTTGAATATACCCGCAACAATCAGATGTTCAATGCACTGGTTGCATACAGCAAATATCGCAACTGGCCTAACTTCGGTAACCACGAAAGAGGACACATCCTTCTCCAGGATCATGGTAATGAAGTATGGTTCAAGAACATTAAGATTCTCGAACTCGAATAAGATCCGGGTATAATCATAGAAAAACGGGGCGGAAATATTTCCGCCCCGTTTTTCTATGATTATATGGTCTGGTGTTCTCAATGCAGGATAACAATCTGGTTGGCAAGCGTTGCACGAACATCCTGATTTTTTAATCAGGTTTGATGGGCGTGGCAAGGGAAGGTTATCGGCTGTTAACAGAAGATTGTCCTGAGGGTTGAACCGAGATGTTTGCGTAATGCGGTAAATAGTTGACGAGAAACATTCGCTGCATGAAGGCAGCGATGGTAGAGAAACCAATCAATAAGGCCGGCAATAATATGCCGGCCTTATTGATTGGTTTCGGAGTCAATTTTCTTGTGCAGAAGTCCCCCGGCCCTTGAACAAGGGAATTTGTTTTTTATTTTTTATCGAAATCCGCCTTTTCTATTTCATACTCGCCGGACGGGCGTTTCGTATTTCCGTATGCCTTAGGTTTCCCGAATACGGGGTTTCCGGCCTTATCGAAACCGAAACTTTGCAGAGCCACATGTCTGTTCGACCATCCGCCGTCGGGTGCCGTTTTGAAATGATAATAAATCCAATACTCCGTATCGTCCGGTGACGTTGTGAAGCTTGCATGCCCCACACCGTATGCTTTGTCTGCTCCTACGAATACTGGTTCGGATTTTTTGACCCACGCCTGTGGATCTAACGGATCGCCATCCTTTTTGAGTCTGAGCTGTCCTAATTTATAGTGTCTTGTCCATGAACCTCGTGTGGAATACAGAATGAACACATCGTCACCATGTTTGAGTACCTGAGGACCTTCCAGCAGTTGTATATTATCTCCCTTTTCCCAAGAATAATCGGGCACAGAGAGTAGTACACGAGTTCCCTTTATAGTCCATGGGTTTTCCATTTCGGCGATATATAACAGTTGAGCGACATTGCGTGTCCCTGCCCATCCGGACCAAATGGTATAAAGTTTCCCATTATGTTCGAGAACTGTCATGTCTATGGCCCAACGGTTGCCTATCATGTGTTCGGGGTCGTCTCCGGTGTATATCACGCCTTTGTTCTCATACGGTCCGAACGGAGAATCGGATTCGAGTACGAATGTGCGTTGGTTCTGGTAATGCCCGTTATTGAGGTCGGAGCCGGCTGCATATATGTACCATTTGCCATTGATAGGATGAATTTCGGGAGCCCAGATCTGATGTGCCGAAGGTCCGCTCGGAGGTGCGAACCAGACTTGAGCTACGCGCTCCGGACGTGTCAGAAATCTCGACTCGGTCACTTTGAAACCGCCGCGACTGTTGTACACACGATAATACAATCCGTTATGTTTAATAATGAAGGGGTCGGCACCTCTACCCAAAGGATTTTCGAATGTTTTTGAAACTTCCTTGATCTCTTTGGGCCCGTTATTTAGTTCTTGCACTACACCTAACTGTGACGAACGCGATCTTTGTTGGGCAAGAGTCATGGTTGTGCATAGTAATATGCATGGGAGAGACAGAATGACTGTTTTTATTATCTTCATATCGGTGTTTGTTTGGTAAATTTTGACCAAAATAGCATAAAATACGAATGTAGTAATATTTTTCAATATTGCGTAATCAAACGTGGAGTTCTGTGCGAAAAAGTTTATTGCAGACATGATTGTATATATAATTTTATTAATTTTATTGCCTAAACCTCAATAATCTTAAAATGTCCAGTAATAATTTTGTGAGAGGCTTGACAGGATTGGCTGTCTGTGCGTCTCTGCCTGGAGCTGTTTTAGCTCAAAAAAAACAAGACAAGCCCAACGTACTCATAATTTATACCGATGACATGGGGGTCGGAGATGTGTCTTTTCTCAATTCCGGTTGGGTAAAAACTCCCAATATAGATCGTCTTGCTCAGCAGGGGCTGGTAATAGATCAGTATTATTCTGCGGCGCCTGTCAGTTCCCCCTCGCGCGTGGGCCTTACCACGGGGCAATATCCTCTCCAGTGGGGTATTAATACTTTCCTGAACGACCGACGTATGAATCGTGCTGTCGAACAGTTCGATTATCTCGACGCTTCGGCACCTTCGATGGCCCGTGCGTTTAAAGACGGCGGTTACGTTACCGGACATTTCGGAAAATGGCACATGGGTGGAGGACGCGATGTGGATGATGCGCCTTCCATAACTTTATACGGTTTTGACGAATATAAATCTACATACGAAAGTCCCGATCCCGATCCTCGTATAACGGCCGGTAATTGGATATGGCAGAAAAACGATGAAATAAAACGTTGGGACAGAACGGCATATTTCGTTGACCTTACGCTCGATTTCTTTAAACGCCATAAGGGCGAGCCTTGTTTTGTGAATCTCTGGCCGGACGACATGCATGATCCGTGGGTGTATGGTCCCGAGGTTCTCGATAAGAACGGTACCTTCAGCACTCAACCCAATTTCGAGAAGGTCCTTGCCGAATACGACAGGCAGATGGGACGCTTGATGGATGGCCTGAAAGAACTCGGCATCGAAGACAATACGATAGTGATCTTCACCAGCGATAACGGTCCGGCGCCGAGTTTCAAACAGATACGTGCCAACATGATGCGCGGAACCAAAAACAGTTTGTATGAGGGCGGTATCCGTATGCCGTTCATTATCAGGTGGCCTGACAGGATAAAGGGAGGCCAGGTTAACGATAGGAGTATCGTGACGGCATTGGACCTCTTCCCGTCGCTTTGCAAAATGGCGGGTGTCGAACTGCCTGATGGTTACAACCCTGGGGGAGAGGATATGAGCAAGGCTCTTATGGGTAAGAAGCAGACCCGCAAAAAGGATATGATGTGGGATTTCGGACGTAATGCGACTTTTGCACGTCCGGGTAACGGCAACTACAGCCCTCATCTGGCAATAAGACGAGGCGACTGGAAACTTCTCATGAACTCCGACGGAACAAGAATCGAACTTTATAATCTCTGCGACGATATAAATGAAACGACCAATGTCGCGGATGCCAACCCAAAACTTGTCGAGAAGCTCAAAACGGAACTTCTTAAGTGGTGGGATACTCGCAAGGTCAGGCCCAGCAGTATGTAACTTCGAGGGTAAAGGTGCCGCTTCTCTTTCGGATTATAGTTCGAAAAAGGGGCCTATTGAACAGGCGTTACTATGAACATTTGTAAAGCATTGCCTTTGTCTGCGTTGGTTTTTGCAGGTGGCATAAACATGATCGATGCACAGCAGAAGCCCAACGTCGTAATTATTCTTGCAGACGATCTGGGGTGGGGGGATGTCGGCTATCACGGCAGCGAGATTCCTACACCTAATATAGATCGTATAGCAAGAGAGGGAATCGAACTTGACCGCTATTACGTAGCGCCGATAAGTTCGCCGACCCGAGCCGGTCTGATGACCGGGCGTTATCCCAGCCGTTTCGGTTTCCGCGAGGCTGTAATTCCGCCATGGCGGAATGTGGGATTGCCTGAGGGCGAGCGTACCATTGCGGATGTGCTTGGGGAAAACGGATACCCTAACCGTGCCATAATCGGCAAATGGCATCTGGGACATAGTCGTAAGGCGTTTTATCCGATCAACAGGGGATTCACATATTTTTACGGGCATCTCAACGGGGCAATAGACTATTTTAGCCATAAACGTGATGGCGAACTCGATTGGCACGAGAACTGGGAGTCGAATTACGACGAGGGATATTCCACAGACCTTATAACGGATAAGGCTGTCGAGCAGATAGGCAAGTATGCCGACGAGGGACCTTTTTTTATCTATGTGGCATATAATGCACCGCATACGCCGTTCCAGGCACCGGAAGATGAGATAGCCAAACATATTCCGCTCGACAAATTCAGAGCTATCGAAAATCAAAAGGAAAGGAACAGATGGATCTATACGGCTATGGTGACGAGGATGGACAGCGGAATCGGCCGGATATGGGATGCGCTGGAGGAATCCGGACAACTCGATAATACCATAGTGCTGTTCAGCAGCGATAACGGGGGCGATCTGGCCGCTTCGTCGAACGCGCCGCTGAGAGGAACCAAGTTTACGGAATGGGATGGAGGCGTGAGGGTCCCTGCGGCGATATACTGGAAGAACGGCTTCAAGAACGGACGTAAACTCGAAAAGCAGGTTATGGGTTTTGTCGATATTTTGCCCACTCTTGCCGATATCATCGGTGTGAAGGATCGGCCTGAACCCGCGTATGACGGTATAAGCATGTACTCTGTGTTGAAAGGTCGCAAAGATCATATAGACCGGGATATGTATTTGGGTTGCGGAGCTTTGGTCAACAGCGACTGGAAACTTATTCTGACAGGACGAAACAGCAAAATGCCCAAAAAGGATTTCCTGGTGCGTTATGCCGACGACCCGTATGAAACTAAAAACAATATAGAGAACAGCCCCGAGGTTGCCCGACGTATGAAAGAGATTGTCTTCAAGTACGATACGATCACTCCTGCCTACCCTGAAGAGCCTTATGGTCATGGGAGCAAGGGTTTCGTGGCTCCCGATGAGTGGCGCGTGACACAACCGTAAATGAATTATCAGTAAATAAGAGTTGACAATGAATTGCAGACACAAGATAGTGCCCCTTGCTGCATTGGCGTTAGGGTCGGCCTTGGGCGTTAGTGCCCGGGAGGTGCAAAAAAAGCCTAACTTCATACTTATAATGACCGATCAGCAAAGAGCCGATCTCTGCGCAAGAGAAGGTTTTCCGTTGGATCTCACTCCTTTTGCCGACAGAGCGGCTCAAGAAGGCGCATGGTTCAACAGGGCATATTGCGCCGCTCCGGCCAGTGGCCCTTCGAGGGTGTCGTTCCTCACGGGACGCTATCCGAAGGTGACTCATGCCGACTCAAATCATAATATAAACGATGCGGTTTATGGTGCTGACATGTTCGGCTATGCCCGAGAAAACGGTTATCTGACGGCGCTTGTCGGCAAGAATCACTCTTTCATGAATAAGGAGAGTGCGGATTTCTGGTGCCCGTACGATCATCTTGGACAGCCGGTATCGGATGAGCGCAAAGGCCGGGCGAATGCCGATTTCGATAAGTTTCTTGGCGGGACGGACTTTTACGCCTGGTTCGAGCCTTCGCCGGGCACTGTGGAGCAGCAGTTGCCTTATCGTATGGTGGATGACGCCGTAGAGTGGATAGGGGAGAATAGGGATCGTCCGTTTTTGATGTGGCTCTCATTCCCGGAACCGCACAATCCGTATCAGGTGTGCGAACCCTATTTCTCGATGTTCGAAGGCAAGGTCCCGCCTGCCCTAACAGATGCCTCGGCACGCGAGACGAAAGGCGAGAAATTCGTGCAGCTTGCCGAAATGATGGGGCAGGGACACAAAGACTTCGAAAAAAATCTCGAGCGCCTTCGAACTACATACATGGGAATGATCCGGATGCTCGACGACCAGATGGCACGTCTCGTGGACGAACTCAAAAAGATGGGCGTTTACGAAAATACGGTATTCGTGATAATGTCGGATCATGGCGATTATGCCGGAGAGTACGGATTGATGAAAAAGGGAGCCGGACTTGTAGACCCGATAGCCCGTGTTCCGATGGTGTGGTTCGGTCCCGGCATAGAGGCCGTTGGCCTTCGCGATGATCATGTTTCGATGGTGGACGTATTCCCTACCGTGTGCGAGATGATGGGAGGAGAGATTCCTCTTGGGGTTCAGGGTCGCAGTCTTAAGAATATGCTCGGCGGAGAGTCTTATCCTCAAGAGGAGTTCCGTAGCGTGATGGCCGAAACAGGTTATGGAGGGGAGTATTATACCAAGGCCGACGACGATGACTACATCAAGGAGGGTGCGGTGCAGAAAAAACCTTACTTCTTTGACGAACTGAACACATGGAGCCAGAGCGGTTCGATGCGTATGGTGCGCATGGGCGACTGGAAACTCGTATACGATATGCATGGCAACGGCGAATTGTACAATGTCGAGCAAGATCCGGCAGAGATCAGGAACCTTTTCGATAAAAAGAGATATGCGAGGCAGCGTGAAGAACTTTTGAAAGAATTGTTGAAGTGGGAGATCGCTACTGTAGATCCGATACCTGTCCCCAGAAACAGGTATTACTTTAAACGTAACCCGCATAACTATCTGTTTTACAAAGAATAGTGTCGGTTGTTGCGTGTTGATGACAAGACAAATATGTATTTTATAAACCTAATCCTGAATTAATATGAGAAAACTTTTATTGCTTTTTGCCGTTGTCGCGATGGCTGCCTGTAAGAGTACGGAGCAGAAAATAACTTACCAGAATCCTCTCGACGTCAAGTTCGGCGATCCGTATGTGTTGCTGGCTTCCGATGGCCGTTATTACATGTACGGCACCGGCGGCGTTAAGGACGGTTTCGGATGTTATGTCTCCGACAACCTTGTCGATTGGGAATACAAAGGTGCCGTTTATCAGGGGAATACCCCTGAATCATGGGCAAAATCCAATTTCTGGGCACCGGAGGTGTATGAGAAAGACGGAAAATTCTATATGTTTTTCAGCGCCGACTGGAAGGTGAACCCTAACGATGAACTGGAAAATTTCTTGATAGGTGTGGCCGTGTCGGATTCACCTACCGGTCCTTTTGTCGAAATCAGCGATGAGCCGCTTTTCAATCCCGGTTATCCCATTATCGACGCCAATGTATTCAAGGATGATGACGGTAAGTTCTACCTCTATTTTTCGAGGTGCTGCTACAAACATCCGGTAGAGAGCGAGATTGCTGACTGGGCGAAAGAACAGGGCATGTTCGACGAAATCGAAGAAAGTTGGGTCTACGGTATCGAACTCAGTCCGGATTTCAAGAGCGTGATCGGAGAACCTGTATTGCTGTTGCGCCCGCCTGTAAGCATGTCGGACCAACAGGCGGAATGGGAAAGCCGTTCGGTTACTTCCGGCGAGGTGAACCGCCGCTGGACGGAAGGTTCGTTCCTTATTAAACGTGACGGCGTTTACTATATGATGTATTCGGCCAACTTCTTTGGCGGCGAAAATTATGCGGTGGGTTACGCTACATCCGATTCTCCGCTCGGTCCCTATACCAAGGCATCCAATAATCCCGTGCTCGAAAAGAATACGGCCAAGGGCGGTATCGTTACCGGCGTGGGTCATAACAGTATTACCTGGTCGCGTGACGGGAAACAACTCTATTGTGTGTACCACGGACGTACCGCGGAGACTGGTGATGAACGTGTCGTATTCATCGACAAGATGGAGATTAAAGACGGTATCCTGACCGTGAACGGTCCGACAACCGATGAACAGACGATAAACTGAGAAATAAATGATCGTCTCTTTTGAAGAGAGATAAAGGATTGTCTTGCGAGTAAAGAGGGATGCCACACAATGTGGCATCCCTCTTTACTCGCAAGACGGTTGATGTATGCATAAAAATATCCCTTGTTCCGTAACTGGGACAAGGGATATTTTTATGCAGGTTGATTTCTCGAATTATTTCTTGTTGCGTTCCGGGCGGAGTGCGCGGACAGCTTCGCCTGCCTGCCACATTTCGCTTTCGCGGAGTTCTTTGAGTTCCTGATCCAGGCCTGCGCGATAGTCCGGTTTGCTGTTGGTGTCGATCGAACGCTGCGCTTCGTTACCTGCAGCTACTTCGGCATACAGTTTCTTGAATACCGGGAGTGTTGCGTCACGGAAAGGTTTCCACCAGTCGAGGGCACCGCGCTGTGCTGTTGTCGAGCAGTTGGCATACATCCAGTCCATACCATTTTCTCCGACGAGCGGCATGAGGCTCTGGGTGAGTTCCTCGATAGTTTCGTTGAATGCTTCCGAAGGAGTGTGGCCGTTTTCGCGGAGTACCTGATACTGTGCTGCAAATATACCCTGTATAGCGCCCATGAGTGTTCCGCGTTCACCAGTGAGGTCGGAGTAAACTTCGCGTTTGAAATCGGTTTCGAACAGATAACCCGAACCGATACCGATACCGAGAGCTATTACGCGATCCCATGCTTTGCCTGTAGCGTCCTGGAAAATAGCGTAGCTCGAGTTGAGTCCGCGGCCTTCGAGGAAGAGGCGACGAAGGGAGGTGCCTGATCCTTTCGGTGCGATAAGGATAACGTCGATGTCGGCCGGAGGTATAATTCCTGTACGTTCCTTGTAGGTTATGCCGAAGCCGTGCGAGAAGTAGAGGGCTTTACCGGGAGTCAGATATTTTTTGATTTTGGGCCACATTTCTATCTGAGCTGCGTCAGAGAGAAGGTACTGTATGATGGTTGCGCGTTTGCAGGCTTCTTCTATCTCGAAGAGAGTTTCGCCGGGAACCCATCCGTCGGCAACTGCTTTGTCCCAGCTTTTGGAGTTTTTGCGCTGGCCAACTATCACATTGAACCCGTTGTCACGCAGGTTGAGCGACTGCCCAGGACCCTGAACGCCATAACCGATAACGGCGATAGTTTCGTCTTTGAGTACTTCACGTGCTTTTTCCAATGGGAATTCTTCACGGGTAATGACGTTTTCAACAACGCCCCCAAAATTCATCTTTGCCATAATTATTGAAAATTAAGTGTGATTTATTTGAAAAATTTAAAAATATCCATGCGTATTTATTGCATAATTTACTAACGTCCGCGCCTTGTGTTGGTAAATTATTCTTTTGTTTGTTCGAAACCTAAAATATCGCCTAATGAATCGCGGTGCAGTACTACGCTGCCCGAGCGGGTGAATTCCTGCAATACTCCTTGGCGTTCGAGCCTGTTGCGCAACTCTTCGATCTCTTCACGGGTTCCTGTTTTCTCCATAACAACATATCCGGGACTGATCTCTATCATGCGTGCTCCGAGTTCCCTCGATACGGAATCTATGCGGCCGCCCTTGTCGAAGAACTTGGATGATATTTTGTAGAGTGCAATCTCCTGGGTGATAAGTTCATCGGGGGTATAGTAAGAGACCTGTATGACTTCCACTATATTATTGATGGCTCTTGCGAGTTTCTGCACTGTCTGTTCGGTTGTGAACGCCGAGATGACGAACATACTGATGCCTTTCATCGATGTTTCGCTCACCTTGAGGCTTTCGATATTGATCTTGCGGCGAAGATAGGCGATTGTTATTCTGTTGAGGACACCAACTTGATTCTCTGTAAATGCTATGATAATATATTCCTTGTTCATGGCCTTAGTCTTCACTCATTAATAAATTGGACAGTGATGCTCCTGCCGGAACCATCGGGAAGACGTTTTCCTGCGGGAATACGGCTACTTCGAGGAAATACGAGCCTTTTGCCTCTTTCATTTCACGCAGTGCGCTTTCGAGTTCTTCCGGTTTGATGATCCTCTTGGAGGGTATGTTGTAGGCTGCGGCTATTTTGGCAAAATCGGGATTCTCCAGCTCCGTGAACGAATAGCGGGAATTGAAGAAAAGCTGTTGCCACTGACGCACCATGCCCAAATAAGAGTTGTTCAGTACGAGTATCTTGACACCTATTTTATTTTGCATGATAGTGCCCAGTTCCTGCATCGTCATCTGGAAACCTCCATCGCCGAGTACTGCTACCACTTCGCGTTCGGGGACTCCTACCTTTGCGCCCATTGCTGCCGGCAATCCGAATCCCATCGTACCGAGTCCGCCGGAGGTGATGAAGCTGCGGGTTTGGTTGAATTTTGAGTAGCGCGCGCTGAACATCTGGTTCTGTCCAACGTCGGTAACTATCACGGCATTGGCTTCTTCCACTTCGGCCAGTTTCTGTATGACCTGCGACATCGTGATGAATCCGTCGCGAGCCTCGCCACAGAAGCCTTTTACGTTTTCCTTTTCGATTTCCGCTTTTTCTTTTGCGAATGCAAACCATTCTTTGCGTTCGACGTACTTGAGACCTACTTTGAAAGCCTCCAGCGCATCGAGTGCATCGGCATGCACAGGAATGTCGCATCGAAGGTTTTTGCCCAATTCGGCCGGGTCTATGTCGATATGAATGATTTTGGCGTTGGGGGCATAATCTTTTATGGCGCCGGTTATTCGGTCGCTGAAACGCATTCCGACTGCTATGAGAAGGTCAGCCTCTTGCGTCATCTCGTTAGGAGCCACATTGCCGTGCATTCCGAGGTTTCCCACGAAAAGCGGATGCGAATTCGGGATTGCCGATATGCCCATAAGCGTCGTTGCTACCGGGATATTGCCGATCTCGGCAAATTCTATCAGCGCCTGTTCCGCACCGGCGAGTTTGACGCCCTGTCCTGCAAGGATCAACGGGCGTTTCGATGCGTTGATAAGTTCAACTACCTCGGATGTCGGGCAGTTCATTTTGGGCTTGGGATTATAGCTGCGTAGTCCGGTGCAAGGGCGATATGCGAAATCCACCTCTTCTACCTGGGCGTTCTTTGTAATGTCGATGAGCACCGGGCCGGGTCTTCCGGAGCGTGCTATGTAGAATGCTTTGGCAACTGCCGACGCTATTTCCGATGCGGTGGTAACTTGATAGTTCCACTTGGTTATCGGCATGCTCATGCTGACGATGTCGGCTTCCTGAAAGGCATCGGTTCCGAGTATGGACGACGGAACCTGCCCTGTGATGCATACCAACGGTGTCGAGTCGAGCATTGCATCGGCGATGCCGGTGAGGAGGTTGGTTGCGCCAGGTCCCGATGTCGAGATGCACACGCCGACCTTCCCGGTAGCCCTTGCGTATCCCTGGGCTGCATGGGCTGCACCCTGTTCATGTCGTGTGAGGATGTGTGTTATTTTGTCTTTATAGTCGTACAGGCGGTCGTATAGCGGAATGACCTGTCCTCCAGGGTATCCGAAAATCACGTCGGTACCCTCTGCCATAAGCGATTTTAAGAGTGCGTCCGAACCTGAGATTCTTGTTTTGTTTGCCATTATATTTTGTCGTTTTTCTAAGCTTTGTCCTTTTGCGGCTGCAGGGCTGTCGGTGTCGTTGCCGTCTTTTTCCCCTTTCCCGCAATCATATAAAAGATCATATATGGGTATTGCCTGGCTTCCGGGGTATCAGAAGATTGCTTCTGTACCTTCGACCTCCAGCGCCATAAACAGCGCTTCGGCTCCGGTGATCCTTATTTTGGTATCCATTCTTGTAACGCATTTGCGATGCCTTCTTTTTACCTTTCCTGGCTTATGATTCGGCATCTGTTTTTTAGACGTTACTTGGCACGTCAGAAATCTGTTACCGAATGTTTTCCTGAAAACTTGCTCCCTGTGTGAGAAGGCTTATTCGACTATGCGAACCCCGCCCAAGTCTGCAGAGGCTACCATAGCGGCATATGCCTTCAGGGAGCGACTGACGACTCGGTCACGGCTGACTGGTTGGAATGCTGGCAGTTTGTTGCGACGTTCTTGCAGTTCTTCATCCGAGACCTGCATCTCGATGGTGCGAGACGGAATGTCTATGACGATCTTGTCTCCGTCCTGAACAAGGGCTATGTTGCCTCCGGCTGCCGCTTCCGGGGAGACGTGTCCTATCGAAAGGCCTGAGGTGCCACCTGAGAAGCGTCCGTCTGTAATCAGGGCGCATGCTTTGTCCAGTTTGACGGTTTTGAGATAGGATGTAGGGTAGAGCATTTCCTGCATGCCGGGTCCGCCCTTGGGACCTTCGTAACGGATGATAACCACGTCGCCGGCATTCACTTTGCCGCCGAGGATTCCTGCCGCTGCCTGTTCCTGTGATTCGAATACGCGGGCCGTACCTTCGAAGTGAAGGATGGATGCGTCGACGCCGGCCGTTTTTACGATACAGCCTTTCTGTGCCAGATTGCCGAACAGTACGGCCAGTCCACCGTCTTTCGAGTAGGGATGGTCGATGTCGCGGATGCAGCCTTCTGCACGGTCGGTGTCGGCAGAGTCGTAGTAAGCGCCCTGCGACGCAAGGGTAATATTGAATTTGCGGCCCGGCGCTGCGAGGATTCTTTTCTTTGCCTCGTCAGTAATGTTCGGGCTCAGGATGTCGTTTTTGTCTATGGCGTCTGCCAGAGAGGGGTAATCTATGCGTTTTACTTTGGTATTTATTTTCCCGGCTCTGGCGAGTTCGCCCATGATGGAAAGGATTCCTCCGGCGCGGTTCACATCCTGGATATGGTATTTCTGCGTATTTGGAGCGACCTTGCACAATACGGGAATTTGACGCGATAGCTTGTCTATGTCGGCCATGGTGAAGTCGACATGCGCTTCGTAAGCCACGGCGAGCAGGTGCAGAACGGTGTTTGTAGAGCCGCCCATGGCTATGTCGAGCGACATGGCATTTATGAATGCCTCTTTGGTGGCTATCGAACGTGGAAGTACCGTGTCGTCGTCTTCGAAATAGTATTGTTTTGCGATTTTGACGATCAGGTCGGCGCCTTTGCGGTAGAGTTTCATGCGTTCTTCGTGGGTTGCTATCAGCGTACCGTTACCGGGCAATGCAAGTCCGAGCGCTTCTGTAAGGCAGTTCATCGAGTTCGCGGTGAACATCCCCGAGCAACTGCCGCACGTAGGGCACGCTCCGCGCTCTATTTCGAGGAGTTGTTTGTCGGAAACTTTGTCATCGGCACCTATAACCATTACGTCGATAAGGTCGTATTCCCGATCGCCTATTTTGCCTGATTCCATAGGACCGCCCGACACGAAAACGGTCGGAATGTTTAGTCTCATGGCAGCCATGAGCATACCGGGGGTTATCTTGTCGCAGTTGCTGATGCAGATCATCGCATCCACGCAGTGAGCGTTGCACATATATTCAACGCTGTCGGCAATTATTTCGCGCGAGGGGAGCGAATAGAGCATTCCGCTGTGGCCCATTGCTATGCCGTCGTCGATGGCTATGGTGTCGAACTCGGCGGCGAAACAACCCTGTTCTTCGATCCAGCCTTTTATCTTTTGGCCTATTTCATGGAGATGGACATGTCCGGGTACGAATTGTGTAAACGAATTGACCACTGCGATCACCGGTTTCCCCATTTGTTCTTCCTTCATGCCATTTGCACGCCAGAGGCTGCGTGCCCCTGCCATTTTGCGTCCTTCGAGTGATTTACTGCTTCTAAGTGGTCTCATGTTTTTATGATCTTTAAAAGAATACAGACTGCGTCTTTTGAAAATTGCGAACGAGTTCTCATTTTAGCTCAGCTTGCATTATCTTTGCTGCAAAGTTGCGTTAAACAGACGCATACCTGTGAATGATAATTCGCTACTCTATATGATGTCCAGTGCAGATTTTGTTTGAGTTAATGTGTTGAAATTCCGCGTATTATGCTCGGACACTCCATATCAGCCAAAAGCAAAATTAATCCACTGCCGGAAATCGTGCACAAGGTACGAATTTTTCATGAAACGAAAAAACGGCATTTAATAATTATTAAAAAAAATGAAAAAAGAGTATCTGCCTTACGTTGAGGGACTAATAGAACTTGCGATCAAAGAAGACATAGGCGACGGAGATCACACTTCTCTTGCATCCATACCGGCCGAAGAACGCGGACGGATGAAGTTGCTCGTTAAGCAGGAAGGGATCATTGCCGGCATCGAGGTGGCGCAAATGGTAATGCGCAGGCTCGATCCGGACGTGAAATTCGAACAGAAGATCGAGGACGGCGCAAGAGTGAAACCGGGTGATATAGCTTTCTATGTCGAGGGGCGTGTGATTTCACTGCTTCAGGCCGAGCGCATAGTGCTCAATATAATGCAGCGCATGAGCGGTGTGGCTACTCAGACCTCTGTTTATGTCAAGGAACTCGAAGGGCTCAAGGCCAAGGTCCTGGATACACGCAAGACAACGCCGGGGATGAGGGTGCTTGACAAAATGGCGGTCAAACTCGGTGGCGGCGAGAACCACCGTATGGGGCTCTTCGACATGATATTGCTGAAGGATAATCATATCGATTTCGCGGGGGGCATAAAACCTGCCATAGAGAAAGTGCGTAAGTATCTTGCATCCAAGGGAAAGAATCTTCCTGTAGAGGTTGAAGTGCGTTCGCTGAAGGATATTGAAGAGGTTTTCGAAGCAGGCGGCGTCGATCGCATAATGCTCGATAATTTTTCTCTTCCGCTTACGCGCGAGGCCGTAAGGCGCATAAACGGACGTGCCGAGATCGAATCGAGCGGAGGTATAACCCTCGATACGTTGCGCGAATATGGCGAGGCCGGAGTGGATTACATATCTGTCGGTGCCCTTACTCACCAGATCAAGAGTCTCGATATGAGCCTCAAGGCTGTCGAAGTGGTTTAGGAGGTTGCCTCAGAGGGGGGCGCTTTGGGGAATCGTGAAGACGGGCCTACGGATGTCGTATCTTTTTTGTTCATGCTTGTCTCTTGCATGATCGGAAGAGTCTCGGTCAAATAAATCGGAGGACGCTTTTTCACTGCTGTATCGACCTTGGTAAATGAAAAGGGGGCGGGTATTCTGTCGTTGCCGTCTCCTTGCGTAATCATTCTCGGGTAAGTCGTTGCATGTCACGTTCCTGCAGTTTGCTTTATGGCAGACATGTCACCTGAACGCTTGATGCCGGAAAGAACTCTCTTCCCATGGTCGAAGTGGTTTGCTTAGATAATCGTAGGCATATCGGGAATAACCTTCGACATGACTTTTGTCGGAATGTCATGAAGGAGTTTTGTCATATTCGACGATATGTACATGCAGGGCATATATATAAAGTCCTAACAATAAAAGTCGTTTTGTCGGATCGGAAGAATCTCTTCCCCAAGCGATACTTCTCGGCATGTTCTGTATTCGGTCGTGGAATTCGGATAGTGGCAACGTACGTTTTGACCCTCATGATACGACATATCCCAACGCAAACGTCGTAGACCTCGGAAAACGTCTCGAATTGCAAAACGTAACTCTTTAGGTTGGATTTGATTGTGATTTCGCTTTTTTTCGGGCTGTTTAAGGCTTAAAATTGTCGATTTCACAGAAAATTGCCCGTTTCACTTTAATATTTTAACTTTGTCTAAATGTAACCTAACTACTTAAATTATTTTTCAAAATAACCCAAAAATGGACAAAGTAAAATTTTATCTCGGAGAGAACATTCCTCTCGAGTTGCACAAGGTGAGGGTAGTTCAGAAACTTCATCTCGTACCCATCGAACGACGCCTTGATGCTATCAAGGAGGCCGGTTTCAATACGTTTAAACTCAGCACTAAGGATGTGTTTCTGGATATGCTTACGGACAGCGGAACAAACGCCATGAGCGACAACCAGATTGCAGCGATGTTCCAGGCTGACGACGCATATGCCGGATCGCAGAGTTTCGCACGGTTGCAAAAGGCTGTCGAAGAGGTACTCGGCAAGAAATTCCTGCTCCCCGTGCATCAGGGACGCGCTGCGGAAAACATCATCGCAAACGCCTTTATCAAACCGGGACAGACGGTTATCACCAACTATCACTTCACTACGTTCCTCGCACATGTTGAGGATAAGAAGGGTAAACTCGAAGAACTGCTTTCGGACGAAGCGCTGATACTTGAATCGGACAATCCGTTCAAGGGCAATATGGATATCGACAAACTCGAGGCCAGCATCCAGAAACACGGTGCGGAAAACATACCGTTCGTTCGCATGGAGGCTTCGACAAACCTTATAGGTGGCCAGCCATTCTCTATCAGCAACATGATGGATGTACGCCGCGTATGCGACAAATACGGTATAATGCTGGTGCTCGACGCGAGTCTCCTTGGCGAAAATGCCTATCTCGTGAAACAACGTGAAGAACAGTGGAAAGAAAACTCCATGGCCGACATCATTAAGATGATGACAGGTCTTGCCGACCTCGTATATTTCTCTGCCCGCAAGTTGAGCAGTTCGCGTGGCGGCGGCATCTGCACCAACCGCAAGGACCTTTATCAGAAAATGGAGGCACTCATCCCGCTCTACGAGGGCTTCCTTACTTACGGAGGTATTTCGATCCGCGAGGTTGAAGCCATGGCGGTAGGGCTGTACGAAACCCTGGATGAAACCATGATAAGTCAAAGTCCTTCGTTCATAGCGTATCTTGTTAACAATCTCAAGGCTCACGGAATACCGGTCGTAACCCCTCCCGGGGTGCTCGGCGGTCATGTTGACGCAGGTAGATTCTGTGAACACATCCCACAGGAACAGTATCCGGCAGGCGCATTGGCAGCTGCATTCTATCTTATTTCAGGGGTGCGCGGCATGGAACGCGGTACAATATCGAGCGTGCGCGACGAGAACGGCAAGGAGATACTGGCCGATGTCGAACTTCTCCGTCTTGCAGTGCCACGTCGTGTTTTCACGCTGTCTCAGATAAAGTATGTTATCGACCGCATGGTTTGGCTGTATGAAAATCGCGAACTTATAGGCGGTCTGAAGTTCGATTACGAACCCCCTGTGCTCCGTTTCTTCATGGGTACGCTCGAACCTCTCAGCGATTGGCCCGAGAAACTTATGCTTAAATTCCGCAAGGATTTCGGCGAAAGCCTATAATTCGGTTGAATATGATTTAAGTCCCGCGTCTCTGATGCGGGACTTTTTTATTGTGTGTCGATTTGGAATATTTAGAACTAATCGTTATATTACGATAGACGCAATTTATTGATAACCTTTTAAAGATAAGCGCCATGATAGCAGGTCACACTTTCGATATGGTGAGGCGTTCCAAGCAGAACCGGCAGGAACTGAAGATAAGGCAGGAGAAGCGCAAGAAATTGCGGAGTATGCGTTCGATTTCCGTTTCGAAGCAGCAATACCCGAATTCCGTTCAGGAGATCCCGAATAAAGAGATTCTCCGCGTTAAAGAAAGTATCCGTGAAACCGCGAGGAAGCAACGCCGTAAACAGGCGGTATTGTCCTTTGTCATCCTGCTCGTGGTTGCCGTATTAATCGGGATATTGCTAATTACCGTCTTTAATTAATTCTTCTATCATGGGGCATAAAAGTTCGGAATAACGGACCATTCCCAGGTCGGTGAAATGGATGCCGTCGACGGTCGCTTCGCCGTCCGAGCCGATCATGTCGGTCGACTTGACGAAATAGATGTTCTTTTCCCCTTTGGCTTTCAGTTCGTTGAATATGCGTTCTACGGTTTCGTTTTTGGCGGCTACTTGCGATGCTATGCGTTTGTCGAAACGTGAGTGCGGGAAGATAGGGTCTTCTATGAATATGACCGGGGTAAGGGGGTGTTTGTCGCGTATTATACGGTAAAATTTCTCCATCCGCGCGTTCATCATATCCACGGAGGCATTGGGGACGAAATCGAGTACGAAGCATCCTGCATCTACTTCTGCTATGACTTCGGCCACTTCGAGATCGAGGAAGGCGTTGCCGCTGAACCCGAGGTTAATGGTTTCGCGTCCCAGTTTGCGGGATAATATGTTGCTGGCGGCCATCCCGGGACGGCTCGCGGCTATCCCCTGGAGTATGCTTGTGCCGTAAAACACTATCGGTTTAGTGCGTACGGGCGACTCTACGGCAGGGGCCGCTATGAAGGCCGTGGAATCTATGCCGATCTCCAGAGAAGTCAAGCCGTCGCAAAGAGGCAGGTAAAGCATGAATTCTCTTTCTGTTGGTTCCATGTTCGAAACTATTGTTGCTTTGCTGTCTTTGCCGGAGCCTGGTCTGCCGCTGTTTACGAACCTCCATTCGCCGTTATCTAAGGCATACAGGTCGAGGCCTTTTTTGGCGGTTTCTGTCATATGGTTCATGTAGTTGTTGAAGATGTTGCTCCATCTTGCGGTTATGGTCGATGAATTGGAGCGGAAACGCACGGCCATTCCGGTTGAATTGCGGCTCAGTCTCCATATCGGTTCGCGTGAAATGTGTTCGAGCGAGTCCGGCAGGCGCGTATATCGGCTTGCGGTTGCTTCCGTAGCCCTGCCATATACGGGGAATGACGAGGCATCGTAATATTTAATCTGAGCATTTGTCAGCGATGGAAATAGCAGAATCGCTGAGAACAGCATGGCATGTTTGAGAAGGTTGTGTTTCATGATGTCGTTTGAAAAAATAAATCATCGATAAGAATCATCTAAGATAACGATCATTTTTGCCGTTTCCAAATAATTTCATTTAATGGCTTTGGTGAACTTGTCAAGAAGCGGAGATTATGGAATGTGTGCCGGTATGGTTTGTCGGAGATTGCATGAAATTTGCGAGGTGTTGCATCGAATCTATGTAATCATACAGTTATGGAAAATCACAGTGAAAAAAGGAAAGAGGAAAAGATTCTTATGGAGGAAGAGAACGAAAACAGGGATCTTGGAAAAGACGACATGTCGGTAGAGGAATTTATCGGGGAAGAGTCGGATTGGTCCGAAGATATGTCGGAATATGAGAAAGGAAAAAATCGGAACCACTGACAGTGGATTTGTACTATTCGTGAGGGAAGATGCTGGCGGGAATGGCGACGCTTTTTTCGGTGGCGGAGTGGCACATTGATTGGTTTTCCACGGGAAGCAAGCAATGTCGAGATATCTTCAAATATACCCGGTCGCCCGGATACGCGTAGAGCGTACCGGGCGTTTTTTTTTGTCTGAAATGACGGAAAATAAGAAGATTAGCGCGCGAATCGGATTTTTTGTTTATCTTTGTGCGCTTGTCCCAATAATGGGATCGGTTCAATTGATTGTCTAATTTATTAACGGGCGCTCTGGCAGCGCAATTTTAACACTAATGGTAGAAAACAAAGAATTGGAAGCACAGGCTGCGGTCGAAGCTCCAGCAACGGGCGAAGTTTTCGCAGAAGAAAATGTAAGCGACTCGGTTGTCGCTGAAAATCCTGCTGAAGCGGCAGAAAATAAACCTGCGAAAAAAACTGCGGCTAAAGCAGACCTTGACACTTTCGACTGGGATGCTTACGAACAGGGTATGGTCGGTTTCGAAGGCAGCAGGGCCGATGTGGAAGCCGCTTACGACAAGACCCTTTCGAACATCCAGGTAGGCGAAGTGGTGGAAGGTACGGTTATCGGAATTACCAAACGCGAAGTTGTCGTAAATATCGGTTACAAGTCGGAAGGTATCATCCCGGTAAGCGAATTCCGTTATAATCCCGACCTCGCTATCGGCGAAAAGGTAGAAGTTTATGTCGAAAGTGCCGAAGACAAGAAGGGTCAGCTGCTTCTTTCTCATAAAAAAGCGCGTCAGCTCAAATCTTGGGATCGCGTTAACCTCGCACTCGAAAACGACGAAATTATCAAGGGTTACATCAAGTGCCGTACGAAGGGCGGTATGATCGTGGATGTATTCGGTATCGAAGCCTTCCTCCCTGGATCGCAGATCGATGTGAAACCTATTCGCGATTACGATATATATGTAGACAAAACCATGGAATTCAAGGTGGTTAAGATCAACCAGGAATTCCGCAACGTAGTGGTTTCGCACAAGGCTCTGATCGAAGCCGAACTCGAACAGCAGAAGAAAGAGATCATGTCCAAACTCGAAAAAGGACAGATACTCGAAGGTACGGTTAAGAACATCACCTCGTACGGTGTATTTATCGACCTCGGCGGTGTGGACGGTCTCGTTCACATTACAGACCTCAGCTGGGGCCGCGTGAATCATCCCGAAGAGGTCGTTCAGCTCGACCAGAAACTCAATGTCGTAATTCTCGACTTCGACGATCAGAAGAAACGCATAGCCCTCGGTATCAAGCAACTCTCGCCCCATCCGTGGGAAGCACTCAGCCCGGACCTCAAGGTCGGTGACAAAGTGAAAGGCAAAGTTGTGGTAATGGCCGATTACGGTGCATTCGTTGAGATCGCTCCTGGCGTTGAAGGTCTTATCCATGTAAGCGAAATGTCGTGGAGCCAGCATCTGCGTTCTGCCCAGGAATTCATGAAGGTCGGCGACGAGGTAGAAGCCGTTGTCCTTACCCTCGACCGCGATGAACGCAAGATGAGTCTCGGTATCAAGCAGCTTACTCCCGATCCGTGGGAAGGTATCGAAGAAAAATATCCTGTCGGTTCGAAGCATACGGCCAAAGTACGCAATTTCACTAACTTCGGTGTATTCGTTGAAATCGAAGAAGGTATCGACGGACTCATTCACATCTCTGACCTCAGCTGGACCAAAAAGGTTAAACATCCGGCTGAATTCACTCAGATCGGTGCCGATATAGATGTGATCGTCCTCGAAATCGACAAGGAAAATCGCCGTCTTAGCCTCGGTCACAAACAGCTCGAGGAAAATCCGTGGGATGGATTCGAAGCGCAGTTCGCAATCGACAGCGTCCATGAAGGAACTATCACCGAAATGAACGACAAAGGTGCTGTAGTATCGTTGGGTGAAAATGTCGAAGGCTTCGCCAACAGCCGTCAGTTGCAGAAAGAGGACGGTTCGATGCCTAAAGTCGGTGACAAACTCGATTTCAAGGTCATCGAATTCTCGAAGGCTACCAAACGTATCATGCTTTCACATACACGCACCTGGGATGAAGGCAAACGTGCCGCAGAAAAAGCGGAACGCGCTGAAAAGAAAGCAGCAGCTGAATCTGCAAGCGCTTCGGTTAAGAAGATCAATGCCAATGTAGAGAAGACGACTCTCGGTGACATCGCCGGTCTTGCCGAACTGAAAGCTCAAATGGAACAGGCTGAAGCAAAACCTAAAAAGGCAGCAGCTGATAAAGAAAAAGAATCTGAAGAGACTGCAGAATAAATCAATATCCTCGCAAGAGGGGTGCGCATGACTTTTAAGGTAACCATACTGGGAAGCAGTGCCGCCTTACCTGTTCGGGGAAGACATCACTCTGCTCATGCACTTAACGTGCATGAGCAGTTTTATTTGGTGGATTGCGGCGAAGGGACTCAAACCAGATTGGGCGAGTGCGGCATTAATCCAATGAGACTGAACGCAGTATTCATAACACACCTTCATGGCGACCATCTCTATGGATTGTTTCCGCTGATATCCACATTGAGTCTGCTCGGACGTAAAACCCCGTTGGAGCTGTTCGCTCCGGCTCCGCTCGGCGAATTGTTAGAATCCATGTATGTCATGCTTGGGGATACTCCTGCATTCGAGGTGCATTTCCATCCGGTCGACACGCGACAAAACATGATGATTTATGAGAATAAGGTGATGGAGGTGTGGACCGTACCGTTACGTCACCGGGTTCCGGCTGCAGGGTATATCTTCCGGGAAAAACGTCCTCCGAGGAATGTTCGCAAGGATATGATTGATTCCTACGGCCTCGACATATCGCAAATAGTCGCGGTAAAAAGAGGTGAGGATCTTGTATTAGACGACGGAAGGACGATTCCGAACGATCAACTCTCTTATATCCCTTACGAACCTCGTTCCTATGCTTATTGCAGTGACACGATGGCGTCGGGTAAAGTGGCTTCGCTTGTCGAGGGCGTGGATCTGCTTTATCATGAGGCTACTTTTGCTGCAGCCGACAAAGCATTAGCAAGTCAGACGGGCCATTCAACGACAGTGCAGGCTGCGGAAGTCGCCAGAAAAGCAGGGGCGAAGAGATTGTTGATAGGACATTTCTCGGGACGTTACAAAGATACGGGCGAACTCGTTTCAGAGGCTCGTGCGGTATTCCCCGATACGGAAGAGGCCACTGAAGGGAGTACATTCGAGATAGCCCCGAAAAGAAATTTATGATATGTACAGGTGCGGCACGGATGCAATGTCTTCATTCGATCGGGTATGCGAATGGCGTTTGGCGGCTGATGGGAAACGTGACCGGTTTCGGATGGAGAATGTAGCTTCGGCAGGTGGTCTTGCCGCCGAATTGCAGGAAAAGTACTGCGATGGGATGGATCGGTGTTACGGGGCTCTTATTATGGAGAATGCTCTTTGGAAAGAGGCTCTTTCACTGGCTTTCCATGATGACATGCGGTTAGCGTCCCGGGCGTCATGGGCACTCGAGTGGGCTTACTTCCATAACAGGGATGCTTTTGCACCATATTGTGTTACTTTCTTCGAGGATTTTCTGCGTGTCACGAATCCGAGTGTGCACCGACATTACGGTAAGATACTTTACGACATGTTGAGGTGCGGACTGTTCGTGCCGGATGATTTCCAGGCTGCTCAAATTGCCGAGAGAGCTTTCGATTTGCTGACGGGCGGGAAGATCAAAAGTGCCGTGAGGATATGGGCTGCCGAGATACTTTACGAGTTGTCGCCACGTATCGACTGGGTCAGGGAAAACCTGGAAGATATCATACGTCATCAAATCGAAACGATGCCCACGCCGGCCATACTCAACCATTACGGTAAGTTGTTAAAGCGGATGGCTGGGAAAAAATGAGTGGCAGACGACCTGTGAGTCCAATTGTTCAGGACAATACACAAAAGGCGGAAACCTTCCGCCTTTTGTGTATTGCTTATAAGTCTCGTGCTCCATACATGTGTAGCGACAGACGATGCCTGCTGCCTATCCGAATATAGCTTTCGGGATTTCGTCTATACGGTTGATGTAAACGATTTCTATTCCTTTTGGCGGCTTGGGCAGACTCTTCCGCAGATAGCCGGAGACTATGATTTTGCGGAATCCCAGTCGCGCAGCTTCGCTTATGCGCTGTTCGCTGCGCGGTGCGGGACGTATCTCGCCAGATAGTCCTATCTCTCCGGCGCAGCACACTCCCTCTGCTATCGGTCGGTCGAAGTATGACGATATGATTGCCGCCACTACCGACATGTCCAACCCCGTATCGGAGATCTTGAAACCTCCCGCGAAATTCAGAAAAACGTCTTTCTGGAACATCTTCATGCCTACCCGTTTTTCGAGTACGGCCACGATCATGTTGAGTCGTTTCATGTCGTAACCCGTCGCCGAACGCTGCGGGGTACCGTATGCCGCATTGCTGACAAGGGCCTGTGTCTCGATAAGATAGGATCTCAGACCGTCGGCCGCCGCACCGACAGCTATACCGCTCAACGGCTCGTCGTAATGGCTGAGGAGTATTTCCGACGGGTTCTCGACATTGACCAGACCTTGTCCGCGCATTTCGAAAACCCCGATCTCGAAGGTGGCTCCGAAACGGTTCTTGATGCCGCGCAGAATGCGGTATATATTGTTGTTGTCGCCCTCGAACTGGAGTACCACATCGACTATGTGTTCAAGTATTTTTGGTCCGGCGATGGTTCCGTCCTTGGTAATGTGTCCAATGAGAATTATCGAGATGCCATTGCTCTTGGCGTATTTGAGCAGGGTGGCTGCACATTCGCGCACTTGCGAAACGCTGCCAGGGGTCGAGTCGAGCAGGTCGGTGTATATCGTTTGTATGGAGTCGATTATGATAAGATCGGGTTGTGTCTCGTCGGCCTGCGCTATGATATTCTCGAGCAGAGTCTCGGGATAGATGAGACACTCTTCGTTGCCGACACCCAGTCTCTCAGCACGCATTTTGATCTGTTGTGCCGATTCTTCGCCCGAAACGTAAAGAGTTTTCAATCCGTTATCAGCCAGAGCTATTTGCAGGCTGAGGGTGGATTTGCCTATCCCCGGTTCTCCGCCCAGTAGGACGAGGGAGCCTTTGACGAGACCGCCACCCAGTACCCGGTTTACCTCGCTGTTGCCCAAGTCGATGCGTTTGACGTTGGACTGGATGATTTCCGACACTTTTTGAGGTTGCGTGCGTGCCGGACGCACCAGTTGCGAGGAGGCTGCGCCGCTCTCTTTCTGGATCACCTCCTCGACATAGGTGTTCCACTCTCCGCATGCCGGACATTTGCCCAGCCACTTGGGGGATTCGTTGCCGCATGCCCGGCAAAAGAACGCGCGTTTTGTCTTGGCCATTTCGCGTTATTTGATAAATATTCGGTAAATATCGTTCCCCATGACGTAGATCATCAGCCCGAGAAGGATGAACAGTCCGAGCATTTGGGCGAATTCCATGAATTTGTCGCTCGGTTTGCGGCGTGTTATTATTTCGTACAGCAGGAACAGTACGTGTCCGCCGTCGAGAGCCGGTATCGGAAGGATATTCATCACTGCCAGAACCACCGAAAGAAAGGCCGTAAGACGCCAGAATTCGGGCCAACTCCATGTGCTCGGGAACAGATTCCCTATCAGCAGTGGACCGCCCAGGTTTTTGTATGCTTCCGTTTTGGGATTGAAAATCAGCTTGACCTGTCCTGCATATTCGGCTATTTCCGCTCCTGTTCTCTTGATGCCCACGGGTATGGACTGGAAGAAATTATACTCTTTGATGGTAACGGGAAGTTGGGTTTTTACTCCCATCTGTCCCTGATCGTTGATCGCTACCGGGAATGTTTTGAACACTTTCGTGCCGGCAGAGTCCCGTGCGACAGTGACTTCGGCCGTGGTGCCGGCCGACCCTAAAAGTTTCTCGATCAGCTGAAAGTAGGAGCCCTCTTCTCCATTGATGGCTGCTATCGAGTCTCCGGCCATTATGCCGGCTGCCGCTGCACCGCCCTCGGCCGGTACTTCTGCAACGAGGAACGGAATCTGTTCGAGCATGAATACCGAATCGCGCAACTTGCGGGCCGTGTAGTCTTCCGAAATACTGATTTCGAGACGTTGCCCGTTGCGCAGAACGCCTACTTCGGCACCATCGGAAAGGATGATCTTTTTGATTACGTCCTGCGATTTTTCATACTCTTTACCGTCTATGTCGATAATCTTGTCGCCGTCGCGGAAGCCTATTTCATGGGCGAGTTCCGAGAATTGCCACCCGTATTCGAGATCTTTATTGGCGATGTAGCTTTCGCCGTAATGGTGACTCATGCCTATGTATATGAAAACGGCCAGTACTACATTCATCAGAACGCCTCCGAGCATGACAAAAAGTCGCTGCCACGCAGGTTTCGACCGGAATTCCCATGGCTGGGCGGGTTTCGAGAGCGCTTCGGTGTCCATCGTCTCGTCTACCATCCCGGCTATCGAGCAGTAGCCTCCGAATGGTATCCAGCCTATGCCGAATTCAGTTTCGCCTATCTTGAACTTTACAAGCGAGAACCACGGATTGAAGAACAGATAGAACTTGTTTACCCTCATCCCGAAGATCTTGGCGAAGATGAAGTGGCCCATCTCGTGAACGAATACGAGAAGCGAAAAACTTGCTATGAATTGGAGAATCTTTATTAAAACGTCCATTTATATCATTTTTTATTATTTGCTGTCGATAAATTGCTGTGCTATGCGGCGTGCTTCGGTATTGCTCGCGCGGTAATCGTCCAAAGAGGGACGGGCGATAAATATGCTTTTGTCCAGTGTATGTTCGAGTGTGCGGCGGATATCGCCGAAGGTTATTTTGCGGGAGAGAAAGGCCTCAACCGCCGCTTCGTTGGCTGCGTTGAGCACGCAGCAACTGTTGCCGCCTCGCAACAATGATTCGTATGCTATACGAAGGGCCGGGAAACGGTCGGTGTCGGGTTTGGAGAACGTTAAGTTGCCTGCCTGCGTAATGTCGAATTTAGGGTAGGGCAGTTCCAACCTTTGCGGAAAGCTGAGCGCGTATTGTATGGGAATACGCATGTCGGGAGTCCCCAGCTGGGCTTTCAGCGCGCCGTCGGGGAATTCGACCAGCGAATGAACAACGCATTGAGGGTGAATGGCTACTTCGATATGTTCTGGTTGCATGCCGAAAAGCCACCGTGCTTCGATCACCTCGAATCCCTTGTTGAGCATCGTTGCCGAGTCTATCGTTATCTTTTGACCCATAGTCCAGTGCGGATGCGCAAGGGCCTGTTCTACGGAGGCATTTTCGATGTCGTCTGCTGTCATGTGCAGGAAAGGTCCTCCGGAGGCGGTGAGTATCAGTCGCGTAGGCGCGCTCGCCTCACCGGCAAGGCATTGGAAGATTGCTGAGTGTTCGGAATCTATCGGGACGATGGGAACCTGTTTGTCGAGCGCCGCTTTCATTACGAGGTCGCCGGCTACGACCAATGTTTCCTTGTTTGCCAGGGCTACTTTCTTGCCTGCTTCGATAGCGCACAGAGTCGGTTCGAGGCCTGCGTATCCGACAAGGGCATTTACTACGGTCGTGATGTTGCTGTTGGCTACTATCTGGCACAGTGCATCTTCGCCGGCATATACCTTGACCGGCAGGTGGGCTATGGCTTCTGAGAGTTTTCTGTAGTGTTCCTTATTGGCTATGACAACGCTGTCCGGAAGAAATTCCGCTGCCTGGTTGGCAAGCATCTCCCAGTTATTGTTGGACGTAAGCGTTACGGCTTCGAATTGTTCGGGATGGAGGCGGATGATATCAAGGGTCTGGCGGCCGATCGAACCTGTCGAACCTAACAATGCTATCTGTTGTTTCATGCCTCTGATATGTGGATTGTGGATTAGAACAGTATATAAGATTCCGGGTCGACGGGGGTTCCGTTCTGCCACAGTTCGATTTCGAAAAGGCCTTTGCTCCCTTCTCCCGAGATACCCTCTCCGGTGTATCCTATGACTTCACCTCCGCGAACTCTGGTGCCTACGGGATGGAGCGCTCTTGCGCAATTCTTGTATATCGAAATAAGATTGCCGAAATGTTGTATTTCTATTGTATAGCCGCTGCCAGGCGACCATTTGGAAAGTACTATGGTGCCTTGGTCCACTGCAAGTATCTGCTGGTCTATGGCAGTGGCGATCCTGGTGCCGTAGCGATTATCCTTCGGGTTGAAATGTTCGGCAACCACGCCTCTCACAGGTGAGGTAAGGTCCATCCCCGAGCGGACGTTGCTTCGTCCGAAGGCCACATGACTCAGACTGTATACGCCGCTTCCCTCCATTTGTGCGCGCAGGATGCTGTCGGCTTTGTTCGGCATGACCAGATCGACGTTGGAAATGACCGAATCTGTTGTCGCCGGCTGGCTGCGTCCTACCGGACTTTTGCCGTCGAGTATGCGCGAAACGTCGCTCGTGTATAACTGAAGTTCATTGAGCCTTTGTTCTATGGAGTCCACGCGCATTATGCTGTGTATCAACATCTCGCGCGACTGAGCCCCTCTTCCTGGAATGAGGTTGAGAATGGGGGTATAGGCTGCCAGAGTGAGTATCAGTACGAACAAAATCAGTATTACGGCTATCAATCCTCCCAGAAATTCGACAGGACTGGTGTGCATGTACCACACTTCCACATCGTCGTGCTGCTTCCGCATACTGAGCCTGTGTTTCTTGTTGAAATTGCGCAGGAAATATATGATATTGCGGTTCGACCTCATCCCTGTTTTCGGTTTGTTTAGTAAGATGCAAAGATAATTATTATCCGGTGACTTTCATCAATAAACGGAAATTTCGGTCGATTAGTGCGGTGTCGAAGATATTTATGTGTGGCGGAGAAGAATGGGGCGTGGAATTTGGAATATTTTTTTGTTGAGATTCATGTATGACATAGAATTGTTATGGTGAAGGCCGGGATATGACGATGAATGAGAGCGCGTGCGATTGCGAATTTTGTATGTGATTTATATTCGGATGTCTTAGGTATTAGTGGCAGTGCTAATATATGAAGAGGATTTGTACTCATAATGAATAGAATCGGGTGTCGGGTTCGCTACCGAATAGAGAAAAATGCTACTCTCGGGAAGACGAGAAAGTCGTTACGATTGCAAAATTGTCGTAGGTTGTGTTATTGTTAACTTTATGTGAGTTTTTAGGTGTATCTGGATTTTATAAATAATTAAAAAAACGTATATTTGTGCTTATTGCACGGTGGGGTGCACACGATGCTCCCGCACTCATTTGGCACAAATTTTTTTTAATAATTATAAAATTTCTTGTTGAAATGAATAAACCAACACTTCTTGTATTGGCAGCCGGCATGGGGTCGCGTTACGGATCGCTCAAACAAATGGACGGAGTCGGCCCAAATGGTGAAGCTATTATCGACTATTCTGTCTACGACGCTATCCGCGCTGGTTTCGGGCGCGTCGTTTTCGTGATAAGACACTCTTTCGAGAAGGATTTTCGTGAGGTTTTCACTCCGGAACGTTTTGGCGGCAAGATAGAGGTGGATTTCGTTTTTCAGGAACTCGAAAATCTGCCTGCCGGATTCACCGTTCCCGAAGGTCGCGCAAAACCGTGGGGCACGAACCATGCGGTTATGATGGCAGCAGGTACTATAAAGGGACCTTTTGCCGTTATAAATGCAGACGATTTCTATGGCAAGAGCGCTTACCAGACAGTCGGAGATTTTCTCCGTTCGGTAGACGGAAAGAAAGATTTGTACAGTGTCGTTGGATATCAGGTGAAAAACACTCTCTCGGATAACGGTACGGTATCGAGGGCCGAATGTACGGTGGATGACAACGGTTTCCTGACTTCGATCGTGGAACGTACCTCGATAGAACGTAAGGCTGACGGCAAGATTTATTATACGGTGGATGGGAAAGATTATTTCCTCGACGACGACACCCCGGTTTCGATGAACATGTTCGGGTTCACACCCGATTATTTCGAACATTCGGAAGCCTATTTCAAGAACTTCCTCAGGGAAAACGTGGCAAATCTGAAATCCGAATTCTACATACCGACAATGGTGAATGTACTTGTCAACGAAGGCAAGGCTAAAATGAAAGTGCTTACGACCGACTCTCCGTGGTTCGGAGTGACTTACAAGGAAGACAAACCTATGGTGGTCGCCAAAATCCAGGCTCTCATCGATGCGGGAGAATATCCGCAGAAGCTCTGGGAGTAGAGAGGAATATTGCTTAAACCGAGGCATACTCCCTCTACAATTACGATGAAACTTAAAACTTCAAGAATATGAAAAAGAACATTTTTGACCTGAGCACCGAGCAGCTCAAAGAGATCGCCCAGACGCTCCAGAAACGTATCGAGGTAGGCCTTGAAAAGAAAGGCGAAGAGATATTGGCTATCCCTACCTATATCAATCCGCGCAAGGATATCAAGAACGAAAAGGTTTTAGTGCTCGATCTTGGCGGTACGAACTATCGTGTGGCCGTTGTGGAATTCAAGGACGGCGTGCCTACGATTCACCCGGAAAATGGTTATAAGATCAAATTGTCGCCCAAAGCTATGAGGGACAAAGATACCCTCTTCAAAGAGATCACCGATCCAATTGCACAACTTGACTTGACCGGTGTGGAAAAGGTAGGATATTGCTTCTCCTTCCCGGCAGACTCGACACTCGACGGCGATGCGATATTGGTACGCTGGACAAAGGGTTTCGACATTCCCGAAATGATAGGCAAACCCATAGGAGCTACTCTGCGCGACCACCTCAATAAAGAGTTGGCAGGCAAAGTGAATATAAAGAAGATCAACGTTATCAACGATACGGTTGCCAGCCTTTTCTCCGGGTTGACCGATACCAAAGCGCAGGCATGGATAGGCCTTATTGTCGGTACAGGTACCAATATGGCCGCTTTCTTCGATGCCAAGAACATCAAAAAGATAGACAAAGGGTACAAACAGGGCGGTTCTATAGCCGTTAACCTCGAGTCCGGTAATTTCAAGCCGCCGTATCTGTCGGTTGTTGACGAAAAGATCGACCGTTATTCGGAAACCCGTGGCGCACAGCGTTTTGAAAAAGCAATCTCGGGCCTTTACCTCGGCCGCATACTCGAATATGTTTTCTCGTGCGACGAGTTTGAGGAAGGTTTCGATGCTTCGAGGATCACATACATGTTGAGCTATCCCGATATGTTCAAAAGCGAATATGTCGAAATGGCGCAGAAGGTGTACGACCGTTCGGCAAAACTTGTCGCAGCTTCGTTGGCAGGCCTCGTGCAACAGATGGTCAAATTCAATCCTTCTATCAAGAGTGTTCGCCTCATGGCCGATGGAAGTTTGTTCTGGAGCAAGGATTATAAGACCAATTGCGTGACACATTGCTTTACCAGCTATAAAGATCTGGTGATGCAGGAACTTCATACGCTTCTCAAAGAAATGGGTATGGAAGGCGTGAAGGTCAATGTTGACGAACAGGCCAACATAAATCTGGTGGGATCGGCTATCGCAGGTTTGTCATAATCGTCGATTGTGATTTATATATATAACGAATGCTTAAGGCCCGGTTATGCCGGGCCTTAAGCATTCGTTATGAGTACAATGAGGGACGCAATGAAAATTGTTATGTGTGCAGTGTATTCAAGCGTCGAGGAGGGGGAGAGAATAATTGCCCCCTGTCAGACTCATTTCCGAGGGGGTGTTTTTTGCTCAGAGGCATACGAACCGTTATGATGGATGAAAAATGTTATGGCTGAATTTCACCCAATAATAAAGGCGGCCTTTCCGGGCCGCCTTTATTATTGGGTGAAATTCAGAGTTTATGCAAGCTTGCGTGCGCCGTCCTTGATAACTACATCGTATACCTTAGGATCGATGTTGAATTTCTTTTTATAGGCTTCGGTAGCTGTTTTCACGAAGTTGTCGTACAATTCTTCTTTCACGAGGTTGATGGTGCAGCCTCCGAAACCACCGCCCATTACGCGCGATCCGCTGACGCCCAGTTCTTTGGCCTGGTCGTTGAGGAAGTCGAGTTCAGGGCAGCTGACTTCATATTTCTTACTGAGGCCTTCGTGTGTCTGGTACATGAGTTTGCCTACGGTTTCGTAATCGTCTTTTGCCATGGCCTTGGTCGCATCAAGCAGACGCTGGATCTCTCCAACAACGAATTCGGCACGCATATAGTCGACAGGATCTACCTTGCCCTTCACTGCCTGAAGCATATCCATGTTGGCATCACGGAGAAGTTTCACTTCCGGATGGGTCTTTGCTATTTCGGCCACAACCCTTTCGCAAGATTCGCGACGTTTGTTGTATTCGCCACCTGCGAGGTTATGCGTAACGCACGTATTTATAAGTACGAGGCGGTATCCCTTCGGGTTGAAAGGTACGTATTCGTATTCGAGCGAACGGCAGTCGAGTTTCATAACGTTGCCTTCCTTGCCGCAGCAGGATGCGAACTGGTCCATGATTCCGCATTTCACTCCTACGTAGTTGTGTTCGGTAGCCTGGCCGATGAGCGCGATCTCGAAACGTTCGAATCCGAGACCGTATATTTCGTTGAGGGCGAAGCCGAAACAGCTTTCGAGTGCTGCCGACGATGACATGCCTGCGCCGAGCGGAACGTCGCCTGCAAATACGGTGTCGAAACCTTTTACCGGTTTGCCACGTTTGGCCATCTCACGGCATACGCCGAAGATGTAGCGAGCCCATTGTTGTTGGGGTGCATCTGCTTCTTCGAGACCGAATTCGGCCGACTCGTTAAGGTCGAGTGCAAACGCGCGTACCTTGTCGGTTCCGTTGGGTTTGATTTCGCAATACATCGCTTTGTCGATCGCTCCCGGAAGCACGAAACCTCCGTTGTAATCTGTATGTTCGCCGATGATGTTGATACGGCCCGGCGAAGTGTAAACATCGCCGGTTGTGCCGTACAGTGATTTGAATTTTTCTCTGATTTTAGTGATATCCATATTGTATCTTAGTTTTTTATCGTTTTAAAACGAAATTCCCAAAAAGATTAGTCTACTTTGATGTCTTTGTTGACGTTCTTGCTGCCGACAGCCGAGTAGAACAGCATGTAAAGGATAGCTGCGATGATGAGCCAGTAACTGTTGATCCAGCCTGCTGCGCCTGCGATCCATTCCTGAACCAGCGGAATAACGCCGCCGCCTACTACCATCATCATGAAGATGCCGGATGCAAGCGGAGTGTATTTACCCAATCCGTCAGTAGCGAGGTTGAAGATCGAACCCCACATGATGGATGTGCAAAGACCGCACAATACCAAAAGCAGTGCGCTTACAGGTACCTGAGTTATTACGAAACCTACATATGATTCATCCGACTGGAATGCCGGCATGGATGTAAGAATGTCTTTCGGTATGAATATGGCTGCCACGATGAGTATGGTTGCAAGGGCAGTAGTGAATACCATCATCGCCTTGCTCGATACTTTAGATCCTACCGCGCTACCGAGGAAACGTCCGACCATCATCAGCAACCAATACATGCCTGCAACGAAACCTGCAGTCGCTGAAGCAACACCTGCTCCTTCGGGGAGCCAGTACAACAGACCTGCCGGTATGCCGACTTCGACACCTACGTAGCAGAAGATTGCTATGGCACCGAGAACAAAGTGACGGAATGCCCATGGGCTTTTTTCGTATACAACGTTATCGGTTTTGTGGATCTCTTTGATAGGAACGAAAAGGAGAATGATGAAGGCCAATACGAATACGCCCATTGCAATGTAAAGCAACGGGTTAACGTCTGCGATGCTTGCTTTTGCTGCATCGCCGATCAAGGCCATTACGATAATTGGGGTGATGGTTGCCATCAGGGAGTTGAAACCGCCTCCGAATTGCAGAAGTGCGTTACCTTTTTTGCCGCCGCCTCCGAGGATGGTGAGCATCGGGTTAACCACGGTGTTGAGGATGCACACGCAGAAACCTGCTATGAATGCACCGAGCAGATAGACGTAGAAACCTGCGCCGCCGGTTTTACCCGAGAGGAACTGTACGAAAATACCAAGGAAACCGAGGGCTATGGCCACCAACGCGCTCTTCTTGTAACCGATCTTGGCCAACATCTTCCCTGCCGGGATACCCATGATCAGATAGGCGAGGAAGTTCATCATGTTGCCAAGCATACCCAACGATGCAAAATCGGGGTTGTTTTTCCATATGGTGCCGATAGGTGCGGCAAGATTGGTCACGAAAGAGATCATACCGAACAGGAAGATCATCGTGATGATGCCAACAAGATTACCTTGTTTTTGTTGTGCTGTCATAATCTTTAGTTGAGTTTAAGGTTAATATTAGTTGAATGATATTTTTGTTTTGGGTTTATTTCCTGAACGAGAATACTATTTGTTGGCTGTACTCTTGTCCCGGGTCGAGTCTTTGAGACGGGAGTTCCGGTTGATTCGGTGCGTCGGGAGCTCCCTGGCACTCTATGGCCACGCCGTCGCGGTTTTTGTATTCGTAACCGCTTTTAGATACCGGGCAGCCCAAAAGCCAGTTGCCTGTGTAAACCTGGGCGGCTGGTTGTGTGGTATATATTTCGAGGTAGCGGCCCGATTTCGGATCTTCGAGCAGGGCTACTTTACGCAGGCGTTCTGCGAGGCTGCCTTCTTTCTTGTATCCGTCTGCCAGCCAGCAATGGTCGTAGCCGACGCCTATCTTGAGAGCTTCGAAATCGGCGTCGATATCGCGGCCGATAGCTTTGGCTGTCGTGAAATCCATGGGAGTATCCTTTACGGGAGCTATTCCGACAGGAATTTGCGTCTCGTCGGTGGGGAGCCACTTTGTTGCCCAGATGGTCAGTTTGTGGTCGTGGATGCTGCCTGCGTCGTGCCCCGACAGGTTGAAATAGCAGTGGTTGGTGAGGTTTATGACGGTAGGGGCGTCGGTAGTCGCTTTATATGTAATCTCGAGGTCATTGTTGTCGCTCCATTTGTAGGTTACTTGAGCTTTGAGATTCCCGGGATAACCTTGGTCGCCGTCCGGTGAATCTATGCTGAAGACTACCGTATCGCCCTCTATCTTCGAATCCCATACATGATTTCCGAAGCCTTCGGGTCCGCCGTGAAGGCTGTTGGGACCGTTGTTGATAGGCAGTTCATACTCTTTGCCGTCGAGCGTGAAACGTCCCTTGGCTATTCGGTTGGCATAACGGCCTACATTCTTTCCTGCTGCGGGACCGTCATAAAAATAGTCGTCCAGGTTGCGATAACCGAGGGCGACGTCTTTCATTTCTCCATTTTTGTCAGGAACAGTGATGCCTACGATAGCGGCACCGATATCCGTAAGTTTGACTTGTGCGCCTGAAGCGTTGGTTAGTGTGTAAAGAGATAATTTTCCGCCTTTCGCCTTTTCGGAGGCGATCTGGCTGACCTCTATTTTGCTCATATTTTAGGTTTTTAGTGTTTTAGGTAGCGTGCTCAAAATAGCAACCACCAAATATAACAAAAATTTCTATTTGTCAATTCTGTTCGGCGCTATTTTTCCTGCATAACTGCAAGTTCATGGAGAGATCTCCGAATCATGGCGCAATTAAAAAAAACAGGGATGCCCACTCGAGTGGGCATCCCTGTTTTTTTTAATGTGTCATACAGGATAGTTGCTTCTATAAAAGTACCTTCTCAAGGTCCGAAGCCTGTGTTACGCCGCTCTGTCTCCACGCAACTTTGCCTTTGCGGAAGACGATAAGCGTAGGAACCGAGGCTACGTTGTACTGCGAGGCCAGTTCACGGTTTTTGTCTATGTCTACTTTGAGAATGACCGCTTTGTCGCCCACCGATTTTTTCAACTCTTCAAGAATGGGATGCATGACCTTGCAGGGGCCGCACCAGGTGGCAAAGAAATCAACAAGTACGGGAGTCTCTCCGTTTATGAGTTCCATGAATTTTCCCATGATTACAATGTTTTTTGGTAGTTCGGAATTGTACTTTATCAAAAACCTTGCAAAATGCCAGTATGATTGCATATAAATATGGTATCTTGAGTTTCAAGGTATTTGATCGTTAATGTCTTACTCTATGTTTTTGCCGATAAAATCATTGGTATATTATTTGAAGATGTATGAACAGCAAAATTCGATAATGTATTATGAAAAAGAAAACATATCCAGAAGGTGCTGAAATGCAGGATGTTGCATGCGAGCAGGAAATGGATGGTGCGAATGAGGCCGAATCCGGACAAAATGCCGAAAATGCCAATGTGTCAGACAATGAAGGCGAACGGACTGACAAAGCGGCAGAGATGGCAGATTCGGACAAAGCGGCCCGCGAATGGCAGGATAAATACCTGCGCCTTTCGGCGGAATTCGACAACTACCGAAAACGGACACTCAGAGAAAAGATGGAGATAGCCGCCGCCGGCGGTGAAGAGGTTATAAAAGCCATGCTTCCCGTCCTTGACGACCTGGACCGTGCAATGGATGCCATGCATAAAACAGATGACATAGAATCGGTGCGTTCGGGAATAGAGTTGATTTCTCAGAAACTCAGAGGCATGCTCAAGGCCAAGGGTTTGAGTGAAATCGATGCTTTGGGACTCGAACTGAATACAGATTTTCACGAAGCTGTCGCAAAGTTCCCCGGAGATCCGGAAAACAAAGGAAAGATAATAGATGTAGCCCAGAAGGGTTATCAGCTTAAAGACAAGGTTATACGCCACGCCAAAGTGGTGGTGGGTGAATAAGTCCGTAGGAGATATAGTATAAATGGCAACTAAAAGAGATTATTACGAGGTTCTTGGGGTGGACAAGAACGCCAGTGCGGATGATATTAAAAAAGCCTACCGCAAGGCGGCGATAAAGTACCATCCGGATAAAAATCCTGGCAACAAGGAGGCAGAAGAGAAATTCAAGGAGGCCGCCGAGGCATACGATGTCCTCAGCAATCCGGATAAGAAGGCGCGTTACGATCAGTTCGGGCATGCCGGCATGAGCGGTGCTGCAGGTGGAAGTGGCGGTTTCTCCGGAGCTGGCGGCTTTACGATGGAGGATATTTTCCGAAATTTCGGGGATATTTTCGGCGGTCATTTCGGTGGAGGTTTCAGCGGATTCGGCGGGTCGACAGAAGGTGCGCCAAGAATGAACCGAGGATCGGATCTGAGAGTTAAAGTCAGACTTACACTCAAGGAGATAGCCAATGGCACAACCAAAAAACTCAAGATAAACAAAATGGTCGCCTGCGATGCCTGCAATGGAACAGGGGCCAAAAACAAGGACTCTTATAAAACATGCCCCACATGCAATGGCAGCGGATATGTGACCCAGGTAGTCAATACTTTCTTCGGACGCACCCAGACCACTTCTGCATGTCCTACGTGTCACGGTGAAGGTAGGGTCATAACAGATCCGTGTCCGAAATGCAAAGGCGAGGGGATCTTCCGCGGAGAAGAGGTTATCGAAATTAAAATACCGGCCGGAGTGGGCGAGGGCATGCAACTGTCGGTAAGCGGCAAGGGTAATGCGGCACGCCACGGTGGCGTGAACGGAGACTTGCTTGTGGTCATAGAGGAAGAAAAACATCCCGAACTGGAACGTGACGGCAATGATCTTCTCTATAATCTCAATTTGACGATCCCGACTGCCGTTTTGGGCGGTAGCGTTGAGGTTCCGACCATTGACGGCAAGGCCAAGATTAAGATACAGCCAGGTACGCAGGCAGGACAGGTTCTGCGCCTGAAGGGTAAAGGTATCCCGGATGTGAACGGTTATGGACGTGGCGATATACTCGCTGTGGTAGACATAGCGGTTCCCTCCAAGTTGTCGGCCGACGAGAAAAGGCTTATGGAACAGTTGTCTGCCATGCCGTCGTTCTCGAAAGCGGAAAACAAGAAACAGAATATCTTCGATAAAATGCGTAGCTTTTTCAGAGCTTGATCTGTTTAAAGAGAATTAATAACAAGGCGTCCCGTACTGAAAGGATAGAAATTTCGTTATCTTTGTATGGGGCGCTTTTTTTGTTTGCAGTCTCAAGAAATATTCGATAAACAGACATGATAAAGTTCACAGCTTTCCGTACACAGAAGCCGCGCCAGTTTACCTATATTCCGCGGCATTACGATCCCGAAAAGGAACGTCGCGAGGAACGTCGACGCGAACTGCTCGGGGAGCGTGACGAGCCTTTGCCCGAAGGAGAATATAAGCCGGGTCAATACCTCCTTCGCAGCATAGCGGTGAGGCGCGGAACCGACCGTTCGCTCAGCAAACGGCACAATCCGTCGCGTCCTTTGAGGATAGTGATCTTTATTGTATTGTTGTTTTTGGCCTTATGGTGGGTGTTGTTCAAGTTATAACCGGAGAGAAAGCATGACGGATAAAATAAGGTTGTTATCCGAGTCTGTGGCTAACCAGATAGCAGCGGGAGAGGTCGTAAACAGGCCGTCTTCAGTAGTCAAGGAGATGATGGAGAATGCCGTCGACGCCGGAGCAAAAAGCATTACGGTTAATTTCAGAGACGGAGGGAAGGAGCTTATTCAGATCGTCGACGACGGATGCGGGATGTCTCCCGTAGATGCGCGTCTCGCCTTCGACAGACACGCTACCAGCAAGATACGGGAAGCGGAGGACATATACACACTTCATACTTTCGGCTTTCGCGGCGAGGCGCTTGCGTCGATAGCCTCGGTAGCAGAGGTGGAATTGCGTACCCGTCCGTGTGACAGCGAATTGGGAACCAAGGTAGAGCTTGCCGGAGGTAAATTCGTGAGCCAGAACAGTGTCAATGTTCCAGTCGGATCGCAGTTCATCGTTAAAAACCTTTTCTATAATGTTCCTGCCCGTCGGCGATTCCTTGAGAAAAGTTCTACCGAAGCCCGACATATTATGGCCGAGTTTCAACGTGTGGCCTTGTGCAATCCCTCGATTGCCTTCACGCTTTACGATAACGATGCGCTTGTTTCCAAATTGCCGCCTTCGACTCTTCGTCAGAGAATTGTGGGCGTTATAGGCAAGAATATAGCCAGGAAACTACTCGACGTGGAGACCGATACCTCTATCGTCAGGATAGAAGGCTTTACGGGTTCGCCGGACTCGGCTCGCCAGACGAATAAGGAGCAGTTCCTGTTTGTGAATGGTCGCTATTTCAAAAGCCCGTATTTTCACAAAGCAGTTGTGTCGGCCTATGAGAAGTTGATCCCGGCCAACACACAACCTTCGTATTTTATTTACCTGATCATTGACCCGGAAAAAATAGACGTTAACGTGCATCCGCAAAAGACGGAAGTTAAATTTACGGATGGTCTCGAAATATGGCAGATAATAAACGCTGCGGTACGAGAGAGCCTTGCAAAGTCGGGTGCCGTTCCTCCTATGGATTTCGACATGGATACCTCATTCGAGATTCCGGTGGCAAGGGATAACGGGACTTACAAGATCCCCGGCATTACCGCTAATCCCGAGTTCAATCCTTTCACGAAATATGGCAGCGATGAGCCGAAAGGCCGTTCGAGTCGTGCAGGGCTTGCCGACTTCGGGATTCCGTTGTCTTCTCGGGGAAGCAGAAGCTCCGATGAGTTCGAAGGAATAGCGGATCCGGATACTCTTGAAGACGATTACCGTAATTCGGTGATGGAATATATAGACGGCGACGATATCAGTCAAACGGCCCTGCAACTCGAAGATGTTGGAGATTCAATTGATATACTTCCGCTCGGACAGCGCTATTTCGCTACTTCGGTAGGAGGGATGCTCGTCGTTGTCGATCGCTGCCGTGCCTGGGAAGCCGTGCTTTATGACCGCTATCTTTCAATGCTCAGAAATGACAGCGCCGTTACGCAGCAATTACTTTTTCCGGAACGGATTACGCTTTCGTTCGACGATATAATTTTGATTAAGGAAAATCTTCTGGATTTTGCGGCATTCGGATTCGATATATCCCTGCCCGATGAACATACTGTTGAGATCGGCGGTGTGCCTGCCGATCTGACGGGCATCGCTCCGCAAGAGCTGATATACGACATTATCGACGCTGTCAGGGATGGCGGACGAAATACCGGCCAACTGAAGAAGGAACGTGTTGCGGCCGCAATGGCAGCCATGGGGTCGCGTGCCAAGGGGCAGAATCCTACGCGGGAAGAACTCATGTCGCTGGTAGAGCAGCTTTCGGCGTGTGCCGATTACAGTTATACCCCTTCCGGTCTCGCTGTAATGACCGCTTTTAGCAATGAAGAAATTAAAAAACGATTAAAATAAACAACTATTATATGAATGCCATGCAATCAAACCGCATGAGTCAGGTTCTGCGAACCCCGCCTGTCGTACTCAACCTTTTGGCGATAAATATACTGGTGTTTCTGGCATTCGAGGTTTTGCCGTTAGGAGTGAAAAACTGGATGTTGGCAAATCTGGCACTTTTCTATCCGGAAAGTCCTTTTTTCATGCCGCACCAGTTGGTGACCTATATGTTCATGCACGGAAGTCTGGACCATATATTCTTTAATATGTTCGCTCTGTGGATGTTCGGACGTATACTCGAGCAGAGTCTCGGTAGCAGGCGTTTTTTGATATATTATCTGGTAACGGGTGTAGGTGCGGCGCTTATCCAGTTGGGTGTTAGTGCGATAGAAATCAGTAATATTGCACAAAATGTGCATGAAGGCTTGGCTTCCGTCAGCACTCTTGCGGATCGTATTAATGTGCCGACATTGGGCGCCTCGGGAGCAGTATTCGGGATATTGCTTGCCTTCGGCATGTTGTATCCGAACGCGACTCTTATGCTTCTTATACCTCCCATCCCGATCAAAGCCAAATATTTCGTCATAATATACGGTGCATTGGAACTCTTCTTCGGAGTTTCGGGCACGATGGACAATATAGCGCATTTTGCCCATCTCGGCGGTATGTTATGGGGCTTTTTGCTGCTCTGGTTCTGGAGGAAAAAAGGAAAGATATATTATTAACCGGCATAGGCTATGGAAAATTATGGCACATACGGTTCCGAGAAACGAAGACGTGGACGCAAGATAGGGCATCTGTTCAACTTTGTCATGGTGGCGGTTACCATATTCTTTGCCGTTTTGATGGTGTCGGCCTTCATGGCAAAATATGTAGATCCCGCTGATACGTGGTTTTTTGCTTTTGCGGGATTGGGGGCTCCGCTCATATTTCTTGCCAACGTGGCTCTGATGCTGTTCTGGATAGTAAAATGGCGTCTCTATGTACTGATTCCGTTGGCTGTCTTGCTTTTGTGTCTGGGCGATGTGAAGCTGTTTTTCCGATCCGCCAAGAATGGAGTGCCCGAGGAATACGACGGGACTGAATTTACTTTCGTCACCTACAACGTTATGGGTTTTCTGAAAGAGGCGGAAGACGGACTGACCTCCTCTCTCGATGAAACGGTAGCGTTCATAAATGAACTTGAACCCGATATACTTTGCCTTCAAGAATACCAGACTACATATCTTAACCCAAAAACCAAGATAGATTCCATGTTGAATCTCCGTTATGATATGATACACTACAAGGTCCCCAACAGCTATGGAGAGGGATGGGGGCTTGCCGTGTACAGCAAGTATCCGATAATCGCTTCGGGGACGATAGACTATCCCGAGTCGAGCAATTCGTCGATATGGGCCGATGTGCGAATAGACAGCGATACCCTTCGTATTTTCAACAATCATCTGCAGACCACATCCGTGAATAAGGAAGACAGGGCATACATCGACAGCCAGGAGTACCTGCATGATGAAGGGCGCGAAGAAAAGGTGCGCAACATCGCAGGCAAACTCTGGCGCGGATTTACCCAAAGGGCCGGACAGGCGGATTCACTTGCGGTAGCAATCGCTTCCTCTCCTTATGATGTGATCGTATGCGGAGACTTCAACGATACCCCCATGTCTTATGTCTATACGACCATCCGAGGAGATTTGCTCGATGCATTTGTGGAAAAAGGGAAAGGTATGCCAAATACATATAACGGGTTGTTCAATATGTTCAGGATCGACTATGTGATGTACTCTCCCGGATTGAAAGCCCTGAGCTATGATTCTCCCGAGGTCACATATTCCGACCATAAACCGGTGGTCGTTCAATTCGGCTTTTGATACAGCTTCGGGTGACTTTTCGTGTATTATTGTCGATTGAGGATTCCTGTAATGTTGGATTTTGCGGCCATAGACTTCGAGACAGCCAACGGCAGTCCCACCAGTATATGCAGCGTGGGTGTTGTCGTGGTGGAAAACGGTGAAACAACTGGCACCATACATCGGCTTATACGTCCCCGCCCGAATTTTTATTCGCGTTTCACAACCTCGATTCACGGAATGGTTTTCGAAGACACGCTCTATGCTCCCGATTTTCCAGACGTATGGTGCGAGATTGCACCGAAGATCCTCGGACTTCCGCTTGTCGCTCACAACAGTGCTTTCGATGAGAGGTGTCTCAGGGCTGTGTTCCGGCTATATGAGATGCGATATCCGGGGTACGAATTCCATTGCACGTGCCGGGCAGCACGCCGGGTGTTTCCCGATTTGCCTAATCACAAGCTGCCTACAGTCGCTGCTCGCTGTGGATATGACCTGCGGCAGCACCATCACGCATTGGCCGATGCCGAAGCGTGCGCAGCCATAGCGCTCAAGATTCTCTGAATATAATGTTGGGTGAAGAGGCGCGCATCGCCCGGCGCGCGACGATAACCCTCGACGACAGATGCTGCCGTCGTCGTAAGTTGCTTGTGGCGTAGATGTTGAACTATTTCACCGCATCTTCGAAAAACATCCACAGATTATCGTCTTGCGGTACCGGGGCTGTCACTTTCAGATGCTCTTTTGTTACCGGATGTGTAAATTCGAGGGAACGGGAGTGCAGTGAGATTCCTCCGCCCTTGTTGGAACGGGGCGCGCCGTATTTCAGGTCTCCGCGTATGGGTGTTCCTATTTTCGCTAACTGACAGCGTATTTGGTGATGTCGTCCGGTTTGCAGGTCTATCTCCAGAAGGCGGTAGTTCTTGCTCGACGCTATCATTTTGTAGTGCAGTCGTGCCTCTTTCGAGTCTTTTTGGGGTTTGGTATGTGCTTTTGCCTTGTTGGTACGGCTGTCGCGGGTAATATGGTGTATCAGTTCGCCCTCTTCAGCCGGAGGCATGTTCTCCACGATAGCCCAGTATGTTTTGCCGATATTCCGATTTTTTATCATGTCGTTGAGGCGGGTGAGAGCTTTGCTTGTCTTGGCGAAAAGCACGGCTCCGCTCACCGGACGATCTATGCGGTGCACTACACCGAGAAATACTGCTCCCGGTTTGTTGTCACGTTTTTTGATCCATGCCTTTATTTCCTCTTCCAGTGCGTAGTCACCTTCCTTGTCTGGCTGCACCAGGTCGCCGCAATGTTTGTTTACGACCAAAAGATGGTTGTCTTCGTATAATATGTCCTCTTTTGTGAACATTACTATTACTCTTTGATTTTAAAATTGAAAGGCATCAGGTGGGCCGAGGTGGAGACTATCGATGCTTCCGTTTCGCTTGCCATGATTATGCGTATGGGCGAACCTTGTCTTTTTTCCGTGTCGTTGAGTACCTGGCGGCATATTCCGCAAGGGTGGCACTCTGTATTTCCCGGCATGGAGGTTATTGCCATTGATTCTATCGGGTCGTTGCAGTATTGCGACTGCCATGTGGTGAGCAGATTCTGCTCGGCGCATGTCCCGGCCGGAAAGACCACGCTCTCTTGGTTTGCGGCGCTTATGATTTTTCCGCTCGAGAGCCTTGCTGCCGCACCTACTTTGAATCCGGAAAATGGTGCGTATGCGCGGGAGCATGCTTCGCGTGCCTTGTCGACCAACTGACGGTCTGCCGCGGGAAGTGTGTCGAGAGAGTCGTAGTATTCGAATGTAAATTTATATTCCTGTTCCATAGTGCGTGTTTTCGTTGATCGGTCCTATTGTCCCGAGCGTGTTATTTTGTTTTCACCGCTCTCAGCATGTGTCTTTTTCCCGGTGCTCCTTCGAGTCGACTGACCGTGAATCCTGCCGAGCGGAGTGCGCGTTTGACATCGCCTTTGGCCGAATATGTCACCAATATCCCTTCGGGTGCGAGCGCATCGTATATCCGCCTGAAAATCTCTTCGGTCCATAACTCGGGTTGGCTGTCGGGAGCAAAAGCGTCGTAGTAGACTATGTCAAATATAGTTGTGAATTGCATGTCTGCCAAATCTCCATCTATTTTGGTCAGTGAGAACCATTCTGTAATGTCGTACTTTCCGTTCCAGGGAGTGTCGTGCATCTTTACGAACAACGGGTCGGAGGCGTAGTCCATTTCCCGGACTATTTCCGGCCCGAGCGGATATAGCTCTATGGCGGTGTACTCTACGCTACGTCCAGTGTTTTCCGCTGCATGCAGTGTCAGCAGGGCATTCAGACCGCTGCCGAAGCCTGCCTCGAGGATTCTTACATGTCTGGCGGGGTGTGCTTCGAAGCCGTTGCGGATAAAGACATGCATGGATTCGCCTACCGCTCCGTTCACCGAGTGGTAAGTCTCTCCGGTGATGTGATGGCGCAAGGTTTGCGAACCGTCCGAAGTCGCTACTATTTCTGGTATGCCTGTCATTTTATTCTGCTGTTGAGACCTGTATCCACATGGCGCCCGGATTGGAGCCTGGCTACTATACGATGCGAAGTTACGCCGTTATGCCCGGATAAACAATAACGGCGGCACCTTTATGTGTGAGCCGCCGTATTTTTCTATGTCGGAGCTGTCTACTGCAACTCGAATTTTGCCTCTACCGTATAGGTAAGTTTTATGCTTCTGAATTCGAGTTCGGTTTCGTAAGAGGCGTTTGCACCGGCGGCTTTTGCCATATACATGTCTGCACGCGGCATGGGCCCCGGGACGTATATGTCGTTGTTATAGTCTGTTATCTCGACTGCGCGACCGGCTTTTTGTCCTATCGCTTCGGCAAGTGCCTGTGCCACCTCCTGTGCGTTTTTGATGGCCTCGATCCTCATCTCGTTCTGATACTCTTTGAGATCGGAGTGGCTGAGTTTGACGATACTCAGGTTGGATATGCCGAGCGATTCGAGGGCCTGGTAGACATGTCCGAGTTGTTGTACACTGTCGACCTTGAGTTCGTATGTTGCTGATGTACGTGCAGTGTTCTTTTTCAGGAAATAGTCCTTATATTTACTCGAGATGTTGCCTATTTTGAGATTTTCGTCGGTGTCGATACCGAGAGATTTAAGGCTTTTTATCATGTCGCTTTCCATCTCCTCGACAGATTCATTTTGTTTGAGTGCTGTTTCGTCTATGACTATACGTATATAGATCTCGTTAGGCACTATCTCCTTTTGGGCGCGGCCTGTCACCTCGATGATATTCGAATAGTGTGAGTCCTTGGCTATTTCTATAAGATCGGTTGTGGTGATGTCGCCATCGAAGGCCGATACGTTAACGGTTGTCGCGGCGAAGAAAACTGCCGTCATAAACATAATTTTTTTCATAACGTTTTTTTTTGTGGCACGCGATTTATCCGTCCGTATTTTGGATAAAGTAAGCCTGTATCGGCTTTCGCCGTGTCCGGTTTGTAATTATATTAACGTACCCTTGTGTGGTTTATTATCTTCTGGTGAGCCTTACGACATTCTCGACGTGGTGGGTGTGGGGGAACATATCGACAGGCTGCACCGCATTGACCGAATACATTTTTGCGAAAATGGCCAGGTCGCGTGCCTGCGAAGCGGGGTTGCAGCTTACGTAAACGATGCGTTCGGGGGCGGCTCTCAGAATTGTCTGCGCCACATCTTCATGTATGCCGGCCCGGGGCGGGTCGAGGATAACTACGTCGGGACGGCCGTGTTCGGCAAAAAAGTCGTCCGTAAGAACATCTTTCATGTCGCCTGCGAAGAACGAGGTATTGTCTATACCGTTGAGCCTTGAATTGAATTTGGCGTCCTCGATGGCTTCCGGGACATATTCTATACCGACCACTTTGGCACATCGGCGGGCAACGAAATTGGCTATGGTTCCGGTACCGGTGTAAAGGTCGTAGACCACATCATCGGATTTGAGTGCGGCCATTTCACGCGCGACTTTATAGAGGTTGTAGGCCTGTGCCGAGTTGGTCTGATAGAACGACTTGCTGCCTATCTTGAATCTGAGCCCTTCCATCTGTTCGAAAATATGGTCCTCGCCCCGATAAGGGATAACTTCCTGGTCGCCAATGGAATCGTTCAGCTTCTCGTTAACGACATACATAAGCGATGTGATTTGCGGGAACATTTCTGAGAGATGGTCGAGCAGTGCCTCTATCTTTTCCTTTTCCGGTTTTGCAAAAACGACTATCACCATAACCTCGCCGGTTGTGGATGTGCGTATCATTATATTACGCATCAATCCCTCGTGCGAACGGACATTGTAAAAATCGTAGCCGTTATCCAGACAGAATTTTTTTGTCGCCAGTCTTATCTGGTTCGACGGGTCGGCTTGCAACCAGCATTTGCGGATATCGAGCACTTTGTCGAACATGCCCGGAATGTGAAACCCGAGTGCCTCCGGATCCTTCAGTTCGTCTCCTTCGGCTATCTCTTCCGGTGTCATCCAGCGGCGGTCGGCAAACGTGAATTCGAGTTTGTTGCGGTAGAACGTCGTTTTTTCCGATGGGAGTGTCGGCGCAATTTCGGGAATATCGAGTTTCCCGATACGGACGAGCTGGTCGCGCACCTGTTCCCGTTTGAACCGTAGCTGCTCGTCATAAGGGAGGTTCTGCCATTTGCAGCCACCGCACACTCCGAAATGCTCGCAGAACGGTTCCACTCGCAGAGGCGATTTTTCGACATATCTGACGACATATCCCTCCATATAACGGCGACGCTTGTTGCGTATCTGGACGTCTACCACATCTCCCGGGACGGTCATTGGAACGAATACTACAATATCGTTGTGTTTGCCCATGGCCTTGCCTTCGGCGGCCAGGGTAGTTATTTTGAGGCTTTCTATTAGCGGATATGTACGTTTTCTTGACATTTTCACCCAATTTTTGAGCAAATATAGCGAAAGGCGAGAGCCGAGGCAAATTGAAAGACGGTTTTCGAATTTGGCTGTATCGAGTCGCATCCTGTGCCATTAGAAACTATTATCGGACAGATAACGGAATTTTGCTGTGACCAATAAATAATAAGAGGGGAGATAAATCACAAGCACGGCAGACAGGTCATGCAAATTTTGTGCGAGGAGGTATCCGGGTAGATTCGGAATGCCAGAACAATGCCGCCCGTCAATAATGACGGGCGGCATTCTGGAAAAAAACATTTTAAGCAATTAGTTTTTCCATTATGTTTCGGTGGTAAAATGTCTAAATATTTTTTGCCGCTCTGAATTCACTTGGCGATACGCCCGTATGCCGCTTGAAATACTTTCCGAAGAAAGATTGGTTCGAGAAATTCAAATCGTATGTTATCTCCTGAATGCTTTTGGTAGAGTAGTTTAAGAGTATCTTGGCTTCCTGGATTACGAATTCGTTTATCCATTCCGCGGCCGAGCGTCCGCTTATCTCTTTGATAACTGTCGAGAGGTATTTGGGCGTTATGTAAAGAGAATCGGCATAGAATTTAACGCTGCGATGTTCACGGTAAAAAAGTGCGACCTGTTTTATGAAACGTTCGAAATATTCCTGCTGTCGGGTTTTTACCGAGGTATGTTCGCTCTCTTCGAGTCTTCGTGCATACAATTCGCTGATAGTGCGCATCATCACAGATACAATCTCGCGCAGAATATTCTGCTTGTTGAATTGCATGGAATCGCGTAGCAGTATATAATATTGTTCCATGAGAGCCGCTTCGTCCGTTTCGAGATTCAGCAGGCTGCTCGAGTCCTCGGACACATATTTGTAAATAGGCATTATAGTCTGAAGATCGAAACGTGCGTCTTTCATAAATTCGGAGGAGAAGAAGATGAAGTCGCAAACCGTATCGTCGCTCTTTTCTATTACCGAAATTATGTTGTGTGGGCCATACAACATAATGCTTCCTTCTTTCAGAAGTTGTTCTCTGAGGTTTACCCTCATTTTTATGTATCCCTTACGGCACAATATGACCGCTGCAGCGTCTGCACAATAAGTATTCCCTGCCGCCTTGTTTTCCCAGCGATAATCTTTACAGATTACGAAATTTTCTGTCTGCGTACTCATTCCACCCATCATGTGGTGTATTTGGGTCATTGTGATGTTGCTGTAATTGATAGCTTCCATATATTTTGACGATGCTTATTCCTCTCTGCCGCGAATGTCGGGAAATGAAAGTGAGGTTATAGTTTAATCACATAACAGAAAAAATCGTGATTTATTATGCCAATTTTCTTTCTTGGTGTAAAGAAATCGTTAAATCGGGACGACGAGTGTCTCCAGATTACTAAATTTGCATCCTGATTCACACAATTAAGAATAAATGTCCGAGTTAGTAAAATCTATTGCGCTACCCATTGCGATGATCACCGGTTCGGTGCTGAGCGGTTTTTTTGCGGGTCTTGTATCCGTGACGCCGTATTTGATATTCACGATGCTTTTCATCACGTTTTGTCGCATCGACCTTTCGCAGATGAAACCCTCCATGCTTCATTTCTGGCTGTTGGTTTGCCAGATATTCGGTTGCGTCGTAGTATATTTACTGTTGAGGATGTACGACGAGACAATGGCTCAAGGAGTTATGATTTGCGTTATGGCTCCCACAGCTACCTCATCGGTGGTCATAGCAGGAATGTTGGGGGCCAACATAGCCACCATGGCGACTTTTTCGTTATTAAGCAACGTTACTGTGGCAATCGTAGCGCCCATTATCTTCTCCCTTGTGGGGACCAATGCCGACATGCCGTTCATCGAGTCATTTGTTATCATTCTTAAAAAAGTAGTATTGCTGCTGGTATTGCCTTTTGTCACTGCCATTTTGCTTCGCATGGTTGCGCGTAAAGTCTATGATACGATAGGGAAATATCAGATAATGTCATTTTATGTCTGGGCGTTCTCGTTAATGGTGGTGTCGGGGCAGACAGTTGAATTCGTAAAAGCTCAGGAGAGTTCCAATTATACGACGGAGATATTGATAGCACTTGGGGCATTGACAGTCTGCCTGTGCCAGTTCATCGGGGGCCGTGCGCTCGGACGCCGTTACGGAGATACGGTAGCCGGAGGGCAGTCGCTCGGACAAAAAAATACCGTACTTGCCATATGGATGGCTCAAACATATCTGCATCCTATTGCTTCAATAGGTCCATCTTCTTATGTACTCTGGCAAAATATCGTAAACAGCTGGCAGATATGGCGTAAACGCAAAAAAAATTAGGTTTTTCTTGATTTATTGATATCTCTCTTACAGTCTCCGGCATTTTGATATTAGTCGGCAGGCGCCTCTGGAAAACCGACCGAGCAGATTCGGCATTTGCCTCGGCTCTCGCCTTTTCGTATATTTGCAGAATACAGGAGGCGGCTCGCTACAGCCAATTGTATTTGCGAATGAGATAAAATCTATGGCTATGAACAAATATTTTTTAAGTCTTTTTATTTCCACAGCGTTTTTTATGTCTGGATGTACGGCAGTCAATATGTCGCAAGCCTCGGTTGCCGGACTCAAAGCCTTGCAGGCTATGACTGTATCCGACGAACAGATACAACAGTATACGCGCGAGTTTATAGAGCAGAGTGATAAAGAAAACCAACTTGCCGCTGCCGACGACCCTTATACGGTAAGAATAGAAAATATAACCAAAGCATTCAATAATCGCGACGGGTTGAATATAAAAGTGTATAAGAAAGATGAGGTAAATGCGTTCGCCACGGCTGACGGAAGCATCCGAGTCTATTCGGGACTGATGGATATAATGAGCGACGAGGAGATTCTGGGGGTGATAGGTCATGAAATCGGTCATGTAAAGAACAGAGATACGCGCGATGCTTTCCAGAAGGCGTTGCTCGTTTCGGCTCTGCGCGATGGAATCTCCTCGACTACGGGGAAATTAGGTCGCTTGTCGGCATCTCAGTTGGGCGATCTCGGAGAAGCATTTTTTCAGTCGCAATATTCACAGAAACAGGAGTATGCAGCAGATGACTACGGCTTCGAATTTTTAAAAGGGTGCGGGCTGAATCCGTGGGCTATGTCGATGGCGCTCGATAAATTGAAACAACTCGAACAACAGGCCGGAGAACAAGGCAGTGTGGTCAACCAGCTTTTTTCGACACATCCGGATATCGTGTCACGCACCGGACGGATGGCAGAAAGAGCCGAAAAAGAGGGGTTTGAAAAGCCCGGACAGGGAGAAGATGCCAATATTGTGGAGTCTGCTCCCTCGAGTGCCGCTCCTGCTCAAAGCATAGTTCCGGCAGCCCAGTCGGACTCTTCTAAGACATGGGTGTTCTGAAGATGATAAGGCTGCCTCATTTTTCTGATAATGTCCCGCTTGTAGTACTTGCCGCCGGTGATTATCCGTCCGGAGTAGTGACATCGCATATCCTGCAAAGTGCTGCGAAGGTAGTTTGCTGCGATGGTGCAGCGGCTGAATATATTGCATGCGGGGGACGCCCTTATGCGATTGTGGGCGATTGCGATTCGCTGCCTGCCGGGTTGCAGGCGGAGTTCTCAGACATCGTACACCGTTTCCCGGATCAGCAGACCAATGATCTTACGAAAACCGTAAACTTTTGCATTTCGCATGGATTGGGGCATATTGTTATATTGGGAGCTACGGGAAAGCGCGAAGACCATACGCTGGCCAATATCTCACTGATGGCCGAATATATTACCATGTCCGGAGTGGAGAGTGTCAGGATGGTGACCGAACGGATGGTACTCGATGCGGTGGCACCAGAATGGTGCTTTGATTGGGAAGATGCCAATGCCATTTATGAACGATCCGGGTTGTTCCCGGAAGTTGGGGCGCAGGAGTTCGGGTTCGAGAGTGTGCCGGGACAGCAGGTCTCGATATTTACACCGATTCCGGGGGTGAGGATCTCCACTCAGGGGTTGATGTACCCGCTCGAAAATTCCAGGCTGGCAGGGTGGTGGAGCGGAACGCTTAACGAGGCGGTTTCCGACAGTTTCTCTATTGCGACTACCGGACCTGCCATAATATGCAGGGTATTCTGAAGGTATTGAGTATGCGGAGTGTTTTGTCCCTCTCGCATTGTACACTGTCGCAACCGGAGGCTTATAGATCCTTGAAGAATTTCACAATGTCGGGGAAGTAGGGTTGTATGTAATAGTAGGCAACGGCCCACATAATGAATCTTGCGCTTTTGCCGAGCAACATGAATATTGCTGTTTTTTTGGGGTTGGTCTTGTAGAATCCCAGGGCTATTGCCATGACGTCGCCCACACCAGGCAGCCATGTGAAGAATGCCAGTCCGCTGCCATATTTATCTACTTTTGCTTTTTGCCTGGCGAGTTTTTCGGGACTGATCTTAAAGATCTTCTCTATCCATTCCCACTTGCCTAGCCATCCCAGTCCGAAAGATGTCAGTCCCCCCAGCCAGTTCCCAATGGAGGCGCATATGACCGACGACACCGGGTCAGCACCTGCCACCAGCATCCCGACAAGCAGAACGTCGGAACTGAACGGTATGATCGTCGCGGCAAGAAAAGAGCCTATGAATAATCCCAGATAACCCCAGTCAAGCAGCCATTCCATATATTCCCGGATTAATCATGAAGGTGTTAATATTTGGCATAGTGACGCAGTTTCTCGATGAACAGAACGTTTATCTCCTTGCCCTTCACGTAGATCGTTCCTTCGTCGACCAGTTCTCCTATGGCGCGGGCCAATGCCGGTCGTGTTACACCGAAGAGTTCGGCCATTTCGCGTTGTGTCAGATCGTTGCGGAAACTGTTGCTTCCGTGTCGTTCGATGCGGTCGAGCAGATAGTTGGCAAATTTCCCCTTTATGGTCTTATAGGTCAGATAGACTACGCTTTCGGATATGTAACTGTTAGGAGTAGATATTATCTCGAGGAAATTCTTGAGCACACGTTGGTCTTTTTGCATCATCGTGCAAAAGTCGTCCTGTGCGATAAGTATGAGTTGTACTGCTGTGCGTGCGGTGATATTGACCGGCAGACGATTGTCTTCAGCGAAAAGGTGTGTGGGAGTTATGAGAGACGGAGCCTGGATGGTCTCTTTTTTCAGTACTGCGTCTTCCCGATCGGTGGTTTCGGCCGAGATACTGCCTTGTGAGAGTATCATGAGGCTGTGGTATCTGGCGCCTTTGAGTGCGATTATTTCGCCTTTTGAATATGTCTTGACGGAATGCCGGCAAACATCGAGAAGACGTGAAATCTCGAGTGTATTCATCCCATTGAAAAGGCTCAAATGTGATAGCGAACGGCTCATGCTTTTTGTAATGTGTGGTTACAAAAGTATAAATAAATACCGGATATCCAAATATGGGTTGTTTTGCTCCACGGGAGTTCCGGTGCTTGATTGAGGGTCAATGCCGATTAATGCGTAGGGTTCAGCGTCTGTGTGGATATCGTGACGGCAGTCGTGAGGCAAAAGTTGTGCAATGCAACTGCATTGCGTCAAAGCATGAATGTATAGCCTACTGAATATCCTATGTGGTCGCCGTATGGTGAGTGGTCGTTACGGATTACGTCGTAATAGAATGTTATGCTCATGCCACTCCGGCCGCCAGTGGGGATGATCACGCCGCCGCCAACGAGAAAGCATGGCAGGAACTCGCTTGTGCTATGGCCCCACTGGTCTTTGCCCCAGCGTCTTTGGCCTTCGGGCTGTATGAAGATGGTTATGTACTGTACGGGATGCAGACTGGCGAAGAGGTTCATGCCGAAATAATTTTCCGAGAAGTCGTATCTTTTGTTTTCGTAATAGTTGTAACTCACGCCGCCGCCAACAGTCACTCCTTTGGTCAGTGCATAGCCTATCTTTGGTGCGATGTTGATGTTTGTGAAATCGTCATTGAACCCGAAGCCTATGTTGCCGCCCAATCGCCAGCGGCTCGGTGTCGTGACAGCGGCCCTTGTGTAGGCGGGCGGAAGAGCAGGGGAGAGATATGCCATTTCGTGATATTTTTTATCGCCGTTGGCCTCGTCCGTTTCCTTGCCAGAGCCGACAAAGGGTGCGTATGTCATGGCTATAAGGCAGATTAATATTTTGCAGACTCTTTTCATAAAAAGATAATTGAGGTTATACATCTGTCGACTCTATGCAGACGGATATCAAAAATACGTTTTTTTTCGGAGTATGCAGCATATTTCATGCTTTTGGACGGTAGATCGGGGTGGAGCTGCTGGAGAAATGAAGATATAAGGCAGCTGTTATATTTTTATATTCTTTAAAAATCTGACGTATCTTTGAAACATGATAAAAACATTTTTGCGTTAAAACGGGGAAAGATGCGGTAATGCAAAAAGGTTGGAATCTGCATCCGGGTTATGCGGCCGGAATCTTTTCATTATCTTTATACGATATATCGTTGCCTTCCGTTATCGGTTGATAGACGAGCATATTCAAAAATATAAAAATGCCATGAGCGACAGAAATACGACAGAGATGCATGATTATGACTTCGAAATGGTATGCGACTATTTCACGGGTCTTGACAGACAAGGGCCGGGAAGTGCCGATACCACACGTAAAGCTGCGAGTTTTATCGAAGGACTTAATAACAACTCCCGCATTGTCGATCTCGGATGCGGAACAGGTACGCAAACCATTACTTTGGCGCAGGCCTTGCCGGGTCACATTACAGGGGTGGATATATTTTCCCCGTTCATAGATATCATGAATGACAAGGTCGCTGCTGCCGGTCTTCAGGACAGGATAACCGGCGAAGTGGGTTCGATGGACGAACTGCCTTTCGATGAAGAGAGCCTCGATCTTATTTGGTCCGAAGGGGCGATTTATAACATCGGATTCGAGCATGGCATCAATATCTGGCGAAGATACCTCGAACCCGGTGGATATATCGCTGTGTCGGAAGTCTCCTGGTTCACCGAGGACAGACCCGAAGAGATCGAGGAGATGTGGAGGGCCGCTTATCCGGAGATAGATACGATTCCTGTGAAGGTTGCCCAGATGCAACAGGCCGGATATGTGCCGGTGGCTACTTTTGCTATTCCCGACAGCGATTGGAAAGAACATTTCTATGAACCCATGTATCCAGTGCAGGAGGCGTTTCTTGCAAAATATGCCGGCAATGAAGCAGCCCGTAAACTGGTCGATAATCAGAGGTGGGAGGCAGATCTGTATTACAGGTATTGCCGATACTACGGATATGTGTTCTATATAGGACGCAAGATATGATTCGGTTGTGCCGGCCGACAGAACAGTGCCATACCTTGCTAAATGTTGTCGCAAGGTATTTTTTTGTTCATGACGGTGCGGTTTGAACCGCATCGTAATTTCGGGCATAAAGATTGTGTTGATATGTTCCGGGTGTCAGAATCATTAAACACATTATGGCTATGTCAACACTTGAGAAACTAATCACATCGAGATCCAAAGAGCGCAGGTTAGAAGAACTCAGCCCGTTCGAACTCAAAGATAATTTGATTGCACTCGCGGCGGACAAACAGAAAAAATCGTCGCTTACGATGCTTAATGCCGGGCGCGGCAATCCCAACTGGACTGCAACGCCGCCACGGGAGGCCTTTTATTTGCTCGGGCAGTTTGCACTGTCGGAGTGCCGCCGGACTATGAGTGCCGCAAGCGGATTGTCGGGTATCCCCGAGAAACATGGAATCGGAAAACGACTCGAGGCTTTCTTGAGAGAGAATTCAGAGACTCCGGGAGCGGATTTGCTGGGGAAGGTTTATCTTTATGGCGTGGAGCATCACAAAATGGAGCCTGACAGTTGGGGCCTCGAACTCACGGAAGGTATAGCCGGGGATCAGTATCCGGTGCCCGTTAGAATGTTGCGCGGATGCGAAAAAATAGTGCACGATTATCTGATACAGGAGATGTGTGCCGGCAAACCGTCGCATTCGGGGAGATATGACCTGTTTGCAGTCGAAGGGGGTACTGCCGCAATGTGCTATGTCTTCGATTCGCTCTTTGAGAACTGTCTGCTCAAGAAAGGAGACAAGATAGCTCTGGGCGTTCCGGTATTTACGCCGTATCTTGAGATTCCGGAACTTGCAAAATATAACCTTAAGGTTGTGAATGTCAACGGTTCGGCCATCGACGCTGAAGGAAATCATACCTTCCAGTATCCGGAAGAAGAGCTCGACAAACTCGGAGACAAATCCATAAAGGCCTTTTTCTTGGTGAATCCGTCGAATCCGACGTCGGTCATGATGTCCGACAAGAGCCGTAAATATCTGGTAAAGGTGGTGCGCAACTTGAATCCAAATCTGATGATACTGACCGATGACGTGTACGGAACTTTCGTACCGGGTTTCACATCACTTATGAACGACCTGCCCGAGAATACGCTGTGCGTCTATTCGTTCTCGAAATATTTCGGTGCCACAGGCTGGCGTCTCGGGGTAATTGCACTCTATGAAGATAATATTTACGACGGTATGCTGACCGCTATCCCGCAAAAAGAGAAGGAGCGTCTGGCCAAACTTTACGAAAGCCTTACATTGACTCCCGGGAAACTCAAATTCATTGACAGACTGGTGGCGGACAGCCGTGCCGTAGCGCTCAATCATACGGCCGGACTTTCCACTCCCCAGCAGATTCAGATGATGCTGTTCGCGTCGTTTGCTCTTTTCGACAGGGAAAACGAATATAAACAGAGTGCAATAGAGCTGCTCAGGCACAGATATGAACTGCTTTGGGACGGGATGAAATGGCCCGTGATACCGGATCCAAACAGGGCTTCTTACTATTGCGAGATCGATATTGCCTCTTGGGCGAAACAGAAACACGGGGATAAATTCTTCGAATGGCTCGAGAAAAGTTTCGAGCCTGTAGATGTGGTATTCCGACTTGCAGAGAGTTGCTCGGTTGTATTGCTGAACGGTGGCGGTTTTGCCGGACCGGAATGGTCCGTGCGCGTGTCGCTTGCCAATCTCGATGATGAAGATTATACTCTTATAGGGAAGATACTGGCTTATACGCTTGGCGAGTATGTTCATGCATGGAAACAACAAACGGGTCAGGCATAACATATCGGGCAACGGATAGAACATCGATGTCCAGAGTTTCAACTCTGGACATCGATGTTTACTGCATTATATTGCAATAAGGTTGATTCTCAGACCTCTAATAGATTGCGGCGGTGGCCGCCATGGCTAACGCTTTCAGTGCATATAAGAAATGATAGGGTGTTTTTATATTCTTTCAGTAATGGTTTTAACTCTCTCCTTGGACATTTGAAGCGGTTTTGTAATTCCGGTTGCGATGGCAGGCAGGGTGGAATAATGTTGAAGTGTCGTGACCATTTGTTTTTAAATCACGAAAATTACATGTATTTTGCAATTCATTTGATAACCCGAACGAAATAGAGAAACACTGTGGAAAAATACATCGCTAAAACGGTCGTCGTACTGTCGTGTTTGATGCTGGACGTTTTTTCAGTCGTCTGCAAAGAGAATACCGAAACTTTATTAAGTGTAATAAATGATACAAACAAGAAGAATCTGGCCTATAAAAAGCCGGTCAGGAGTAATTTGTCCAAACCCGATGCCGGTAAAGTGAACGACGGCGATACCTCGTCTTTCTGGTCTGGAGTTTTCTTCCCGGCTTATGTGGATGTGGATCTTTTGGATGTATACGACATAGATAGCATCGTTTTGCATTTTCCCCAGGATAAGAGCGTCTATTACAGCATCTATGGAAGTAATGACGGCAAGAATTTCGATCGTATATATCGTACGCGCGAGGTTGAGCCTGCCGCAGGTCAGGGCGACCGGATCATTTTCGAAACCCCACGAACATATCGCATTGTCCGTGTGAATGTGGAGTTTACTGCCGCGGATAAAAAAGCTTATCTCTCCGAAATAGAGGTTTACGGAGCAAAGGGCCGGAAGAAAAACAATAAGGAGCTGAGACAAGGATCGTTGGAGAAGATTCTCGACGTCAGGCATTTCGATAAAACGCCTTATGCCAAGCCTATCGGCGAGAAGGAGGTGATAGAAAACATATATGGAATAATCGACCGTACGATAGGAACCGATTATCGCAGTTGGTTCGAATTCGAATTGGCAGAAAATGACGGAGAGAACGACTGGTTCGAACTCAGCGACGCGAACGGAAAAGTGAAAATAAGAGGCAATGAAGGATTGTCGTTAGCCACGGGTCTGAACTACTATTTCAAGAATTTCGCGAATGTGCATATCTCGGAGCAGACCAAACAGGTAAGGATGCCCGACCGGATTGTCCCGGTAGGGAGGACGATTCGCAAGGAAACCCCTTATAGGATTCGGTATGCATTCAATTACTGCACATTGAATTATACCTTCGCGTTTTTCGGCGAGGAGGAGTGGCAGCGCGAGAACGACTGGCTGGCACTAAATGGGGTGAATGTCGTACTCGACCTTGCAGGACAGGAGGCTACGTGGATCAAGTTTCTGATGAACTTCGGATATTCGTTCGACGACGCGAAAGACTGGCTTACCGGTCCATCTTACTATGCATGGCAGTTCATGGACAATATGGAGAGTTTCGGCGGCCCGGTCCCGGACGGGTATGTGAAGGACAGAATCGAGTTGGCACGTAAGACCCAGCGCTGGAAGCGTTCGCTGGGAATGCAAACGGTATTGCAGGGTTATGCGGGGATGGTGCCGACAAACTTCGGGGAGTTTCAGCCGGATGCGGAACTAATCAAACAGGGTAACTGGAACGGCTTTGCCCGACCTTGGATGATCGCAACCGATTCGCCCGACTACGACGATTATGCCCGTAAATTCTATGAGGCGCAAGAATTTGTCTACGGAAAGACGTCGCACTATTATGCCGTCGATCCGTTCCACGAAGGAGGGATCCGTCCCAAAGGACTTACAGACGATACGATAGCTGCAGAGGTGCTCGAATCGATGCTGGATTATGACGGGGACGCTGTATGGATAGTGCAGGGATGGCAGAGCAACCCTACGAACAGCCTCCTCGAGGGGATGGGCGAAAACCGCAACAAACATGTGCTTATAGTCGATCTGATAAAATATCCGATCGAGTCATGGACGAAGTACAATAAACTGAAATACGATCGCACGACTCTCGACTCGCTCGAGTTCAACGGTACGGATTGGGCATGGTGTCTGCTTGCGAATTTCGGCGGCAACCCATCCATGCACGGCCAGATGGAGGTGATGGTCGAGGATATTCTGACAGCACGGAAGGAGAGTCGTCACATGCAGGGTATCGGCATCATCTCCGAAGCCACTCATGACAACCCCGTGCTTTATGATCTTATTTTCGATCTTGTGTGGGCCGATGATTCTTTTGAGTTGGGAGCATGGCTCGATAAATATATCGAAAGGAGATATGGGGCTACATCGGAGAATGCTCGCCAGGCGTGGAAGATAATGCGCGGGACCAATTATGATTACGGCGTTCGCTATACCAACGAACTGTTCGGTATGAAAGGCAAAGGGCCACAGAACTACGGGAAGCAGGATATTCCGTACGGCGCCGAGAATCTCGAGAGGGCTTTCAGGTTGCTTGCAGCCGATTTCGACATGTTCAAGGACAGCGAGTGTTACAGATACGATATGACGGAGATAATGAGGCAGGTCGTGAGCAATTATGCAGTGCAGAGATACAATGATGTGCTGAAGGCACGGGACGAAAAAAATCTTGCCGAATTTGTGGCAGGTAAAAGTGATTTCCTGCGGGCGTTCGATATTCTGAACGACGTTCAGGCAACCCAGAAAGATCAGTTGGGTGGCGAATGGATAGGGAAAGCAGTCGATCGTGCCGCCGACTATGATGATTTTGCTCGGGATATGTTTCCGGTGAATGCCAAAACCCTTATTACCACATGGGGCTCGCGCGGAGGAAGTTCTCTGAAAGATTACGGCTGGCGTAATTACGAGGGTATTTTTCTCGATATCTATAAAACCATATGGACGGAATATCTCGATAAGGTCGAAAAAAACCTTGCTGAAGGAGTGCCGATAGAGACAATCCCCGCTTCCGGGTATTTCGATTTTTACTGGAACTGGATCATGGGCACGCAGGATTACACCAGAACAGCCAAGGATTCGCCGGAAGATATCAAGAGGGTTATGGGGCTGGTCCTGGAATATTGTTCTTACGATTCGCATCAAGAACCTGATGCTGGCAATATCGCTCTACAGAAGAAGGTTAGCATCCAGGGTGGAAATCATGGTCCCGGAGAGACAAGTCCTGCGATTACCGATGGTATGGAAAATACCTCTTTCAGTTTTTCCGCTTCGAGCATGGAATCCGAAAAAGAAGAGTATCCCGAAATAATAGTGGATCTGATCGGCGAGTTCCAAATATCCAAAATCAATTTGCTTTTCGAGAGATTGTCCGGACTCGTTTATGGTGTCTTTGTGAGTGAGGATGGTGTGAATTGGAGGGCGATTGGCGGACATGAGATAGATGGCGATGGTGAAAATATTATCGATGTTGATAATGTCGTTGGTCGGTTTGTCAAGTTGTCATGTGTCGACATTCCTAAACCCATGGATGTTGAGTTTGTAGTTAGCGAATTTCGTGTTTACGGCGAAAGGATATTGCCGTCGCTCGACCAACTGGGCCGGCTTGTCGCGGCCGTAAAGGAGATTGACTTGAGTCATTTCACGAAATCGCAGGCCGAGCGTATAGCGGAACTTGCTGCGTCGGCTGAAGAGTCGTTTGATAACGCTGCGCCGCCGGACGAAATAAATACGGTGTACTGGAGTTTGTACGATTCGATAGCCTCTTTGCTGAAAAGGTAACCGGATATTTGTCCGATTGCATGCAGTAATGTTTGTGAAGCGTCCATTATGGGGTGTTTCAGTTGTCTTTTCATGTCGGCCGATAGTAAGACAGTTGAGATTTTGACCCTGTTTGGCGATCGTCTGGCATTTGTTTTTCATGGATTGCGACTGCCTGTCGTTGCATGGTTCTCGAAATGATTTCGGTTTTCTCTTCTGCTTTTGATTGCTGTTATGCCTTTGTCGGAGTCTGTGCCTTTGCCGGGAATGAGTCATCCCCGGAACGCAGATCGACGAGATACCGTAAGGGGGATTTCTATTTTGCCATTGCATTTTCGCTGATGGTCGAGTCGCTCGATGTCCGGGCCGGAAGGGAAAAACAGAGGTGATAACGGTAGATTTGTTCCATTTGATAATTAAGAATATGCATGGTCCGAGGATCATTGACCGCGTAAATGAGCCGAGGTCATAGTGATACATGGCTACTCTCTTTTATCGGCTCCGGAAATAGTAAGGCCATTATTTAATCTTAAATAATGGCCTTACTTAGATATAGTGCTGTTTGTTAAAGCGTTGGCTGATCGGTCTCCCGTTACAGCGCTGCTTTTATCTTTTCTATGGTTGCGGCATATTCCTCGTCGGACAGATATGTTTTCTTCGGGTTCATTTCGAAAACCCCGCCGAATTCGAACTCACCCTGATATTTTGGCACTATATGCACATGTAGGTGGCTGATGGTATCGGCATACGCGCCGTAATTTATCTTGGTAGGGGCGAAAGCCTTGTCGATGGCTTTGCCTACCCGGGCTACATCACTCATAAAGGCGTTTCGCTCCTCGTCGCTGAGTTGCTGGAAATCTATGCCATGCTTGTTGTAAACGACATTGCAACGGCCGGGATGGCTTTGTTCTTTGAACAGGAAAAGCTGGGATACTTCGAGGTCGCCTATTTTTATCATCAGTTCGTCCAGCAGCGGAAGATGCTGACAGTAAAGGCATTCTGAAACAGGAGTGGGCATAATGTTCGAACTTTTATAGTGTTAGTATTGAAACGAAGATAATAAATTTCGGACGATGAGCCAAATATGTACGGTAGATTTATACGATTTTTAGGTAGATGCAGTGAGCGTGAGGGGGGAGGATAGTTTGCAGAACAATGAGAAAAACGATGTTTCTCGGATTATTGTAGGTCGGTAAATTTGAATGTGTTTTTTGTTCTGGCTATAAATCAAGAAGACAGGAATCCGGTTCCTGTCTTGAGTTCGTTGTTTGTGCGATTGTGCTGGAATAGATCTTTATTGTGGAGACGGAGGGAGTCGAACCCTCGTCCAAACAGGGAGCCCGAAGGCTTTCTACACGCTTAGCC
>CALUZO010000003.1 GCA_944325305.1 uncultured Rikenellaceae bacterium | reverse complement strand
GGGAGAGTAGGTTGCCGCCTTCTTCAAGGGCCGATTCATACGAATCGGCCCTTTTTTTGTTGTATTCTGTCGTGATGCCGGATTGTTTTTATGCTTGCTCTTCCATCCTCACAGACCGGACCAAGTTATGCCGATGTTTTTTATTTAATCCCATATTATAAAAGGAATCATAACGTATTGATTTAATGTGTGTACATGGCCAACTTCTATTGTAAATTGTATTGGAAGTTGGCCGGTTATCTCTGATTACTCCTCTTTTTTCTCGAATTCAAATTCGTAAAACTTGTACTCTGGTTTTATCATTGCTCCGGAAGCGGCATCTATCCCCCAGCCCAGAAGATCAAAAAAGTTGAGAACGGATACGGCATTGAATGTTTTGTTGATGACGACCTGAGTTTTTTCATATCCATCGCTTTCTGCCTGTACCATAGTATCTTCGAAACCGCCTCTTATTTTGACGGTATACGGGAAGGTAATGTTATGATATTTATAACCGTCGATGGTAAGTGTGGCAGACTGCTCCGTATTGGCACTAAATGTCACCTTTTTCTTTGATCCCGTAAAGATTGTCGCACAACCGGATAAAATATATCCAGCCGAGAGCAACAGTAATGTTTTTTCATTTTTCAAGATATTTTGCCTGTCCCTCAGCGGTTCGTTTAGTTGGGTTATGGACATAAAAAACGTGGGACAATATCTTTTATTCGCTTTCTGAGGTCTTCGACTACCTTTGCCGCATAATAATAGATAAAGCCCACGCTATTGCGTGAGCATTAACTTTACCCTTTGCGGCTTTGAAATTGTCGAAGTTTCAGAAAGCAAGAATAAAAGCTAACGCTTCTTATGTATGTCCCGGAACGTACTCCGGATGAAAATGGGTCGGATTTTTAAGGTTTTTTCATAGGCACTTTTTATTGTTTTCGAAACAAAGATACAAAGAATAAAAAAACTTTGACAAAGCCATTATTTGATTATTATGTGTATTTTTACATAAAACTTTGAGATGAGATACGATATCACTAAGGTCCGGAGGCAGGATCGTTTGCTCGAAGAGAGCAGGGCACTGGAGTTGCTGGCCGGTGGAGAATTTGGATTTCTTGCTCTGGCTGGCGGAGATGACAATAGCGGTTATGGCGTGCCCTTGAGTTATGTATTCGATGGCGAGGATATATGGTTTCATTGTGCCCCGGAGGGAGAAAAACTTAGGCGGATCGAATGTTCGAACAGGGCTACATTCTGCGTGGTCGGACATACCAACGTGCTCCCTGACAAGTTCTCTACATTGTACGAGAGCGTCATGGCGTCCGGATGCATAGAGGTCATCGAGGATGAAGATACGAAACTTAAGGCTTTGGCTCTGTTGGTAGCCAAATATTCTCCGGGTTATGCGGATGCCGGTGCAAAGTACGCACGAGTCTCGCTTGCGAGGACAACGATCCTCCGGTTTAGAATAGACGCTGTCAGCGGCAAGTGCAAAAGATCGGCTCGCTTGCCCCAGGAGCGCCTGCAGCAGGAATGATGTTGACGCGGCAATAATTATTCGTAATCGGTTACAAATGGCATTCCCGCACATATTCAAACATGTGCGGGAATGCCATTTTTCTGGTCCGGACCACTTGTCTGCCTATCGAGATGGTCGATTCTGATTACTTCTCGGAGTTGAATATGGGGCCTAATTCCTTTACCTGTCGATGGTTGGTCATGTCGACCTGAACCGGAACTATCGAGACGTAATTGTTTGCGAGAGCCCATTCGTCGGTATCTGTGGCATCCGGTTCCGTGTTGTAGAAATCGCCGGTAAGCCAGAAATAGTCTTTGCCGCGGGGATCTTGCCGGCTTACGAACTCTTCGCGCCAAAAGCCTTGGTTCTGTCGGCACACCTTTATTCCTTTTATCTTGTCTTTCGGCACTGCCGGTATGTTTACGTTCAGACAGAGAGGCATCGCAATGTCTCCGTTCATGACCTTGTCTATGATTAGGCGGGCGTATTCCACCGCAGACGAGAAATCGGCGTCGGCATGGTGGTCGAGCAGGGAGAACCCAAGTGAAGGAACGTTATAGAAACTCGCTTCGATAGCGGCACCCATTGTCCCGGAGTAGAGTATGCTGATGGCCGAGTTGGAGCCATGATTGATCCCTGAAATGGTAAGATCGGGAAGGCGACCGGCCAAAAGATAGTCATATGCCATTTTCACACAATCTACCGGAGTGCCGCTGCATGCGTATATTTCGAGGTCTGGTTCTTTGCGTACCGGCCTCAGGTAGAGGGGAGAATACATTGTGATGGCGTGTGCCATTCCGGAGTGAGGGCGTTCGGGAGCAATAACTACCACCTGGCCCAGTTCGCGGACTGATTCGATAATGCTATGAAGTCCTTTGGCGTCGACACCGTCATCGTTGGTGAGGAAAATAAGCGGTTTTTCGTTCTTTGCGTTTTTCATACCTGCAAAGATAGCCATAAAGCGGGAAATGTATACCACCGGATGGTTGTGAAATTTATTGATGTGGCGGATGGATTCTAAGAGTCGTTTTCTGGTCTGTCAAATGTGGTAGGACAGATGGAATGGGAATAAAAAGAGGGAGCCGCCCCATCGGGCGGCTCCCTTGTATCTTTGGATTGATTATCCTTAGAATTTAACGATGAAACCAACTTCGATATCACCAGTAGTGAACGCATTTTCAGCGTCTACACCAAAACCGAAGCCAGTGTTTTTCCTTTTTGCACCACCATCGTGTTCAGCTATGCTCCAGTCCCAACCTATGCTTGCGAAGTTGAAACGGCTTTCGAGCATTACATTGCAAGAAAGATCGAACTGAACTACCGGAGAGATACCAACGCTAGCAGCTTTGATTTTGTCTTTGCCGCCGCCATCATACTTCAGGTCGCCCATGTAACCTGTTACATCACCCTGGAAAGCGAGTGAGAAGCGTCCAACCTGCCATGCAGTATAGCGGACGTAGGGGTTGAGTCCGTACATGTTTTGTTTTGCCGCATCTTTGATTTTGGTGTGGGAGTATCCGAGACCGAGACCTACCATCCAGCTTTCATCGAAGATGTAACCGAACTTGGGAACGATGTTGAAAGAGGTGGTTTCTACCCTTTCATCATAGAAGTCCGTAGTATTAATACCGCCGATGTTGAACATGTCGTAACCCTGTTCATTATGGCCGAAACCTACCGAACCTCCCACAAACCACTGTGCGCTTGCGAAAGAAACTGCAGCAATCATCATGGCTGCAGAAAGAAAAATCTTCTTCATAATCATTACTTTTAAGTTAATTAAAAAGTTAAGAACTGCCTGTATTGATATCAATATGCCTCTTTGGAAGGCCCTTTAACGACATATTTGATGATGCTAATATATTCTAAAAAAATAAACTAACCAAATAATACTTGTTTTATGCGTATTTTCTTACCAATATTTTTTCTTTTAAGGAATATGTCTTATCTTTGCAACCTCGCGCAGGAACCTCTTGACAGGACGCAGGAGCCGTCAACGTTCCACGCATAAATCAAACATTTTCAGGGAAATGGACAACTTAATCAAGATCGCACAGGAGTCTATGTGGACCAAAAAAGAGGTCCCGGCTTTTAAGAGCGGCGATACCATAACGGTATCTTACAAAATTGTGGAAGGCAACAAGGAGCGTATACAGAGCTTCCGAGGTGTAGTTATCCAGATCAAGGGTTCGGGCATGACAAAAATGTTTACGATCCGCAAGATCTCGAACGGCGTGGGCGTGGAACGTATTTTCCCGCTTTATTCGCCGCACATCGATTCGATTGAAGTGAACAAACGTGGTGTGGTACGCCGCAAAAGGATCTACTATCTGCGCGACCTTACCGGCAAAAAGGCTCGCATCAAAGAAAAACGCATGCTCGTTGCAGCAAAGTAACAAGATGCTTTTATGTCTTGTATCATATTGGGGGAATAACGAAAGTTGTTCCCCCAATTGTTTAATATTGCGGTGCGAACGACTGTGTTAAACCTAAAATTCCGGTATGTCGGGCTGCGGCAGAACCCGAAAATTGTAATAATTGAGGAATTATTAGAAGGTTTTAACCATTTTTACATTCAGGACAAAATATTTTTGTTGTTTTTCAACGAATTTTCTTACATTTGAAAGGTTGCTATGAAAAACTACTAAAGAAGCCCAGGTTTTTTTATTGCAGAAGTTCTTGTTTTCCGTGCCGTAATTTGATCCCGCTGCGGATATTTTCGCTTTTCGGGGCAGATTGTGTTAATTTTTAAGCAATTTTTATTGGAGGATGGGGAAATTCTGTTTATATTGAAACCAAAATAGTATATAGTCAAACACAAAAAACAGAAACATATAACCTAAATCTACTACACTGATATGATGCGAAAAACTTTGTGGGCATTGTCCATGCTCTTTGTATTGAGCGGGTGCAATGACGGTGGCGAAGAGAGCGGTTACAGGAGGGATACGAAGGTAAATACGACTTTCAATATCCAATACAGCCTGAACTATGATTTGCCGTCCATAAATTATCCAGCAACTTATAGCCAGCAAAGCGAAATGATAGAGGGGATTCCGGAGATTCTCCCGACTTATCCGTTTCGTTTTGTCGTCGAACTTTGGGAAGAAATACCAAATACTGCTGTAACTCCTTCCGATCCGGATGATTCTGTGGATAACCCGGATGCAGAAGAGCCTTCGGATTCAGAGGATTCTGTGGATAACCCGGATGCAGAGAATCCTGCAGAACCCGAGCCCGGTGTTTCTTACAGGCGTTACGGGCGTTATGTTTGGACTACGACTAACCATATCCCGGTAGACGGACAGGAAGACAGGTATGTGTTCTCTGAAACCGTACGTCTGACCAGAAGTAAATTCAAGGTGATTATCTGGGCCGATTACTCTACCCGTGGTGGCGGCGACCGATATTTCACGACAGATTCTCCAGGTAACAGGTATGATGCCAACTTGTACGGATTGCGTGACGTCACCGCGCAAGTCGCCGATCAACGCGAGTACTATGATGGCTTCAGCTCGATACAGGATATAGATTTGACCGTTTTCGGAGATGAATATAATCCATCTACTACCATAGAAGCTTCCGTAGAACGTGCCCTGGGCAAATATACGCTGATAGCTACTGATTTCGAGGATTATAAGAATAGCGTTTCTGAAGAGGAATACAAGGCAACCAAGGAACCGTTGGAAGTCAGGATACATTATGGAGGAGATTATTCTGAGGATGTTGCTCTCGAGAACGGTTTCCGCGCATTTTACGATGGATTGAAACAGTCACATAATTATTATATGGCGGGATCTCAATCTCAAAATCCTGTGATATCCGAAGACGGGAAAGAGATGATCCTGACCTTTGACTATGCGTTTGCCGATCCGGACGGAGAACCTCTCAAGGATGTCATGATCACCGTCTATGGTCCTATGAATACACCTTTGAGGGCGATCAAGATAAGCGAATTGCCGCTGGAACGTAATAAGGAAACCTTTTTCAGAGGGCCGTTCCTGTTTAAAGAGTGGGAAAACGGCAGTGATGAAAACGGAATCACCATTTACGACGATTTCGACGAAAAAGGCAATCCGATCGAAATCTAATTCATGCAAAAAAACGGTCGGCAGCCTATGTTAGGGTGTCTGCCGTTTTATGCCCAAAATTCCAAAAAAAGAAAAATGAAAAAATATACAAGCATGAAAAAGCTACTTCTTTATGCAGGTGCGGTCATAGTGGCCCTCGCGTCTTGTACTAAAGATCCGGTGCCATCAGAAGAACCGCGTGAAAAAGGGGAGACGGTGATTTACGAATTCGGCACAGCAGTTCCGGAAGGATTTTCGCGTTATGATATGGAAAAAGGCGCCTTGACCCAGGTTAATCCTGAAGAGGTCCTGCTCCGATATGTCATGGAGGTTTACGATCTTTCGGGCAATATCTTCGGCCGTTATATAAGGTACGTCGATTTTACTGAAAAATCGGGTACGAACTTCAGAGTTCAGCTCATGGCAGATTACTATAATATTGCTGTGTGGGCCGACTTTATACCCAAATCTTTGTTCCCCGAAGCCGAACCGTCGCCAATAGGAAACGGTTATATCGATCCGAGTTGCGATCTTGGCGAACTTCCGGGTTATTTCTGGGGAGCACAAACATCGTTGGCCGAAATGGATGCCAAAGCTGACTATTTCGATGACAAGGGCGAATGGTTCACCATGGGTGGACGCCGCATGCTCCGTGACGCATATTGCGGAACAACGTCTATCGACTTGTTGGGAGATACCAGCACAAGCGGTGCAATCGCCCTCAAGAGACCGTTGGGCCGTTTCGCCGTATACGGTAAGAATATGGACGCCGACAGGCTGGCTGCCGCCGGTATTCAGGTGCCCGATAGCGTAACCGTTACTTATCCGGCCGGAACAGTCGTTATGCAATACAACGTAGTGGAAGGCAAGGTGCGTCCCGTTTACAACGAATCGGATATGGTATTCGGTCACAATCTCGACATCAACCATCCGGTCGAAAGCGAAGGCAATATCGGCGGTTCGCAATATACCGACCTGCAACTCATAACTTTTGACTATCTGCTCCCGACTTATAAAAATGAAAATCCTGACGACGACGTTCTCACGACGTTGACAATCAAATATTTCTCGAAAGGTGCCGAAATAGCCGATCTTGAAACCGTTGTTCCGGAATTCGAAGTGGCAGCCAATAAACAAAGCCGTTTCGTGGCTAATCCGTTCGGTGACGACCACCAGTATGTAGCCGTTGTCAAGGATGCCGAAGGCAATGTAATCACTCCTGTTACCGGAGGACTTATGGATGCATCGACAGCTCTTACAGAAGCTTACGCAATGGTTCCTGAAGGCGGTACTATAAAATTGTATGCCGGCGAGTTCAAAGCCGACAACATGGTGGTTGAAAAAGGTATTACCATAGAAGGCGTAGAAGGCAAAACCGTTATTTATGCGGAAAATCCTGTCGACCAGACTACTTCAGTAGGTTCTTACTATGGCAAGAATCCTATCATATTTGTCAAAGGTGGAGCTACTCCGATTGAAGTCGCTGTCAAAGATGTGCAGTTTACGATCAAGAATTCTCCGGCCCCGGCAGCAGTCGATGGATTGACAGTAGACGGCAATGTTACACTTTCACTCGAAAATGTGGTATTCGATGGAATCGCAAATACACCATTTACTCACAATGGTATGCAAAGCGGACGTTGTGTTACGGTATTGGGCGGCAGCATACTGAATGCCGAAGGATGTACATTCAAGAACTATAACAAGAATGCCGTTGACGTATTCGAAGGTGGAACCGCAAATCTTTCGAACTGTACTGTTGTGGGAAATAATTACAACGCACAGAAAGTATATGACGAGACCGAAGGCACTGAAGAAGAAAAACTGGCAGCTGCTTATTCATGCTCTTCTCAGAACGGCTTCGTATTCCGCACAGGCGCTGCCGGTAGCGTCACCGGATGTTCGTTCTCAGATATAACATTCAACCTTGACAAGGGCTTAAGACAAGAGAAATACGACCAGAGCCGTGCAGTTTACCTGTATGAACCAGATGAAACCACTCTCGTGACAGGTGAAGAGGATGAAACGAACACCTATACCAACTGCGAACTCAACTGGAGCGCATGGAACTATACCCCGCCGCTCGACGATGCGACTTTGAGCGCAATAATGCTCAACGGCGAGCCTATCGAAAACTTCGACCCGAGCATGACTACCGAGCCTATTAACATTAATGTGCCAAGTAATGTGGCAAGCGCATTGATCACGGCCGAAAGCACGGATTTCTATGCCGAAGTAGAGATCAATCCTGCTGTTGCTACCGAGTTGGAAGTTAACGTTCCGGTTACGTTCACTATCACCACTTCGTCGGAACAGTTCGTTGTGACTGGCTCTGGCCAGCAGCTTACCTATACTGTTGTTGTGACTCGCATACCATCGACCGACGCTACCCTGAAAGAACTGAAATACAATGGCGAGATGGTTCCGGAATTCAATCCCGAAGAGTTCGCCTACAACCTGGAGGTTCCGTTCAGTGTGGATAAAATGACGATTACGGCGGAAAATAACTATCCTACGGCGACCCAGATTATTGATCCGGAAGGAGAGGTCGAACTTGTCGTAGGAGAAGTTAAGACTTTCAACGTGGATGTAACGGCAGAAGACGGTACGACTACCAATCGTTATACCATCAACGTTACCCGCCTTCCCGATACTGACGCTACGTTGAGTACACTTCAGTATAATGACGGGGCCGAGGAAGACAAACTTATCGACGGTTTCGATCCGACAGTGTTGGATTATACACTTACGGTACCCACTGAAATTGCAAGTATCGAAATCAAAGCTGCCGCTTCTTCATCCGTAGCTCAGGCAGTCGTGTCGCCGGCAGGACCGACTCAACTTGTTGCTGGAGTTGAAACGCCTTTCACTGTGGAAGTTACCGCACAGGATGGCGTGACTAAACAGACCTATACCGTTAAAGTTACTCGTGAACTGTCGAATAATGCTAACCTTGCAAGTCTTGGTGTCAGCGGTTTTGCATTCACCGAAGAATTTGACAAAGACAAACTCGCATACACGGTGCTGCTTCCGTCCTCTCAAGAAACAATCTCAATCGAAGCAACGGCTGAATCGACATACGAGGGAGTCTCAGTGGCTATAGATCCGACCAATGTTCCTCTGGTACCTGGTGTTCCCGTTACATATAACATCGTGGTCACTGCACAGGATCAGATTACCGTCAAGACTTACCAGATTACGGCGTTGCGTGCTTCGGACAATGCTCAGCTCGGTAGCCTTATGGTTAATGGGACCCCTGTAGTTGGGTTCAATCCGGAAGTAATGACGGGATATGTAGCTTATGTCTCCAACGCTTCAGAGAGCGTAACTATAGATGCCATTGCTGCGGATGCTGATCCGAGGGTACAGATATCAGTATTGCCAGCCGGTGATGCCACTATCGCTCCTGGAACATACGAAAACTATACGGTTACCGTAATTGCAGCTGATGGAGTTGCAGAAGCGTCTTATGAAGTGCAGGTATATCGTATGGCAGCTAACTGGTTGAGCAATCTGGAAGTGAACGGACAGACTATTGCCGGTTTCAGCCCCAATTCGCTCACTTATACGAATAGCAATTTTGATGTAGAAACTGCCGAAATCACGGCGACAGCTGGTGTTTCAACTGCGACGGTTGATATCGCTCCGGCAGGTCCGGTTGAGCTCGTACCGGGCGCACCTCAGACCTTTACCATTACCGTAACTCCTACGGTCGGCGATGATCTTACTCCTGCGGTGTATACCGTGAATCTTACGCGACCGGTAGAATAATAACTATAATGTTGTAAAAAAACGCCCGGTAAAACCGGGCGTTTTTTTATATCGCAGATGTCTGGTTCAGAGAGCCTGATTTTGATGATGTCGTGTTATTCACATGATGCGGATCCGCGACTTCATAACATTCGGGTGCTGCTGGCCGATGCGCAGAGATATGATGCCGACACGATAAAAGCCGGGGAAATTTCCCCGGCTTTTATCGTGTCGGCATTTTTTGTTATTCGTCCTTATCTTGTTCGGCGTATGCTTTCAGAAGCTTTTCCTGTACGTCTGAGGGTACCTGTTCGAACGAAGCGAATTTCATGGAATATGTCGCCCGTCCGCTCGTAAGCGAACTGAGAGTGGTCGAGTAACGGTACATTTCGGCGAGCGGCACTCGCGCCACGAGGCGGTCGAACCCTGCGTCGGATGTCATGCCTTCGATCATTGCCCGGCGATTCTGCATGTCGCTCATCACATCCCCCATTTTATCTGAAGGGACGAGTACCTCTGCCGTATATATGGGTTCCATGATCTTTGGACCTGCATTGCGGAAGGCTTCGCGGAACGCATTGCGGCCCGCCAGTTTGAACGATATTTCGTTGGAATCCACCGGATGCATTTTCCCGTCGTACACTACCACACGGATGTCGCGGGCATAAGATCCGGTCAGCGGACCTTCTTCCATTTTCTCCATTATACCCTTCAGGATTGCGGGCATGAAGCGGGCGTCGATAGCTCCGCCGACGATGGCAGAGTAGAATTGCAGTTTTCCTCCCCAATCGAGGTCGATCTCCTCTTTGCTCTTCACGTTCACTGTGATTTCCTTGCCGTTGATCTTGTATTTCGACGGTTCGGGTATTCCTTCGTAATACGGTTCTATTACAAGATGGACTTCGCCGAACTGTCCGGCGCCTCCCGATTGTTTTTTGTGGCGGTAATCTGCACATGCGACTTTCGTAATGGTTTCGCGATATGAGATACGCGGAGCGAAGAATTCCACGTCGACTTTGTAATTATTGGCGAGCGTGGTTTTCATTATATTGAGGTGATGTTCGCCCTGGCCCTGTACTATGGTTTGTTTCAGTTCTTTTGAGTATTCGACCAGGAATGTCGGATCCTCGAATGCCAGTTTGTTTAGGAGTTCTCCGAGTTTTTCGTCATCGCTGGAATTAACTGCTTTAACGGCAGCGCGGTAGCGCGGGTCAGGGAATATCATCGGTTCAATCTGCACCACATCCGATGCAGCGCACAGCGTGTCGTTAGTTCTCGTTCCCTTTAGCTTCACTGTGCAGCCGATGTCTCCGGCGTACATTTCTGTGACTTTAACGCGATTCTTGCCTGCGACAGCAAATAGTTGTGCCAGTTTTTCTTTGTTTCCCGTACGCGCATTGATGACATCCATGCCCTCCGTCAATTTTCCACGGATTACGCGGAAATAGCTTATTTCGCCTATGTGTTGTTCCACGCTGCTTTTGAATATGAACGCCACTGCCGGACCGTTCTCGTCGGCAGAGATCTCTTTACCGTCTACGGTTTTGAATGCCGGTGCTTTGAGAGGACCTGGGGCTACATTTATCACGAATTCCATGAGACGTTTTGTCCCGATATCCCTTTTGCCGGATGTACAGAAAACCGGCATAAGATCGCGTTTTGCGAGGCCTATTTTCAGACCGTTGCGCATTTCGTCCTGTGTGAGCATGCCTTTTTCGAAGTAAAGTTCCATCAGGCTTTCGTCGTTTTCGGCTGCGGCTTCTGTCAGAATATTGTTCAGTTCTTTTGCGCGTTCGATTTCAGATTCGGGAATGTCGAGTTCTTCACGGGTTCCGTTTTCATCCTTGAACTTATACATTTTCATCATAAGTACGTCGATGAACGAATCGAAGCCCGGGCCGGGGTTGACCGGATATTGTACGATAACCGGTTTGACGCGTGACGATGAGCGCAGGGATTCCATGGTCATTTCCCAGTTTGCCTTTTCATGGTCGAGTTGGCTGACCACAGCTATAATCGGTTTTTCATTGCGACGGGCGTAACGAGCCTGCACTTCACTGCCTGCTTCGAAGCCGTTCTGGGCATTGAAAAGCATCAGCCCCACATCGGCAACCTTGAAGGCAGAAAAAAGTCCTCCGCAGAAGTCGTCGGACCCGGGAGTGTCTATGATATTGAGTTTTTTATCCTTGAATTCGGTGAAGAGGATTGTCGGATAGATAGACCGTTTGTACTGATGTTCGAGGTCGGTATTATCCGAGAGGGTGTTGTCGTTTTCGATACTACCCCTGCGGTCTATAACCTTACCCTCAAAGGCCATAGCTTCAGCAAGGGTAGTTTTCCCGGAGCCCGGCGCCCCGAGCAGTACGACATTCTTGATGTCGCTTGTTTTATAAGTTTTCATATTCATTAAACGATTAAGTTATTAGGTTCTAGGCGTTTCAAACGCGGCGTTTCGCGCTTTCCCATAAATATACAGAAATAATAATTAATATACGATAATTTTTCTTGCTTTCTGATTTTTAATATAATTTTGAATTAATATGTTGATCCGAACCTACATACATGCTTTTGTTTTGATTCTTGTCTCCTCGCTGTCTTTATGCGGATGTGTGAAAATGGAGAAGGTGACCGATAACCCCGGTGTGAACGAATGGGTGCATGAGACTATGAAGGAGGAGTATCTGTGGGCTTCGATGATAGGCAAATATTCGCCTTCGGGACTTAATCCCAAAGATTATTTCGAAACTTTGCGCTATCGCAGAACCAGCGGTAAACTTGAGAATGATTATTACGGCGACCGATTTTCGAGTATCAGTAAGAGGTCGGTCGATGCGACCCGTTTGTCTATGGCATTCGGCAATGATGATATTGATGAAGGATTCGGTTTCGTAACGCGTAGGTATGTTACACATATTGATGGCGGCATTATTGTTTTCGGTCAGGTGATATGTGTCGTGCCGGGTTCGCCGGCCGATAAAGCCGGCATCAGACGCGGATTCAACTTTAATGCGGTGGAGGTCGGCGGTCAGGTTTACCATATGCCTATGCCGATTAATGATTTCGAGGCCTTGATATCCAACAGGACCATCAAGCTGCATATTTTTCACCCCGAATCGAAAGTGGTGGAGGTAACCATGGATTCCTACCCGGATAATCCTATTATTTTTGCCGACGTGTACGACACCAACCAGGGGAAGACGGCTTATCTGGTCTATAACCACTTTACGTCAGGAACGGACGAAAGGTTCAATCAGGATCTAAAGGATGTTTTTGCTGATTTTAAAAGCAGAGGCGCCAAAAATCTTATTCTCGATCTCAGGTATAACGGAGGTGGAGAATTGAATACGGCTATGCTTCTGGGCAGCCTTATAGCGAAAGAAGATGATCTGGGAGAACATTTTCTCTCGCTCGAACGTAATGACGGATTGTTCTATAAGTATAATTTTTACTCTTCAGAAGCGATAGGGGCCCAGAATCTCGATGTAGAGAAACTTTATATCATAACTCTTGACAACACGGCGTCGGCCAGCGAACTGATCCTCCATTGCCTTAAGCCATTTTTCGGAGACGACCTGAAACATATAGGCAAGAAAACCTATGGCAAGAATGTGGGGAGTGTGAAAATAACGAATGCAGGTTATGACTGGGAACTCAATCCGATTACGTTGAGAGTTTACGACAAGAACCTCGTGTCGGGTTACGAACAAGGTATCGAACCGGATCTTTTTGCCGATGAGAAATATACTATCTTCGGCGATGAGGATATGACCCCGAATAGTTATAGCGTGGTCGGCGATTTCGGCGATCTCGGGGAATATCCCGAGATAATTCTGCAAAAGGTTATTACATATATGAATACCGGAGAATGGCCTGTTGGCTCCCGTTCGGGAGACAATTTCTATGAAGATGACACGGATTATGAAACGACCTGTCCAGATCTGCCCATGAAAGGGCTGGTCGAAGAGGAGAGGTTGGTTTATTGACCATATTCATATGGTTTTATCCTGCTTTATTGTTTGAATCTGCATGCCTCGGATTCAGAATACGGCGGGATATTGATCTACGGCAAGGATTTTGTAAGTTTGATTATATATAATATTAAAAACACTTTAATCTTATAAGCTATGAAAAATTACTTTTTGACAGAAATTAAGGAGGCGGTAAAGTACTGGTGGGTTTCGCTTTTTGTTGGTATTCTTGCAATTATTGTGGGCATTTGGACGTTTATGACGCCTTATGCCGCATTCTCGGGACTCATAGTGCTGTTTGTTGTCGCTCTTATCGTTGCCGGTATACTCGACATCGTATTTGCGGCCTCGAACAGGAAAGTGCTTTACGGTTGGGGCTGGAATCTTGCGGCAGGTATTCTGGAGGTCTTGTTGGGTTGTGCACTTATTGCTGTTCCGATGGCAGAAGTCGCAATGGTAATGATCTATGTAGTTGGCTTCTGGATATTGTTCCGTTCTATTTGGGCAATAGGTGCCTCTTTCGATCTGCATCAGATTGGCATTCGCGGTTGGGGCTGGATGCTTGCGTTAGGCATACTCATGGTATTGTTGTCGTTCCTTTTCCTTCTCAGTCCCTCTTTCGGTGCCGGTTTCATAGTGATATTCGTAGGGATAGCGCTTTTGGTTTACGGTGTATTCCGCATAATACTGGCATTCAATCTTAAAGCGTTATATAAGGATATAAAGGATGTAGAGAAAAAATAATCCTGTAAACTCCGATAAAACAGAAGCAGCCTCCATGTGGGGCTGCTTCTGTTTTATCGGAGGAATATATTTCCAAGTATGGTTCCGGTTGCGCCTGTGTGCGATGAGACATACTCGCCTGCTTTACGGCCCGCAGACTCAAGTAGTTTCGGGTCGGCCCATAGCGACGATAGCCATTTGTCGAGTTGGCCTATGTCGGAGACGTCCGTTGCTGCGCCTGTACCGATAAGGTCGCATGCCTCTTTAAATTTGCCGTAATTTGGGCCGAATGCTACGGGAACTCCATAGACTGCCGCTTCGAGTGTGTTGTGTATCCCGACGCCGAAGCCTCCGCCTATATAAGTGACGTCGGCATAGGCATATATCGAAGAGAGTATTCCGATGGTATCGATTATCATTATTTGGATATTGTCCGGAATCGGTTCGTTTGCTGTCCGCGTAAATCTTACGGCCTTGTTTTCGGGGCAGAGCGACATTAGTTTTTCGATTCTTTCTTCGTTCGTTTCGTGAGGTGCGATAACGAAACGGGTATCCGGGTGGCGTCCGGCCAGTTCGAGCAGGAGTTCATCGTCTGGCGGCCATGTACTCCCGGCCACGAGTGTTTTGTGTCCTTCGGCGAAGGCAGCTACGGTCGGGATCGGAATTGCGCTTTTCCTCACTTCGGCCACGCGATCGAAACGTGTGTCGCCCGCGACGATCACATTATCTATGCCGATACTGGCGAGCAACTCTTTCGAATTGTCGTCCTGTACGAAAAGTTTCTCGAAAACCCTGAGAGCCTGGCGGAATATACCTCCGTACCATTTGAAAAATACCGAGTCGCGGCGGAAAATGGCGGAAATTATGAATGTCCGGCAGCCCGATTTTTGCAGACAGGTGAGGTAGTTGAGCCAGAACTCATATTTGACGAAAATAGCGATTTCGGGTTTTACCGTGTTTACGAATTGACGTGCGTTGTCCGGAGTGTCGAGCGGGAGGTAAAAGATATGGTCGGCTCCGGGATAATTCTTGCGGATTTCGTATCCGGAAGGCGAGAAGAATGTGAGTAATATTCTATATTCCGGATGATGCGCTTTGATGGACTCGATTACAGGGCGTCCCTGTTCGAATTCGCCCAGCGAGGCGCAGTGTATCCATATCGTTTTGTCGTCCGGATCTATGGCATTCCGGATCTTTTCAAAGATATCGCGTCTTCCGGCGATGCCTGCCTGTGCTTTACGGTCGAAGATGCCCAGGAGTCTCAGCCCTATGACCGTCAACCACATGCCTATGTTGTAAATGAGCATAAGCTGATCTAAAGGGTTTTGTTGATTTTATTTGAGGATATCGGTTAATGCGCGACGGTTCAGTATCTCGATAATGTCTTCTGTTTTGCGTATTATGTGCTTTTTCTCCATATCTTCGATCACTGACAGCAGGGAAGAGCGCGTAGCGGCAAAGTATTCGGCTATTTCGTGTGTGTCGGGTACGGGTACCGACGGATTGTTTTCTGACGAATGGTCGAGCAGGTAAGAGGCGAGTTTTTCCTTAAGGGTCTTGAAAGAGAGCGCATAGATTTTTTTCTGCCATACACCGGCGCGGTTCGATATGATATCGATGAAGTTCGAAAGAATCAGCATGTTTTCCTGCATCAGCTCGAACAGATAGCCGCGATGGAGGGTCAAGATCTTCAGGTCGGTTTGTGCTATGACATCCACAGGCAGCCTGTTGTAGCCGCCGAACAGGAATGCCGGGGCTATGAGTTCCGGAGCTTCGATTGCTTCTATGTTCACTGTCTGGCCCGAGGGATAGGTGAAGGTCCCGACGACCCTGCCTTCAAGTATTATCATAAGGCCCGAATATGCCGTATCCCTGTGTGCAACGGTATCGCCTTTGGCGAAACTGGTTATGGTCATCGAATCCTGGCCCAGGACATCTTTTATGCCTGCTGCATTCATGCCTCTGAAAAGCGGGCACTTTTCGAGTATTTGATACAAGTCTTTCATAACTCTCTTGCTGCATTGCCGGAGCCCCGTCCGCACGAATGGAACGGGTCCCGGCATTTATTGTTCAGTAAAGTTACTTTATTTGACCCGCATATGCAAGCATCAGAGCGGTAATTTATCGGCTGAGCATCGGGAATTGTGCGATGCGGAGCGTGGTGCATCCGTACGGTATGAGAGTTATCTCCTCTTCGGGTGTTTCTCTCATCCCTTCCCAGTATACGTCGGAATATGGCAGCGGACCGGCGTTGTCGTTGTAGCGTGTCCAGTGGGGTATACGCTTTGCCTTTGCCTTTATTTCGATGGGGCAATTCTCGAGGTTCCACGGATAATTCGACCCGATTTTTGACGAATCGGCAACTACTGTGAGGGCTTTGCCGGGGCCTGTGCCGTTGCGGTCGAAATTTACGAGTCCGTAGTTCCACGGTTGTGACGAGGTCACCTGCCAGTAGCCTGGCCCGAAATCCTTGAGGTCGTTGCCTGTGAATTCCTTGTATTCCCATTTCTCGTCCATTTTGAGCGCATACACAAGTGGTCCGCGTTCGATGGCTACCGAATTTTCTTCCCAACGGCTGGTGATCAGATCCATTTGGAGCGTGAGTTCCACCTTATCTCCATTGTTCCACTGTCTGTTGATAACCAGGATATTGTCGTTGTATATCTGCATGTTGTTTTCGAGCAGCGAGCCTTTTGCATTGATTATGGTGCAATTGAAGCTCTTGCACCATTTGGGGATGCGCAGTTTCAGCGGGAAATTGGCGCTGTCTTTCTTTTTCGGGAAGGATACGGTGAATGAGATCTTGTTGTCGAACGGGTAGTATGTTTCCTCTTTGATGGTCACCTCTTGGCCGTCAGCGACTTTGGCTGTGACACTCGACGGAGAGTAGACCATTGCTGCCAACCCGTTGTCGTCGGTTGCATACCACAGGTTCTGTGTGAACTTGGGCCAACCCTGGTGCATGTTAGAGTAGCAGCATGGGAATCCGCTCTGGTGTCCGAAAACCACGTCGGTGCCATTGTGTGGTGTGCTGAAATTGCGTTCGGCTCTGTTGGCTGTGATCTGGTTCGACATCTGGAAATACTGTTTATTCATGAAGTCGTCGCTGATCTGCGTGGGCAGAGCGTTGAAGGCCACACGTTCGAGCATGTCGGCAAATTCGACATCGCCCGTTATTTCGGTCATTTTTTCCAGCGAGAACATCATTTCGACAATGGAGCATAATTCGACACCCTGAGTAGGATTGTTCCCGTGCAGCAATTCATCGCCTCCGTACATGCCGTTGGGGTAGCCGTTGTACTCTCTGATCTGGCGGAAAGCCTTTTTAACGGTTTCGATATGTTTTTTGTCTTTGTTCTGCTGGTAGTATATCACAGGTTCCTTTATGCCTTGTGCGAGATTGACACAGTGGATGCTGTTTGGGCGGCTGAGGTCGAAGTTGTCTACCATTCTTTCGAGGCTGAAGCTTTGCTTGTGCAGGAGTTCGCCAAGTTCGAGCAGGAATTCGTCGCCGGTTATGTTGTAGAGCCAGTATACGGCTTGCAGGTTGTCGCAGGCGCGGTAGGTAGCCCAGAAGGTCCAGTTGTTGAGGGGTTTTTTGGGGAGTGTCTCGAGCTGATAGCGGAAATATTTCGTAAACATGGCCGGCACTCGCTCGTCACCTGTCGCCGAGTAATATTGCTGAAGTATCTTCAGCATCACCATGCGGGGCCACCAGTCCTGAGCGTTGTTGCGCTGTAAGCCCCATTCGCCCGGATAGTCTTTGTCGGGTCCGAACGATCCGCCTTCCTTCTGGCTGTTTATTGCCCATTCAATCCATGGCTGTACTTTCTTTTTGAGCTCTTCGTTGTCGAGCAGGTAAGCCAGCGGCAGCAGTCCGTCGATCCAGTATGGTCCGCGTTCCCACTGGTCTCCGTCGCCGCCCAACCATCCGTTACGTTCGCCCATTACGAGGGGATAGAGTTCGTCCATGTGGCCGGTAGCTCCGGAGGCCTGTCTTTCGAGCATCTCCAGAAGCCAGCCGTCGGCTTTGATGGCACCGATGGGAAGTTCTGTGAACGGTTTTTGGATAAGGGGAGCGCGGTTGCCGCGGTAGTATTTGTTTTGTGCGGTTGCGGTGGTGACGGCGAGGAGCGTAACCACAAGAATTACGAGGGATTTTTTCATCGGGAACAGTTTTGGAACAGTAATATATTGCTGCAAATGATTGTGCTTTATGTGTTCCGGAGCCAGATTACGGCATCTTTGGTGGCCGTTTGCCTTACCATCTGGCAATCATGGCATTTGGAATATATGTTATGTCGTATCCGTTTGTCGAATACTCCACAGATACGAGATCGAACTGTATTTCGGAAGAGATTTCGTTTGTCACTAAATATTGCTCGGCGGCTTTTGATAGCGAACGGAACTTTGCAGTGGTTATTGCCTCTTCGGGTGTTGTAAGTCCTCCGAGTTTCCGGCATTTGACCTCGATGAAATGCAGAGTGTCCTCTTTTTTTGCAACGATGTCGAGTTCGTAGTGTCCGTTTCGCCAGTTGCGGTCGAGCACGGTGAACCCGTTTTCGGTCAGCCATCGAGCAGCCGCTACTTCCGCTTTATTGCCTATTTCCTGAGTCCTTCCCATTTTGACAACTCTGAATTTGGCGAATATTTGAGTTTGTCCGAATATTGCCAGAACAGCGCATTCATAGTTTTGCGATCTCCCTCTCTATTATTTCCGGGAAATGCGCATATTCGAGTTTGTGTATTTTTGCTGCAAGGGAATCCGGGGTGTCGTCGGGTGAAACCTCAACCTTGAATTGTGCGAGTGCGGCCCCGTCATCGTAGCGTTCGTTGACGAGGTGTATGGTTATGCCGGATTCTTTTTCGCCATTGGCTATGACTGCTTCATGGACATGGTGCCCGTACATCCCTTTGCCGCCATATTTTGGCAACAGCGCGGGATGGATATTGACGATACGTCCCTCGAATGCCTTGACAATGTTGGCTGGCACCAGCGAAAGAAATCCGGCCAACACTATGTAGTCTATCGAGCGCTCATGCATAAGCGCCAGCACCCTCTCTCCCGAACGGAATTCGGCTCTCGGGAATACGGCGGTTTCTATGCCGAACTTTTTTGCGCGTTCCAAGGCTCCTGCCTGAGCATTGTCGGTAACGAGAATGGCGGGCCGTGCCAGTGTCGAGTGTTCGAAATATTTAAAGATGTTCTCGGCGTTGGTGCCGGAACCGGATGCGAAGATGGCTATATTCTTCATAATGGTTTATTGATGAGCTGTATTTTGCAGAGTCCAAATGTAGTGTAAAAAGTTGTATTTACCATATTTTTCTTATTGCGGTTAAGTTGGCATGCGATGTGAGCGTTTGCCATGTTTTTCATGTGGGTTATGTGTGGCCGATTGTTTTGCGTACATTCGCACCTAAGGATCAGTTGACACATATATAAATGAAGGACAGTTTATATCCTGATTTTGAAACCGAATCCGCTGTATGTTCGATTTACTGTCTTGTATTCCGCCCATTTTCTGAATCCGATATGGTTTTCGGGGCGGCTGATTGTCTCAATAGGTGATGGGGGGATGCTCTTTGGGATGCGGCATTTTCAATGCTGATGTCCGGATAAAGCGATAACTTTGCCGACATGCAAGAGAGGATTGATATTTTTTCCCCGATAAAAAACGAGGCGAACCGGACACCGGAGAAACAGATGGAATTAAATCTGAAACCTGTTTTCGGTTAAGGTTTTCATAAATTGAATGAAAATCACGCCTATATGTTCGGATTTGATAAAAAAGTGTTATTTTTGCGCAGAATTCGCTCAGAAAAAAAGCAATCTTAAGATAAAAACATTTGTTAAACCTAAATTTTAAAGTTATGTCAGAAGTTGCATCAAAAGTTACCGAGATTATCGTTGATAAACTTGGCGTAGACGCGGCAGAAGTTGTTCCTGCAGCAAGTTTCACTAACGATCTCGGCGCTGACTCTCTCGACACTGTCGAACTCATCATGGAATTTGAGAAAGAATTCGGTATCTCTATTCCGGACGAAGACGCTGAAAAGATCGGCACAGTTGGTGATGCTATCACTTACATCGAAGCTAAGAAATAATTTAAGCCTCTTCGGATTACGCCCCGGCGAGGATTTTGTCTAACTTGAGAATTTATTCATATGCAACTCAGAAGAGTAGTCGTAACTGGTATCGGAACTATCAACCCGCTCGGAAACACGGTGGAAGAATATTTTGCAAACCTTGAAAAAGGTGTCAGCGGAGCTACGCCGATAACACATTTCGATGCATCACTGTTTAAGACAAGATTCGCGTGCGAGGTGAAGAATTACGATCCCTCGAACTATTTCGAACGCAAGGAGGTCCGCAAATACGATCTTTTCACGCAATATGCCCTTGTCGCCGCCGATCAGGCTGTTAAGGACTCGGGTCTTGATCTCGAAAAGATGGATCTGCAGATGGCCGGCGTTATATGGGGGTCGGGCATAGGTGGATTGGAAACATTCTACCATGAGGTAAAAGGGTTTGTAGAGGGCGGAGGAGTCCCCCGCTACAGCCCTTTCTTCATACCCAAAATGATAGCGGATATAGCTGCGGGTTATATCTCGATGAAATATGGTTTCATGGGGCCGAACTATTGCACCGTTTCGGCCTGCGCTTCGAGCAACCATGCCATGATAGATGCCTTTAACCATATTCGTATGGGTAAGGCCGATATTATGGTTACCGGAGGTTCGGAAGCGGCTGTGAACCAGCCTGGTGTCGGCGGCTTCAACGCCATGCAGGCACTTTCTACCCGCAACGACGATCCCCAGACCGCTTCGCGCCCGTTTGATAAGGACCGCGACGGTTTCGTCATAGGCGAAGGCGCGGGAGCGCTCATACTCGAAGAGTATGAACATGCGAAAGCGCGCGGAGCCAAGATATACGCCGAGGTAGCCGGCGGCGGCATGAGTGCCGATGCCTACCACTTTACAGCTCCGCATCCGGAAGGATTGGGAGCCCGCAAAGCAATGTTGGACGCCGTCAGAGACGCTGGCCTGAGACCTGAAGACGTCGATTATGTAAATACACACGGGACGTCTACCCCTGTAGGCGATACTGCCGAGATCAACGGTGTGCTTGCGGCATTCGGCGAACACGCCTACAAGATGAACATTAATGCTACAAAGTCCATGACCGGTCACCTTCTGGGTGCGGCCGGGGCAATAGAGGCTCTTGCATGCATCATGGCTATCAATACAGGCGTGATAGCCCCAACTATAAATAACTTCGAACTCGATCCGGCGATCGATCCGAAACTCAACCTTACTCTCAACAAGGCACAAAAACGCGATGTGAACGTAGCGCTCAGCAACTGCTTCGGTTTCGGCGGTCACAACTCGTCGGTAGTATTCAAGAAGATACAGTAACTTGAGCGATTAAATTTTTTGGAGGGGTTGGCTCCAAAAATGTGAGGGAATAGGTCAGGGCACGATGTTCCGTTAGCGAGTTCTGAGAGGTACTATAGTGGCAGGCCGATTAATAGATTCCCAAAATTCAGAGTTATGTTTGACTTTCTTGTCAGGCCGTTTCGGAAAAAATCTGACGGTGATGCTTATTATTACCGTATCGTAAAGGATATTTTCGGTTTTAGGCCCGGTAATATCGAACTTTATAAACTTGCACTGATACATAAGTCAGCGTCGGTTGCGATGCCCGATGGCGTTCCTTTCAATAACGAACGTCTTGAGTTTCTTGGAGATGCGGTGCTCGAGGCCATCGTTTCCGACTATCTTTTTATAGAATTCCCACAGAGCGACGAGGGCTTCCTTACCCAAATGCGCTCCAAAATAGTCAGCCGATCTACTCTTAACGATCTGTGTGTCCAGATAGGTCTGTCGGATCATATCATATCGCAATCGGCGGGATACTCACAAAAACATCTTCACGGCGACGCGCTCGAGGCTATAATCGGCGCCATTTATCTTGACAAGGGGTATGATTTTGTCAACAGACTTATTATCAATGATCTGTTTGCCCGCTATCTCGATCTCGAATCCATGACCTCTACCGAGACGGACTACAAGAGCCGTCTGATAGAGTGGTGCCAGAAGGGGCGTCATTCCATACGGTTCGATACACGTCCTGACAGTGAATCTTCATCGCATTCCCCGAAATTCCGCTCCGTTGTCATTATCGACAATATGGAAATGGGTTATGGTTTCGGTTTCACCAAAAAAGAGGCGGAACAGAATGCGGCTTTGTCAGTATCGCGTTTTAACAGCGAAGATTTAGGGTCGAGTTTTCTCGAAATGGTGGATAGGGCTGTCGCTCAAAAGAGTGTTGAGGATACCAAGAATGTTTCTGACAACCGCAAGGCAGGTACTAGAAAAAGGAGAGGTAATCCGAGATCTGGCAAAACTCAGGCGGAGGCAAATGTCGATAAGACCGCCTCGCACGACGCCAAATCGACTCAAGGATCTAAAAGTGACGCCATGAATGCAGTTGACAGGTCCGGCGAAGGTGTAACAACGGATGTAAAACGAGTTGGAGATGACAGATAAAGAGGTCCGTGAAAAGCTGGTTACTCGTGGAGCCGAGTCGTTGACCGACGCCGAATTGCTGTCTGTCATATTGCAGGAAGGGACTCTCGGTGCAGGATCCAGCGTCGTCGTTGCTGAGAGAATACTCAAAAATCCGGAATATTCTCTTACGGCGCTTTCGAAGATGGATATCAAGCGATTGCGCATGATCGAGAGCATGGGTGTAAAACGTGCGGCACTGCTTTCGGCTGCACTCGAGCTGGGGCGCAGACTGGCGTGCGAAAAACCCGACGCCCCTGTCACTATACGGACCAATGACGATGTGCTCAGGATATTTCATCCGCAATTATCCGGACTTGATTATGAGGAGTTCTGGGTTCTCTATCTGAGTTCGGCCAACACCGTGATCGACAAGGCCAAGATCAGTCAGGGAGGCGTTTCGGGGACGATGGTAGACCATAAACTTATAGTAAAAAAGGCCGTTGAACTGTTGGCCAGTTCAGTTATTCTTGTCCATAACCATCCCTCGGGCGTGGCCAAACCCAGCGATGATGACAAATTCCTGACCGATAAAATAGAGCTTGCGGCCTCTCTGTTCGACATCTCGGTTCTCGACCATCTTATAGTCACATCAGGCGGATATTTCAGCTTTCGTAAAGAGGGGTTGATAAAGTAATTCCGGGAATGTTCAAAGCTCGCCGGAATCCATATTTTTTGTATTTTTGCAATTTGTTCGGGCAATAAATGCCCTGTGTCTAAAAATGGCTGTCGAAAAGGATTATACAAAATATTCGTTCAAGGTAACAGCTCTTGTGATCGTATTGATGTTGGGCCTGAGTTTCGTTCCGCCTTTCAGCATATGCGGAGTGCGATTCAAGCGCACCAACATACTTTCCGACCTTATTAGCTTTCCGGGCGACTCCTCTGCGGGGAAAGCATTCGACGACAGTGCCGACCGTCTGTTTCTTGACGAGATTGAACGCCGTGAGGCCGAATTGCAGGCTGTGGATACCATTACCGTTGCCCAGGTGGTCGAACAACCGGCCGAACAAACATCCAAACAATCGACAGGGCCTCGTGAACAAACGTGGAATATCGGTTCGGACGATACCGTTGAGATCGTACCTCCGGTAATCCAACCAGTCCTGAATGGTGAAAAGATAACTCCTATCGAGGATTATTCCTCGGGTGACGGCGTTTCGATAAGCGATTTCTGCCGTCTATTGGGGAGAGAGACACAGGAACGCCTTGTCCGTATAGCCTTTCTCGGGGATTCGTATATCGAGGGCGACATTATTACCGCAGATGTCCGGGATCAATTGCAATCCATGTACGGAGGAAAAGGGGTCGGCTTTGTGCCATTCTCGACTCCGCTGGCCCTTCATCGTCCTACGGTTAAGCAGACCTATGGCGGATGGACCAATTACAGCGTGATTAATAAAAAAACGGCGCCTGAAGAATTGACCGACAAGTTCTATATGTCGGGGACCTTGTCGCTTCCCGATTCTGCGGGGGCGTGGACGCTGTACGAAATGACAGGTTACCGTAAGCATGTGGCTCAAAGTCCTTCGATGCGTCTTTTGTTCGAGAATACAGGTACGCTCGAACTCAAACTCGCAATAAACGACTCGATAGAGCAGATCTTTACTCCCGATCCGAGCGAGCAGGTGCAGCAAATCAAAATAGGAGGTGCTGCGATAAAGAGAGCCCGGATAGAGATATTGGATACTACTGGGTTTATCGGCTACGGCGTAGTGTTCGACAGTCCGACGGGAGTCGGTGTGGATAACTATTCGATACGAAGCAACAGCGGAATGGCTCTCTTCGGAACCAGCGCCAAGGTCAATTCCAAGATTGGGCGTATGCTCGGCTATGATCTCATAGTGATGCAGTACGGGTTGAACGCCATGTCGCCAGAGGTTACGAATTACACCGGATACCGTCAGAATATGGTTCGTGTGGTCAACTATATAAAACGCAGTTTCCCCAATGCCGCCATACTGTTGCTGGGGGTAGGCGACCGCAGCACTATGGATAACGGCGAATTTGTGACCATGGATGCTGTTTATTACATGATTAAGGAGCAGCGTGCCATAGCCAAGGAGTGCGGAGTGGCTTACTGGGATACGTTTACGGCTATGGGCGGTGAAAACAGCATGGTCGATTTCGTGGAGAAGGGTTGGGCTGCCAAGGACTATACTCATCTCAGTTTCGGAGGAGGCCGATATCTCGCAAAACAGCTTGTCAACGCGCTGCTGTATCTGAAGCAACAGGTCGACGAACAGGCTGTGGCCGAGGAGGCGGATACGGTGGTTACGGAACAAACTCAATGGCGCTCCGACTCATTGCCGGCTGCCCGTAGCGATAGAGACGAAACGACTCGTTCAGATAGCAACAGATATGAAAGTAATCAAGAGATTACCCCTTCTGTATCTGCGGATAGATCCGACATTAAGGCCGATTCGAGCAAGAATCGTGATATTGACCCAAATTTAACCGACGACGATGCGTAAACGTTTTTTTGCATATATGATTCTGTTGGGATTCGTCGGGTGGATTGGGATTTCGGCCAAGGCATCCCATGAGGAGTCTGGCAGCATTGGTGAATTCTTGACTCCTAATCTCGACTCGGTCAGGCATGTTTATCCCCAGGAGTCATACGTCAATGTCATAGATACGGCGGCGAATATCATAAAGGGTGATACGGCATCGCTCGACGGGTTTATGGAGAAACTTCTGCGTCTGCGCAGCGGAGCCGACGAAGTCGTGTCGATAGTGCATTTGGGCGATTCGCACGTACAGGGAGGATTCTGGGATGCCAGACTCCGGGAGTTGTTTCAGTGCGATTTCGGCAATGCAGGCAGGGGTTTGATAACTCCTTATAAACTGGCCGGGGGTAACGAACCGCGTGACTATGCCATCACGACCAAGGATAAACTTACATCCGGCAAGGTCACCTCGCGAGGGTTGGTGGAAAAACTTGGTTTTACCGGGGTTGCAGTCGGAATAGAGGAGATGAAACCTACATTGAGCATATGGTCCAAGGCGCCGTTTAGTTCAATTACAATCTTCCATCATGCCAAGGCGCCGTTTTTCAACGTGCCCGATTCGCTCTCAATAGGCTCCTATTGTACGATGGGGAATACCGACCGCAGCACCAGAATAGACATCAACCGCGATGTCGAGAACCTCACCCTGGTCGGAGAGTTGACCGACGGATATAATAATCCCACTGTTTACGGCTTCTCGCTCGAGAACGGCCAGCCGGGAGTTTTGTTCCATGCCATAGGAGTGAATAGCGCCGCCTTCGAACATTTCGAACGCAACACCGATTTTGCAGAAGGAGGAGCCGCAGCCCTGTCTCCCGATCTGATAATCATATCGCTGGGGACCAACAACTGTTTCGGAGGGAATTACCGTAGCGACTCCTTTAGGGAGGTAGCTGAAGGTTTTGTCCGCAAGGTGTACGAAAACTATCCCGAGTCTGCTATCCTGCTTACTACCCCTATGGAGGGTTGTCGCCGCATCCGCCGTACATATAGCGTGAATAAGAATGTTTCGGATGTCGCAGAGGTGCTCGGTGCGATAGCGAATGACAATGGTTTTGCAGTATGGGACTTCTATACCGCTGCCGGCGGCAACAATTCGAGCAGAGTATGGTACAGCCGCAGGTTGATGCAGAGTGACAGGTTGCACCTGACCGAAGAGGGTTACACGCTTCAGGGCGACATGCTGTACGATGCGCTGATGCGATATTATAACAGTTACATCAATCGATTCCTGCCGGCTGCCGATGCGCAGGAGACACGGGAGGTCGCCGATACTTCCGCTGTGGAATCGGTCGAATCGGGTAACAGAGATAACAATTAGTGGGAGGTATGATACAGTGGCCTGACGACATATGGCAGAAGCTCGGTGAGTTGCTCACCTACAATCCCAAGGCGCCGTTGATATTCAGCAGCGGACTTTTCCTTTTTCTTTTCGCGGGATTCACATTCTTTTACATGATGATGCGCAGACAACTCACCCTGCGTCTCATATATGTTTTGCTTTTTTCGCTCTATTTTTACTATCTGTCGAGCGGAATGTACTTTCTCGTGTTGCTTTTTGTTGCCACGAGCGATTATTTCATAGGACGGGCCCTCGGCCCTGAGCGTTCGCATGGCCGCCGCAAAGCACTCGTAGCGTTGAGTGTGGTGATCAACCTCGGCTTGCTGTGCTATTTTAAGTATACGAATTTCTTCATAGGACTGGTAAACGATATTTCGGGCCACCACTTTCTCGATTTCAAAAACATATTCCTTCCCGTTGGGGTCTCTTTTTTCGTATTCCAGTCGATGAGCTATACGATAGACCTCTATCGTCGTCGCATAGAGCCGCTGCACAACTGGCTCGATTACGCATTTTACCTCTCGTTTTTCCCAGGTCTTGTTGCGGGCCCTATAGTTCGCGCCCGCGACTTTATCCCCCAGATCAGGCAGAAACCTCTGACAGTCAGCAGACAGATGTTTGGGGCCGGGATGTTCCTTATCATCTCGGGGCTCTTTAAAAAAGCCATTATATCCGATTATATAAGCCTTAATTTCGTAGACCGCATATTCGACAATCCCCTGCTTTACACCGGATTCGAGAATCTTATGGGCGTTTACGGATATGCAATGCAGATCTACTGCGATTTCTCGGGCTATTCCGATATGGCCATCGGTATCGCATTGCTGTTGGGCTTTTGGTTCCCCAGGAACTTCGACTCGCCCTATAAATCGGCAACTATCACCGAATTCTGGCGCAGATGGCATATCTCGCTTTCGACCTGGCTGAAGGATTATCTCTACATCTCCCTTGGCGGCAACCGCAAAGGCAAGTTGCGGACCTATGTGAATCTGATGATTACTATGCTTTTGGGTGGGCTGTGGCATGGCGCGGCAATGAAATTCATATTATGGGGAGGTCTGCACGGGGTGGCGCTGGCGATACATAAATTCTTCATGAATTTGTTTCCCAATGCTTTCAAACCGCAGGGTGACATGATGCCTCGCTGGAGACGGATCATCGGGATCGTGGTGACATTCCATTTCGTGTGCTTCGGATGGATATTCTTCCGTGCGAAAGATATGGCTACTGCCAAAAACGTTATTTCACAGATATTTACCGATTTCAATATTTCGTTGATTCCCGATGTGGTTTACGGTTATATAGCCGTATTTAGCCTCATCTTGGTGGGATATGTGCTGCATTTCGTCTCGACACGAACCGAGAATGTCGTAGCTCAGCGTGTTATAAGGATGCCTCTTTGGGGCTTTGCTCTTGTCACCACTGGACTGATATGGATCGTAATGCAGATAAAGTCTTCAGGTATTCAGCCTTTTATATACTTCCAGTTCTGACATGGTCCGGAATCCTTGAGTGGGTCTGTGTTTTGAAGAAGCGGTGGCGTGTTTTTATGATTGGGCCGTTTTATGTAGTAGCAGATAGGCAGGTAAGGATGTGGATATATGGGGTAATCTCTCCTGGCTGACTTCTAAATATGGCAAATTGCAGGGGCATGTCGTGACGGGGTAATTAGCTTGACAAAACAGAAGTCCCGCGACTCGACAGTCGCGGGACTTCTGTTTTGATGTTCCGAAGAATTTATTCCGCCTTTGTTGCGGCGTAACTGATTTTAAGTGCTTCGGCTTTTCTCAGCTCCTGCTTTATGTCCGTGATTACACCCATGTTGGTATACTTGTCCGCCCTTATGCTGATAGTCATGGCGGCCTTGTCTATTTCGTTGAGTTTGTCACGTTCCGATGCGACGAAGTCGAGTATCTGAGGCAACTCCTGGTAGCTGTCGTTGAGCTGGATACGAGGAGCAGTACCGAACTGAGCCCTGAGGTCAGGAGTAGGTTCTCCGACAAGTATGTAACTTACCAACTGCTTCTTTTCCAGTTTTTGCACTTCGCTTGCTTCCGGCAGAGTGAAAGTGACTTTTGCCGTCATTTCCCTCATCGTCGTAGAGATCATAAAGAAGAAGAGGATCATGAAGATCACGTCAGGCAATGATGCGGTTGAAATCGCTCCGACTTCCTTTTCGCCTTTCTTTTTCATTACAGCCATAATACTTCCTCTTTATTGTGTTACACGTGGTTCTGCTTCGGAGATCGAGATCGGAATTGCCGCAACTATAGCATCACGCTGTTCTTTTATCATAAGTTCGTTGAACGGTTTCTGGAAATACCTTTGCGAGGCTTCGTCCCTTAATTCGTTGTAAACTTTGGTAAGTTCGTTCTGAACAGCTATGTATGTATCGTAATGTGTTCCCCTGTCATTCTGAAGGGAGATTACACCCTTGCTGACAGCGACCCTCCCGAGAAGATCGATCTCTTTGATCTCGATTTCGGGCAGGTTCTCGTCTCTGGTAGGGTTCTGCAGGAATTCTTTCGCCTTTGCCCCGAGCTGTGATAACTCTATGATGTCACCGCCTGCCATGATCCTGTTCTCTCTATCAACGAAAACAAGGAAAACGTTGCGCTGTTTTACCTCCATTTCCTTGGTTTGGTCCTCCTGGTATGGAGGCAGTACCCTGTTGATACCGTAGTCCTTGTTCATGGTGGTGGCGACAAGGAAGAATATCAGCAGAAGGAAGGCGATGTCCGCCATCGAACCCGCATTAACTTCTTGTACTTTCCTTTTATTGCCAGCCATAGTCTTTTGTTATTTTAAACTATTGCGGATTTCGCCATAAATCGTTACGATTATTGCAGCGACCATAGCGAAATAGGTTGTATATAAACCTGCATCTGTCAGTCTCAAGTCCGTCGGATTGTCTGCTATCTCTTTGTTCGACAGCATGATCGGTTCCGCACTCGAAAGAGCGAACGATACGCCGACGACTACTATTACTATGCCTAATCCTATAAGCGATCTCATGGCAGCCTTGGGGTTCTGAGCTATATTCAGGAATGGGAATACGATAACCGCAAGTACTGCAATGGCTGCAAGGATGTAGGTCCACGTAAGTATTATACCTACCCCTCCGTTGTCAGGAAGCGCAAAGGCTAATACAGTGAGGATGATACTGATCGCAAGCAGGCCATATAATGTAAATATTAATGCCTTTTTCATATTAGCCTATTACTTTTTGCTTTTGTTGTAGTCTGTGAGAATGTCAACGAGCGAGATGGAACTGTCTTCCATTGCTATGACGAGGCTGTCGATCTTGGAGAGAATGTAGTTGTATAAGAGCTGAAGGATCACAGCGGCGATAAGACCCATGAGAGTCGTAAGAAGGGCCACTTTGATACCGCCTGCCACGAGGGTTGGGCTGATGTCGCCTGCCTGCTGGATAGCGTCGAAAGCGGCGATCATACCTACTACCGTACCCATGAACCCGAGCATAGGAGCAACTGCGATGAAGAGGCTGAGCCACGGAAGGCCGGTTTCCATACGTCCCATCTGGACTGAACCGTAAGATACCACTGATTTTTCAACTGCGTCGAGACCTTCTTCGTAGCGGTCGAGACCCTGGTAGAAGATACTTGCTACCGGACCGCGTGTGTTGCGGCACACTTCTTTTGCTGCTTCGATACCGCCCTGTTTGATGGCGTCTTCAACCTGCTGGAGAAGCTTTTGTGTATTTGTAGTCGAGAGGTTAAGGTAGATAATTCTTTCGATTGCAATAGCCAGACCAAAGATAAGGCAGAGCAAGGGAAGCATCATCCAGAGCACATCACCTTCGATGAATTTCTGTTTGAGGACCTGGTGCATGGTTTCGCCTTCGATGTCGGTTTCTTCGTTCAGTTCAGAGTCAACCGGCGCCATTTCTTCGGTAACGGCTTCTTCGGTAACAGCCTCTTCGGCGACAACCTCTTCTGTCGCTACGGTGTCAGCTTCCTGAGCATAAACATTTACAGTTGCGAAGCTGAGACAGCCGGCTACTGCTAACAACATAAAAAGTTTTTTCATAGTTTTCGTTTAGATTAATTAGTACTTTTTTAGTCTTTTTTTAGTTTTTTAGGTGTTTTTGTTTCAGCGGAGAAAGCGGGATTCGAACCCACGATACCCTTTTGGGGTATACGCACTTTCCAGGCGCGCACCTTCAGCCACTCGGTCATTTCTCCATGGGTATATTTGCACTGACGTTTTTGGTTCTCCCGGCGTTTACCTGTCGTCTGGTCTGCTAAAAACGATAAATTACGGGGAAAACGTCTGCGAAATATACGAAAAATTTTACATTAAAACACTTTCCTGCATTATTTTAAACCTTAAAACGATAGTTTTGAAATACCTTTCCTGGTATTATTTTGCGGTGGGGCGTGGCAAACTGTGCTTTATGCGACAGTAATGGTTGCGGTAGATCCTTGTTTTTCAGTGGGATAATATGGGGCAGTAGTTGTGGCTTCCGTCATCGGGGCAGCCAGATCACTTTTTTTGTTTCGAAGAAGGTATCGTCGAACATTTTGCCGATAAGGAATTCTTCGTATTTTTTCCCCGTACGGCCGAGTTCTTCGGTGAGATCGCCGCCCTTGAGGCACAGTATTCCGTTGGCCAGAGCGCCTTTTTGTCCTGGTGCTATTTTATTCCAAACCCATCCGATGAGGGTCGAGGTTTCGGCCACAGCCCGTGTGACGGCGTAGTCGAATTTGCCTGAGATGCTTTCGACGCGGGCGTTCAGCGGGGTTACGTTACTCAGACCGAGTGCTTTGGCCACTTCGTTGACCACCATGATCTTCTTGCCGATGGAATCGGTCAGGGTGAACTCGGCGTTTGGAAACATTATTGCCAGCGGTATGCCGGGGAAACCGCCTCCCGTGCCGATATCGAGCACCTTTGCGCCGTTGTCGAAGGGGCATATGCGGGCTATGGCAAGGGAGTGCAGCACATGGCGCGTATAGAAATGCTCCATGTCTTTTCGTGAGATGACGTTTATTTTGTTGTTCCAGTCGGCGTATAATCCTCCCAGTGCGGCGAGTTGTTCGCGTTGCTGCGGAGTCGTGTCGGGGAAATATTTTTCGATTGTATCCAAATTTTTAAGGCATTATGTCTGAGTTCTCGATAATGAAACGGCACAGTTGTTCTCGTGCCCTGTGTATTTGGGTCTTGACCGTTCCGAGGGGCAGGGCCAGCTCTTTTGCGATCTCTTCGTAGGAGTAGTCGCGGAAGAAGCGGAGTTCGATGAGGCGTTGGTAACGCGGTGTCATCTTGGCCATGTATTGTTCGAGTTGAGTCCGCTGCTGGCGGTTGATATAGCTCTCTTCGGGAGTAGGGGCTTCGGCCGATGGCGATATGGCGGAATAACTGCTGGTTAGGCTGTCGATGGAGACATCATCCCGCCGTTTGCGTGAGTAGTCGATGAATGTATTGCGTGCTATGGTATAGACCCATTGTCCGAATGTGAATTTCGGATTGTAGCTGTCGAGTTTGAGGTAGACCTTCAGGAAAGTTTCCTGCAACAGGTCTGCGGCATCGTCGCTGTTGCCTATGCGCTGGACATAGAGTTGGAGGATGGGTTCCCGGTATCGTTTGAAAAGGTACTCGAAAGCCACGTCGTCACCGGCGAGACTCATGTCTATGAGTTCCTGGTCGGTCGAGACGATATATTTTTCTATCTCCATACTCCTGGTGCGGGGCGTACAAGCCGGTGAAGGTAATTGACTATGTCGCTTACGGGCGAATAAAGGTCGTACAATGTGAGTGCCCAGCCGAGTCTGCGTTCGTTGAGGCGCTGCCTGACGCGCCACATCGAGAAGCGGACCAAGACAAGCCGGATAATGAATATCGCCAATGTGGCGATTTGTATTTCGAGAGGCATGATTACCATAGCGGTTATTGCTGCGAGGAAGAACAGCAGTCTGCTTCCGGTCTCCCATTCCCGTGCGTTTTTGGCGTAATCGGGATAGAATCTGAATGTCGAGGCGTAGAATCTCTGGCGTTCGCTCCACCATTGAAGTCCTCCCCACGGGACCTGTCGCATCGTGGCGTGCGGGTGCAGTACGATGCTTGTGTTGTTTGCCGTCGCGATACGTTTTATGAAAAGGTCGTCTTCGCCCAGGTTCATGTTGAGATAGTCAAACCCTTTGTGGGCGAAGTAGATGCTCTTGGTGAAGCCCATATTGTGGATGATACCCCGGAACGGTTTTCCTTTGATTGCTGACGAGAGGTAGCGCACCGACATCATGAACCTGTCCGAGCGCATAACCTTGTTTGCGAACCCTTTGCGTTGCTCCATGCCGCAGTATGCTATAAGAACCTCGCCCGTTGAGAATCCCCGCCCCATACATTCGAGCCATCTGTCCGATGTGGGCATGGCTTCAGTCGTCGTAAGGATGATATTTTCGTAGGAGGCGGCTTTGATTCCGACATTATAGGCCATCTTGTTGCTTATGGGGAAGCGGGGGTCTTCGTCTATCTTGGTTGCCGTCAGGTTGGGGTAGCGGTGTTTGAGCATTTCGAGTTCGTCGAGAAATTCGGCTTCGGCGCCTACGGTCACGATAACCACCTCGAAGGCTCTGAACTTCTGTTTCATGAGGCGTGGAAGAACGTTCTCGACGTACCATCTGTCATTTCCCATTACCACCACTACCGAAATGCCGTCCACTTCGCGCTTGCGGTTTTTTGCCCGGTTGCGGAATTTCGGGATGCTCGAATAGCATCCGAGATAGTAGTAAAGCTGCAGGGCGAAAAGAGCGAGTATCGTCACCATAAGCAGCAATCCCCACGTTCCGTAACGTGTGGAGAGCATTTCGTATGTATCCGGGATGATCTGCATTGTTTGCCAATGAAAAAATCACCTACAAAGGTAACAACTCCGCCGTGAAAACACCACACCCTGTCGAAGATTTTATTTGACGGATACGTGCTATGGACCTGCCGCAAACTTTGCAGTGCAGGATGGGGGCAGATATGGCTGTGTGATAATACGGATTATTTTCATCTGCCGGAAGAATGCAGGATGCACCTCGGCAATTCCCGAAAGTGCTTGGAATTGCACTCGGCTTTGCTTATCTTTGCCGCCATGGATTTCAGGCTGTTGCATAGGGCGAAAGGGAGCGCGGCACGCACGGGTGAGTTGTCGACCCCGCACGGTGTGGTGCGCACGCCTGTATTCATGCCTGTCGGTACGGCAGCCACAGTCAAGGGAATATTCCACAGAGACCTGAAAGAGGATGCCAGAGCGCAAATCATCCTTGCCAACACTTATCATCTCTATCTCAGACCCGGGGTCGAGATACTCGAGAAGGCTGGCGGAGTTCACGAATTCTCGGGTTGGGACGGGCCGGTACTGACCGACAGCGGAGGATTTCAGGTTTTTTCGTTGGCCGGGTGCAGGAAGCTCAAAGATGAGGGCTGCAGGTTCAGTTCGCACATAGACGGGAGCAAACACTTGTTTACGCCGGAGAACGTGGTGGATACCCAGCGTTCGATCGGGGCCGACATCATGATGGCGTTCGATGAATGCCCTTCTGGCAATGCCCCGAGGGAATATGCCGCAAAATCGCTCGATCTGACCTGCCGCTGGCTCGAACGGTGTTTTGCGCAATTTGAAAAGACCCGCCCGAAATACGGATACGATCAGTCGCTGTTTCCGATAGTTCAGGGGGTGGTCTATCCCGACCTGAGGGAGAAGGCGGCGCGGTTCGTGCAGCAGTTCGATGCGGATGGCTATGCTATAGGCGGACTTGCTGTCGGAGAACCTGCTCCGGTCATGTACGACATGATAGAAGTGGTCAATGCCATACTACCGCAGGAAAAACCGCGTTATCTGATGGGAGTGGGGACTCCGGTCAATATACTGGAGGCGATCGACAGGGGGGTGGACATGTTCGACTGCGTGATGCCTACGCGCAACGGCCGCAACGGGATGCTGTTTACCTCGGAAGGGATAATAAACATCCGGAACGAGAAGTGGAAAGACGATTTTTCGCCGCTCGATCCGAACGGACGGAGTTTCGTGGACACGCACTACACGAAGGCCTACCTGCGGCACCTGGCGATCTCCGGCGAGATGCTGGCCGCACAGATAGCCTCGCTGCACAATGTAGCTTTCTATCTTTGGCTGACGGACGAAGCAGGAAAAAGGATAGCCGACGGCACTTTCGCCGAGTGGAAGGCCGTAATGGTCGAAAAACTGGCAAGACGATTATAAAAGGATGAAATTTCCGGGCATAAAAATACTGGACAGGTATATAATCAAAAAGTTCATCGGGACTTTCGTGTTCGCTATTGCGTTGTTGATAGTTGTCATCATCATATTCGACACTGTCGAAAAGATGGACAAGTTGATAACCAACAAAGCTCCGATGAATACCTTCATAACCCAGTACGTAGTAAATTTCATTCCGTATTTCATAAATCAGTTCGGAGGGTTGTTCGTATTTATCGCCGTCATTTTCTTTACTTCTAAACTGGCCTATCAGACCGAGATAATAGCCATGCTGTCCGGTGGCATGAGTTTCAAGCGTTTGATGTGGCCCTATTTTATATCTGCCGCCATCATATTTCTTGTTTCGTTGGTGCTTAGCCTGATGATCATCCCCAAAGCCAACATAAAAAGGATAGGATTCGAGAATACCTACATAAAACCGGGGCGTGGTCAGACCTACGAGGATAATATATTCATTCAGGAGTCGCCCGGCACGTATGTCTATATCAGGGGATTCGACGGCAAAAGGAACATGGCGAACTATTTTGCCATCGAGAGATACGAGGGCAGTACGGTCACCGCAATTCTCGAAACCGGTGACAAGATTCAATATAATCCGCAGACCAAACGCTGGTCGTCAGACCGTTATATAACGAGGACTTTCGTCGACAATGTCGAAACTTTCGAACAACACGAGAAACTCGATACGATGCTTAACATTTCGTATGAGGAGTTGGGCGATATGGGGGGGCTCGTGAAAACGATGAATATCTTCGAGTTGAACAAATTTATAAAGGAACAAAAGGATAAAGGGTCGGATATGATATCGGTTTTCGAGGTCGAGAGGGCACAGAGATTCTCGTATCCTTTTGCCATCTTCATTCTGACTCTGATAGGGGTGTCGCTTTCGTCGCGCAAGGTCCGGGGTGGCACGGGACTTCATATCGGCATAGGCATAACGCTTTGTTTTTCATACATATTGATAGCCAAATTTACTGAGGAATTCGCCAAGGTGGGGACCATCAATCCGGTGCTGGCTGTCTGGATTCCGAACATGTTGTACGCCCTTATAGCAATCTATCTATATAAAAAGGCCCCGAAATAGACAGAGCCAGGTGTGCGGACTTATGGCCTGGTTGTATGTCTGTCGTAACCGATTTCGTTTCATCAGGTTTTTGAATGTAACCCCTGTTACTTCCGGGATTTCACGTTTTTTTACTACATTTACAGAATGCAGGATGCGCCTCGGACAAACTTTTCAAACAGAGTTTGACGTTTGCCACTCGGCTTTCGCTGCATTTACAGAATGCAGGATGCGCCTCGGACATCTTTGCAAATGAATTTGGCGGATACTCCCGAATTTCATTACATTTGAACAAATTCACGATTCCGGCATGATACGCCTTACAGTTATAATCGCCACTTACAACAGATCTGAGTCGCTTATGCGGACGCTCGAGGGCTGTCTGTGCCAATCCCTCCCGAAAGAACTGTGGGAACTTATCGTGGTCGACAACAACTCTACCGACGATACCGCTCTGCGTGTGACGGAATTCATGAAAACTCACGACTCGCATATCAACATGCGCTTGTTTCTGGAGAGGGAACAGGGTATTTCGCCTGCGCGTAACCGGGGATTCAAGGAGGGTGTGGGGGAGTACTTTGCTTTTCTCGACGACGACGAGGTGCCGGCTCCGGATTGGGCCGAGGTATATCTCGAGTTTTTCGATTCGCACCCGGAAGCAGCCGAAGCCGGAGGCAAAATGATACCGCTGTATGAATACGAAACCCCGAAATGGCTGTCGAAATACACTGAAGTACTCCTTTCTGGGCTTATGGACAAGGGGGAGAAGATGCGTCCCTTCAGGAAAGGCGAATATCCTTTCGGCGGCAATATCGCGCTTCGCAGATCTACTGTCGAAAAATACGGAATGTTTTCGTCGTCGCTCGGCCGGACAGGTAAGAAACTTCTTGGCGGTGAAGAAAAGGATTACGCCTACAGACTTCAGGTTGCGGGCGAAACTATATGGTACGTACCGCAGTCGCGTATCGACCATGTTATTCCGCGCGAACGACTCACGCGTGCCTTCGTGGTGAGGCTTTCGAAAATGGTGGGGACCAGCGAAAGGCTTCGTTCGCTGAATGTATCGCGATGGGCATATGTAAAGCGGCTTTTGGCCGAGGCGGTGAAGTGGGCAGGGACATTGGTGCTGGCTTTGTGGTATGTCATTTCCTTTGTGCCGGCCAAAGGAGGTTATCTTGTCATCATGCGTTGGAACATCACGCGGGGATTGCTCGGGTTGGACTGAGCCGTGAGATAACGGTGCCGGATGTGAAACACTGCGTCGTTGCGGGTACTTTCATTATGCGAGCATATTTAAAACCGGGTATCGGACCCTGATTTTCGGGCCTGAGGATATTCGCAAGTCGGTCTTCGATTATTCTGAAGACGGGCATCGGCGTGTGCCGGAAGTCGTGGCATGAAGGTCTTTGCGCGGTAGGATGATTCCGTTATTTTTTCACTCGAGCTTGTTTCTGTTTTTTTTGGACTGCTTTTTTGGGCGGATGACTTTTAGGGCGCCTTTTTCGCAAGTTATCTCGACAGGGAAACCGGGTCCGGGCTGGCCGTCCATATCCGTAATCTCCTGCGTGTCGCATTCGGCCTTGAGTTTTTTGCAGCGTATGTGTTCCATTCCGGCCGGGTACCGTTTCGGTTTGCGCGGAAGGGTAACGTAATGCATGACGGTCTGGATACTCTCGAATGGATTGTCACCTTTGAGGATCAGAATGTCGAGCATACCGTCGTCGATCTCCGAGAGATAGGCCAGACGGAGTTTGCCTGCGGTTTTGCCGTTGAATACGAAGAATATCACCGAGGGACCATCGTAGTTGCCGCCGTCCGATTCGATTTTGAGATGCAGTTTTCGGAAATGCACAAGGTCGCCAACTCCTGTCGCGTAATATGCCAGTTTGCCGAAAGTGTTTTTTAGTGCGGTGGGTGTCTTTTGCGAAATGTCGGTGAACAGTCCGCAGCTGAATACGTTGGCGAACCAGCGGTCGTTGACTTTTCCCAGATCGACATCGCATATCTGACCGTTCAGGATCTCTTTGCATGCTTCCATTATGTCGGACGGCATGCCGAGTACGGTGGCGAAATCGTTGGCCGTACCTGAAGGAAGGAATGCCATGGGGGTCGAAATGCCGTTGCCTTTCACCAGGTTGACGATGTAGTTGACAGTTCCGTCGCCGCCGGCCACCAGCAGATGGTCGTAACGGCCTTTGAGTTCACTGACCACCTCCATATCGGTTTGGGTAAAATCGAGCCGCAACGGGACTATCGTGTATCCGTGCGACTGGTATAGGCCTATTATTTCGTCCAAACGGCCGACAACGGTGTTTTCACCGGATTTGGGATTGTATATGAATCTTACTTCCTTCATCGTTATGATGGGTTCCTGTTTGTGGAGGAGTATTTCGATGGTTATTTTTTCTTTTCGGTGTTGAGCTGTCCGCGCAGGTTCTCGGTGGCATAGGTCGTAAATCCGTCTTTGCCGTCATCGTATATCAGCAGCGCGTCCCATTCGTTGTGTTGTTCCAGCAATTTTTGTGCCTGGTCGAGTCCAACGATGGTCAGCATGGTAGCTGCTGCGTCCGCCTCGGCACATGTGCGTGCTATCACCGTTGCCGAAAGCACGTCGCTCAGTCCGCTTTTGCCGGTTCGTGCGTCGACGATATGCGTAACCTTGCGCCCCGAACTGTCGATGTAGAACTGGCGGTAGTTGCCGGATGTCGCAAGTCCCTTGCCGCTTAGCGAAATGGTGGCCTGTTGCTCTTTGCCGGGGATCATGTTTCCTTCGGAGGGCCGGTCGATTCCGATCCGCCATTCTCCTCCACGCGGACTTTTGCCCTTGCAGAATATCTCTCCCCCTATCTCGATAATGTAGTCGGCGACGCCTTTATCTTCCAGGAATTCGCCCATAAGGTCGCATGCATATCCTTTTGCAACCGAGTTGAGGTCTATCTGCATTGCGCTGTTGGCTTTCGAGAGTCGGTTCCCGGTCACGGTTATCTTGTCGTAACCCACATATTGCAGAAGGGAGTCGATATTGGGGTGTTGCTGCACCTTGCCGCCTGAATATCCGAGCGCCTCGGTAACGGGCTTGACGGTTATGTCGTAGGCTCCTCCGCTTATTTCGCTTACCTTTCGTGCTACCGAGATGCAGTAGGCGATGAACTGATCCACGCTGTCGGTCATGTTGTTGTTGACCCTGTTGATAAGCGATGAGGGATTGAACACCGACATCGACATGTCGATTGTTTTGAACAGTGAGTCTATGCCGTTCTGCAAGCCTGTCGTATCGTGCATCTGCAAGATGAAAGAGTAGGTCGTTCCCAACGCGAAACCTTCGAGTCTGACATATTTTGACCGGTTCTGGCCGCAGCAGACGAACAGGACCGAGAGAGAGATGATTGCGAGCAGTTTTCTCATAATTTCTTTGGTGTGAGGCAAAGCCACTTCGGCTTGTGCCGTTAAAATTCAGCGGTAAAAATAGTATTATTTCTCTTTGCAGTAGAGTATGCCTTCTTCATCGCGTACCACGGTTACCTCCGTACCTTTGTCTATGAATTGTCCGTTTTCACCTGCAGCTTCGTAGAATGTGTCGTCTATAACGATCTTGCCCGAGGGTCTGAGCGATGTGAAGGCCGTGCCATGCCTTCCTACGAGGTCGCGGTCGATGGAGTGGGAGACATAACCCTTCTCGACATCCATGTTCGATGTCAGCACCACGGCTTTGCGAAGCAGGGAGTCGCCTGTCAGCAGTCGCCTGCTCAACCAGACCGAGATCACGAGCGCCACCGTTACCGAAAGGATTACAAGGCCCACCGGTCTCAAGAGATAGCCGAGACTTATCTGTCCCGATGGTATGTATTTCAGGAGGTCTATGTCTATCATGGCAAATGCGAGTCCGAACACGACGCTTATTATGCCGAGCACACCAAGCACGCCGAACCCGGGAGTGACGAATATCTCGACGATTATAAGTACCAGACCTGCTATGAAAAGGAGAAGTTCCCAGTGGGCGGCCAGACCTTCGAGGTAAAGCGGCGCGAAATAAAGTACGGCGCCTGCGATAGCTGCCACGAGAGGAAAGCCGATGCCGGGAGTCTGGAGCTCGAAGTATATCCCGCCTATGATAACCATGATGAGAATAGCCTGGAATGCAGGGTTGGTCAGGAAACCGAGTATTTTATCGAGCGTGGTGGGTTTGTATTCCGTTATTTCGTAATCGGTCACACCGGCGAGTTCGAGTACTTCTCCGACCGATTGTGCGCGTCCTTCGCAATAGTGCCACTCTATTGCCTCTCCCGGCGAGAAGGCCAAAACTTTCGTACTGTCGACAAGTCCCGGAATGGTTATCGTGGGATCGACCATTGCTTCGGCGATCCGCGGGTCGCGGAACCAGCGCCACACCGTATCGCCGTCGGATACCATGTCGATTACTTTGCCGTGAGCTTCGGCTGTGGCACGCATCATGCCGCGCATGAAACTCTGGTATTTGTCGGCCACGACTTCGCCCTGCTGATTCACTACCGTGGCCGACCCGATGCTCGCCCCGTCGCGCATGTAGATGCTGTCGGCAGCAATGGCAATGAGTGCTCCTGCGCTCGCCGCCTGGTTGTTTATGAATACGTAAACCGGTTTCGGATAATGCAGTATGGCTGTGCGTATCCTGTCGGCCGCATCCACTACGCCGCCATAGGTATTCATGTCGATGACGACATAATCGGCCCGGACGGCAGTCGCTTCGTCAAGGCATTTCTCAACCAGCCGCTGGGTTGAGGGGAGTATGTTCTCGCGGATCGGGAAAAGATATACCTTTTTTGTGATGTCGTTAGCCTGAGGTGCCTGGACGGTCGTTACAGATTCGAAACCCGATACGGGAACCGAATCTGTAACGGATTGCCGCTTTTCTGCGGCCTTGCCATTCTGTACTGTGTCTGACAGCGGTAAAATATCGCCCGAGATGACTGACGGCATCAGAGTTGACAATAAAATTACGAAGGATGCCAAGCCTTTCATTTTGGTATGGGTCTTGATTGTTATCACTCACAAAGATAAGAATTTATCGGGGATGCGCTGAAGTGCTCAAAAAAAATGCTAATATGTTGGTTTATAACTAAAAATGAATTACATTTGCGCACGCTTTGGCAGTATCCGGTAAGGAGGATCTGTCGTAAAGTGGAACCATAACAATAAGATTATGAGCTATTTAAGCGCTGAAAAAAAACAGGAAATTTTCGGACAGTACGGGAAATCGAAAACCGACACTGGTTCTCCCGAAGGTCAGATTGCGTTGTTCACCTACCGTATCGTCCACCTTACGGAACACCTCAAATCCAACAAGCATGACTACGGCACACAGCGTGCGCTTCTGCGTCTCGTCGGTAAACGTCGTAAAATGTTGGACTATCTGAAACAGGTAGACATCGAAAGGTACAGGGCCATAGTCAAGGCTCTCGGCCTCAGGCGATAAACGAACGGTTACCGTAAAACCAGAGCAAAGGCAATTTCTCTCAAAGGATTGCCTTTGCTTTTTAAGATTCCGGTATGTCGCAAAACGACTGGCGGGGTCATGGAGCGGGTTCGAAACGAAACATGGAGTGAAAAAGGCGGTAAGAAGTTTGATGTGCAACGCAGTGAATCCGCTGCATGCAGATGGGTCCGCCGATTGAAACCGCAGCCGGCTGCCGGACGGGATGGATCCGGCAAACAAGTAAGCCGACATGTTCGAATGACACAGGATGTAAAAGAAGATAAAATTATGATGTACAACGAAACAGTTAAGACGATTCAGCTCACGGACGGACGTGAGGTTTCGATCTCGACCGGCAAACTCGCCAAACAGGCGGATGGTGCCGTAGTGGTTAAAATGGGAGATACCATGCTCCTGGCGACTGTTGTCGCAGCAAAGGATGCCAAAGAGGATGCGGATTTCATGCCTCTTTCGGTTGATTACAAGGAGAAATATGCAGCCGCAGGCCGCTATCCCGGAGGCTTTCTCAAAAGAGAAGCTCGTCCAAACGACAGCGAGATTCTCGTGGCACGACTCATAGACAGGGCGCTCCGTCCGCTTTTCCCGTCGGATTACCATGCGGAAGTTTTCGTGAACGTTACGCTTATTTCGGCCGACAGGGATATTCAGCCCGATGCTCTCGCAGGCCTTGCCGCTTCTGCCGCTCTTGCTGTTTCGGATATACCATTCGCAGGTCCCGTATCGGAAGTCAGGGTTGCCCGTATCGACGGCCAGTGGGTTATAAACCCGAACTTCTCACAGATGAAGAACGTGGACATCGACCTTATCGTCGCTGCTACGTATGACAATATCATGATGGTCGAAGGCGAAATGCTTGAAGTCTCGGAAAGCGAAATGCTCGAAGCCATCAAGGTCGCTCACGAAGAGATCAAAAAACAGTGCGTCGCACAAATGGAACTCAGCAAAGAGCTGGGTAAGGACGTAAAACGCACCTATTGCCACGAAAAGAACGACGAAGAGCTTCGCCAGCGCGTGATAGATGCCACCTACGATAAGGTTTACGAGGTGGCCAAGAGCATGAGTTCGAAACACGAACGTTCGGAAAAGTTCGACGCCATAGAAGAAGAGTTCATGGCCTCGATGAGCGAAGAGGAGCGCACTGAAAAGAGTCTGCTCGTTAAACGCTATTTCCACGACGACGTGTTGAAAAAGGCCATGCGTGCCATGATTCTCAACGAGGGCGTGCGCCTCGACGGTCGAAAAACAGACCAGATACGCCCGATATGGTGCGAAGTCGGTTACCTGCCCGCAGCTCACGGCTCGGCGATCTTTACGCGCGGTGAAACACAGGCACTTGCAACAGTCACTCTCGGAACCAAGATGGATGAAAAGATGAAGGACGAAGTTCTCGTGCAGGGTAGCGAACAGTTCGTTCTCCACTATAACTTCCCTCCCTTCTCGACAGGCGAGGCAAAGGCTTCGCGCGGAACATCGCGACGCGAAATAGGTCACGGAAACCTTGCTTGGAGAGCACTCAAACCGATGGTCCCGATCGGCACTGAAAACCCATATGCAGTCCGTGTCGTTTCTGACATTCTCGAATCGAACGGGTCGTCTTCGATGGCAACGGTCTGCGCAGGTACGCTCGCACTCATGGACTGCGGTGTCAAGATGAAAAAGCACGTTTCGGGTATCGCCATGGGGCTCATAGCGGAGGGCGATAAATTTGCCATTCTTTCGGATATCCTCGGCGACGAAGACCATCTGGGCGATATGGACTTCAAGGTTACAGGTACCGCAGACGGTATCACTGCAACCCAGATGGACATAAAGGTCGACGGTCTATCGTACGAAGTTTTGGCACAGGCGCTCGAACAGGCCCGTCAGGGACGCCTCTACATACTGAATATTCTCAAGGAAACCATAGCCGAGCCGCGTGCCGACTTCCGTCCGTTCGTGCCTCGCATAGTCCAGATGATCATACCGAGCGAATTCATCGGTGCCGTTATCGGCCCCGGCGGCAAGATCATTCAGGACATACAGAAACAGTCCGGAGCTACTGTCACGATCACTGAAGACACTGACAAACAGATAGGTATCGTAGATATATTCTCTAACGACCAGCAGGCTCTCGAGATCGCTCAGAGGCGTATCAAGGCTATCGTTGCAGTCCCTGAGGTCGGAGAGATCTACAAGGGGAAAATCAAGACCATCGTACCGTTCGGGGCATTCGTTGAAATACTTCCCGGCAAAGATGCCTTGCTGCATATATCAGAGATAGATCACAAGCGTTTCGAAACCATGGAGTCTACCGGTTTGAAGGAGGGCGACGAGATAGAGGTTAAACTTATCGGCGTTGATCCGAAGACCAACAAGCTCAAACTCTCGCGCAAAGTCCTTTTGCCTAAATCCGAGGGAAACAAGAAGTAGCAAGGGTTATATCAATGTCTCAGGATATGGGGCATTGTGGTCTCCCCCGATCCCGCAGAATGGCAAATATGTGAATATTGGGCCTGGAATACGCTGCATCGGCAGAAAATGCCGCGACATGGATGTTGGTCGTTTATGCCGTGAATTTGATAGATTTATGGCAGAGCAATGTCCTAAAATAGGAATGCGGTACTATTTTTGAGGGCTATCAAAAAATTATCGAGCAATGTCTCAATTTGGCAGTTGACGACTGCAGGTTAAATAAATTGAGGTTAAGGCGTTTAATATTTGATATTTATTCATATATTTGTCATTGCGTTAATTATGCACAAACTAACGGAGAAAAATTTGAAACTAATATTAATTTAATTAACAGTTTGATTATGAAAAGATTCTTAAAGGTAAGTTTGCTTCTTACCGCGATGACTGTCATGCTGGCAGGTTGTGGCTGTTATAACAAGATGGCTAAGAAGATTAGCGAAGTTAAAATGTCCGCTACGCCTGAGATGCTCATCTTGAAAGGTAATAAGGTTACTGCCGACATTAAAGTCGAATTCCCGGGACGCTTCATGAACAAGAATGCAATCGTAAGGGTAACCCCTGTTCTTGTATTCAAAGGCGGCGAAATTGCAGGTACTCCCAAGTTCTTGCAGGGCCAAGCTGTGAAAGACAACTACCAGGTTCTTTCGACTAAGAACGGCGGTTCTTACTCGCAGACCGTAGTTTTCCCGTATGACAGCAGGGCTGCCATCTCTACTCTCGAACTCCGTTTCGACGTTAAATGCTGTGCTACCGCAGACTTCATGACTTTTGCATCCGTTCCTGTAGCTCAGGGTATCAGCAATGTATTGGGACTTCTTAACGAATCGAACAACGCATCTATCATGCCCGACAACTTCAAGAGGGTTACTACCATCCAGCAGGATGCCGACATCATGTACCTGATCAACAGTGCAGTTGTAAGGCCTAAGGCTCTCGACGACTCTCAGATTAAACTTCTCGAAGAATTCGTTCGCGAAAACCAGAATAAAGACCGCGTATCGCTCGGTAACATCCAGGCTAAAGGTTATGCTTCTCCTGACGGTCCGGTTGATTTCAACGACAAACTTTCCAAGAATCGTAGCAATACCGGTAAAGACGCTATCAGCAAACAACTGAAAGACGTTAACGTAGGTTATGACGTAGCAGCTTACGGTGAAGACTGGGAAGGTTTCAAGATTCTCGTTGAAGCTTCCGATATACCTGACAAAGACCTTATTCTCCAGGTATTGAGTCTCTATTCTTCTCCCGTTCAGAGGGATCAGGAAATCAAGAACATGTCTTCGGTATTCGAAGTACTCAAGAAAGAAATTCTTCCGCAGCTTCGTCGCACTCAGTTGGTTGCTTCTGCCGACATCCAGGGTAAAACCGACGCGGAACTCCGCAGCGCAGTGAAAGAAAATATCAACTCGCTCAACGTTGAAGAACTTCTGTTCTCCGCTACCCTTTTCGAAGACAATGCAACAAAGGCTACGATTTATAAGAAAGCTGCTGACAAATTCAAGGATGCACGCGCTTACAACAACCTCGGTGTTGTTCTTATTAGCGAAGGCGATTTCCGTCAGGCTAAGAGCGCACTCCAGCAGGCTGCCAAACTCAGCAACGATCCGGCAATCAGCAATAACCTCGGCCTCGTTGCACTTGCAGAAGGCAATATAGAAGAAGCCAAGAAATATCTCCAGCCGCTCAATACTGCCGATGCAAATGCCAACAAAGCGCTTGTTCAGGTTCTCGAAGGCAATACCAATGCTGCAGCAGGTCTCCAGGGATACAACCTGGCAGTTGCAGAACTCGCTAACGGTAACGTTGCACGTGCCAAAGCAGCTCTCGGAAATGTGGCAACCGCTGATGCAGATTACGTTCGCGCTATCATCGCAATGAGGGAAGGCGACACCAATGCCGCTCTCCGCAACCTTAAGAGCGCAGTCAGCAAAGACAAAGATCTTGCTGCAAGGGCCAAGAACGATATCGAATTCGCAAAACTCTTCTCTAACAGCGAATTCCAGGCTCTCTAATAACCAAGAGTTACAAAAAAATAAGGCTCCGTTCGGAGCCTTATTTTTTTGACATGTGCCGGATACATGCTCGTGTATGCAGACGTTGATCGGGGAAATGAACTTGCGTAAGGTTGCATGGAAGGGACTGGCTTTCATAAAAAATCGTTATCTTGCGAACGTAAAAACGAATACGATGGAATGCGCTAATATATTGAAACGCTACGGGCATGTGCCGGAAAGGGACAGTGCTGCTGCCGTTGTGGAGAAGGCCCGGAATTTGGTCCAGAAGCATATGTCTCCCGATGTTCTGAAGAGATGCTACGGATGCATAGACCTTACTACGCTCGAGCCGACCGATTCCCAGTCTTCGATCGAGGAACTAACGGGGAAAGTCGCCGGACAAAGGTTGTCATTCCCGGATATACCCGATGTTGCTGCAGTCTGCGTCTATCCTTCGTTCGTGGAGACCGTCGGTGTCGGTTTGGGCGATTCGGATATCCGAATCGCCAGCGTTGTCGGAGGTTTCCCCGCTTCCCAGACCTATCTCGAAGTCAAGATGCTCGAAGCGGCTATGGCGGTGGAAAATGGAGCCGATGAGGTCGACATAGTCATGAATGTGGGTGAGGTGCTGTCAGGCGAATTCGATGAAGCGGGCAGCGAAATAGAGATCATACGCGAAGAGGTGAGCGATGACATAACCCTGAAAGTTATTATAGAGTCGGGTTTGCTCGCCGATCCGGATACTATAAGATTTGCAGCCTTGACAGCTATGCATGCCGGTGCCGATTTTGTCAAAACCTCTACCGGGAAGGTTGCACCCGCGGCGACACCAGAAGCCGCAGCTATTATTTGCGGCGCTATCCGCGATTATTATAAGAATACCGGGAAAAAGGTCGGTTTTAAGGCGGCAGGCGGCATCCGGACTGCTGAAAATGTATTGATGTATTACAGTATAGTCGAAACGGTTCTTGGTGATGAATGGTTGAATCCGTCGCTTTTCCGTATCGGGACCAGTTCGGTAGCGAATAACCTGCTTTCGGCCATCACTGGTTCCGATGTGAAATATTATTGATCTCTGACAGACCTTTTATGACGAGATAAAAAATTTGTGTTAATTTATGGGCCCTTTCTGTCGGAGGAAGACCTGTTTTTATTATCTTTAAATAATAGGCCTCTGCATGAGGGGATTTGTTGTTTCTTAAAAGGCGCAGGATGAAAATTGGGACGGATAAAACGGCCAGATTGCGGGAACTGATAGACTCGGGACCACAGCGTATAGTTATAGTAACCCATACCAATCCCGATGGGGATGCCATAGGCTCTTCGTTGGCATGGGGCGAATTGCTCGAGAGCAAAGGTCACGACGTTACATGCGTCGTGCCGAACCGCTATCCAAGTTTTCTGGAATGGATGCCAGGCATCGAACAACTGAAAGTCTTCAAGTATGACGAGGACGGTTCTACCGCAAGGAAAATAAGCGAGGCGGAGATAATATTTTGCCTCGACTTCAACCAGATAACCCGTCTCGAGCGCTTGTCGGACGCCATTACGGCGAATGAAACCGCAAAGATCGTACTGATAGACCATCACCTGAATCCATCGGCAGGTTTCGACCTCATATTCTCCTATCCGGACAGTTCGTCCACTTCGTTTCTCGTTTACGAATTGATCGAGCAACTCGAGGGTACTACGGCCATTACAAAAAAGATGGGTGATAACCTTTATGTTGGAATGATGACCGATACGGGGAATTTCGCCTTCAGTAATCTGACTCCTGAGTTGTTTCGTGCGGTAGCCTCCCTGGTCGAAAAAGGCGTGGACGTGGCTGCGATACATTCGTGTGTTTACAACAGCTTTACAGAGGACAGGCTTCGTCTGTTGGGGTTTGCAATCAATAAGATGGAAACATTCAAGGCCGGAGATATCGGTGTCGCATATATCGCGCTTAAGGAGAATGAATTGCGGAAGTTTAACTTCCAGCCAGGCGACAGCGAAGGTTTTGTCAATTTCCCGCTTACGGTCCATACGCTCGAGGTATCGGCATCATTTATCGAGACGAAGAAATTTATCCGTATCTCATTGCGTTCTAAAGGAGATGTCGATGTAAGCAAGTTTGCCAACAAATATTTCCAGGGCGGAGGGCATAAGAATGCTGCCGGAGGGAAGTCATTCGTTTCGATGGCTGAAACCATCGCGCATTTCAGACGTTCTGCAATGGAGTATTTCGGAGGGGATGTGCAGATGCAGGATACTTCTTCTTGTAACCTCTGACGTCGGTCCATTCATGGCAAATAGTCTCGGGATTAGAGTATGCCGGTGTCAGATATGACGTCTCCACGGCGATCTTTGTGAACAAGCTCTCTATATTGATTCTTGTTTTTCGTATATTTGTAGAATATAGGATGCGGCTCGGCATTCTCCGAAAGCTGGTGCTTTCTGCGATTGCTCTCGCCTTTCACTATATTTGCAGAATACAGGATGCGGCTCGGCATTCTCCGAAAGCTGAGGCTTTCTGCGATTGCTCTCGCCTTTCACTATATTTGTATAAATATACTGGTGACGTTTTACGGTATAGGACTGTGTAAGCATATCCAGTATTGAAATACTCGACAAATCAATGAATATGTTTGATTCGGATAAACCTGTTTTTATTGCCGGTCCGTGTGTGATCGAGAGTGCCGAGTTGCTCGATGAGGTAGCTCGCGAACTGGTGAGATTGCGTCAGAAGTTGGGGATACAAATTGTGTTTAAGGCCTCGTTCGATAAGGCCAATCGTACGTCATTGTGTTCCTTCCGTGGTCCGGGGCTTGAAAAAGGTTTGTGCATGCTGGCAGATGTCGGGAGTAAATACGGCCTGCCGTTGACAACCGATATACACGAAGGCTGGCAGGCTGCACCGGTTGGCAATGTTGTGGATATTATCCAGATTCCGGCTTTTCTTTGCAGACAGACCGACCTGCTGGTCGCTGCGGCACATACGGGCAAAGTGGTCAATATAAAGAAAGCACAATTCCTCTCGGGTGAGGATATGAGATATCCCGCCGACAAGGTGCGTCAGAGCGGTAACCCGGATGTGTGGCTTACGGAACGAGGCAACAGTTTCGGATACAATAATCTGGTGGTAGATTTCAGGAATATCCCGGATATGAAAAAAATCGTGCCGCGCGTGATTATGGATTGTACACACTCGGTGCAGCGGCCGGGAGCTGCCGGAGGAAAGACAGGCGGCAACAGGGAATTTGTTCCGGCAATGGCTCTGGCAGCCAAGGCTTTCGGTGCGAACGGCTATTTCTTTGAGGTTCACCCAGATCCCGATAAAGGTTTGAGCGACGGCCCTAACATGCTGGCGCTTGCCGATCTTGAAAACGTTATAACATCGCTTCTATGAGTTCAATAATTGAGAGTGCCAAAAATACTTTCCGTAAAGAGTCGCAGGCTATAGCCGACCTCGAGTATCAACTTACACCGGATTTCGAGAAAGCCGTGCTTGCGATAGTGAAATGCACGGGAAAACTTATCGTTACAGGTATGGGAAAAAGCGGCTTGATAGGCCGCAAAATAGCCGCTACACTCGCCAGTACCGGAACCCCTGCCTTTTTCATGCATCCGGCCGACGCTTATCACGGCGACCTGGGGATGATCTCGAAAGACGACATAATTCTGGGTATATCCAATTCCGGGCAGACTGACGAGATACTTCGTCTGATTCCTTTTCTGCAAGAGAATGGTAATACTCTTATAGCTATGACCGGAAATCCCGATTCGTCGCTGGCCCGTCACTCGGCGTATCATCTTAATATCGCTGTGAAGGAGGAGGCATGCCCAATGAGTCTGGCTCCTACATCGTCGACTACGGCCACACTGGCCATGGGCGATGCTCTGGCCATAGCTCTTATAAATGAACGTGATTTCCGGGCTGAGGATTTTGCCCGCTTCCATCCGGGGGGGACACTTGGCCGACGCCTCATTACGCGTGTGGGGGATGTCATGCGTTCGGATAACCTTGCGCTGGCTGCTCCGGATACCAAACTCAGCGATGTGATAATCGAAATAAGCAATGCGCGTATGGGTGTGGCTGTGATAATGGATAGCGGACGCATTGCCGGTCTTGTGTCCGATGGCGACGTGAGGCGTGCGATGCAGAAATACCGTGACAGGTTCTTCGAGGTGACGGCCGGAGAGGTCATGACCCGGACTCCCAAAACGGTTGCGGCCGACGCGCGGATTACCGAAGCAGAGGAGATCATGCGCAAGTACAAGATACACTCGCTTATTGTGACCAATCCCGATGGAGGCCTTGCGGGTGTCGTTGAACTCTATGACATGATGCTCTGACGGAGGGAACATTTCTACATATTCTTTCTCGTATGAGAAGGACTCGCGAAGAACTGTTTTTTTTGGGATACTCCGTTTCCCGTTGTTCCGTGACAAAATACGATACGGGGTGGCTGTTTCAAGCCACCCCGTATCGTAATATATAATAGGCATTTCGAAGTATCCCGATTCTCTTCTGCAAGAGAGAACCGAAATAATCGTACAAGAATCTTTCGGTCTCAGAGTTTGTCTCCGTATGCGAGGTCTCCGACGTCTCCCAATCCAGGAACGATGTACGATTTTACGGTAAGTTCCTGATCTACAGTGCCGCACCATATCGTGGTCTGTTTCTTCGGCATGTGTCGGGCGGCATAATCTATGCCCTCCTCGCTTGCGATTATGGTTGCCACATGGGTATGAGCCGGTTTCCCCCCTTTCTCGAGCAATGCTTTGTAGGTCAGCAGAAGAGATGTCCCGGTGGCAAGCATGGGGTCAACCAGTATCAATGTTTTCCCTTCGAGGTTGCAGCTCGAAACATATTCGACCTTTACGTTGAATGTTCCGTCCTTGCTGTATTTGCGGAATGCCGAGACGAAGGAACTTTGTGCATTGTCGAAGAAACGCAGGAAGCCGTTGTGAAACGGTATTCCGGCCCTGAGAATAGTCGCGATAACCAGTTCTTCCTGAGGCAGCATGACCTCGGCCTCGCCCAGAGGGGTTTCGACAGTCGTGTTATTGTATGTAAGCGTTTTGCTGATCTCGTATGCCATGATCTCGCCGCAACGTTCGAGGTTTGTCCGGAAGCGCAACGAATCGCCCTGGATGTTGACATCGCGCATCTGGGCGATGAAGCTATTGAAGATCGTGTTCTGTTTATCGAGTATGTTCAGCATAGGCTTGACGTTGTTTGTTTGATATAAAGATATAAAATTACCTTCCGAAAACCTCGTTTTAATAGAGAAAATTATTGAACGGATATCGTCCGGAGTGAATTTCGCGCACCATGACATATAGGTCCTGGCGCAATTTTTCTATGTTTATCTTCTCCTTGGCCGATATGAAGATACATGGAGTGTCGAGTTTTCCCATCCAACTGTTTTTCAGCTCTTCGAGGGTCATGTTCTGTTTTGTGGCGGGTGTCAGGTCATCCTCGTCTTTTGGGATGTGCGAGTATGCATCGATTTTATTGAATACCATGAATACGGGTTTGTCTCCTGCGCCTATTTCCTGCAGGGTTTGCTTCACAACGTCTATTTGTTCTTCGAATCCGGGATGAGATATGTCGACAACATGCAGCAGCAGATCGGCTTCACGCACCTCGTCGAGTGTCGATTTGAAAGACTCCACCAGTTGTGTCGGCAGTTTGCGGATGAATCCGACGGTATCGGACAGCAGAAACGGCAGGTTGTCCAGCACGACTTTTCTGACGGTAGTGTCGAGCGTGGCGAAGAGTTTGTTTTCGGCAAAGACATCGCTTTTGCTTATGAGGTTCATAATGGTCGACTTTCCGACGTTGGTGTATCCGACCAGGGAGACCCGCACCATGCTGCCGCGATTGGAGCGCTGCACGGCCATCTGTTTGTCTATTTTTTTCAGGTCCTCCTTGAGTTTGCTTATGCGGTTGCGAATAACGCGGCGGTCGGTTTCTATTTCGCGTTCGCCGGCACCTCCGCGGGTTCCGGTTCCACCGCGTTGCCTTTCGAGGTGGGTCCACATCCCTGTTAGTCGTGGCAGCATGTATTCGTACTGAGCCAACTGGACCTGTGTTTTTGCGTATGCTGTCTGTGCCCGTTGTACGAAGATATTCAATATAAGATTCGTGCGGTCGAGTATGCGGCATTTTATTGCTTGTTCGATGTTTCGTGTCTGTGAAGGCGAGAGTTCATCGTCGAATATAACCGTGTCGATTTCGTTTTCTTCGACATATGCAGCGATCTCCTCGATCTTTCCTGGGCCCATATAGAGTTTTGAACTTGGTGTCTGGAGTTTTTGCGTGAAACGTTTTATCGTCGCGATACCTGCTGTTTCGGCCAGGAATTCAAGTTCGTCGAGGTATTCGTTTACCTGAGTTTCGTCCTGTTTGTCGCGTATGACCGACGCAAGTACTGCGGTTTCCGGTTTTATTCCTTTTGTTTCTTCTGACATATTTTTAATTGCGGTATGAACTTTTTCACTGAAATGCCCAATAATAAAGGTCGCTCTGACAGAGGCGACCCTTCAGTAACTATCAAAGTTGATGCCTGTGTTACAGATAAAAATCTACAGGAATCTCAAATCTGACTCTTACAGGGACATTTCTTTGTTTGCCGGGAGTCCATTCGGCCGGCGATTCTTTGATTACCCTGAGGGCCTCTTCGCTGAGTATTGGATTAGGCGATGACACAACCTCTATGTTGGATATCGAACCGTCTTTCTCGATTACGAACCGTATTTTGACCTGCCCCTGTATATTGTTCTTTATAGCGGCTTTGGGATATTTTATATTTCTCGCTACCCAATAGTTGAACGATTCCCAGCTACGTCCCATAAACTTGGGTTCGTCCTCGACCTTTACGTATATGTCGTCTCCGAAATCGACCTCTTCTTCGGTGGAGCTTCCTCCTCCAGCCGAGATATCTGCCACAATAATCTCTTCGGAAAAGTCATCGAATTCTATTTCCGTAACGATTTCGCTGTCGTCTTTGACGATCTGCAATATTTCCGACACGATACGTATCTGCTGTTGTTTTTGCGGTACTGCAGGTCGGGGTTCCTGTCGAGTGATTTCGACTATCTCTTCGGTAATAGGAGCCGGTTCCGGAATTACCGGGAGTTCGGGAATGGTTACCTCTTTCTTGTTCCACGAAAAAGCAAGGACCACGATCAGGAACGCCACACAGAGACCTGTCTCGAAAAACAGTAATCGTTTGTTTTGCAAGTCTGCTTGCTGGGATTTTTTTAACTCCATTACGTTCTTTATCTTGTATTTTCCCTATATGCCTAAGATAGAACTTTTAAGTTAGAGGTTTAGTAGAAAGTCTGGTTAGATAGATTTTTTCTTTATGGGAAAGCATAAATCATGCCTGCATAGGGATTTATACAGGCATGATCTGTATAGGATTTACTGGAGGCGGAATACGACCGGAACGACCATTTTCACCCTTGCAGGTTTGTTTCTTTGACGTCCTGGGGTCCATTTTGGTGACGATTTTACGACTCTTATTGCTTCAGCGATGAGTATCGGGTCGCCCTGTTTAGCCTGTATTCCTGAGAGTGAACCGTCTTTTTCCACAATAAATTCCACCATGATACGCCCTTGGATATTCATTCTTTGGGCATCTCTTGGGTATACGATCTTCGAGTTGATCCAAGCTGTGAAGGCATTGTAGTCTTTACCCTGGAATTTCGGCATGTCTTCGATCACGGCGAAGTCGAAGATGGCGTCACCCGGGTCGAATGGTCCGCCTCCACCTGCAGTGCCAGATCCTGTTCCGATAACACCTCCGGCGGTAGCATCGGCATAAACCAGGTCCATATCGAACTCGTTGAAGTCGATTTCTTCCACTATTTCGGTCTCATCGAGGACGATCCTGATGATATCGACGCTTTGCTGTACTTTTTGTGTAGGTCGTGATGTTCCTTTCGGAGGTTCCCTGGTTATTGGCACCATTTCCGTCACCGGACCGCCCGACGGAGCATATCCCATTTGGAATATTTCACCTTTGGCCTCTTTTTGATTCCAGGCAAAACACAGTATCACTACCAATAAGCTTACCACCATGCCTATCTCCAAGAAAAGCCCCCTTTTGCCCTGCAAATCGGCCTGAACTGATTTCTTTGCTTCCATAGATTTAAATTTTATGGTTCCTTCAGATGCATTATCTCTTAGGCATCCGTTTGAACCAAGATCATTGTCTTTTAGGTTAGTTTAAGGTTTTATGTAACTGGGAAATCTCCCAAATACAAAGATATGCAACAATTACATTAAAAAAAAGAAACGGCACTCAAAAAATGCAATCCTTCCTTGCTGTTTAAAAAAAACGGCTCCCGAGAGGAAATTATTGCTGTTTTTTGCAGGGAATCGATTTTTGTGTATATTTGCCGGCACCGACAAGTGTTCATTGATCGTTTTTCCCTCTCGAAAGCGGTAGATGTTATCTTCGTATAAAACATTTTGGGGAATTAGCTCAGTTGGCTAGAGCGTTTGAATGGCATTCAAAAGGTCACCGGTTCGATTCCGGTATTCTCCACATGAGCAACGCAGCCCGTACGGGCTGCGTTTTTGTTTGCAGTCGTGCGGTTAGACTTCTTTTTTCGTATTTTTGTTTCATAAACGAGAAAGTTGTGGCTCAAACTAAAGAATGGCTTTTCGGAAAAAACCTTGAGGAGTTGGGTGAAATCGTCCTCAGACTCGGTATGCCGCGTTTTACGGCACGCCAGATAGCGGCATGGCTATACAAGAAGGGAGCATCGCAAATATCCCAAATGACAGACATATCTCTCCGCAACCGTGAATTGCTTGACAAGATTTATACCGTTGGGACTGTTGCGCCTTCAGCTGTGGCTGTTTCGACCGACGGGACGAAAAAATATCTTTTCCCCACGTTGTCGGGAGCTTATGTGGAGACCGTATATATTCCGGAGGGCGACAGGGCCACGCTGTGCGTTTCGTCGCAGGCGGGCTGCCGTATGGGTTGCGAATTTTGCGTGACAGGAAAGCAGGGCTTGCAGCACAGCCTCACTGCCGGCGAAATCATCAACCAGATGCGGTCGATTCCCGAGAGCGGTGATATCACAAATATCGTTTATATGGGTATGGGTGAACCGCTTGACAATACGGCTGAAGTTTTGAAGTCTCTCGAGATACTGACCTCGGAATGGGGATACGGCTGGAGTCCGACCAGGATTACGGTTTCCACGGTTGGTGTGTTGGGCGGGTTGAAGGAACTGCTGGAAAAAAGTCGGGTGCATGTGGCCGTGAGCCTGCACAATCCTTTCCCCGCACAACGGGCAGAGATTATGCCCGCCGAAAGGGCATTCCCCATCGAGAAGGTCGTGGAGATGCTGAAAGGATATGATTTCTCCGGACAGCGGCGCGTAAGTTTCGAATATATAGTTTTCGACGGGCTGAACGATTCGCCCGGGCATATAAAGGCACTTGTCCGCCTGCTCGACGGTTTGAAATGCCGCATCAATCTCATACGATTTCATAATTCGCCTGGGAGCAGATTCTCGAGTCCCGATAATGCGGCCATGGTCCGTTTTCGCGATGCGCTTTCGCACAAGGGAATAACCACTACCATACGTTCTTCGCGGGGCGAGGATATACAGGCTGCGTGCGGCTTGCTGTCGACCGAGAAAAAGCAGACCGAATCGCAGACGTTGTCCTGAGACAATATTGATGCGCGGAGTTTCCGGTTTTGTCCGGAGATGCGGCGTGATGAGGACTTCGAGAGTTTACTGCCGGGAGCCTGTCGTGGCAGATACAGCCGGCCCCGGCAAATATTACAGCGGTTTTGTCAGAAGTAATGGCCCGACAGCATGGCACTGCCCGCGGATGGCTGCCATTTCGTAGATCGACGGTATATTCCCGATCCGGACATCGGCTTCCTTTTCCGGAGTATGGACGAGGCTTACGCCCTTTTGGATATTGCATATTCTGGGAAATGGGCCCGGACACATTTCGATAGGGGAAACTCGCGGTGTATTCCCGCTGCGATACGGCATGTTGTTAGCGGTTATAATTAATCGTGAAAACCTTGTGGCGTCTCAGTGGTTTTCTTACTTTTGCGAATGGCAGATTGTCGGCAATTAGAAATGCGCCTGACGAGAAGCCATGTTCGCACAGGTATGTACGACGATCGCGTACTTTATGAAAAACATTAACCGATGTCGATAAGGAAACTTGCTGGGCAGACGGCCATATACGGTATCAGCAGCGTGGCTGCCCGGTTTCTCAACTTTCTTCTGGTGCCGTATCTTACGCGTATACTTTCGCCGGAGGGCTACGGTGTCGTTACGGATCTCTATGCGCTTATTCCGTTCGCGCTGGTTGTGCTGACCATGGGTATGGAGTCGGGCTATTTCCGTTTCGCAGGCAAAGCCGAAAACGAAGAGCAGAAGCGTATGGTTTTTGCCAACACGTGGGGTGCCGTGAGTCTTGCCTCTCTTGTTTTTTTAGTGTTGGTGCTGCTTTTCAACGGGCGTATCGCCGATGCCATGCGGTATGCCGATACGCCGTCGTTCATCTGGATCACCGGTTCCATAATAGCTATCGACGTTTTTTTAGCTATCCCGTTCGCCCGTTTGCGCGAACAGGGCCGGGCAACGAAATTCGTCGTTATCAGATTGATCTCGGTAATAGTAAATGTTGCGTTGTGTCTGTTTTTTTATAGCGTGTTGCCCGGGCTTGCGCCGCTTTCCTCCCTTTTCGGGGCTATGTACGATCCTTCGTTCGGAGCCGGTTATGTGTTGGTAGCCAATCTGATAGCCAGTTTTATTACGATATTTTTTCTTTTGCCTGCTTGCGGACGGGTTGTGCCGCGTGTAAATAAAAAGATACTCGTTCCGATCTTCATTTACTCCATGCCTTTGCTTATCAGCGGAATAGCCGGAACGGCAAACGAATATATCGACCGTCAGATGATCAAGTTCCTGATGCCGGAAGATGTTTCCCTCGCGGCCCTCGGACAGTTCGGGGCTGTAAGCCGGCTGGGGGTTATTCTTGTCCTGTTCCTGCAGATGTACAGAATGGGCGCCGAACCCTATTTTCTGGGCAGTTTCAAGAAGGATGATTTCGTGAAGATGAATGCCGAAGCCATGAAGTACTATATCATAGCCGCCATAGGTATCTTTCTCGGCGTCACGCTGTTTACTGATCTTTTCGAAAAAATACTCGGGCCGGGATTGAGAGAGGGTGTCGGTCTGCTGCCTATTATATTGGTGTCGAATATATTTACCGGGGTGGTTTTCAATCTTTCGTTCTGGTACAAGCAGATGAGCAAAACCAAATTTGCGATTTTAGTGACCGGAACCGGGCTTGTATTTACCGTTGTATTCAACCTGATGCTTGTTCCGCAACTCGGAGTGCTCGGAGCGGTGCTGGCGAGGTTGGTATGCGAATTCGTAATGGTGGCGGTGAGCTATGTCCTTAACCGGAAATACTGTCCGACTCCGTATGAACTGAGAAGGATAGGCGAATATGTTTTACTCGGTGCCGCACTTTACGGGGTTAGCTATTTTACCGACATGCTGCCCGTGCTTATGAAATATTTGTGTAACTTAGCACTCTTGGGGGTATATGCTGTCTGGTTCTTTCGGAGGGAGAATATAAATCCGATGCAGATGGCGCGTTCGATAGTAAATAAAAACAGATAAGACATGAAGGTAAAGATAATAAACCGTTCGGCATACGATTTGCCGCAGTACGAGACCTCTCTTGCCGCCGGACTGGACATCAAGGCCAATATTTCCGAACCGCTGACACTCAAGCCGCTCGAGAGAGCCATGGTTCCGACCGGGCTTTTCGTTGAACTCCCCGAGGGAGTCGAGATGCAGATACGTCCCCGCAGCGGCATGGCAGCAAAGTTCGGCATATCGGTGCTGAATGCCCCCGGGACTATCGATCCGGATTACAGGGGTGAGATAAAGGTCATACTTGTTAATTTGTCGTCGCAGGATTACCTCCTCAATCCGGGCGAACGAATTGCCCAGATGGTGATAGCGCGTTTCGAACGTATCGAGTGGGAGAGTGTTGATGTGCTTTCCGAGACGGAGCGTGGTGCGGGCGGATTCGGCCATACCGGGACGCGATGACAGTGCGGACAATCTAATTACGGATTTAATTAAGTTCACGGTTATGAAAACATACAAGATACTGAGCATAGTTTTTATCGTGATATGCGTCGGTTTGATGGTGGGACTGTTCACCTGCCTGGATTTTTCTGCCGGGCAGAGGATAGTTTTCGGCATATGCCTTTGCGTGATTGTCGCCTTGATGGTCTATAACCTGATTTTGATTAAAAGAAAGGAAAAACAGGAATAGGGTACGGATGAGGTTTGCGGATGTAATAGGACAGGGAGAACTGAAGCGCATATTGGCCAAAGGGGTCGACGAAGGCCGCGTGAGCCACGCCCAGTTGTTCAGCGGACGCCCGGGGAGCGGTGCGCTTCCGCTGGCTTTGGCTTATGCGCAGTATGTCAACTGCGCCCATCGCAGCAACGGCGATTCGTGCGGAGTATGTCCCTCGTGCGTAAAGATGGCGGCGCTGGCACATCCGGACTTTCATTTCGTCTTTCCGGTGAACTCGCCCAAAGGGAGCGGGGGATCGCAAAAGCCCCTGAGCGACACGTTTCTTCCGCAATGGCGCGGGATTGTGGCAGAAACCGGCGGATATTTCGACGAACAGGACTGGTATGCCGCCATTTCCATAGATAATCAGCAGGGTGTGATTTCGCGCAACGAGGCGGACGAGATAATTCGCAAGTTATCGTTCAAACCTTTCGAGGCCGGCAGCAAGGTTATGGTGATATGGCTTCCCGAGAAGATGCGTCCCGAGGCTGCCAACACCATATTGAAGATACTCGAAGAACCGTGGGAACGGACTCTTTTCATAATGGTCACCGAGGCTCCCGAAAGGTTGCTGTCGACTATCATCTCGCGTATGCAGGAGGTTGCGGTGCCGGCTATCGAAACGGCCGACATGGAGTCATGGCTTGCCGGGCAATATGGTTTGTCGGGGGAGAAACTTTCGAGTATGGCCCGTATTTCGTTGGGCGACGTCATCGAGGCCCGCAGACTGACTTCGGGACAGGCGGAGTCCAACGAGGAGTATTTCGAACTGTTCACTTCGCTCATGCGCCTGAGTTATAACGACCGTCACATGGAACTCCTGGAGTGGGCCGATGGCGTCGCATTGCTCGGCAGGGAACAACAGAAAAAATTCCTGGAATATTCCGTGCGGATGTTGAGGGAGAGTTACATGATGAATGCCGGTATGACCGATATTACGTACCTGTGGGGAGGGGAGCTCGAATTTTGCAGGAAATTTTCGCCCTTCATAGGTAATCATAATATAGAAAAACTCGTTAGTGAAATGGAACTGGCCATAAGACAGATCGGGCAGAACGGGAACCCGAGGATAATATTTCCTCATTTTGCGTTGAGTGTCAGTAAACTTATCGTGAGGCTGTGAGCGAGGTGGTGCTGATAACGGGAAGCAACATGGGATGCCGCGAGGATAACCTGGCCGCAGCCCGGAGATTGCTCGTATGCGAGGTAGGAGAAGAGAAGGCTGCTTCCGGAATATACGAGAGCGAACCGTGGGGCGAAATGGGCGACGGAGGCGGAGCGTTTCTGAATCAGGTGCTGGTTCTGGATACTGCACTCGAACCGCTCGAACTGCTCGACAGAACACAGGATATAGAACATCGTCTCGGGCGTACTTCCAAAGGCGAGGCAACCGGCAAGAGAATATATTCGTCGCGGTTGATAGATATCGACATATTGTATTACGGGGGGCGTATTATCGAAACAAAAAGGCTTACGATACCGCATCCCCTGATGTCGGAAAGGGAATTCGTACTCGTTCCGTTGACCGAAACGGTACCGGCCATGAAGCACCCTGTCAATGGCAAAACTGCGGAAGAGATGCTTGACGAGTTGCACCGACGGAAAACAAGGTGAGCCCTGTCAGTAGAACAAATGAGAATACGTCGTTTTGTTCCGGTTGCGGCGAAGTTCCCGGAGTGAATATTGACGGCGCCCGCAGATGTCGGTTAGCGTATGTTTTTGATAAAATTGAAAACGTTTTGAGATGAGAAAGCTGATTTGCATATTGTTGTCCGGTTGCTTTTTTGCTTCGTGCGCGGACTCGGAGATACGGACGGATTACATAATCACCCCTTATGTCCAATTCGAGGAGGCTGGCGATAATTCCGTACCTCTGCCTGCCGAACACGTCAAGGCTTACGGTTACTATGTGGATTCTACATATTGGCAGGTCAATTCATGGGATGATGCCGTAGCGGGGATATTGACCAGTAAGTCGGACGCCCAACAGACCAGACTGCCGGATTTCACGGCCGAACCGGACGAGAACGGACAGCTGATCATAGGCCCTCTGACCCGATTGGACTTTATGTTGCTGGTTTGCTGCACCGACCCCTCTTCGGTGAGCGGTGGAGAGATGTATGCCTACCGAAACGCCGAAACGCTCGAAAATCTTCCGCATATATACGTGGATGTGATTTTCAAGCCATGGAGGATGGATAACAGAAAGGTCGAAGCAAAATGGATGTTCGTAAACGACAACCCTCCGCAGTCGGAACCTGAACCGTAGTTTTTTGGGAGTTGATGAATGGTCCGGATTTTGGTGTTGAGGCGATAGAGATGCATAGATGCCTGAAAATCGGATTAAAATAAAAAAATACAAGCATTGTGACTATCTTTGTGCGCATATAAAGAGTTTGGCGATATGAGAATCAGGGGAATAGATGTTTTTGGCAGGGTGGCGGGAGCGCTTTTGGGCGTTTTGTGCCTCATCGGGGTCCTTCCCCGTTGCGCGAACACTTCGGCACCACTTGGAGGACCGCGAGACTCGCTGCCGCCATACGTCGTGAGGATGAACCCTGCCGACATGACAACCGAATTTTCGGGCCGCAGAATATTCGTCGAATTCGACGAATATGTGCAACTCAAAGATCTTACCAATGAATTCTATGTGTCGCCTAAACTGAAACGTATGCCTACGGTCACTATCCGTGGCCGCGGCATACAGATAGACATACATCCAGACGATACCCTCCGTGAAAATACTACATACTCGTTCAATTTCGGCAACAGCATCCGCGACAATAACGAGGGAAATACTCTTTACGGTTTTCGTTATGTGATGTCTACCGGCAAGGAAATAGACTCGATGGCAATGTCTGGATACACTGTGGATGGCTATACCAATGACAGTATTCCTCAGACAATGATATTCTTCTACGACGCGGCCCGGGATTCAATCCCCCTGCCTTATGACTCCTTGCTCTTCAAGGGAGAACCCGATGTCATAGGACGTGCCGAGATCAACGGGATCTTTCTGGCTCAGAACCTTAAACCCATCGACTATAAGGTTTACGCGGTTCTGGACAGGAACAACAACAGGACTTACGAACCCGGGAGCGACATGGTGGGATTCCTGGATTCGCTGGTTAATCCTGCCAATATGCCCTCTTTTCAGGTCTTTTACGATACCACGCGAAAGTATCTGGTAGCACAACCACAGATCCTTTTCAGGCTGTTTACAGATAAGGCTTTTCAGAGGCAGTCGCTCAGGCGCACAGAACGTCCATCACAGCATCAGATGCTTCTTGTGTTCTCGGCCCCTAATCCGGATATACGGTCAGTTACGTTCGAAGGCATAGATTCTTCGAAAGTGCTGAGGGAATATCTTCGTCCGGCTAGAGACTCCATCGCTTTCTGGTTCAATGTACCTTCGGATCAACTTCCCGACACCATCAAAGGGCAGATGACCTACATGAGGCACGACTCGATAAATAATCTCGAGCTTGCAACGGTGCCTATAAGCGGAGGGTGGAAGGTTGTGGAGACCAACGACCAGCGCCGCGAACGCGAAAGAGACGAAAAAGAGCGGGAAAAACTTATAGAACAAGGGCTGACTCCACCGAAGATACCCAATCCGTTTAAGTATCAGGCAGATGCCATGAACCCGCTGAATCCTCAGAAGAATATCTCTATGACTTTCGGCTACCCGCTTTCGGAGATAGACACATCGCGCATATCTCTTGTCAGGTACGGCGAGAATGAATCTATGTTCAGGGTTCCGTTCAGCATTACCCAGGACTCAGTTGCCATACGTCGTTGGACCATCAGTGCGCAGTGGCAGGAGGGTCAGCAATACAGCCTCGAGATCCCGGAAGGGGTTTTCGTCAATATAGCCGGCGAAAAGAACGATACGCTGAGGTCGGAATTTACGGTGATGGATCCGAGCAATTACGGGACCATAACTATAAAGATGAAAGGCAAGACAGACACAAGCAAATATGTACTCCAGTTGATCGACCAGGGAGGGAAACTGCTTAACGAAATACGCGACGCTGTTACAGGTACATACGCTTTTTCTTATATTTCTCCCGGAACGGTTAGGGTCAGAGTCGTTGAGGATCTTAACGGTAACGGCGAGTGGGATCCTGGCGATCTGGTGAATCGACGCCAGCCTGAGCGCGTACAGATATATGCTGATGATCAGGGAGGGCTCGATAGGGTTACAAGAGCCAATTGGGAGGAAGAACTGGAGATGGATATGTCTGAAATGTTCGCTCCGATAAGTATGGAGAGCGTGAACCGCGATATCGAGCAACGCGAAATGGCGCGAATGAAAGAACAATTGGAACGAAAGGCCGAGCAGGAACGTATGCAGCAGCAGCGGAGCAACTCTCGCAGAGGCAATACTTTTAATCCGACCGATGGGTTTGGCATATAGTGTAAAATGGGCAGGAATATTCAAAAGATTTTAATGTGTGTGGCGGTGCTTGCGGCATTCTCGACAATGCCCGCGTTTGCCCAGCACTACATAGGTATCCGCGGCGGATGGGGCGGCGGTACGGGACGCTTCGAACCCAAACCAGACGAACGCGGGACCATATGGGGCCTTTATAATGGCGGTATATCGTGGAAATATTATTCCAGGGAGAAATACGTAGGCGGCGTCGAAGCCGATCTTCTTTTCATGCAGCAGGGTTTTCGTACCTACGACCTCGAGGATGTTCCGGAAGGGAGTACCGAACGGGCCGAGCGAACTTATTATTACCAAAGGACCGTCAACACAATAACGTTGCCGGTATACTGGCAGACACATGCGTACCTGTTCCGCAGGCAGATGCGCGTTTTCCTGAATCTCGGGGTTACGCTCTCTTACAACTACTCTTCGACAGAGGAGTCTTACGATTATGTGACCGGGGAGAAAACCAGCGGAAAATACGACATGAAACTGACACGCGACAACCCTTTCACATACGGGCTTGGCGGCGGTGCCGGTTTGGGCTGGTCGTTCGATCGCCTCGAGATACTTTTCGAGGGACGTTACTATCTTGGCTACGGTGATATTTACCGCAACCGCAACAGGTATGAACTCAATCCGATACGCTCCCCGCTGGATAACATCCAGTTCTCGATCGGGGTCTACTGGCGTTTGGGCAAAGGAGGAATACTATCTCCGCCGAGCCCCAAGGTGGCAGCCAAAATCCGTGAGTACGAAGAGTTCCGCAGAGAGAGGGACAGACTGAAGAATCCGGCCAAACAATTGCGTGAATGGGACAAGGAGTATCGGAAGGTCGTTACTGAAGAGGTTGCTATGTTGGCTGAGGAACTTAAAAGCGTTTCGGATGAAATAGCGAAGAGTGTCCGTGAGGCTATCTCTCCGATGACGAGAGTTGTCGATTGGGATCTTCCTTTGGAAGGGATATCGCCTTCGGTGCCGGTGCGCTGATTATTGGTTTAAAGGGCGGGTCCCGAGTACATTGGGATACCGTGGAAAATTTATTGTTATGGAAAGTACAAGACAGCAGAAAGTAGCAAGGCAGATACAGAAAGACATAAGCGATATATTCGTAAAAGAGGCTTCGGGATTGTTGAAAGGCGTAATGGTTACGGTTACGGTCGTCAGGGTAAGTCCCGATCTGAGTTTTGCCAAGATCTATCTCAGCGTGTTCCCGTTCGATAAGGCCCGGCAGGTCATGTCGACACTTGAGGACAACAACTGGCTGGTGCGTAAGGCACTCGGGACACGTGTGAAGAACCAGCTGAAACAGGTCCCGGAACTGACTTTCCTGCTCGACGATTCGCTGGAATACATAGACAATATCGAAAATCTTCTGAAAGAATAATTTTTGCATGCGGCGGCTTCAACTGCTTTTTGCCCGGCGGTACTTTTTTTCCCGCAAATCACACTCGGTGATCAATTTCATTTCGGGTGTCAGCGCTTTTGCCGTTGGGGTTCCCGTTGCCGCCATGGTTATTCTGTTGTCGGTTTTCAACGGCTTCGAGGGATTGGTCAAGAGCATGTTCAGGGATTTCGATCCGGATATCGTCATTACGGCCGCCGAGGGGAAGGTCTTCAGCGAGAAGGATTTTGACAAATCGGGGTTGTTGCAGACAAATGGTGTCGATGGCGTCTCTTTGATGCTCGAGGATCAGGCGTTGCTCGAATATCGCGGACGTCAGAGTGTGGCTACGGTCAGAGGTGTGGATTCGATCTACGACCAGGTAGTGCCGATAAAGAAAATGGTCGTCGACGGTGAGTATGCCCTGAAGTTCGGAGACATGATGCAGGCTCTCGTAGGACAGGGGGTGGCCTATAACCTTGGCGTGAGGACTGTTCTTTATGACCCGATCCGCATGTATGTTCCGCGACGGGGCAGCTTTTCGACACTGTTGCCGATAGATGCGTATCGGACTAAAGAGGCATTCCCGGCAGGAATATTCGCACTTGATGCCGAAACGGACGGTAAGTATGTTATAGTTCCTCTCGATTTTGCCCAGTCGCTGTTCGATTACGGAGGCAGGATCTCCTCTGCTGCGGTTCGCATAACTCCCGGCATGGATGCCGACAAGGTTGCCGATGCAATTCGGGAGCATCTCGGTGATGATTACAGAGTACTCACGCGCTTCCAGCAGAAGGCCTCGTTCTATCGGATCATGGCCTATGAGAAGTGGGGCATATTTTTCATAATTCTTATGGTCCTCGTTATCGCTTCGTTCTCGATCATCGGGTCGCTGGTCATGCTGATACTCGAGAAACGTGCCGACACCAGAACAATAATCAATATGGGCGGAAGCGTTAATTTCGTACGCGGTATATTTGTTCGCGAGGGAATGATGGTCTCCTTGCTTGGGGCAGTAGGGGGGCTTGTCGTGGGCTTGCTGGTGTGTTGGGTACAGATAGTGTTCGGACTGGTCACCATACCCGCCGATACGTTCCTCGTCGACGCTTATCCTGTCGACGTACAGCCGCTCGATCTGCTCGCAATTGTCGTATGTTTCACTGCAGTTAGCTATATTATTACTAAATTTACGGTCGATAGGATGATTCCGCGTTCGGCGATAAGAATATGAAAACAATCTTTGGTCACAGCATACTGGCTTTTTGCTTCCTGCTCATTCTGTCGGGATGCGGAAAGCCCAAGACGATCCCAGATGACAAACTCGGGAAGATCTTCGAAGATATATTTCTCGTCAATTCCTATTACAATACGGTAGGCGGCGAGCTTCAGGCAGACAGCATTGATGTCTACGGGCCTATACTCAAAAAATACGGCTACAGGGTCAAAGACCTCACATATACCATAGAGAATTACTCGAAACGTAAAAGCAAACGTATATCGGATGTGGTGGAGTCGAGTATCCGCAACCTTGAAAACGCAGAGAGATACTATGCCGGACTCGTTACCAAGATGGATACGCTCGAAGCCAGGGCGTTGCGCAAATTTGCCCGCACGGTATATTACGATACGGCAGCCAGGCATATATTCAGTCTCGACGATACGGCCGGTCTGCGTATAGAAATTCCGGTAAGGGAGGGGAATTACCGCATAGATATAGCTTACTTCATAGACAGTCTCGACCGGAATGGACGTTCTGCTTCTGTTTACGAACTGCTCGATTCCTCCGGTATCATAACCAATAGGCGCAGCAGGGGGCTCTCAACACGTACTCCTGCCAATGTTTCGATATCGGTCGATACGAAACCGGACGACAAGACCTTGCGTCTGAGGTTTGCAGGCTATGGACCTAACATGAAGGATCCGCATGTTACGATAGACTCGATACTTATTGTCTACACACTGCCGGCGAAAGTCGCACTCGATTCGCTGGCCTCATACTATATGGATCAAATATTAACCTGGCCGCCATATGCAGAGTTGTCCGATGCCGATACGACATATCGCAGCGCACTACGTGCTGACCCCCCGCGGCTTCCTGAGAGGGGGGATGATAACGATAGACCGGGAGGGGACGGTAATTGATGTCTTGGCCCCGACGGATCTTAATTTCCTTCAGCAGGTAGAGTTTTATAACGGAATACTGATACCCGGGATGGTCAATGCCCATACCCATCTCGAACTTTCATACCTGAAAGGGGTAATACCGGAAGGAGGGGGTTTTGCCGGTTTTGCGAAAGGACTCAGAGAGAACCGCTCGCGTTTTTCCCGTGATGAAATCGAACATGCAATAGATTATAATGCAGCTCGCATGTGGGCCGATGGTGTGCAGGCCGTAGGAGATATATGCAATGGGAATAGTACGTTTCCGGTTAAGACGAGAAGCCCGCTGACATCTCACTCTTTTGTGGAATTGTTCGGGCTGAATGCCGGCATCCGGGAGGCGGAACGAGCCGAAATGATCAGAGAAGAGGCTGTCGGAGCGGGATTGCGGGCCACTGTGACACCGCATGCCACATATTCTCTCAATGAAGAGGGTTTCCGTTTTGGAGTGGGGGATGACGACAATTCGCCGCTGTCGATACATTTCATGGAAAGTCCCGGCGAAACGGAACTCTTCGAAGACCGTGGCGAAATGAAGCGATGGTATGACGATGCCGGCTTCCGGACGGACTTCACCCCGCTCTACAATTCGCCCGCGGAAAGAGTCGTGGCTCTCGTCCCTTCAACCCGTAAGGTTCTTTTGGTACACAATACCATGATAGGCCAGGATGAGATCTCTGTGCTGAAGGACCATTTCGGCGATAACGTGACTTTTGTACTTTGCCCGCGTTCCAACCGATACATTACCGGCATGGCCCCTCCGGCCGAACTGCTCCGCAAAAACAAGGTGCGTGTGGCTGTAGGTACGGATTCGCTGGCTTCGAACCACAGCCTGTCCATGATAGACGAACTCAAAACGTTTGGCAGCATCCCGCTTGAGGAATTGCTGCGCTGGGCCACTATTGGCGGAGCGGAGGCGTTGGGCTTGCAGGATACTCTCGGTTCGTTCGAGAAGGGGAAGCGGCCCGGAGTCGTGTTGCTTGAAGGTGTCGATTGGTCGGAACTTGCCCTTACGCCGGAGGCGGAAACTCGCAGAATCGTTTAAAAATATTTTGCTTCGTAAAATAAACTAATGGTTGCAACGTTCAACTTTTAGTATTATTTTTATACGCTTTTAATGCTATAACTCAAATTTAAGACAACATGAAAAGATCAGTCGTTTTGAAACTTGCCTTTACTTTACCGGCTTTGGCCTTGCTTTTATCCTCATGCAACTCCAAAGGCGATGAACAGTATTTCATGGGGCAAATATCTACCTCTGCAGCAATACAGAAAGAGATTCAGAATCCTGAATCGGGCGAAGTGAGAACTGTTTTCGTGCCCAATATCGTCGCACAGGCCGTAAGCGATGCCTCTATCATAAATCCTATGATTTCCGGACCAAGGGGTGTGGTCGTACACTTTAGTCCGTATGCCGGCCATGCAGAAACCGACATAGAGAGCGAAACGGAATATAGAACAGCCTTGTCTGGACTTAACGGGACGTATTATTTTACGGCAAACAACACTCGGGCTCAGGAACTGGAAATATGGACCCAGTGGGAGTTTTCCGATGGCAATAAGTTTAGTGAAGGCTGGAATGAATTCGAAGAGGATCCCAATGATAGAAATATCAAGACCTTCTCTTATACCAACGGTCGGATCAATATTGATTTCAATACCCTTCCGTCTGATGGACGTGTAGTCAGATATTATATGCTGATAATGGAAGAAGAGCAGGTAAGTTATGACAAGACCAGGCTCGTCAGAGAATGGAAAGGCGCGCGTCCTGGCGATATGATATGGCCTATTTCCGTATCTGCCAGCGAAGGGTCGTTCAGCCAGACAGGATTCGACGAGGCAAGATTCGACGGGAAGAAGGTTTTCCTCGCAGCCGTTAAGGATTACGGGACAACTAACAGCCCTATGGCCGTGATGCTTCTGTCGAATCCCAAGACGATAGATATCGAAAGGGGAGTTTTCGCTGAAGACCCGATACCTACGCCTCCTTCCAGCGAAGAGTAAACACTGCTACAACTATCATAAAACCACCCGCAACGGGTGGTTTTTTTATTGCCACTGTTTTTATTATCGGGGTATTATGATTAATTTTGCCCGACTGAATCAATTCCAGATGGAAGAATTATACAACATGCAGGAGAACTTCTCGCCCGAGAAGATAGATGAGCTTGCCGCACATTATCGCGAAATATTAAGGCTTCTTGGCGAAGATCCGCAGCGCGAAGGCTTGCTCAAAACACCGGAAAGGGTCGCCAAGGCAATGGCATTCCTGACAAAGGGAGCATGGCATCAGGATCCTAAAGAGATAATTCTTTCGGCAAAATTCACAGAAGAATACAGACATATGGTGCTGGTTAAGGATATCGACCTGTACTCCCTCTGCGAACATCATATGCTGCCATTCTACGGCAAGGCGCACGTGGCATATATACCTAACGGATATATAACCGGTTTGTCCAAGATAGCCCGCGTTGTCGAGGCATATGCCCGCCGTTTGCAGGTTCAGGAGCGACTCACGGTCCAGATACGCGACTGCATACAAGAGGCGCTGAATCCGATGGGAGTGGCGGTGGTTATCGAGGCCAGTCATATGTGCATGCAGATGAGAGGGGTGCAGAAACAAAATTCCGTAACCACCACATCGGCATTCACAGGCGTGTTCCTCAAGCAGCAGCAAACGCGCGAAGAGTTCATGCAACTGATCGGAAATAAGCTTAAATAACATACAAACCATACTTAAATCTTTATGAGCGGATTTTTCGGATGCGTTTCACGGCGCGACTGCGTTGCCGACGTCTTTTACGGCACAGACTATCATTCCCATCTGGGTACCAAACGTGCTGGAATGGCCTTTTGCCATGACGATAATTTCGTGCGATCTATACACTCGCTCGAGAGCGCCTATTTCCGCAACAAGTTCGAACCGGAACTGCCCCGCTTCGAGGGTGCTAAAATGGGCTTCGGCGTCATTAGCGATCTCGAGTCACAACCCATAACGCTGACATCGCATTTGGGCCGTTTCTCAGTTGTCACAATAGGCCGTATAGACAACATCGAAGAGCTCACCCGAGAGATGCTCGACAACAGAGTGAATTTTGCCGAACTGTCCTCATCTCAGATCAATGCTACAGAACTTATAGCGATACTCATATCTTCCGGCGATTCTTTCAAGGAGGGCATCGAGATAGTCCAGAAAAAAGTTAAGGGCTCTTGCTCGATGATGATACTCACCAAAGACGGCATATATGCCTCACGCGACAAATACGGACGTACGCCGGTCATTATAGGCAAGAACAATTACGGGTTCGCAATCGCTACCGAAAGTTCGGCTTTCGCCAACCTCAATTACATTACTTATATGGAACTGGGACCGGGGCAGACCATGATGGTTACTGCCGACGGTTTGCAGGAAGTTACTCCGGCCGGCAAAAAGAAACAGATTTGTTCGTTCATGTGGGTCTATTACGGCTATCCCTCCTCTTATTACGAAGGGATCAATGTCGAGGCATCACGCTACCGTAACGGCTGCGCCATGGCCGAAGCCGACCCGGAACTTGTGGATGCCGATATGGTGGCAGGCATACCTGATTCCGGAGTGGCACATGCCATAGGTTTCTCGAATTGCAAAAAGATTCCTTATATGCGCCCGTTCGTAAAATATACTCCGACATGGCCACGCAGTTTCATGCCTCAGAACCAGAGTATGCGCGACTTGGTGGCGCGCATGAAACTTATCCCTAACGAAGCGCTCATCAGGGACAACAGAATGGTGCTGTGCGACGATTCCATCGTGCGCGGGACGCAGCTGAAGGATAATATAGTCAAACTTACCGAGGCCGGTGCCAAAGCCATACATATTCGCATAGCCTGTCCTCCGCTGGTATATCCGTGTGTGTTCCTGAACTTCTCCACCTCGCGCTCGACGTTCGATCTTATAACCCGTAGGGTGATAAAATCCATAGAGGGGACTGAAGACTTCTCGGAAGAGATGTTGAAAGAGTATTCCGACCCCAATTCTGAACGTTATGCCAAAATGGTAGAAGCAATGCGCAAGATAATAGGGGCCGATACGCTGAAATTCCAGAAGCTCGACGACCTTGTAAAGGCTATCGGCCTGCCTAAAGAAGACCTCTGCACACATTGCTGGGACAATTCGAGCTATTTTTAGACTCCTAACTCAAATATTTTATGTGGACGGGTGTCTTTGTGGGCACCCGTTTCGTTTTGTCATGAGTAGCGGTTATCATGATGTTCCTGTCGTCGTATGAAGGTCCTGTCTGTTCCATAAAATATGGCTGGCAACCTCATACATTGCTTTAGCAAATGTGTGGGATTTGTCGGATCGGTTTCTTTCATTCGAGTTTACACTGCCGTGCAGTGCTCCGTTTCCCTGTTTGTAGAAACATATTCCATGCTGTTGATTCGTAGCCCGGCGATTGCTAATTGGAAATATTGTGACTGACCGCAAAAAACACAACGTATTTTTGGATAGAATTGATAATGTCTCTACATTTGCGTCTGACACATGTGTCAGACATTTGTGACAGTGTAATTGAATTTTAAAAATGACATATGAAGATTGGATTGGATATAGGGTCGACAACGGCTAAGGGGATTGTGATAAACGACAGAGGTGAAGTACAGTTTTCGATGTACGAACGGCATCAGGCCGATGTCAGGGGAGCTGTTTCGAATTTTCTGAGAGCGGTCGAGGAAAAACTTGGACCACTCGAAGCATCCGTTGCGCTTACCGGATCGGTAGGCATGGGGGTTGCCGAGAGGTTGGGACTTCCGTTTGTTCAGGAAGTAGTGGCCGCAACGAGGTATGTACGCGAGATGCATCCTGGCATATCGACAATAATAGATATAGGAGGTGAGGATGCAAAAATAGTCTTCCTCAAGCCCGGAGGTAATTCGGATCTGCGCATGAACGGCAATTGTGCAGGCGGTACGGGAGCTTTCATAGATCAGATGGCGTTGCTGCTGGGAGTCGATCCTGACGGTCTGGATGCCCTTGCGGCAAAGGCCGAACGCCGATATCCGATAGCTTCGCGGTGCGGCGTCTTCTCCAAGACCGATGTGCAGAACCTGATGAGCAAAAACGTGGACAAGGCCGATATCGCTGCTTCGATATTCCATGCGGTGGCGGTGCAGACCATAGTGACGCTTTCGCGCGGATGCGACATCAAGCCTAAGATACTGTTTTGCGGAGGGCCGCTGACCTTCATATCTTCGTTGCGCAAAGCTTTCTCGGATTACCTTGGACTCAAGCCCGAAGATTACGTTGTGCCCGATAAAGGCAATATGGTCCCCGCATGGGGAACCGCTTTGTCTGCACCCTCCGGCGAACTTTATACTCCGGCCCGTCTGTTGGAAATGCTGGAAAACGCAGGAACCGAGAAATTCGAACCCATAGACAGGCTCGAACCCATATTCGCATCAGAAACACGGTACGAGGAATGGAAAGCCGAGAAAGCTAACAATCCGGTCAGTATTGCTCCGCTTTCTGGGCACAGAGGCGATGCGTGGCTGGGAATAGATTCGGGCTCCACCACTACAAAAATAGTCGTTACGGATGATCAGGACAGGGTGATCTTTTCTCGCTACGCATCCAACAACGGCAACCCGATAAAAGCCGTCAAGGACGGTCTCGAAGAACTTGTCGAAGAGTGTTCGCAGGCAGGCGTGGATCTCAGGATTAAGGGAAGTTGCGTAACGGGATACGGGGAAGATCTTATAAAGGCTGCCTTCGGTCTTGATGGCGGAATCATAGAAACGATAGCTCATTATCTGGCCGCGCGCAAGATAGATCCGAAGGTATCGTTCATTCTCGACATCGGCGGTCAGGATATGAAGGCAATCTTTGTGGATAACGGTGTTTTGAATCGCATGGAACTTAACGAGGCCTGCTCTTCTGGATGCGGTTCTTTCATCGAGACGTTTGCCCGTTCGTTGGGTTACCCGCTGGAAAAGTTTGCCAGAGAGGCCTGCCTCGGTAGCATGCCGTGCGATCTGGGTACGCGCTGCACGGTGTTTATGAACTCTAAAGTGAAGCAGATGCTTCGCGAGGGGGCTTCGATAGGCGACATAGCTGCCGGGTTGTCATATTCGGTGATAAAGAACTGTCTGTTCAAGGTTCTGAAACTCAAGAAAACCGAGGAACTCGGCGAACATATAGTGGTGCAGGGAGGTACGATGCGCAACGATTCCATCGTCGGTGCCCTGGAGGTCCTTACGGGTGCCAAAGTCAGCCGCAGCAGCATGCCTGAGCTGATGGGCGCTTACGGATGTGCTTTATGCGCACATGAATCCATAGCCCGACCGGAACCTGTCGCTCCGCAGCAACTGCTCGAGACGGCCGGGTATACCGTCAGGCAGATTCAGTGTCACGGATGCGAGAATGTTTGTTATGTTCACAAATATGTGTTCGACAACGGAAATGTCTTTTACTCGGGCAACAAGTGCGAGAAGGTATTCTCCAATCGCGGAGAGAAGGCGGCGAAAGGGCGCAATATGTCGGCTGAGAAATATACGTTGCTGTTCAATCGTCCGATGGCCGACGGAGGCAGGTTGACACTCGGCATTCCGCGGTCGCTCAACATGTTCGAAAACTATCCGTTCTGGCAAGCTCTTTTCGAAGCTTGCGGCATCGGGGTGAAACTTTCGTCGCCGTCGACATTCCGCCAATACGAACAGGGCGTGCATTCGGTCATGTCGGACAATATATGTTTCCCGGCTAAACTGGTTCACAGCCATATATACGACCTTGTCGAAAAGAGGGTCGACCGTATATTCTTTCCTTACGTCGTGTTCGAGAAACAGGAGGGGGCACATTCGCGCAACAGTTTCAACTGTCCCATAGTGTCGGGGTATTCCGAAGTGGTGAAGAGTGCCATCGACCCCTCGATACCTGTCGATTCGCCGGTAATCACATTCAAGGACCGCAGGCAGGCTGAGATATGCTGTGCCGAATACCTGGCAACGTTGGGGGTCGACAAGAAAACGATAAAACAGGCTTTCGAAAAGGCATGGCAGGCACAGGAGGATTTCGAACGGCAGATACGGGAGAAGAACATCATGGCTTTCGAAGAGAGCCGCGCCGCAGGCAAACTTACCATACTTCTTGCCGGCCGACCTTACCATACCGATCCGCTCGTGCAGCACAAACTTTCGGATATGATTGCCGATATGGGTGTGACCGTCATTACGGAAGATATTGTGCGTGGCGACCAGACCGATATGAGCGGTGAAGCGCATCTCGTTTCGCAGTGGGCCTATATCAACCGTATACTGCATGCAGCCAGGTGGGTGGCCGAACAGGGTGATGATGTGCATTTCGTACAGATGACCTCTTTCGGATGCGGACCCGACGCCTTTCTTCTCGACGAGGTGAAGACTATCCTCAACCGTCGCGGCAAAAGCCTGACATTGCTCAAGATAGACGATGTGAACAATATAGGTTCCATAAAACTGAGGGTGCGTTCGGTCGTGGAGAGTCTGCGATTCGGCAGCCATGCCGGCCGCAAGACCGATCCGTTCCTCACGACAAAGAAGTTCACGAAAGAAGAGCGCCACAGAACCATATTGATACCCTATTTTACAGACTATATTTCGCCGCTCATACCGTCGATACTGGAACTTGCAGGATACAAAGTCGAACAGTTGCCCGAGAGCGACGCCGCGACGGTGGATTACGGACTCATGTATGCCAACAACGAAGTATGCTATCCGGCCACTCTTGTGGTTGGCGATTTGCTCAAGGCGCTCGATTCCGGCAAGTACGACCTCGACAATACGGCCGTCATCATAACACAGACCGGCGGACAATGCCGTGCCTCGAACTATATCGCCTTGATAAAAAAAGGTATAGCCGATGCTGGTTATACGCAGGTTCCGGTGCTCTCGATGGCATTCGGCAGCGGATTGATGAACGAACAGTCGGGATTCACGATACCTTGGGCCAGGATCATGCCGGTAGCATTGGCTGCCATACTTTATGGCGACTGCATCTCGAAATTCTACTTTGCCTCGGTCGTGCGCGAGAAAGATAAGGGCGCCGCAATGAAGCTGCGTCTGCACTATCTGGATGAATGCAAGAAAGTCATAGCGACGGGTCGTACGAAAGATATATACAAACTGATCGGCGAGGCGGCCGAAGCGTTCGACAGCATTGTCGAAGAGCGCGAACTTCCGAAGGTCGGAGTGGTCGGCGAGATATTCCTGAAGTTCAACTCGTTTGCCCACAAGAATATAGTGAACTGGCTCGTAGACCAGGGAGTGGAGGTCGTTCCGCCTATCCTCACTGATTTCTTTATGCAGTCGTTCGTAAACCGTAAGGTTAAAAAGCAGACTCATATCGTGAAATCGTCGGTTCCGGAGTTTCTGCCAGATCTTGCCTATTCCATCGTCTGGAGCAAGATAAGGAAAGTGAACGAACTCGGATCGCGGTTCCGTTACTTCTATCCGTTCCACGATATTTTCAAAACAGCCGAAAAGGGCAAGAATATTGTTACTCTCTCCGCGCAGTTCGGCGAAGGATGGCTTTTGCCGGCCGAGGTGGCAGGATATGCCGAGCAGGGAGTGAACAACGTGATCAGTCTCCAGCCTTTCGGATGCATAGCGAACCATATCGTATCGAAAGGGGTGGAAAAAAAGATAAAGAAGCTTTATCCCGATATGAACCTGCTTTCGCTCGATTTCGACAGCGGCGTTAGCGACGTGAATGTTACGAACCGGCTTATGTTGATGACAAATAACCTTAGGTAAGATGGACGTGAATAAATTTGAGACTCAGTATGAGAACCTCGAAGAGAAAATAATCGAGTCGGCGAGAGATTTGTTTGTCCGTCAGGGGTTTGAGCAAACCAGCATGAGCGATATCGCCCAGGCGGCCGAAATAAATCGGTCGACACTGCATTACTATTTCCGCACGAAGGAAAAGATGTTTCAGGCAGTTTTCGGGTCGATAGTAATGTCGTTTTTGCCGAGGATACAGCTTATATTTGATGAAGAAGCCACTTTTATGGAAAAATTGTCGAAAGTACTCGATGAATATTTTTCTATATTTATGACTAACCCGTTTCTGCCTAAATTTATTCTCAGCGAAATACAGCGCGATGTGGACCAGCTTTTGAATGTCGGGCGGGTGTTGCATCTCGACCAGTATCTGCGGGCAATAGGCAACGTTATCGAGGAAGAGATGAAAAAGGGAAACATAAAGAGTATCCCCCTGCCAGAGGTGCTTATAACTTTTATGAGCAGCGTCACTTTTCCTTTTCTTTCCAAGAACCTGGTAATTGCGCTTTTTTATGAAGATGAGGCCGGATTCGAGCATTTTCTTACACAATGGAAAAAGAGGATAATGCACCAGATGGAAATTTTATTGACGGCATAGAATTGTCAGGCTGGGTATATTAATTTTGATATGAGGTCTATGTTTATGATACTGATATTTCTGGGAGTTCTGGGCGTGAATCTTTACGTTTTTTATCGTGTTTGGAACATTTTGCCTCACATCATGTGGCTTCGCTGGTGTTTTATGGCTGTCGGCATACTGGCTTTGGCTTCTCTGTTTTTCTCCGTTCTCGCAGGTGATAACTTCTCCCTTGCCGTGACTACAATAATGTACAAGGTCGGGACATCGTGGTTTTTTATAGCCATTTATATGGCGATGATATTTCTGGTGCTCGATCTCTTGAGGCTAACGCATCTGCCTGTAGCTCGGATCATCCATTCGAGTTGGGTTGGGACGTTGGCGGTGATAGTTCTTACGTTGGTCATTTTTGTTGCAGGCAATATCAATTATCATAACAAAAGGCGCGTGAGTTTTACTGTCGATACCGGAGGGAAGTTGGAACTGCCGCTGAAAGCGGTGATTGTGAGCGACCTGCATTTGGGCTATAACATCGGCAACAGAGAATTGGCACGGTGGATCGAGATGATAAACGCCGAACAGCCAGATATAATACTTATTCCTGGCGATGTTATAGACAACAGCCTGAGACCGCTCGAAGAGAGGGGAATGGCCTGTGTTTTGCAAGATTTGCAGGCTAAGTACGGTGTTTGGGTATCCCCCGGAAACCATGAATATATCTCGGGTATCGAGGGAAGCGTTGGCTTTCTGCGAAGTGCAGGATTGAACGTACTCCGGGACGAAGCGGTACTTGTAGACAGCGCTTTTTATGTTGTCGGGCGTGACGACCGGACAAACGTTAATCGCAAATCGCTTCACGAACTTCTTGTGTCTCTCGATCCGGATAAACCTCGGATTGTGCTCGATCATCAGCCTTTTGGATTGGAAAGACTTGCTGGAGAGGGAGTTGCTCTGCAGGTATCTGGGCACACCCACAGAGGACAGGTCTGGCCGATATCGTGGATCACGGATGCCATGTATGAAAAATCGAACGGTTTGCTGAAGAGAGACAAAACGTATATTTATGTCAGCTCTGGATTGGGTATCTGGGGCGGCAAGTTCCGCATAGGCACCAGGAGCGAATACGCGGTTGTCGAAATAAAATAAGTTGTCCCCACCGGGTTTGATGAATTAGAAGAAACTTACGAAGATAGCATATGGACTGGAACGAGTTGTTGACCCCGTTCAACATTACCATAATCATTTTAGCCGTTTCAGCGGTGTTCTTCATGAGCGGGAAGATACGTGCCGATCTTGTTGCGCTTTGTACGATGCTTTCGCTTATGCTTTTGGGAATATTGGATCCGGAAGAGGCATTGGCAGGGTTCTCAGACAAAGTCGTCATCATGATGGTAGGGCTTTTCGTTGTCGGAGCAGGGATATTTCGCACCGGACTCGCAAAGGTGATCAGCAGCCGAATATTGAAACTTGCCGGGAAGAGAGAGAAACTGCTTTTTCTTCTGGTCATGCTCGTGACGGCCGGTATCGGCGCCTTCGTGAGTAATACCGGAACGGTAGCTGTAATGATGCCCATCGTTATAAGCATGGCGGCCAGCGCCGATATAAATCCGCGCCGCTATCTTATGCCGATGGCATTTGCAAGCAGCATGGGCATGTTCACTCTTATCAGCACGCCGCCCATACTCTTCGTACAGAAAGAGATAGAAGAGGCGGGACCGCCGCTCGAACCTCTCGGGTTCTTTACCTTTGCGCCGATCGGTTTCGTGTGTCTGTGTGTTGGTATAATAGTCCTGTTCTTTCTCAGCCGTTATCTGAAATCGAATAAAAAAGAGGAGGCGGCTCAGGAAAGCAGGGGTCGTTCACTCTCGGAACTGGTCGAGGAGTATAAGATATCGACCCAACTCTATAAACTGCTCGTATCGGCAAAATCCCCATTGGTCGGTAAAACCCTCGAAGAGTCGAAGATAGCTACGGCATACCTGGTCAGCATAGTCAAAATACAGCACAAGGCTGCCGCAGGCCGCATAATAAGGACTCCGGTAATCGAAGTCGCCGACTCGAAGTCGCTGATAAAGGCCGGTGACATACTCTATTGCCGGGGTAGCAGTGAGAGTATCGACAGGTTTGTCGATGAGATGTCGCTTACGGCGGAAAAGATGACGCGCCGTGAAGCTAATGAATATTTCGGAGACTACGGTCTGGCCGAGGTTTACATAATACCGACCTCGAAGTTGATAAACAATACGGTGCGCGGGAGCCGTTTCCGCGAAAAGTATAATGTCAACGTGCTCGGGGTAAAGCAGAAGGGCGACTACAAGATAACCGAGGTCAAGGACGTGAAATTGCAGGAAGGCGATGCCCTTCTCATTCAGGGGCCCTGGGAAGAGATAGCCGGCATGGCAGAGAAACAGACCAATTTCGTGGTTATAGGCCAGCCCGCAAAAGAGGCGGCCAAAGTGACTCTCGACGCCAAGGCTCCGCTGGCGGCGGGCATAATGTTGCTGATGATAGTGGCCATGGTTCTAAAGATAGTTCCTGATGTCGTTGCCGTGCTGGGCGCTGCCGTGCTTATGGTTGCAACAGGGTGTCTTCGCAACATGGAAGAGGCTTACAACAGTATAAACTGGAGCAGCATAGTGCTTATCGCTTCGATGATACCCATGGCGACCGCTTTCGATAAAACGGGCGTCACAGATTTCATCGCTAACTGGTTGCTCTATGGCCTGGGCGACATAGGGCCGCAATTGTTGCTGGCTGTAATATATCTATGTACATCGGTGATGACCATGTTTCTGAGTAATTCGGCTACGGCGATGCTTTTCATTCCGATAGCGATGAAAGCTGCTGTCGGTATGGGAGTCAGTCCGTATCCATTTCTTTTTGCGGTTGCGGTTTCGGCCAGCATGTGTTTTGCGTCGCCGTTCTCGACGCCTCCGAACGCGCTGGTGATGGGTGCAGGGAAATATGTGTTTATGGATTATATCAAGGTGGGGTTGCCGTTACAGGTCATTATGGGGCTGGTATTAATATTCGTATTGCCGTTGCTCTTTCCCTTTTGATGTGATATAAAATACAGAATCATGAAGCCGCACTTTGTGAGTTGCGGCTTTTTTTGTCTGATCATCGTCGCTTTTCACGGCAATCCATGTTTTTAGGGGTTTGCATAAATTTTTTTGTAAGGGTCAGAAACGGCATGACAATTGAATGTTTAAGAGCAGATATGGCTTTAAATGTTTTTGATGCAATTAAATATTTATTCTGTTAAAACAAATTCATTATGTATTGGTTATGGTATATCATTATCGGTGCGGTAGCTGGATGGCTTGCCGGACTGATCGTTAAGGGTTCAGGTTCGGGTTTGCTGCTGAATATAGTCATCGGTATCATAGGCGGTGTGTTGGGCGGTTGGCTTTTCAGTCTTATGGGAATAGCGAGCGCCAATATGTGGGGAAGCCTTATAACATCGATAGTAGGCGCAATAGTCTTGCTTTTGATAGTGAGCCTGTTTACACGAAAGAAAGCCTGACTGTTTAGTGTCTGACTCGTGTTTGAACTTAACGGCGCGGACTTTGTCCGCGTTTTTTTTTATTATTACTCTTATGTGTGCAAACAGGAGGCAGCATGAGATCCAGATAAATCGGATGGGCCAGAGGGCGCTCATCTCGGAAACTGCAATTCCGCAATATCCGCACAGAGAGAATCCCGGATCTGCCGTAACGCAAATCTTAATGACAGATCCGGCCTCCGTGATTCTTCCCGCGACATGGAACCGTCTTTATGAAGGCTGAGGGAATCGGGCGTTTGTATGAGAAACTGCACTGAGTCCAGATTCTTGTGTGCGAGGGGAGGGAAGATGTATGCATGGTACCGTCAGAACGGATATCCTATGGCAAGATGGTATCCCAGCCCCTCCTTGAATTTGGGGATATTGTAATAACCCTTTTTGCCGGTATCGTATGGCAGATGGAGGCCTATTCCCGTATCAAAGCGTAATACTATGAATTGCAGGTCGTATCGCAGGCCGACTCCGGTGCCGGTGGCTATCTCTTTGAGGAAATTACCCTCGCCGATTGTGCCGCCCGGACGCGACGGATCCTTCTTCAGAAGCCATATGTTGCCGGCATCGAGAAAAAGTGCCCCTTTGAGTCTGCCAACTATTCCGAACCGGAATTCGATGTTTGCTTCGAGTTTCATTTCGCCGGTCTGATCGAAGTATCCTCTGTTATTGTCTTTGTCCGGGACGAAATTGCCTGGCCCTATCGAACGTATCGTGAAAGCCCGTATGCTGTTTGCTCCGCCTATGTAGAACTGGTCGGCGTAGGGCAGGACATCGCTGTTGCCGTAGGGGTGTGCCGCTCCGGCATAGAATCTCATGGCGAGGATATTGTCGTTTCTCCCGACTTTTTTATAGTATCTTATTTCGGAGGTCGCTTTCACGAATTGAGAAAATTCGCTGCCGAATATCTTGCCAGGCTTTTCTTTGCCGGTGAGTGCCCATAATGCCGAGATTATGTTTCCGGCTGTCGTCGCGGTCGAACTCCAGATGATCTGATTCTCTTTATCGTGACCAGTGGGTTTGTCCCATGTGTATGTATAGGAGGCCGACGGAATGAACTGGTTTGCGAAACTTCGTGCAAGAGCGGAACCGTCCGGAATGATCTCCATGAACTTTTCCGACTTGTTGAATGTATGGTTGTATGTGAACTTCAGCAGTGTCAGGTTGTGATAGGATGTGTTCGATGTCTGGAAATCGTACGACGCGCCCAGGTTGAATGAGGACATCGAAAAGAAACCGGCTCGGCGAAGTATGTTGACACCCATATTAAAGGTAGTGCGTGCACTGTGTTTGTTGGGTGGTGCGAATTTCGGGGCGAGCAGTCTCGGGAATGTCAGCGAGGTGTTGATGCCTGCTTCGTATGAGTTCATAGAGAGTGAACTTCCGGCGTTGGAGTTTCCGGTCTGCCATTCGTATGCTCCGTTGAGCCGTACCGAAAAAACTTCTCCGCCGTGTAAGAAGTTGTTGTTCTTGACCGAAAACATTGCTCCCGGCCCTATGAAACTGCTCGATTTGTGCGAGAAATCCACTTCGAGTTCCGCTTCGAGCGGTTGGTCGAATGCAGCGCTGATTCTCATATCCATCTTGTCTCCCGGGGCGAGCGAATCGAGAGGCGTGACCTCCATGTTGACATATCGGAATATGCCGAGTCTGTTGAGGTTTGTCAGAGTGTTGTTTATGTCGCTGAGTCGAGCCGGCTGTCCCGGCTGGATGGTGAGGGTGCGGGCAAGGACTCTCGGACGTATCTTGAGAGGTTGCTGAAACCATATTTTTATGCCGTTATGAACTGTTGAGTCGGGTCGGCCCATCCCTTGGTCGTTGAGAAGCGAAACCGATATGTTGCCAATGTCATACGGTTGCAGTGCTGCTTGCGGGACGCCTTGCGCGAGTACCATACGCAGGTCGACCTCGAATTTCTGGATTGTCGTATCGGCAAGGTATTCGATATATTCCGGTCTGAAATAGTAGTAGCTCTGCTCTCTCAGGTTATTGGTTATGCGCACGCGTTCGCGTGTGAGCGAGTCGATGTTGTATTGCTCGCCCAGTTTGATGTTCGAAGCAGCCTGCATATCTTTTATCGCTTGTGTCACCGGGCCCTGTACTTCGGGGTATTCGATATTGCTGTATACCCACGGTTGTGCCACTTCGATGTCGTAGCTGATGCGGGATTTCTTCGGATTGCGCTGTTTTGTCACCTCGTATCCGGCGTGCGAGCCGAAATAACCGAGATTATCCAATATGTCCTCTACAAGTTGTACGCGCAGTTCCGGTTTCACATCGGATATGAGCACGGGTTGTTTGGCGATTGTACGGTACAGCCAGCGTTTGATTCCTTTTTTGTCGGTGTAGAGGTGGTTCCATGCCCACAGGCCTATCGGGAAAGGAGTGCGGACATAAGGACTGTAAAGAGGGTTGTTCGGTTTCACCGATACAGGTTCTTTGACTGCGGATTCAACACTTCCGGGGACATCTTCTCCGGTCATGGATTCGATGTTTATCTTTTTTACGCCTGTATATAGGACATCGTTTTCGCCCAGTCTTTTGGTAGTCGAGCAGGCGCAGAGAGCAAGTATCAACGCAAAAAACGCTGCACACTTCATGGCTGTCGCCTTCATATATGTGTTGATTTTTCGCTCCATTTCTTATTGTTGAATCTGGTTTTGATTTTCGCTGTTTTCTGGTGTTTGCGCCCCATCTTTGGGTATCGACGTTTCCGATTGGCTCGTTATGCTATTGTCGGAAGGCATAGGTAGGTCCTGTTTTTGTTCTTTGGCCGGGTCTATGCCGTGCAGCAGCTCTTCATCCCGCACTTGACGTCTGATTTCGCGTGCTTTTTGTCTTTCTCTGCGCAAGGCGGGGTCCTGCGTGAGTTTGAACAGGTCGCGCAATCTGTTCATCCTTTTGCGAAGCACGAAACCTGCCCCGGTTTCCACAACCTCGCCTTCGAGAATGCTCTCCTGTGTATTGTAGCGGTAGATCTTGATGAACATGTTGTCCCGTTTGGTCAGACGGTATTCTATCACGATGTCGTCGACAAGATTTTCCGTTGCATTGGCCGTAGGGTTGTCGGTGACGCTGCCGCCTACGGTGACTTTAAACCTGTCGTCGAACAGGCTTTTCGAGACGCTGTAGGAGTAGTCGGTATGTGCTGTGCCGTCACCGTCGTCTACCGTGTCGATACCGACCGAAAGTTCTACCCCCTGTAGGTTGTTGCGTGCCCATTGGTTGAGCTCTTTCGATATGAGTGCGCCTATCTGTTGGTTGACGTTAAAACCGCCACTGTCGCTGGTGTAGTTGTTCGACTCATACGTGTTTGTTATAAGCATGTACATCGCTTTGGACGAGCGCTCTTCGGCCGTGAGGCTTTGCAGTTCGTTCTGTATGTCGCCATTTCTCGGGGCTTGCAGATTGAACGATATGGCCATGTCGTCCAGCGTATTGCTTATATGGATAATTATGTCGAACGTAACTACGGTGACGGCTCCGTCCTGTGACACCATTCTGATAGGCGTTGCCTCCGTTGCCGTTATGTTAAACGATGGATTTGCGATTTCTCCCGTCCATTCCACGTAGCTGCCATCGTTTATGCCGAATTCTTTCGTTCCGATCACTGGCACTGCATATATTACCTGCCCTCCTGAAAGCGTGTATCGTCCCGATAGACGTGTGTCTCCCTGGCTGTTCATTGTGAAGGCCAGAGAACCGTCTCCGGTCAGTTCGATGCGGCTGCTGCCGTTTTCGGCCAGATTGACCGTTGCCCGTACATTGTCCTGGATATCCACATTCACCAGTACGTCGATGCTGCTCTGCCGCCTCAGAGGTAGCGAGTCGACCTGCGTCCATGTCTCTTCGTCGGTGAACGAGACGAATGTCACTATGTCTTGCTTTGCCTCTTTTACTTCCAGGGGGGAGTCGCGCATGGTATAATAGACGTTGGTTCGGCTGAGCATGTTTATGTTGCCGCGTACGACAAGTGCGTCGAGCAGTCCGCGCAGTGTTATGTCTATATCGAGTGCCGCTATTCCGTATATCTGTGACCCTCGGCTGCGGGGTGCGTTCACCGCCTCGAAGTTGGATGCGAAAAGTTCAAGATTTGCCCTGATGGCAGAAAAATCATTTATGTCGATGTCGCCGTCCAGTGCGAGTTTCTGACTGTTGGGTGCAACAAGTCCGAAATCGTCGAAATTGATCTTGCCGTTGGCTATGGCGATTCGTTCGTCGGAGATACGGAATGTAGTGCCTATCATTGGGACTGTTATGCTGGCATTTGCAAATGCCAGTCCTCCGGCCATTATCGGTTTGGCGAGCGTTCCGGAGAGGTTGACTTCGCCATTGGCTGTTCCCGAGAGCCGTGCCATGTCGTCGGGAAGGAATGCGTTGGCAAGGGCGAGCTGCAATTCCGGTATGGTGACCTTTATGTCTATGGCGCCTGTATTGCCCACGTCGTAAGATCCCAATGCCGTTAAGACTGTCTTTTGGTCGGCCGACAGATACAGGTCGAGGTCCCACAGATTGTTTTCATTGTTGTTGGCTGTGGCTCCGAGGGTCAGATCGCCCACTCGCTGACCTTCGTAGTAAAAATCGGTTAAAGAGAGGATCAGGTCTCCCTTGATTATACGGTCCGAGAGTCCGATGGTCCCGTCTCCTCCGAGTATGCCCTCGATTGGCGGTGCGGCAGGCAACAGCGAGAAGGCTTCACCCAGGTCGATGCCGGACAGCTCGAGTTTAACCGAACCCGGAGGCATGTTTTGCCGGTTGATGGAAGTTATGCGGAAATACTGGTTTGCATCCTTGCCTTCGAGACGCAGGTCGGCCTCCATGCGCTTGTCGAAATGGAAGGTGAAGTAGTTGTTTTCGTTGACGTGCCATTGACGGTAGCCGAAGACGGGATCTGATGGAGTAAGAGAAACTCTCACAGCCGAGTCGAGCAATTCTGCTGTTATGCCGAATCGGAAGCCGGTATTGTCGGCACGGTCGCGCTGCCACAGGTTGGCCGTAGCCCTGTTGCCGGATAACGTTCCGCCGAGTCCGATAAATGCCACTTGATCTATGTTGCCCGGGAGGTTGCGTACACGTACTCCGTAGGCCAGTTTCTCCTCATTCTGTCCGAGCCATACGTTGAGAGTGTCGAGCATCAGGTTCCCCGTATGAAGTCCATTCACCACAATGCCTGCCGCCACGGGCTTTTCGTAGCTGTTGCCGGCCGATGCGGAGATATGGTTGAAATCCACACCAGCCTTGTAGAGATAGTCGCGAAGAGGATTTTCCCTGCCTGCTGAGAAATCGAGCCTGAATGCCGGAAGGGATTCGCCTATCGGGCGCATGTCAATGCGGAGAGAGTCAATCTGGCTTTTGGCCATGCTGGCTGCCTTCCCGAAGCTGTTGGCAAGGGTAGCTATGGATTCGGGAGAGACGAAACTGAGTTGTAGGTCTCCTGAAATCAGTTTTGCCGTTACCGAATCTCGATCGGATGCGGCTTGCAGGGTTATTTGTCCTAACTGCTCAGTGTGCATGCCGTTGACGATGCGTATGGAATCCAGTATGATGTTGGCTCTGTATGTGCTGTCGGTTGTTTGTGCCGACGCATTGGCGTCGAGTGTCAGCGAAACTGTAAGGGGTTCCTCTGCGAATCCCAATGCTTGCAGGTCTGTCTTGAATATCCGGCCTTTCAGGCTTGCTGCGTAGAGGCTGTCTTCGAGTTCTCCTCCCAGCGCCAGGTCGAACTGCAAGGCCTCGTTACGGCTGGAGAGGTTGCCGGATAAAATATGGTCAATAAGTGTGGTCCGGATGGAAATATCTGAAAAGTTGTAATCTTTGTATTCGAATCGGTTTATGTCAGCCGTGATTTCTGTTGCCGTTTTTTCGGAAACAGGATCCCATCCGTGTCCACTGGCTGTGATATTGATGCTGACAGTCCCAAGTGAGTCCGCGGGCAGGAATGTTCCCAGAGGAAAATCATCGAGGATGACTTTTGCCGAGTAAGACTCTGTGCGTGTGTTGAGCTTGCCGTTTATAGTGGCATATCCGGAATCGGCCGAGAGAGCGATAGCAGAGGCGTAGTTGTCTTCGACGGCAGATAATGTACCGTTTATGGACATGCTTGACGGAAATCCGATGATGTTGCGTGTGCTGTCCGGAAGCAATTCTGCAATAAAACCGATGTCGTTAAAATTTCCGGAAAATTTGATCTCGCCTGCCATATTTGCAGGGTCTGTCACTGAACGCACCCGGCCGCTTGCCTGCAGGTTAATATGGTTGGGAATTTGGGCCCGTAGATTCTGTACGGATATATCGCCCAGAGTGCCCGAAATGCGGCTCTCCAATATGAATGATTTGTTGTCCAGTGCGTTGTGCAGTGATTTTTCTGCTGGGTAAAGCAGAAACAGGTCTGCGGACGACATCTCGGCTGATATGTCGGCGGATAATTCAGCGTTTTGAGCCATGTCGAGAAGCGAGGGGGCTGCCCGGAGGTCGGCCTGGATCTTCGATGTGGGAGTATGCAGACTGAATCCTTCGAGCGATATGGCCTCCGGTGTCATCGAGAAATGTCCTTGTGTTTCCGTTATTGTGAGTCCGGAACGTTCGCGAAGTGACAGCGACGCTATTGTGGCCGATATCTCTGCACCGCGGTTGAAGACAGAGTCGATCGTCAGGTTCAGATTGTCCGCAGTTATGTTTGCGGGGTCGAATTCCTGTCTCGTATTGCTGCCGTAGAGCGTTCCGTAACGTACGGCATTGTCTGTCAATTCCAATCGCCCGAGCCGCACTGTCCATGGCTCGTTTTCTCTGTTATTGTCTGCCGACGTGTTCGCGACTTTGACGGTGTCGGAGAGGTATGAATACGCCCCCTCTTTTATGCTTAGTTCTCCAGCGTCTATAGTTTGTGTCGCGAGGTCCACATCGAGTTTTTCGAGCTGTCCTGCGGCTATCGAGGCGATCAACTCGGTTATATGCGGGTATGTGTTCATCCTGAACGACATCTCGTCTATGTCGAGTTGTCCCAGATTTACTCTCCATGGCGCAGATGTCGTGTCGGAAGAGATGGTGTCTGGTTTGGCCCTGCTTTCACCCGAGTCGAGCGTAATGTCCGTCTTGGTCAATGATATTCGGGATATCCTTACCGAATGTTCAGATAGTCTGGCTTCTGTATCCAGTATCGACATGGAGCCCAACCGGCCATAAAGGTGTACGGCCGAAACGCTGTCTGTGTAATTTACGCTCACATCTTCCAGTTTCAGACGCGGAAGTGCGAGTTTGCCTTTTATCAGCGGGCCCAACGCTGCTTTAGCGCTGAAAGAGCCCAAACTGGCAATGGTGTCCCCTTCTGGCGTTCTCAGGGTCATATTGTCCAAGGTGATCCTTAAGGGGAATTTCAAACGTATTTTTTCTATGGAGAGGTCGATTCCGAGGCTTTCTGAGATAGCGTTTGTTGTTTTGTCCTTTATGAGTTGTTGTACCGAGGGGAGGTAAAGCAGTACGGAGACGAGAAGCAACAGTCCAAGGATTGTGACTGTCGCCCACATGAATATTTTCAGGATTAGTCTTAAAATTTTCATGGGTCGTACTGATATGTTGTGGAGCTATCGTATGCAAAGGTAGTGCCGAATTCCGAATGATTCCCGACACCTTTCGGGACAGAAAACGGAAATGGTTCTTGCCGGCCTATTCGGGCATTTTCATGACTATGCAGGCATTTATTTCTTCCATGTTTTGTATGGGTTCTTGGACAATGCCGCATTATAGTATCTCGGGTCGCCCGTAACTTCTTCTGCGAGCCATGCGGGTTTGTCGAATGCTTCTTGCTCCGACTCCAATTCGATCTCTGCTACTATGAGTCCGTCGTTGTCTCCATGAAACTGATCGACCTCCCATTTACGGCCATTCGTTGCCGGAATTATGTATCGTGTTTTGTCGATTATGCCCGGTTCGCAAAGTTTTAATAGTTCTTTCGCGTCGGATACGGGGATTGAGGTTTCCCACTCGCACCTGGTTGCTCCGCTTTCCTCGCTTTCGCCTTTTATTGTCAAAAAACCGTTTTCTCCCTGTATCCGTATGCGTACGGTGCGTTCTGGTACCGATGAAAGATACCCTTGCGCGATATGGATGCTTTCGACCGATTCTCGTGTGAAGTCGTCTCTGACCAAGAATTTACGCTCTATTTCCTGTCTCATGGGTTTTTATTTGTGCCTTGTTTGATGACGATGTCCGGTTTGTTCAATTTTAATGGTTGAAGGTACCGATTATCGGTCGATTTCGCAACCGGATATTCATGTAAATGCGGTGAATGTTCATTTTTTTCGACTGGAATATAGCGCTGAGTCACATGATTGATTTGGGTCCGAATAGCATGGGCGGATTGTTATGATGTTCCCTGTTTAGAATATTATGGGAATATTCTTCACGCTTTTTTTGGTCCCAGTGTAGTAATTTGAACAAATATTTCTATTTTTACACACTTCTTGATATAATTCGGAGCTAACCTTATAAATCCAAAACCTTGAAACGCTTTATTTTTTTGTCGGCCATGTTCTCTTTTTTCTGCGCGTGGACCGTCAGTGCCTTGCCCGATGCCCGGGCATACCGTGAAATGGCCGATGCGACGATAGACAGCATATATAAATATTATTCTGTCGACGGCACTCATCTCCTGAGCGAGAACTATCCTTTCGATGCCAATTACGTTGCAGGCTACCTTGATCAGGATGCACCTGCAGATGAAAAAGGCAAAAAACCATTCGCATTTCTTTGGCCCTATTCCGGAACTCTCTCCATGGCGACTGCCATGTTGGCAGCTACCGGTGATAAGAAATACAAAAAACTGCTTGAAGAAAAGGTCCTGCCCGGCCTGGAACAATACTTCGACGACAGGAGAAAACCTGCCGCATATTCATCATACATTGTTGCGGCAGAACCGGATGCCGGTCGTTTCTATGACGACAACGATTGGGTAGGTCTCGACTTTATAGATTTGTATGCTATAACCAAAAATAAGAAATATCTGCGCAAAGCGGAGACCGTATGGAGATTTATAGAGGACGGTACTGACAATAAATTCGGAGGAGGGGTTTATTGGAGTGAGGAGAAACGATCGAAGAATACGTGTTCTTCTGCGCCGGCCGCGGTATTCGCAATGAAACTCTACCAAGCTACCGGAAATGAAAAGTACCTCGAAGCTGCCAAGTCTATCTACGGATGGACCAAAGCAACATTGCAGGATAAGGAAGATTATCTGTATTACGACAATATTTCAAGACGAAGGATAGATACCCGCAAGTTCGCGTACAATAGCGGTCAGATGATGCAAGCCGCTGCATTGCTGTATAAGGTGACGGGAGAACAGAGCTATCTGACCGATGCGAAAAATATAGCAAGGTCAGCATATGATTATTTTTTCCGTGAGTTTCATCCTGCCGAAGGAGAATCTTTCAGAGTGTTGCGCAGCGGAAATACATGGTTCCATTGTATAATGTTCCGCGGTTTTGTGGAACTTTATGGTGTGGATACGACAGAAAAAACGTATATTGATGCGTTTGCCAAAAACCTTTCGTATATTTGGGAGCACGGCCGTTCGTCAGAGGGACTTTTTTCACAGGATTTCAGCGGCCGTAGGCGGGAAGGACACAAGTGGTTACTGACCCAGACCGCTATGGTAGAGATGTTTGCGAGGATGTCCAAGATTGCGGAAAACTGATTACGAACCATAAACCAAAATAATTTAATAGATGAAAAAACTACGAATAGCCCGGATAATGATGGCCGGTGCCGTTATTTTCTCCGTGCATCAGGCAGTGGCCGACGAACTTGGCATTGCCGGTGCGGATGATCTTATCTCCTCGATACTTGTGAAGGATTCTGCCGAAATGGGCGATCTGCTTGCCGATAACACTACTGTTCAGCGCGATGCCGTGCAGGAGGTGTTCAACAGGTCGGTGCTGGCCGATTACAATACGACTAACCGTCCTCCCAAATCCCAGCGTCTTTTTACATCGCAGGCGGTAGAGGACGAGATTGCCAGGGTAAAAGGTCTGCTTACCAATGCCAAATTGCGTTGGATGTTCGAAAATTGCTTTCCTAATACGCTCGATACTACCGTATATCCCCGCAAGGACGAGGATGGAAAAGACGATACCTTTGTTTATACAGGCGATATTCACGCCATGTGGCTCCGTGACTCAGGAGCGCAAGTGTATCCCTATGTGCAGTTGGCCAACAGCGACCCGGAACTTAAAGGCCTGCTGGCCGGCGTCATCCGCCGCCAGTTCAAGTGCATCAACATAGACCCGTATGCCAATGCCTTCATAGATCCGAACGATCCTACGCCCAATCATCAGTGGATGAGCGACAAGACCGATATGAAACTTGCACTGCACGAACGCAAATACGAGATCGATTCGCTTTGCTATCCGATCCGGCTCGCTTACCATTATTGGAAAACCACCGGCGATACCTCGATATTCGACGAACATTGGCTGTCAGCCATCACCAACATTCTCAAGACCTTTAAGGAACAGCAGCGCAAGGACGGCATCGGCCCGTACAGATTCCAGCGCCAGACCGAACGCCAGCTCGATACTGTCAGCAACGACGGTAAAGGGCACCCCGTGAATCCCGTTGGACTTATCTGCTCGTTCTTCCGCCCGTCGGACGATGCTACACAGTTCCTTTTCCTGGTTCCTTCCAACTTCTTCGCCGTAAGCTCGCTGCGTAAGGCAGCCGAGATACTTACCGAAGTCAACGGCAACACCGCGCAGGCAAAAGAATGTCTCGACCTTGCAAAAGAGGTGGAAGACGCCCTCAAGAAATATGCTATTTACAAGCATCCGAAATACGGCAAGATATATGCGTTCGAGGTGGACGGTTTCGGCAACTACTACCTGATGGATGATGCCAACGTGCCGAGTCTGCTGGCAATGCCTTATCTGGGCGATGTAGACGTGAAGGACAAGATATACCAGAATACCCGCAAGTTTGTCTGGAGCGAAGACAATCCTTATTTCTTCAAGGGTAGCGCAGGCGAAGGCATAGGCGGCCCCCACATAGGTTACGACATGATATGGCCGATGAGTATCATGATGAAGGCCTTCACCAGTCAGGACGATGAGGAGATTCTGGAATGTCTCCAGATGCTTGTCGATACCGATGCCGGAACAGGCTTCATGCACGAATCGTTCCACAAGGACAATCCGGCCAAGTTCACCCGCAAGTGGTTCGCATGGCAAAATACGCTCTTCGGCGAGTTGGTACTAAAGCTCGTTAACGAAGGTAAGGTGGATCTTCTCAATTCTGTCAAATAGTCGGATTATATAGATAGTTGAAAATGTTGCTGCCCCGCCAAAAGCGGGGTGGCTCTTTTTTTGAGTGTGCATTTAATATTGTGAATCTATTACGTCGACTGCATGGTTGCCTTATATACGGGAAATATTTTTTGTAGTTCGGGAGCTGTGTCTCTTGAGCCGCGCAATCGCAAGGCATGATGCTGTAAAAATATTATGAATTTTGGGCCTTGTCGTGCAAAATGTTTTATATTTGCACCGCAATGGTTCCCCGCAGTGGCCTCGAAAGGCTGCCTGGGGATGAAAAGGGAATGCCGTGAGAATCGGCGACAGTAACCGCTGCTGTGAGTTCCTGCCTGCGGAGGCTATCAATGCCCCGAGGGTCAAAAAGTTCTGAAATCCATGCCACTGGCGTCAGCTGTCACCGGGAAGGCTTCAGAACAGGAACGAGTCAGAAGACCTGCCTTGCCTGCGATTTTACACGCCTACGGTTTATGGGCTATGGTCGATTCTTCAACGGACCCTAACCTCTCGAAGGGTCTCCTGTCGGTGAAAGGAATCTCTCTTATGTCCTGTACGGTCGCAGCTGTAAAATCCCAATATTAACCCATTTAACTTTTACAGCTATGATTAAGAAAATTACGTACCTCTTATGTGCGTTGACACTCGTTCTGTCGTCTTCGTGTTCGGACGACAAGACCATTTATGTGCCTGTAGAGGAGCCTGCCCTTTACGAAAACGGAATCATCTATTACGGCACGACTTACGAAGACGTTTCGTTCTATGACCCCGTGAAAAACAAGTTCTATCCGGGCAACATCTACGAAAAAATCAACGGAGGAATGATCGGTACGAACGAGGGGTATAACGGCGGTATCAATTCGGTGTATATCTATGATGGCAAGATATATTTCCTCACGCCCATGACGCGTGGCAACGGAGAGTATGAAGGCCAGGCACGCATTACGGTTGCCGACGCAAAAACCTTCAGGCACATAAAACATATTTATGCCGACGGATTCGATATGGCGTCTCTCGGCAATATTTACGGCCTCACGGTGGTGGACGAGAACAAGTTTTACATCACCTATAATCAATATAACGGCGGAGCCAACGATTGCGGCATGGGCATCCTCAAGGTCGATCCGTCCACGGGTGCCACTACCTTCACTAAGGATGTTGCCGGCCTGGTGGGACATGTCGGCATAGACGGTCCTGGAACATCGAACAGAACCGTGAGACAGGGCGGCTGGATACTTATTTGTTGCGGTAACGCGATTAAATTTATAGATGCAGCCACCGACCAAGTGGATGAAACCAAGACGATAAGTTTCGATGCGCGCCGTCAGGTGACCGATATTCTCAAGGCACATGACGGATATATCTATGCGCTCGTTGCGGGCGAGGCCGAAAAGGAGGGCGACGATATGTGGGTTATGGACATGCCGATGCTCGAAACCGAATCTTCCATAGTAAAGATCGATCCCGTCTCTTTCGATATCGTCTATGAAGAATTCCTGCTGGACGAAGAAGACGAACAGATAGACATCCTCTCCGGACTCGGACCAAACGGAGCCGTGGCATCGCTTACCAGCAATCATATAATCTTTAAGACCGGTGTGTCGTGGGGACAGTGCGGTGTGTATGTTTACGATCTCGACGACAGGAGCATAAATCATATTTTCCAGGCTGTGCCGGCCGACGGGACATGCGGAAAATACATGGCTACCGACAAGAAGGGCAACCTTTACGTGCCATTGGCTACTGTCGCTGCTACCAGTTCGACAACCTCGGTGAAAGTTTTCCGCATAGCCGATGGCATGAGGATGTCAGATATAGAATCAGTTATAGGCACCTCCAATGGCGACGGCGGATTGGTATCGACCTATATTTTTTAAAGATATTGTTGCGCAAGTCGACGGCCCGCCTCGCAAGCGGGCCGTTCTTGTCGTGCAACCTCTGAAAGTGTTTCATATGGGCCCTAATTTGTATGCAGAGACTTAAAAGTGTAAGGCTGGCGCACTTAACATGCACTTACTTTTTTATCTTTGCAAAATGCAATTGCATAAACGATAATAACACGAAGAAATGGAAAACAGCAAAAAGAGCAAAGGCACCGTATGCGTGCAGGAAGGCTGGAAGCCCCAGAAAGGCGAACCGAGGGTTCTGCCGATCTATCAAAGTACGACATTCAAGTACGATACCAGCGATCAGATGGCCGACCTGTTCGACCTGAAGGCATCGGGATATTTCTATACTCGTCTCCAGAACCCTACAAATGACTATGTCGCAGAAAAGATCAAGGAGTTGGAAGGCGGTGTGGCTGCCATGCTCACCTCTTCGGGACAGGCCGCTAATTTTTACTCGATATTCAATATCTGTTCGGCCGGGGATCATTTCGTGAGTACATCGACGATTTACGGAGGTACGTACAATCTTTTCGCCGTAACCATGAAAAAACTTGGCATCGAAGTCACTTTCGTGGATCAGGATGCACCGAGTGAGGAGATTGAAAAGGCCTTCCGTCCCAATACTAAAGCCGTTTTCGGGGAGTCGATAGCCAATCCCGGGATGAATGTGCTCGATATTGCCAAGTTTGCGGACATTGCCCATAAACACGGAGTGCCGCTCATAGTCGACAATACTTTCCCGACTCCGATCAACTGCAATCCGTTCGAGTGGGGTGCGGACATCGTGACGCACTCGACAACGAAATACATGGACGGTCATGCGACAAGCGTCGGAGGCGCCATCGTCGACAGCGGTAATTTCGACTGGGACAAGTATGCTGATAAATATCCCGGTCTGACTACGCCCGATGAATCGTACCACGGCCTCATATACACAAAGGCCTTCGGCAAAGGGGCATTCATAGTCAAGGCAACGGCCCAGTTGATGAGGGATCTCGGCTCGATACAGGCTCCCATGAACGCGTTTCTGTTAAATCTTGGACTGGAAACATTGCATTTGCGCATGGAGCGTCATTGCAGCAATGCGCAGAAGGTGGCCGAATTTCTCCAGTCGCGTCCCGAGGTGGCATGGGTTCATTATCCGGGACTGAAAGGGGACAAATATTATGAATTGGCACGAAAATACATGCCTAAAGGGACGTGCGGTGTAATGACCTTCGGGCTCAAGGGCGGCAGGGATAAGTCGGTTAAGTTTATGGACAGCCTCGGTGTGGTGGCCATTGTGACTCATGTTGCCGATGCCCGTACATGTGTCCTGCATCCGGCAAGCCATACGCACAGACAACTCTCGGACCAGCAACTTATAGAAGCCGGCGTGGCTCCCGACCTTATTCGTCTGTCGGTTGGCATAGAGGATCCGGAGGATATTATCGCCGACATTGCTCAGGCACTCGAAAAGGCTGTGAAATAATAACAGGTATCGTGGTGCTCTCGTTGAGTTGTGGTTATAAAGACGCCGTACTCTGATATGCCGAATGAGTTTTAACGAGTGCGGATGGTCTCCAGCCATAGTGAGTGACTGTTGTCACGATCTGACCAGTGTTGGTTTAGCTACGGGAGATACCACATACAAGAGCTTGTCAAGTGAAATGGAAACGCCGGTTAATCAAGTTGATTAACCGGCGTTTCAGTACCCGGAGCCGCATTTGAATATAGTAAATCCCATTAAATCGGAATAATTGGATATATGTGCAAATTTCACCATATTTCACTTATTTTCAGTATTATATATTCACTCGTTTGTTTTAATCACTAAA
>CALUZO010000002.1 GCA_944325305.1 uncultured Rikenellaceae bacterium | reverse complement strand
TTTGCGAATATTGCGTATAAGTTGTGCATACGGTGTATGTAAATCAGATGTTTAGACAACTCTAATTTACTAAATACCAATAATATGCGCAACTTTTTCTTCATAAAAGTTTTATGCCTTTAATTCCGCCAACGGGTAAAATAAAAAGTGTAATTTTATGTCCCAATCCTTCTTTAAATAAAACCCATGAAAAACAGCATCATACTCTCAGCTGCCATATTGCCTGCTGGATGTCTGGCGGCCGTGAATGCTTCCGCCCAGCAAAGGCCTAACATAGTACTGGCATTCGGAGACGATTATGGACGTTACGCCTCCATTTATGCGGACGTAGAAAAAGACAACGGCATATGCGAATTGATCGAGACGCCCAATTTCGACCGCATCGCTCGCGAAGGCGTACTTTTCACCAATTCACATGTCCCGGCTCCATCCTCCACTGCCTGCCGCAGTTCACTGCTCTCCGGGCAATATTTCTGGCGTACGGGCAAAGGTGCATTCCTGCACGGCACATGGGACGAAACCATTCCCTCATATCCGTTGCTGCTCGAGGAAAACGGGTATCACATCGGCTTCAGCTACAAGGCCTGGGGGCCAGGGCCTAATCTCGACGCGCCATACGGCGGCGCTCGTACGAGATATCAGAAAAGAGGCAGCAGATTCAACAGTTTTTCCCAGAACGTCACCAAAGCCGGACGCAACAATTACGAAAAGGCAAAACAGGAACTATGCAACGAGGTTAAATCGAACTTCAGGGATTTCCTGTCGGCAAATACCGGTGACAAACCATTCTGCTACTGGTGGGGCCCGACCAATACGCACAGGTCATGGCAAAAAGGGTCTGGAAAAGACATTTGGGGTATCGACCCGGACAAACTCAAGGGGAAGATGCCCGAATATCTGCCCGATGTTCCGGAGATTCGTGAGGATTTCGCCGATTACCTCGGCGAATGCATGGCATTCGATGCCGGACTTGGGGCCCTTATCTCGGTTCTCGAAGAAACCGGAGAACTGGACAATACCCTGATAGTTGTCAGCGGTGACCACGGAATCCCTGGCTTCCCAAGGGCCAAAGCCAATCTCTACGACCTTGGTACCCGGGTAGGACTGGCCATACGCTATCCGGCAACGATAAAAGCCGGCCGTGTCGTAACCGATTTCGTCAACCTTATGGACCTGGCACCAACATTCCTCGAATTCGGCGCAACGGAAATACCGGAGGTCATGACGGGCCGCAGCATCAAACAAATTCTCGAATCCGGGAAGAAGGGCAGAATCGAAAAAGATCGCAATTATGTCGTCACAGGCCGTGAGCGCCACGCAGTAAACGCACGACCCGGAAATATGCCCTATCCGTCACGGGCCATAGTAACCGACAGATACAAATACATCCGCAACTTCGAACCTTCGAGATGGCCGGTAGGAACATATACGGCAGAACGAAAGCTCGCCGACCTCGACGGCGGACCTACAAAAAACTGGTTCTTGGACAATTTCTTCAATTCCGATTACAAATGGTATCTCGATCTGGCATTCGGTCTACGTCCATCGGAGGAGCTTTATGATCTGAAAAAAGATCCCGACGAATTGCACAACGTGGCGCAAGACCCCAAATATCGTAAGGTCAGACAGGAGTTGTCAGACAGACTCGAAGAGGAACTTCGGGCTACAGACGATCCACGCATGCAGGTCGGACCGTGCATATTCGACAGCCGGGAATTCGTAGATCCAGAATAAGACAGAACCACAGCCTTACGGCTCTCTCCAAGCGGCCACAAGCGTGGATTTACCAAAAACAAGTCCGCAGCATTGCTGCGGACTTGTTTTTGGTCATAAGCGCCTAATCCATAAAACTATTCGTAGCATTACGATAACCGGTCCTGCCACTCTCCGACCTACTGGGCGGCTGCAAATAAAAAAATCGCCCCGGATTTTTCCGGGGCTTAATGTTTCAGATCGGGTTTAGCCTGCTAAATGTGCGTCCAGTTTTTCTTTCTGCGTCGCGTCGAAACTCTTCGGTTAACTTTTCTTCTTTTTATCACCTTCTTTTCCGAAGAGCTTTAAAAAGCGTCCAATGTCGTCTTGCGGTTTCGTCCTTCGCAGGTTCCCTCTCTTTTTTTCTCAATGCGGCCTCATGTCTGCCGCGCAGGTCAGTTCCTGCAAACTTTTATACTTTTCGGGCTTTGGCCCTGGTAAGTTGCTTTCCTTTGCTAATATAACGTTTTTTCAAGAATTATTATTGTTCAGATTCAAGTTTTTTTACATTTTTTTATGATTTTTTATTTATTGAACCTGTTTTTATACTTTTCGAGTTGTTTTTTCAAAGCCTCGATGCACTCGTCAACCGACTCCTCAAAAGTTTTGCTGCGGTAATCGGCGACAAGTTCATCGCCCGGAACAACCAATCTTATCGTCACCACCTTATTCCCTCGATCATTGTCCTTATCCACTTTCATGATCACCTCCGCACCTACCGCATCTTCAGCGAACCTTTCGAGCTTCGACATCTTGGCGTTAACAAAATCGACAAGTTTTTTGTCCGCATCGAATTTGACTGATTGGATCTTCACGTTCATAATCAATTCCTCCCTATTTTTATGGTTATTGGCCCCGGCATATCCGGTGCTCCTTTACAATTTCACAACAAAAAATATGCCTTCTCTTGCCATCTCCAGAATAACAAACAGGCTATCATGCCATTTTCAGCAGCTTCAGACATGATGCCCATATTATGGTTTGTTCTGCTCCTTCTGCCTCGATCTTGGATGCGCCTTGGCATATACCTCTTTCAGTTTCGCAATGCTGTTGTGCGTATAAACCTGCGTCGCCGCCAACGAGGTATGTCCCAACATCTCCTGAATCTCGCGAATATCAGCTCCGCCGTCCAGCATATGAGTGGCGAAAGTGTGTCTCAGCAAATGAGGACTGCATTTCCCCTGCACACCCGCCTTACTCAACTCATCTCTTACAATTCTATATATAGCATTGCGCGAAAGGGGTTTTCCTTCTTTGCTTAAAAATAGTGACAATTGGGATGAAATGCAAAAATCACGAGACTTTAAATCACCTAAAAATTCAACTATTTTACATCTTGTGTAGTCCAAGACCGGAATGACTCTTTCCTTGTTGCCTTTACCCGACACGCGGAGCACGGAATATCCCTGTGAAAAGTTACCGAGGCGCACAGCATGAATCTCGGAAAGCCGAAGACCCGTGGTGTATAGCACCAGCAGAATGAGCGAATTTCTGCGAAGAATATAATCTCCTGTATCGAATTCGGCTTCCAACATCGACAACACATCCGACATGTTCTTTTCCGGCACGAAACTCGGAAGTCTCGATGGCATCTTGCGAAAACCTATACCCGGAAAAGGATCGTTGTCGATAGCCTGAATCTTACGAAGATACCTAAAAAGAGAACGAAGACTGCTGGTCTTTCTGTTAATAGATGCGGCGCTGAGTCGTTCCTGTTCCGACAGATACAATATCCATCTCCGGATATCGTCCGTAGTGACTACAGCCGGATCGAACACCGTCCCATCAGCCGACACAAACTCCGAAGCCGAATTCCTGTTGAAACCAAGAAATCCTGCAAACTGTAATATATCGCGTTCATACGCCATAACAGTATGAATCGAATAACGTTTTTCCGCGCTAAGATATGTCAGGAATTTTTCCAGCAGCATACCAACAAACATAAAAATCGGTCGTCAAGGAGGGGCCAATAATCAGAGGTACCGTACCAGAAAGAGTGAAACAACGAAAATTCTCACCCGACACTTATCGAGCGCCCTACTTTTTCTGCAAATATAGTGAAAGGCGAGTGCAATCGCAGAAAGCACCAGCTTTCGGAGAGTGCCGAGCCGCATCCTGTATTCTTCAAATATAGCGAAAGGCGAGAGCATAGACAAACGGAAACGGAGTTTTCAGGTTTGACTATGCCGAGCCGCATCCTGTATTCTTCAAATATAAGAAAAGGCGAGAGATAAACGTTGACCCTGCCCGAAAATTTGCCTTAACCACCTCCTGTATTATCCAGGTATAGCAAAATATCGGAAACGGTCTGTAGCCAATTATTGAAGATTACATAAACTGCTGTCATCTCCAAACGACTCGAGATAAAGCAATGGGAGTCTTGCATAATGTCTCATGGCCTCATCAAACAAACAGGGTCTCCGCCAACGGAGACCCTGTATATTTCATGCCACGAAGGCAACGCGATTAAGCGAATTACTCTTCGTTACGCTGCATCTGTTCTACGTATATAGCGTGCAATTTGGCTTTGCGTTTGCTCACCGATGGTTTGGTGAAGTGCTGGCGGGCACGAAGCTGTTTGAGCACACCTGTTTTTTCGTATTTGCGTTTGAATTTTTTGAGGGCCCTTTCGATATTTTCGCCCTCTTTGATCGGCATGATAATCATAGTCGTTTGTTTTTTTATCGTTTTTACTTAATTAATTTTTTCGGTTTTTTCGGGAGCTTCCCGCTCCTGCGACCATCAGAAGTACGGCTATTCGCTTCTTAAAAGGAGATATGGAGAAAGTCTTTCAGCCTCCTCGCTCGTCATTATGTCTTGTTCCACCATTTCTCCTATATTGCGCCAACCTCCTTTCAGTTGCCTGTTTTTCAACAGTTTTCTCAACATCTCGCCGGTCACGTAAGGGTGATTCCCCATTTGCCCGACAAGTGTCTTTTGGGGTGCAAAGTTAACATCAATTTTTTGAATTTCACAACTGTCCACGCGAATTTGTTCAGCGATGCGATCAAGATTCTCGGGTGTCATACCCCTGATCTCGGCAAGTTGTTCTACAGAGACGAATCCGCCAAGCCTTTCGCGATACTCCATAATCCGGACGACCAGCACGTCACCAACACCGCTTATGCGTCTCAGTGTCGTTGAATCGGCACTGTTGATCTCGATCCTGAGCGTATCCGACGATACAGAATCATGCGGATCCTTTTCTGCCATGCAAATATGCGGACCCAGCCGTTCCATCATAACGTCTGACACAACATAACACTTTGCGAAATCGTCCTTGGTGCGGAAGCCTCCGATACTGCGACGATAACGAATGATGACATCGGCCTGTCTCGGCGAGAACCCCAGCGCAACAAATCCGTCGGCATCGAGAATGTTCGGGTCGAAATCGCTGACAGAATCTTCGAATTCCGGTTCCGTCTCGCGCTCATTACCTCGTGCAGAGCTATTCGCCGAGAAGTTATCTGTCGACTTCAGCCTGAACTCGTCGCCTATACGGATGTAGGGTTCGAGCCGGGTATACTGGTCGAGCGTGACCCCATAGCATGTGGCAAAATCCTCAGGTATCTCGAAACGTTTTCCGCGTTCGCGGTATTTTACGATATTGGCGGCTGTGCGCACATCGAGCCCGAGCCGACAGAATTCCTGCAAAGTAGCAGTGTTAGGGTCGAAGACAAAAAGCTCTGCAGTGTCGATCTGTTCTTGAGCCGAAGATGACTTAAGTAGCTGCATGTCTTTTCGATCCGGGCCATGCGGATGTCTGTCTCCGGCTACCGCAGCAGAATCAGCCAATTCTAAGAAACTTTTCTCGAAACGAGGTTTGTTGGCAAATCCTATCACTAATCCCAGCACTGCAAGCAACGGGAGCAAAAGGAGTATGCCTCTTATCTGCGAAGGTGTCAAGGTGAACATGGTGCGCACAGCGCCCGCTATTTTACGACTGTCGAACTTCATCGGGGGTTGGCAAAATATGAAATAAAAAGGCCCCCGGCTACTAAAAGAATCTCACTCCAATTAGTATTAGGCAAATGCATGCACCCACACACCGGAGGCCAAAACCACCTGTAGAATACATGCATTTAATAATAAGTCCTAATTAGAGTGAGATGTTGCAAATATATGTTTTTCCCGACAATTTCTGTGATCACAGCCCAAAGGAATGTCTATGCGGATTTTGATGTTTGGATTTAATGCGTATCACGACACATAAACACATTCTACTAAAATGCATTAAAAACGCTTCTCACGCAAAACAAATTTGTTTCGATAACAAAAAAATAAATTCGCATACGGATATCTTGTTGTCGGCCGATAATAATCAGAAAATAAAATTGAACGTATGTTTCTCAAGGTATTAGACTGTTTTCAAGGACACGGTTCAAGAGTATGAGAGATGCATTATACGAATTTAAAATATCGAACGAAAAAATAGCCCTATGCCCCTGCAAAAAAAGCTACTGCCCCATCCCGTTTAATTCAGACACTCCGGATCTATGCAGCACAAAAAAACAAACCGCATGTTTTTATGTGCCGACACATACTCGGATGGTTCCTCAGGCGCCTCCGCATATTGCGGCACAAAGGCACGTTGCAGAATCAAAAAAACATTCAATCAGACCCGCATGAATATTCAGCGCTCTCTCCAGAAGTCAATCCGGCATATCTCGCCGATGGCGAAGGAATGAACTCTCCGATGCCGTACTGAGCCCAACGACTGTCGACCAGCCTTACGGTTTCAGTCGAACTGGTCACGACATTAGGTACCCGCTCAGGCAATCCCTCTCTCCACGGTGATTTGGTACGTGCGTCGACAAGCATACGACCGTCATTTATCCTCATGTCGCGATCCGGATCGACATTGGCCAAACCGAACCATAAAAGTTCCTCTGGAGTCAAGAGACGCGCGGCACTGTCTATCGCAACAAAAAAATTCACACCCTCCATATTCGAATGTGCGGCAAAATCGCCTAAATCGATATCGGCGGCGGGGTCGCATCCAACGATCACCACACCCCAATCGGCAGCAAGCGAAACATCGACAAAATCGGCCCACACGGGCACAGTGACATCATCGGGTATATCGACTCTCTTTTCGCTACAGCAACAACCAAGGTCCAAAGCGATCTTGCCGCCCTCACCGACAGTCGCAGTAGCATGGTCGAGCACGTCGAGAACACCTCGAGAAAAGAGAACGCCTCGATTTAGATCCAATCCGCGCACCAGACACGCGAGAGTGGACATGTCACGAATATTCTCGCGCTCGTCAGCCACAAGGAGCACTTTGTTGAACATCATCTGACCAGCCCCCCACATCGAGGCAGCAACTTTGAAAGCCTGCCCCGGGTAGGATCTCTCGATAGAAATCACGGCAAGATTGTGCGCCACGCCGGCACCCGGCATATAAAGGTCGCGTACCTCGGGCTGCATCGTCAGACGTATCGGTTCGAGAAATATCTTCTCGGTTGCCTTGGCAATATAAAGGTCCTCCTGTGGGGGCACACCGACCACCGTAGCCGGATATACGGCATTGCGCCTGTGGGTAATGGCCGTCACGTGGAAGCGGGGATACATATCCTCCAGGGAATAAAACCCAGTGTGATCGCCGAAAGGTCCTTCAGGAACTTTCTCCTCGGCCGGATCGACATACCCCTCGATTACGAAATCGCAATCTGAAGGGACATGGAGGTCGTTGGTAATGCATTTCACCAGTTTTACGCTCCGGCGTCGCAGAAAACCAGCCAATATGTATTCATCTATACCGTCTGGCAGCGGAGCCGTGGCAGAATAGGTATAAACAGGATCGCCACCCAGACAGACGCTCACAGGCATCCTGCGACCGAGTTTTTTATACCCACGGTAATGTCTTTCGCCCGTTTTGTGCATGTGCCAGTGCATTCCGGTGACACGGTCGCCCATTATCTGTATGCGGTACATCCCTACATTTCGCGCTCCAGTCTCGGGATCTGCCGTGTGCACAAGTGGAAGAGTAATGAAACGTCCTCCGTCATATGGCCAACATTTAAGTATCGGCAGCATGCCCAGTTTCGCCTCCTCTCCTTTCAATACGATCTGCTGGCACTCGCCTCTTCCTTTAGTGATGTGCGGCATCCATTTTGCCACTTCTCCGAGTAGCGGCAGCATCTTGACTTTATCTCCCAAACCGTTCTTCGGGGCAAAAGCCTTGTCTGCAAGGAGCGCTATCCGATCTGCTATTTCATCGGGACCGTCAACCCCAAGAGCCAGAGCAATACGCCGATCCGAACCAACCATATTCGTAATTACCGGGAACTCTGTACCGGTATCCGTAAACAGGATTGCCTTCCCTCCATTCGGACTCTTCGACACACGGTCGGTGATCTCAGCAATCTCCAGAACCGGATCGACCCGAGCGGTCACTTTCAACAACTCTTCATTATTCTCGAGCAACGTAATAAAATCGTGCAGACTTCTCGACATAGCGTAATATTAAGGTATGTATAAACAAAAGTAACAAAAATTAGTGTGCTCCAAACGTTTCCTCGGCAATCAGGCTTGCAGCGGGCGGCAGCGTTCCTAAAACGCCGTCATACTATTATTTTAGACTGTCTGAGGCATCTGTTGTACTTTTTTGGAATTTTTCGCTATATTTGCACTCCCGATACCGTACTAACGGAAGTTGCATCTCCTCGAGTTGAACTTGGACGATATCTGGTAAAGTTCTCAAATTGCCCGGATGGCGGAATTGGTAGACGCGCTGGTCTCAAACACCAGTGGAGCGATCCGTGCCGGTTCGATCCCGGCTCCGGGTACCAGGAAAATCGCTTAATCTGCTGATACATACTGATTAAGCGATTTTTATTTTCTGGATTTTCCCCACACGTGCTGTGAATGATGTTTTAATCCACCTCTTTTACCCAATCATGCGCATGTTTTGTTATGATCTTTCGGGTAGTGTCAGCGGAATATTTGGATAGAGCGTTTCGTAGGGTTGCATCGGCTCCAGAGTTTGCGGACGACTGGCCGAGCGGAGGAAATTCCAGAAATCCGCGGGAAAGTGCACGACTTGTCCCACATGGGAGCGAAGTGTGGTCAGCACCACACGGCCATCGCTCAGCCGTCCGATATGTTCGAGTTTTTCGCTGCCGAACATCCCGGGACGGATGCGTAGCACTTCGCTCGTCGTGCGATTCCAGAGCCGGGCAAAATCCAGTCGCATCGAATCGCAAGCTCCTTTGATCAGCACCCAGTCGTCTCCAAACG
>CALUZO010000001.1 GCA_944325305.1 uncultured Rikenellaceae bacterium | reverse complement strand
GGTCGTGTAAAATAAACTGTGTCACGCATTATTTTTCTCTATAAAACTCATCGGTCGGGGAACGGCCAGCGCCAAGGGGCGGGACCACCCGTCCCGACGAGCGTAAAATTACAATAATTTAAATCGCTCTCCAAACTTTAAGGAATAATCGGAGAGGGTTCTGACGAAGGTTGGGTCCAGATGAAGTCCTGCAACTACAATGGAGAATCGTGCTGGGAGGCGACTGTTGTCCCCGGATACGCTATCGGCAAGGTGCTGTTGAACGGCTATTCCGAAATGGAACTTCCTACCCCTCTTGTCACTGAGGCCGGAACCCTCAACAACATCAACCTGACGGTCAAAGATCCCGACGATGATTTCCGGTTCGACTTCGCATCAAAAACTTTCTACGTACACTCCGCCGACGGACTGAAAACATGGGCACAAGCGGCGCTGGGCGACTCATCGATAAATTGTATTCTGACTTCCGACATTACCATGCCTGAAGACATGAAATGGACGTCGATAGGTACATCCGAAAGACCTTACGTCGGTACATTCGACGGTGGCAACAATACCATATCGGGACTGACTGTCGATGCATCGGATGGTGATTATGTGGGATTGATCGGCTATCTCGATGAGGACGGCGAAATAAGAAACCTGACACTTAATGATGTGCAGATAGCCGGCAGTCAAAAGGTAGGCGCTGTGGCAGGTGAGAATCATGGCACCATCACCGCCTGTTCGGTAACAGGAGGATCTGTCTCAGGGAGTGACTATGTCGGCGTTGTGGCTGGCGAAAATAATGGCTTCATTAGTGCCTGCATATCTACCGGATCCGTCTCAGGGGACAGCTATGTCGGAGGTGTGACGGGTGCAAACAAAACGGAAGGATATATGGTAGCATGCTGTCGCACAACAGGGAGCGTCACAGGAAATACTACAGTCGGTGGCGTGACTGGATCTAATGAGGGATACGTCACTGCTTGCTATTCAATTGGTACTATCTCAGGTTCCAGTGCCGGTGCTGTGGCGGGAGGCAATACCAATGGCTCCATCACCGCCTGCTACTGGAACGACTACGACGGCAGCGGCATCGGTGATTCCGGCACAGGCGAAGCACTGATAGTTGACGGCATGAATCTTACCTGGAGCAAAGCCATGCAGAACATGAACGAAGCCATCGATGAATGGAACTATGACCATTGGAATTCCGAATGTAATTATATCTGGGGAACAATAAATCCGCCGTATCTGCAGTATAATCAATAAAAAACGACCGAAAGACTCGTGATAAGGAGATAACGGAAACGGTGTGACAATAACATAGAAACTTCTATTACGACGGGAATATTTGATCCGGCTAATCGGACATACTACTTACCTGAGGTTGAAGTTTCGAATCAAATGCCTGCCGGGAATCGTTAAATAGCAAAGGACGACAGAGTCCCTATCAGCAAAGATAGGGACTCTGTTTGTTGATATCATAACCGACCTGCCTGCATTGCATTATTCGGTACAGTTACTCTTTAAATTATTTTGCGTGTTCACTTGGAACCTCGCCCGGACGGTTTTATGCCATAGTGTCACGCACTATAGGACGCTTCCGTACCGTAATGTCGCTTCGGTCCGACATAAACTTGTTTCCCGATATCGGAGTTATCGTTGGTGCAATACGGATCGAACCTTTCTGTTTTTTGCCATCGCTGTCGGAACTCATCGACGCGCCGCAGATACTTCGTCGCAATATTATGCCTCTATCCTGATCTTTTCTATAGGCTGTTCTCGTGTAGCATCCATCGGATATGATCGGTAAGCGACTTTTGCAAAATCTATCTCCGCAAGGTCGATGCAGCGAATCGTACTGTTATACGCAGTCTTGTAATAGATTCGTCTGTTTGTCAGGTCTACAGCCGAGGTCCATTGTGTGGCACTCGGAATATCAGGTACCTGGCCTTCCGGATGTTCGATTCCGATCGGAACATCGAAATTATTAAGCAGGTGAAAACATTGTAGCACGGTCTCCAAAGCTGTGGCGCGCCGGGGGGCCACAGCCCGGTAAAATGCGGCGCGTACGAAACGTGAAGGCGGAGTGGCATCGCCCGGAAGACCGAGAAAACCCGAATTGCTTCCGGTAGGACGAAGTGTCATGCCTCCAAGCACACGATCGGGAGCATCGCCCGGGAACAGATTGATGTAGTTGTTCAGATTGGTCAGATGCCACTCGAATCCCGGGGCATTTGTCAGGACACCGATCTCGTTGTCATAGAAATGCGGCACTCCATCTACTATCTCCAGTACCACCTGTCGTCCGGAAGGTTCGCCAATGCGCCAGTGAACAACCGCATCGGTATCAAGACCCACTACATGAATCGATCCTATGGATGTTTTCACTTCGTCTATTGTGGCGAATTGCGAGAGCATCCATGCCGTCAGTTGCAAGTCAACGACTGTCAGATCATTATGGGTCGGGTCGTAATTCTCATAACCTCCATAATGCGGGAAAAAGAATAATCCGCACGAAAGGCCTGCCTCATTGATTCCTTCGGCGATGAATTCTTTCTGCACGACACTCAGTCCTGCCACGCCGTAACGGGCCTCGAAAGCAAAGCCGTTTGCCCCCGACGGAGTGTATGAGACCAGCCGCTGACCACGTGGAATGACCACATATTCGCTTTCCAAGGCGCCGCGCGACCATTCGATTGTGCGAGCCTGTATGTAACTGCCGTCAGCAGCACTCAGGGCAATGCCCGTACAAGCTACGGCTTGAAATGACGGCACGGCCTCCGAACCGGTCCGTTGAATGATGTTCGTTTTCATAATGATCAAAAATTTGACGTAGATAAAATAGAGATAGCACATCCCGTACCGAAAAAAAAGAATCGCAGAATTAATTAATTCTGCGATTCTGAATGACGGATGGCATATTTCCATCAAAAACCGTTGAGAACAAATAGCAACAGCCGTATGGTTATGAATAGAAATCATACGATTTGTTGCGCTTGGAAGAGCCCGGCAACGCTAAACATGGAAATGTAAAGGATCAAACAATAAATACCTGCTAACGGGTTGGAGTCTGTCAATTTGTTTCCCGGTGTATAAAAGGCATGGAGAACAGACTACCCGTATGACATGATATGGGGAAACAGTATGACGCCTGAGGGGTGTATGTAGAGATGGGAACCAACTCGTTTACGTCCGTTTTTCTCGTATCGGCAGCCATTTTGTCACTGGAATCGACGGAGAAATCTGCCTAACCATCCAGTAGAATCTGATATGTTGCTTCAAACGTTATTGCCGACGACTTTCACTAAAAACGTTTCGAAATGCGCAGATACATAGCGACAAACGAAATCGTTTAACGGGAACAATGATTGCTTTCAATGTTTTTTATATATATTTACAATAACAAAAAGTTATCAATATGGATTTTCGTTTGACAGTATTCGTTTCCGTGGCCCGGCATCTTAATTTTACACGTGCTGCAGGTGAACTGCATATATCGCAGCCAGCCATATCGCGTCATATCAGAGAACTCGAGTCGGAATACAAAACACAACTTTTCGAACGAGCCGGCAACACGGTAAAACTCACGCGGTCGGGCGAAACCATGCTGCGGTACGCGGAATCCATACTGGAAACATATCGCAGTCTCCAGCTTGAGATGAACCTTCTGACAGGCAATTTCTCTGGAGAGTTGCGTGTGGGGGCAAGCACTACTATAGCACAATATATTCTTCCTCCGCTGGTTGCACGGTTCATTTCCTTGTTCCCGGACGTACGGCTCACCCTCACATCCGGAAATACGGAACAGATCGAGCAAGCACTCGAAGAGCATAAGATAGACATAGGCCTCGTAGAAGGAGCTCACCGTAAACCTTCGCTGCGTTATACGCCTTTCCAAAAAGATGAACTCGCATTGGTTACGGGATCGACAAATAAAATCGGGGAAGAAATCTCGATCGAAGAATTGTCTTCCCTCCCGCTTGTCCTGCGTGAAACAGGGTCCGGCACTCTGGAGGTTATCGAGCAGGCATTGGCCGCACACAACAAAAAACTCTCCCAAATGAATATTCTGCTCCAGCTCGGCAGTACCGAAAGCATTAAATTATTCATAGAGAACAGTCCCACGGTTTTCTCGATCGTGTCCATATCCGCAGTAACCAAAGAATTGATGAACGATAAACTCAAGGTGATCGAGGTGCCAGGTCTGCAACTGGAACGCGAGTTTTCTTACGTGGTTGCCCAAAGTGCACATTCCGAGATACAGGAACGGTTTTTGAGATTCCTGGCAAATACCCTATAACAATAAGTTATCACCCATAGTAAAATTGTATTGGTTTTCCTGCGTTTTAGTATGTAGTTTTGCGCAGAAAATCAATAGCAATGGCAGTACGTATTCTTTTCATAGCGCTTTTCATAGCCTCGGCATTTGTATCACCGGCCATAGCCCTTTTTGCGGGTATCGTGTTTGCACTACTCTTCAGACATCCCTATCCGCATTATCACAAAAAAGCATCGAAATACATGTTGCAGGCCGCAGTCGTAGGGCTGGGGTTCGGGATGAACCTTCACGAATCATTGAAAGCCGGGAGTGACGGGATGTTGTTCACGATAATATCTGTCACGGGAGTGATCCTCATCGGATGGTTTGTCGGAAAATGGTTGAAAGTCCCTAACAAACTCTCGTGGTTGATTTCATCCGGAACCGCTATCTGCGGCGGGAGTGCCATAGCTGCCGTTTCGCCTGTGGTCGACGCGAATGAAGACGAAACATCCATGTCGTTGGCAGTGATATTTGCGCTTAATGCCATAGCGCTTTTCATATTTCCGCCCATAGGACACCTGCTCGGACTGTCGGAGCAACAGTTCGGAATGTGGGCTGCCATAGCCATACACGATACAAGTTCCGTGGTCGGAGCCGGAGCGCAATACGGATCGGATGCCCTTGCCGTAGCCACAACCGTCAAACTCACCCGTGCCCTGTGGATCATTCCGCTCTCGTTCGTATCTATGATGTTCTTCCGCAAGGATGCAAACCGGAAGATCTCCATTCCATGGTTCATATTTCTGTTCATACTGGCAATGCTGGCGAACACCTATTTCGCGATTCCTGCAGTACTTTTGAAAGGCATAGGCATCGCTTCGCACAAAATGCTCTCCATGACACTATTCCTGATCGGAAGCGGATTATCCATTCAATCCATCCGAAATGTCGGGATCAAGCCTGTTGCAATGGGGCTCATCCTGTGGGCGTCGATAATGGTGGCAACGCTGTTGGTAATACTCTGACAAGATGGCAATCAATACGTTCCTCGCGGCATTTTTTGCATTCTTTGCATTGGTGAATCCGTTGCAGAAATTGTTCGTGGTGATGTCGCTGCGCAATAATTACGACAAGATCGACCTGCATAAAATAATAAACCGCTCGAACCGTACGGCGCTGGAGGTACTGATAATCTTCATGCTCGCAGGCGAAGCCGTTCTCGGTTATGTTTTCAATCTCGAGATTTACGCGTTTCAGATAACCTGCGGGGGTGTACTGCTGTATAACGGGTTTATGGGTTTGCAGAAAGGAGCCGTTCTGTCCATTGACGGCGAAACTAAACTCGAAGACATAATTGTAGTCCCTATTGCGGTTCCCATGATCGCAGGGCCGGCCACTATCACGGCAGCCGTTTCGATGCCTTCGATGTACGGAATGCCTACTGCACTTATTGCCATAATTTTAGCAATAGCTATAAACTGGGTTGTCATGCGAAATGCAGCCCCGATAGCCTCTTTTATGAACCGCTACAATATACTGATGCCGCTAATCCGGATAATGGGATTGATCGTGGCTGCAGTCGGGACTCAAATGGTATTCAACGGCATAGGCACATTCGTCGGACAATTGGCCGTATGACAATAATGTATGATAATGTGCAATAATGTATGATAATGTGCAATCCAAGAAGCGTCTCAGCATGCAAAGGTGAGAAGACACGTGTCATGTTATGATAACTGCCGATGACTGCAAGCCTTGCAAAACATTTATGTATTATAATTCTACCGTTAATTTCAGTTATGCATAATGTCGTTCAGTGTCATGCAGCACGGTCGTTGATAGCATGAATAGGAGATGTCCAATATTAATTCTGCAACCATGACAGACTGAAAATTCATGATGCTCGATGCGGATAAGTACGTAGAATGGAGATGTCCGTTATCGATTGGCATGAAACAGTCGGACGATATCATGCCCTACATAAAAAGATTGGCAACAGAAAACTGCGGTTGTACGGCGACACGATACGGAATAACCTCCTGAAGTTATCTTTTTTTGAGCACAGGGTCATATTTGACAAGCCATAATCCGTCAGGACTGAGTCTGTAACCTTTGCCGAATAAATAGTTCAATTCTCTGATATAGTAACTTCCAGGGCGTGCTTTTTCTACAGGAGTGGCTAATCGGAAATTATGATCGTTCTTCATCATGTAGTCGAAAAAAGTCGTAGTCGTATTCCACTGCTCATCTTCGGTCATGGCATTCCATTGATCCATAGGTATCTGCATGCTTTCGGCATCGAGTTGCTCGGCCAGTTCCACATATTCTGGATAATGGCCAAGCACCGTAACCGGATTCCTGCATTCGCCGTTGCGGATGTTAATACCGTTTTTACGGGCACAGTCTCTCCATTGTCCGGCAGGTATGACACTAAAAGACTCTATATGCGGGAGCTTTTCGTTAGGTGAGTGTATCCAGAGATGGTTGTAATTGGCACATCCGCTTCCGAGCCCGACAAAAAACAGAATAAGTAAAACCAGTTTTTTCATCCTATGATTCTTAGCGCCACAAATTTAATTAAAAAAAACTCCTGCGTCTGCATCTCAGGTCGAATCCGATAAGAATTAATGCCGTATAACTATATATGGAAAAACCTAAGATAGAGATTATTTCGAAAAATATTTTCCATGCCGGGAACATTCATGCTGTAATCTGCTTATATTCGCACCATAAATTTCATCGTAAATTTTAACGCTATGAAAAAAACACTTTTTGCTGCAGCACTTGCAGTAGTGTCTGTCCTTACGGCATGCAAGGATAACACACCGAAACAATTTGACGGCGTAATAGTAAAATCATCGGCTGATACTGTGGCAGTCAAAGAGATGACAGGTGATCAAACGTATGTCTTTACGCTCGAAAATGCCGACACCGCAGAAGCTAACGGTCTTCTGATCGGCAATCTGATTTCAGTCACATACGTGGGTAAAATCTCGGAAGTCACACCTGCGACTAAGGTGTCGACAGATCCGACTTATGCAAAAGCCGTAGGTAAATGGATTATGACAGACCCTGCAGACTCGCTTAACATAATGGGTGTAGAACTGATGACAGAGGGAAAGGCAGCATCCATAAATATGGCAACGCTTCCAGTCGAATCGTGGGAACTTCAGGGCGAAGCCGATAAAATCACCCTCCACGGGAAAAGCATCGGTAACGGACAGACGATCGACTTCACACAGACCGGCACTATCGTCGAACAGGACAGCTGCACAGTATTGAACTTCGGAGGATTCAGCCTTACAAAAGAAAAATAACAGACCCCGATATAATTGATCTTTTTGTCGAAGCCCTGAATTAGCAGGGCTTCGACATTTTTTATCATGTTACAATATCGGTCATTGTCCTGCTGTCGGCAACACGGTGCAACAGATTAGGCATGAATACACATTCCATTCGGTATGCTAATAAAAAAGTTCGCACAGCCATTATCTCAAAACAAATGATTCATCAAGAAACACTATCTTTATGCCGACCGGCTCCCGACCATTATAGAATTGCGGTGATGGGTTCGAAGTCTCTGCCGACTCCGGAACTTCCGACGGGCAACGGGGTAAAACGATAGAACCTGTCATCAACTTCAATCAAGGTTATGAAACGTATTTCCTGGATATTATTTTTTTTGTTATGCTTTGCGATTAATGCAAATGCACAAAAACACACCGTGGACACATGTCACTGCGACACATGCATGACTGTCAAGATAGGACGGATGATAATGGCAGGCTTCAAAGGGACGACACCTTCGGAAGAGATCAAGAATGCCATAGAAAAATATCATGTCGGTGGAGTTATCCTGTTTGACAAGGACGTTTCGGCAGGCATGGGAGAACGTAACATACGCTCCCCGCAACAACTGAGAGAGCTGACAGATCAACTACGGGCCCTATCCGCAGAACCGCTGCTGATAGCCATCGACCAGGAAGGCGGTCTGGTCAACAGACTTAAACCCGATTACGGCTTTCCGCGCACTGTTACCGCCGCATACCAAGGCAGAACAGGATCATTGGACAGCGCTTCGTTTTGGGCTGCCGCAACTGCCGCAACCCTTGCAGAATGCGGCATAAACGTGAACTTCGTTCCCTGTGTCGATGTAAACATAAATAGGGACAATCCTATTATTGCTCGTTACGGGCGTTCGTTTTCATCCGATCCCGATTCGGTCTATCTTTTTGCGAAGCGCTGGGTGGACGAACATCACAAACGGAATATCATCACATCGTTGAAACACTTTCCGGGTCATGGAAGTTCACGCGACGACAGCCACAACGGGCTGGTCGACATAACCGGGACATGGCGGAACGAGGAACTAATACCATACAATCGTTTCATGGACGACGGTTACAATGACATAGTGATGGTAGGGCATCTGATTAACAGTAACATAGATCCGGCATATCCGGCGTCGCTTTCTGCAAAGACCATTCAGAAGCTGCTACGGGAGAGAATAGGCTTTCAGGGAGTTGTGGCCACCGACGACATGAATATGGGAGCGATAGCAGATCATTATTCTCTCCGCAAAGCATTGGCACTCGCCATAAATGCCGGCGTAAACATGATCATAGTAGGGAATAATGCCCGGGTATACGAGGATGATCTGGCCGTACGCTGTCATGATATGATCAGCTCTATGGTATCATCGGGCGAAATCCCTGTTGAAAGAATCGACGATTCGTATCGAAGACTCGAGTCGCTTATGCGCAACTTCGGGATCGAGGGATATAAATGCCGCCAGACAAAGCCTATGACAGCATGACAATCCGTCCACCTCGTCATGGCTTCCTCGACGGGGCCTGTGCATGTTTACGCATCTCTCCATCGAAAGACCTTAAATATGTATGTTGGGGGCTGGAAATCCGAGGAATGACAGCATTACAATAATTTGCCGAATGTCTTGTTTCCGCAGATATATCTCAGGATAATGGATCTACGATATATGTAACGCGGTGAGGCTTTCTTTGCGGCCTGTATCTTACCCCTGACGACTTTGAGTTCCGACCTCCGCCTGAAGAATTCCCTGTGTGCCTGCCATACGGCTTTGAAAAGCTGCACCTTCCCGGTCGCAAGCCATCCTGTCGCAGCGACGCCGTCCAGTATAAGCCTCGCACTCAATACCCAGAACAAACTCCGTCCCGACAGATTCTTGTATAGCATCATCAGGTTGTTACGGAAATTCAGAAACGTCTTGTGCGGAGTGCTCTGCGACAGGGTTCCGCCCCCCAGGTGATAGACCACGCTCGCCGGTTCGACACATATACGGTAGCCGGCCAACTGCGCCCTCCAGCAAAAGTCTATCTCCTCCATGTGGGCAAAAAACGAGGCGTCGAATCCTCCGAGTTCCCGGAAAACTCCGGAACGTACCAACAGACAGGCTCCCGTCCCCCAGAATATATCTCTCGAGTCGTTGTACTGTCCTTCGTCATGTTCGACGGTAGACATGATCCGCCCCCTGCAAAACGGATAGCCGAGGCCGTCGATAAAACCACCGCTGGCCCCTGCATATTCGAAACGTCCGTGCTCATCCCACGAAAGGAGTTTCGGCGTAACGGCTGCTATATGTTGGTCCGATTCCGCTTTGGCCACAAGGGGGTCGAGCCATCCTGGTGCCGGTTCTGCGTCGGAATTCAGCAGGACGAAATAATCGGCAGACAATCGCTCCAGAGCAAGATTATATCCCTCGGCAAAGCCGTAGTTTTTCCCGAGACGGACAATCTCCACTGTCGGATATGCCTCCTCCAGAAACTCTACCGATCTGTCGTCCGAGCCGTTGTCGGCGACAACTATTCCTACTCGGGCCGGGGTATTGCCGACAACTGCCGGTAGAAAACGTTCGAGTAACGACCTGCCGTTCCAGTTCAATATGACCACTTTTACCGACGGCATGATTATTTCTCTGTTTTGAAATGTTTTTTCTTCCATCTGCGATGCGACCACATCCATAACCACGGGGCTTCCCGGATCATCTCTTCGAGCCGTGCTGCATACCGTCGAGTGATCTCGCCCTCGGAAACTGCCTCCATACCGTCGTATATCATTTCGAAACGTATGGAGTACCTTGCCCGGGCATGTTTGGATATATGGACGAAATAAACAGGCATCTTGAATCTTAGGGCTATTTTCTCGGGGCCGATATAAAAGTCTGTCTGCTGACCTAAGAATGTGACCCAGTTGGGTTTGTCACCGGCCCGAGGCGACTGGTCGGCGATCAGTCCGAGACATATCTGTTTGCCTTTCCGAACACTCTCTATTACATACCTCATTGTGTTGTGCATCGAGACCGGTTCCGTCCCAAACCGCGAGCGGGAATACCTGTATAGTTTCTCGAACAATTTGCTGTGAAGTCGGTGGTACACTCCGACGATGCTTTTCTCAGAGTAAAGCGGATAAGATATAAAATATTCCCACGATCCGTAATGTGCCATAGCAGCTATCCAGCTTTTCCCGCGTACTTCATCTTCATGTTGCTGCACATCTATGAATTTCATACGCTTCTCTATGGCTCTGCGGCTGATGCTGATTATGTCTATAGTGTCTATGAAAACTTCTGCGAGTTGAAGATAAAATTTACGTTCGATGGTCAGCAGTTCTGCTTTGTCTTTTTCCGGGAATGCAGTTCTGAGGTTGGCTCTCACAACAGCTATTCTGTATCGTGCGACCCTGTAAGTGAGGAAATAAATTATATCGAGAAATATATGGTACAGCAACCATGTGGGAAGTTGCCCAAACAGCCAGCACCCCGAAAGTAGCAGGGCATACCTTATATCGAACCAGGCCTTTTTCAGCATATGTGCAGTTCATTGGCAGCCGGGCAAATGCTTATGCCCGATCCGGTATTTTATTCCACGTATAGTTTGACATTTTTTGTTTTGGCACGGACAGACAGCCATGCAACAATCTTCTCTCTGTCGATATCCTCCTCCCGATTTTTACGACTGACGACTGCCAGCAGCAGTTTGTCGAGTTGCCGTCCGGATATGTCGACCTCTTTCTGCCGCGAAAGCGATATTGTCGCGATATTGTCGAATAATTTTCCAGCCTCGATTGCGATGTCTGAAAGAGGAAGTGTATCCACGGCGAGGATGGACAATTGTGCGCTCAATTCGTTTATCTTGCGATTTTTTTCATCCAAAAGCTGCATATAGCTAATTTGCAGCGTGTTGACATTTATCTGTTCGCTTCCGTCGGATTGTTTGATGTTAAGTTCCGTATCTTTCAATCCGTAAATCTCCATACGGGTGCGGATATTATCTATAACGTTACCCGGTAGCGGTTCGCCTATCAAAACGAGATCTATGTGTGATTTTTCGCTTCCTTTTCTGTATTGTCTGTCGCTCGATATGACCTGCGTCTTTTCGAAATGGCTAAACTCGCTGTCTATGAACTTCTTCACGTTATTTTCGAAAAACGACCTCTGGATAATGTTGTATGCCATAAAAACACTCGGTACCGCCGTAAGAACAACTATAATGATCATATAATTCTTGACCCTGCGTTCGCGGGCTTTGTCGAGAAATTCTTTCTTGTCGAACTTCATGAACCGCACGATAATGTATGTCGCTATGGCTATGAAAACCGTATTTATGAAGAATAGGTAAAGTGCTCCGCCGAGATATACCCACTGTCCGTTGGCGATGCCGAATCCTGCGGTGCAAAGCGGTGGCATGAGGGCTGTCGCTATGGCGACACCCGGAATTACCATATTGGTCCTGTCCTTGCGAGTCTGTCCAATCATGCCCGCCAGACCACCGAAAAGGGCTATGAGAACGTCGTAGATCGTTGGTTGGGTACGAGCCAGAAGCTCGCTCTGAGCCTCGCTAAGGGGGGATATCATAAATAATGCGGTGGAAGTAATGATGCCTACCACAACCATGAACCCGAAGTTGCGGAACGACCGCTTCATCAGTTCGAAATTATTTATGCCAAGCGAGAATCCGATTCCCATTATAGGCCCCATCAGGGGAGAAATGAGCATGGCTCCTATTATGACTGCGGTAGAGTTGGTATTCAGACCGAGCGATGCTGTGAGGGTTGCGAATATCAGTACCCACAGATTAGCGCCTTTGAATTCGACGCCTTTGCTAATATTGTCGAACACTTCGGCTTGCGAGGCCCTGTCTTGCTCGAGATCGAATCTCTCTCTTATATAGTCAGCCAGACGGGAAAATACAAATCTTCTTACACGTTTAAGTTTGTGTGGTATACTACCATCGTTTTGATTGGACATTTCACTCATGATGATCTATTCGTTTTCAGTTTCAAGTCCCGCAGCCAACCCTCTTTTCATATCTTTCCCCGAAACGACTATCACGAATTCGCCTTTGGGTTCTTTGACTTTGAAGTGGGCTGCGACATCATTTAATGTTCCTCTCACTGTCTCTTCGAATTTTTTTGTCAGTTCGCGCGACACGGAAACTTGCCTCTCGCCGCCGAACACTTCGACAAACTGTTCCAATGTTTTCACAACACGGTGCGGCGATTCGTAAAAAATAATCGTGCGTCTCTCGTCACGCAATTGTTCGAGCCTTGTTTTGCGACCTTTTTTTTGCGGAAGAAATCCTTCGAAGCAGAATCTGTCGCAGGGGAATCCGCTTTGCACAAGTGCCGGTACGAATGCTGTTGCGCCTGGCAGCGTTTCGACTTCTATTCCCGCCTCCACACACGTGCGTACCAATAAGAAACCCGGATCTGATATGCCAGGAGTCCCGGCATCTGAAACCAGTGCAACGTTCTCTCCGGCTGCTATACGCTCGGATATGGCCTCGACGGTCTTATGCTCGTTGAATTTATGGTGCGACCAGAGTCTTTTTTCTATGCCGAGATGCTTCAGGAGCAAACCGCTCGTGCGGGTATCTTCGGCCAATACGAGGTCAACGTCCGAGAGTGTCTTTATGGCTCTTAGGGTAATGTCGTCGAGATTCCCTATCGGAGTGGGAACGATATAGAGTTTAGCCATGAGACTGTATTACGAAAGTTTGCGTGTCAGCAGATCTATCAACAGTTTGGCTCCGGCGCTTTCGGGATTCCATGCGAAGTTGTCGTGAATATACAACATGGCATCGTCGAGATCCGAGAATCCGTCTAACGTGCGTATAGTCATGTCGCAGGCCTGCCCGTCGCCATTGAAAAGGTCGCGCATCAGAATAAAGCGGTCGTTGATACCGATAGAACCGCGAATGCTATGCACTCTTTCATGTTTCAGGCGTTCGGCCACATCTTCCTGCTTGTGGTTGCGTGCGTATATGTCGGCAAGGGTTTGTTCGGGCTGAATGGTGTCGCCTAAAACTTTTTTTGGCGAGCTGCCGTTTTCTTTGTCGCCATTAGAAAATATCCGCGATACGACAGATTTTTCCTCGTTGGTTTTGTCTTTTGCCATGTGCGGCACTTCGTCAGCAACAGGTGGTTTTTGGGTAATAGGGTCGGGACAAACCATGTTCTCGGTTTCTGTATCTCCGGTCAGCCCCATTGCTGCAAGCACATCTTCGCCCATCTCATCCTCGGTTTGTACATGTGCATGCATGTCGACAATCTCTTCTATCCGGGTGTCGCCTGTAGCATTGCCTCTGTCTTTCGGTGTGTCGGGGTGTTGCTCGGCCGAATTGCGGATTTCATCGGAATGTGAGTCGACAGTGTCTCCGTATAGCGACATGAGCTTTTTCCGGTCGTGCCTCGATTTGAGTTTGACCTCGTATATGTTTGCTACCTCGGCGACCTCGTCTTTCTTTTCTTCGGCATAGACTGATGTCGAAGGTTCTGCCTTTTGCTCAGGCGATTCGGCGTTTGCTTCCAGCCGGGTTTGCGGTTGAGCTATTGTCGCGAATTTCACGCCGTCGTATATGAATCGCAACTTGTCGAGTACGACTTCTTTTTCAATGCAATGCATCTCTCCGGACTCTTGCCATTCTCCTACGATTTGTCTTACTTTATCGATCTCTTCTATGATTTTTTCCCAAGCCATAGTATTCTGGATTTTATGGTCTCAAAGATACGTTTTTCCTGTCGACTTAACAATAACACGGCGTAATATAATCTGCTTTCGAGGTATAAAAATTCATAAAAAGCGCATACTTTTCATAAAAAACACACAAATGCCATTGCAATAAATCAGTAATATAACTATCTTTGTTTCGTTAGCAGATTGAATATTAAATACATAATACCATATACAATACCTAACCCAATGAATAATCATTACTCTCCCATAAGGTTGGGGGTTTTTTACGACGGCAATTTCTTATTACACACATCCAACTATTACAATTACATTCATTCCCAGCATAGGAGATTGAGTATAAGCGGATTGCATTCATTTATAAAGAACAAGGTCGCGCAAACTGGAATAGTAGCTGATGTCAACCAGTGTCAGATCGTAGAAGCCCATTATTTCAGGGGCCGCATAAGTGCATCCGAGGCCGCCCAACGCGGAAACCAGCTCTACAACGACCGTGTATTCGAGGATATTCTTATGGCTGAGGGCATACAGACCCATTACCTCCCTTTGCGTAATTTCATGGGGAAAAAAGAGGAGCGTGGCATCGACGTATGGCTTTCACTCGAGGTGCTCGAATATGCCCTCAATGACAGAATAGACATGGCGGTGCTGATAATATCCGATACGGACTATGTGCCGCTGCTCCGCAAACTCAACTCCTTGGGCATGAAGACTATGCTATTAAGTTGGGAGTTCGATTACGTCAATGATGAGGGTGTCAAGATGGTCACAAAAACTTCGCATGAACTTCTTCAGTTGGCAAGCTATCCGATACCGATGCATAATATCATTGAAAAGGGTCTTGAAAAAGGTGACGAAGAGATATCCTCGTTATTCGTAGATGGAGATACGGGGTCGAGAGAGTATGAGGAATATGATGAAGAACCTGCTGAACCGATTGTCGAACGAAGCGAAATACTTAGCATAAAAAATGGGTTCGGCTTTGTTAAATATCCCAATAACAATCTTTATTTCCACTCGATGGACGTTATCGGCGACTTCTATGATCTCATGCCTGGAGATCCTGTAGAGTTTACGATTGAGAAAAACGCACAGCGACAGGACGTTGCAAAGAATGTGAGAAAATTGTAACGGCAACCGACCGGCGCGGATCATGAATTTGCCCCCAAAAGAGAAGTCTTGATGCAGCTCTTTTTGAGGGCAAATGTTTTTATACGGGTGTCAAGACAGTATTTGCCGAGGGCAATTCTTGTGTACTTGTTTGCAAATTGCCCGCGGCTTTTCGTATCTTTGTGAAATAGTATAAAATGTCTCTGGCAAACTTCCGACCAGATTCCGACGTTTGTCTTTAGACTTTTCGTATATTTATAGAATACGGGATGCAGTTCGGCATCTATGCAAATGAATTTGCTCGATGCCACCCTGCTTTGTGTATATTTGTAAAATACAGGAAATTATTTCTGAAACTGCATTGATAAATGGATTGCAAAAATAAGAACAGCGAAAGCTGCAATTTAGATATGGGACGTGGATGCCGATTCTGCGGTTGCGGAGAAGAGGTGACTACTTCTGTTTGCGAGGGATGTTTTAAACTGCATGTTACCGACTGGCTCGAGGGTCTGCCGGACATGTTCCCGGATGATATTTTTGAGGTGCGTTTCAAAAATACGCGCAGAGGCTATTACAGGAATGTGAATAATCTTCCACTCCAAAAGGGCGACATAGTGGCGGTGGAGTCTTCACCCGGTCACGATATCGGCATTATCTCTCTGACAGGCGATATGGTTGGACGTCATATGCGTCGTGTCGGATTCTCGCCGCTTAACGGCGAATTTAAAAAGATATACCGCAAGGCCAAACCCTACGACATAGAGAAGTGGCAGGAAGCCATAGCACTCGAACATCCTACCATGATACGCTCGCGCCAGATCGCCGCAGACATGGGTCTGAACATGAAGATTGGCGACGTTGAGTATCAGGGCGATAAACTCAAGGCTATCTTCTATTACATCGCAGACGAGCGTGTCGATTTCAGGGAGCTCATCAAGGTTTTCGCCGAGCAGTTCCGCATACGCGTGGAGATGAAGCAGATCGGTGCGCGTCAGGAGGCCGGCCGCATAGGCGGTCTGGGATCGTGCGGACGGGAGTTATGTTGCGCTTCATGGATTTCGAGTTTTTCGTCGGTGACTACCAATGCCGCAAGGTCTCAGGAGATTTCGCTTAATCCGCAGAAACTTGCCGGCCAGTGCAGTAAACTCAAATGTTGTCTTGTTTATGAGTTGGACGACTATCTCGACGCCCGCAAGGAGTTCCCGAAGATCACCCAGCCGCTTCAGGCATTAGACGGTGAATATTATCTTGTCAAAACCGATCTTTTGGGACGCAAAATGAGTTTCAGCACCAGCCCTACGGCTATCGTTGGTATGGTGACGCTGCCTTTGGAACGCGTAAGGGAAGTTCTGGCGGCCAATAAACGCGGAGTTAAGGTCGACAGTCTGGAAGGTGACGAGGCGTCTGCCTCCAAATCACAGGATCCGGGTTTTGTGAACGTGATAGGAGAGGACAGCCTCACACGTTTTGATAAAGAGAAGGTCGAACATCGCGGGCGAAGCCGAGCGCGTAAATTCAATGGAAATAGCAGTGGCGGTGATCAGTCCAAAAACCGTGATGTAGTCGACAGGCAGTCAACCCAGGGTGTTTCCGGCAAGGGTAACCGTCTTCAGCGTAACAACAGTGATGATGGTAGTGCGGGTAAATCTAACAATGGTGGCGGGCGGCCGCAGTCTAACGACAATACGGCTACCCCGAGCGGCAAGGGTAACAATTCCGGCCGCAACCGTAATCGAGACAACCGCGGCCGTGGCCGCAGGCCCGAGGCGGGCAAACCGGAAGGCGGTGAAAAATAATTGCGTTCGTTTACATGTTTCGTAATAAATCGGTCAATAGTGTATGTCTATCGGTCATGGTCATGGTAATGACTAACTGTGGCGGTCCGAATACGGAGCATGTTGCGGATGTTAATCCGCTGTTGTGGGATGCGGGGAGACCAGCACTCATAGATATTGACAATACGGATACCGCCGCTTTATACAGGTTGGATGTGCTTTTGGTGTTCAATGAAGCATTTGACAGAGAGTCAGTCGATTTCTCGGTGACTGTTACGGCTCCGGACAGTACCCGTCTGACAGAACAAATTTCGATACCTTCATTTTGTCAGGCTCGGAAACTCGGTGGCAATTATCAACTTAGCGTCCCATACAGGGATAGTGTGAAGTTGTCTGCCCCGGGTAATTACGTTTTTGGCATATCGCCCGGGCGCGATATCGAAGGAGTTAAGTCGGTGGGAATAAATCTAAGTAAAAAATAATGGGGAAAAACAAGTATAAACGGTTTCAGGAAAACCTCACGTTCGGCAATCTCATACAGCCGGAATTTGAGGAAATATTTAAAAAAGACCACAGACTCAAAGGACGCTGGAGAACCGATTTTTTCCGTAACGACAATCCCGTAGTTTTGGAGTTAGGGTGCGGTCGTGGAGAATATACGGTGTCGCTGGGGGAGAAGTTTCGGGATAAGAATTTCATAGGGGTCGACATAAAAGGCGCCCGTATGTGGCGCGGGGCAAAAACGGCTACTGAAAATGGCATGTCTAACGTGGGTTTTCTGCGTACGCGCATAGAGTTTATAGAATCGTTTTTCGCCCCCGGAGAGGTGGACGAGATATGGATAACTTTCCCAGATCCGCAACTTAAGAAGAACAGGGTGAAAAAGCGTCTTACCGCTCCGGCGTTCCTGGCGTCTTACGCTAAATTTCTCAAACCCGGAGGCAAAGTACACCTCAAGACAGACTGTCGCCACCTGCACGATTACACTAATGCAGTGATAGAGGCCAATGGACTTGTCACCGAGTTTGCCGACAACGATATTTATGGCAACGGATCTGCAGATGAAATACTTTCCATCAAAACGACTTATGAAACCAAGTTCCTTGCACAAGGCAAACCAATAACCTACGTGAGGTTTCTCTTGGGTGATAGGATGGAGTTTGTCGCACCAGAATTTGCTCCCGACGACGAACTTTAATATGTGTTTGAATATCAACTGGATGTTGTAAGATGTCCGAGTAGGCGACATGAAAAAATCGTTGTTTGATAAAGTTTCTTTTTAAAAAATTTTTGGGGAATAGATTTTTTGGTTTATATTTGCACCTCGAAAGGCTGAGGGTAGTATCGAGGTTGCTCGGAACAACACGGATGATGCCTGAATGCCTTGAATAAAATTCCTCTTTAGCTCAGTTGGTTAGAGCACCTGACTGTTAATCAGGGGGTCCAAGGTTCAAGTCCTTGAAGAGGAGCCTGAAATCAAAGAGCCGCAACGATTTGTTGCGGCTCTTTGATTTTTTATTTCGCATCCGATTTTTGCAAAATATTGCGATCAACCGTAAGTCTCAAGTCGCTGAATCTCAGGTTATATAGATCTTACTACCAGGTTGTATAACGTGCCGTATAAACTAACCCGTTTCAATATGGCATATTGTATATGTGTTTCTTACAGAGCATTTATGCCGGTTGTTTTCCAGATCGTTCATTTGCTTTTTGATGGCATCATCTCTTCCATTCACAGGTTATATGCCATTAAGTCATGAGTCTTTCCCTTTTTGCAGAGGTGCCGGCGGCTTGTCCGAGTCGTGGCGTCGACACAGGCGTGTGATATTAAATTTTCACTTCTGCCGAGGAACCAATCGTTCGGTTTTGCTGCCATTAGAATTGTGATTTTGCTTTTTCCTGCTTATCTTACGGACATTGATCCGCAAACTTAAATAATGCGTATATTAGTAGGATTAAACCTGTAAAGAATGACCTTTTTATCATCAATATCCGATATAACCCTTCCGTTAACCGATCCGGTCCTGAAGTTTTTTGTAATACTGACGATAATCCTATTCGCTCCGTTGCTACTTAACAGATTCCGGATTCCTCCGCTTTTGGGGCTTATAATAGCAGGGATCATAATCGGTCCGCATGGCATAAACCTTATGGAGCGCGACAGCAGCATTATCCTTTCGGGAACGGCAGGCTTGCTCTATATCATGTTCCTCGCCGGCCTGGAGATCGACATCGCGGATTTTAAAAAGAACAGCGGGAAAAGCATGCTTTTCGGGATGTATACATTCCTGATCCCGATGGTGCTTGGAACTATTGTGGGTTTTTATGTGTTCAAGTTTTCCATGTTATCGTCCATACTGCTGGCCAGTATGTTCGCATCCCATACGCTTATCGTCTATCCCATAATAAGCAAATACGGTATCACGAAGAACCGTGCAGTGACTGTCGCTGTGGGCGGTACGATGATTACCGATACGCTTTCGCTGCTGGTCCTGACGATTATCGTAGGCATGGTTACGGGAGAGACATCGTCAGGTTTCTGGTTGAGAATGGGTATCTCTGTAGTGGTTTTTGCCTGTGTCATAATATTTTTGTTTCCGATCATTGCCAGGTGGTTCTTTAAGCGAGTGAAAGACAGCGTGTCACAATATGTTTTTGTACTGGCCATGGTATTTTTCGGCGCAGTCCTCTCCGAGATGGCTGGTGTGGAAGGTATCATAGGGGCTTTCCTTACAGGGTTGTCGCTTAACAGGTTGATCCCGTCGACATCGCCGTTGATGAATCGTGTGGAATTCGTCGGCAATGCCATTTTCATTCCTTTTTTTCTTATCGGTGTGGGGATGCTGGTCGATTACCGGGCGTTTTTCCGGGATTTCGATACTATCTTCGTTGCCGTCGTTATGACGTTAGTTGCCACGCTTGCCAAATATTGCGCTGCATACTTCACTCAAAAGTCCCTGAAGTATACTAATGACGAATGCAGTGTGATTTTCGGTTTGAGCAACGCACAGGCCGCCGCAACACTGGCTGCCGTTACTGTCGGGTATAATATTGTAATAGGGGAAACACCCGCCGGCGAACCCATACGCCTGCTGAACGAGAGCGTCTTGAACGGAACCATAGTTATGATACTTGTGACGTGTACAATAGCTTCGTTTGTGGCACAAAAGGGTGCAAGGAATATCTCCCTGTCAGAGTCCATCGCCGACGAAAACGAAGAAAAGAGCGTCGAAGAAAATATACTGATTCCGATCCGCGACAGCGAAAATATTGATGAATTGGTGAACCTCAGTGCGCTTATCAAACGCAAGGACATTCGTACCGGCTTCTATGCTCTTAATGTGATTGACAACCGGAAACCTGATGCCGGAGCGGACAACAAAGCCCAGAAAATACTGGAACGAGCTCAGAAAACGGCTTCTGCGGTGGATATACAGCTTAACTCCCTGCTGCGCTACGACCTGAGTGTGTCTAATGCGATAGTGAGCGTAATCAGGGAGAACAAAATTACCGACCTTATCCTCGGCCTGCATGAGAGAGTGGAGGAATCGAAAGATTCTTTCCTGGGATATATGACAGAAAGAGTGTTGAACAACAGTAATGTTAATACATATATTTACCGATCCGTACAGCCCATATCTACCATCAAAAGACATATAGTGGTACTTCCGAAGAATGCCGAGGCGGAATTGGGTTTTCCTTTTTGGGTAGTCAGGGTATGGAATATGGTAATTAGTACCGGCAGCAAAATTGTTTTTTACGGAACCCAGAAAACCATAGACGTTATCAGAGATATTTATAAAAGCGGTATCGTCAATGCGGAATTCAATGTATTGGGAGACTGGGACGATTTTCTGGTAATTTCGCGCGTAATGCGTCCAGACGATAATCTGACAGTGGTGATGAGCCGACGAGAGATGGTTTCGTATCATCCGACCATGAAAAAGATGCCTTATTATCTTAACAAGTATTTCGCGGATTATAGTTTTCTGCTGATATATCCCATGCAGTTGACTGTCGGCGAGGATGAAAACAGCGATCTGCTCAATGCCTCGCTGCTTACAAATCTCAATAAACTCAAGGGGCTGTCGAAAGGAAGGTGAAACCTTATAGATGCTTTCTTGGAAGGTGCGTGGGTTATTGGAATGCAAAAGGTGTTTTTTCGAAGTGATGCTGCTTGTATGCTCCGATGCCGGTTTTGTATTGCCGGACGAACCCTTCAGCGGCATGTCGCCGCTGTATGTCGAAGAGATAAAGACTGTTATCCGGGATCGTTCGGCCAATAAGGGCCTTGTCCTGACTGACCATAATTACCGGAATATTCTCGATGTCTTTTCCCGGGTTGTTCTGCTCCACGATGGTGCGATGAGAAAAGTATCAGGTCTCGACGATCTGAGGTACTGGAATTATATACCTTAAGGATATTTCTCAGGGCAACTGTTCCCGCTTTTGGGTTAATGGTTGCCGGATCTGGAGGACGATTTTGTAAATCGTTTCAATAGTTTCTTTATTCTTTTGCGCATATTGACCCCTTTGCGCATCAATACGGCTCCGCTGAGTGTTTCCGGATTCCATCCGCGCAGGGTGGCATATGCCGCAGCTATTTCCACAGTAGGTATTCGTGAGAGTGTCAGTCTGTCGAAACCGTCGAGCACGTTATTCTTGTTTGGTTTGCGAAACCTCATGCGGTTGATATCTATGAGTGCAAAACGGTAATGGTCGCCTTCCTTGTGATAGAAAATATTGCCTGAATTGTAATCTTTATGGAAGATATGCTTGGCATGCATATCGGCCGTAAATTTGGCAAAATCGCGTATTATGTCCTGATTTGCGGCAATGTCGAATGGACTGTGGTCGATTTTGAACAGCAGGTCGTGATCGAGAAAACTGGAAATGAAATATCCGGTGTGGAATAGTCCTGTTTTTTTGATCTCGATATAGGCAATGGGTTCTGCCGTGTCTATGCCTGCAGAGAGCAACCTTCCTGCATATTCGAACGACCTGCGGGCTTTGCTCTCGCGCAACCACGTGTATATGAACCGATTGAGCTTGTTTGGAACTTTAAATTGTTTTATAACCAGATCCGTTCCTTCATGCGTGACGCGGGTAACGATATTGCGGTTGTGTTTGTATACCACATCGGCCTTGACGCTACCTTCCGGTATCCGCTTGAGAAATTCAGTCAGGTGTTCGTATTTCGGGTTGACGATTAATTTCATCAAATTTCAAATGTTGGCGCGCTGGGCGTGTGGGTAAATTTATTAATTTAGAATCTGTGTAAAAAAACATGCGAGATAGTTTCTCTGCAGGGATTCTATGTTTCACAAATATAAACAAAACTTTGATGTTAAAATGTTGAATTTCGTCTTAGAGTGTTTTTTTTGTTGTTAAAATACGTATATTTGCCCACATGACGATCAAGGGGTGCCCTGCACAGGGGCTGAGATCACACCCTTATACCTGATGCGGATAATACCGACGTAGGAATGATGGCGAATCTTTTTTTATTCCTCATTTTGGATACCTCTTGGTTGGCGTATTTCAGCTAATCTGATGTTAATATGAAAAGGTATCCCACAGCATTGACCATAGCCGGTTCCGATAGCGGAGGATGTGCCGGAATTCAGGCCGACCTGAAGACTTTCTCGGCCCTCGGCGTATTCGGGACTTCCGTTATCACAGCCGTTACATCGCAAAATACCCGTGAAGTGCGTGGGGTCGAGCTCCTCTCCCCGTCTGTTGTGGAATTGCAGTTGCGTGCTGTTCTGGAAGATATCAGGGTCGATGCCGTGAAAACAGGGATGCTGCCCTCGGCCGAAATCATAGAGGTCGTAACGGGTATTTTGGCAGATTATAAAATACCTGTCATTGTCGATCCGGTAATGGTGGCTACGAGCGGGGCTCGTCTTACGTCTGCATCCATATCCGGGGCTTTTCTCGACCGACTCGACAGTTTCACGCTTATAACACCCAATATACCGGAAGCGGAGGCATTGTCGGGTATCAAGATAGATTCGGTAGATGACATGTCGGCAGCTGCCGAGATTCTGCTTGGACGAGGATGTCGTGCAGTGCTGATAAAGGGGGGACACCTGATTGGCGAGAGTTCGACGGATATGCTTTTCCGTCTGGGACAACACCCCGTCTCTTTCTTTTCGGAGCATGTCGATACGGTTAATCTGCACGGTACGGGATGTACCCTTTCGTCGGCCATAGCTGCTTACATGGCACTGGGCAATGACCTGGCAAACGCCGTCGGGATGGCTAAAGATTATATTACGTCGGCCATAAAGGCCGGAGCATCAGTGAAGACGGGACATGGCTCAGGACCGGTAAATCATTTTTTTGCGCCCGAACCTCTTAAGATCTTGGATGTATGATAGTTATACTTAACGATAAACGGCATGAAGTTGCCGAGGGAACAACTCTTGCCTCTTTTATAGATGGGCTCGGGATCAAGCCGAACGGCGTTGCCGTGGCGATATATTACGAGGTCATTCCGAAAGAGAGATGGGAGGATACCGTGCTTTATGACGGGGTGGAGATTATGTTGATAACGGCCGTTTCGGGGGGGTAGGTTATGGAGCTGGTCGTAATAACAGTCGAAAGCATTCTTCCTGATGAGGCTGCGGTTTTGAACCGTCTGCTCGGAGAGTGTAGTGGAAAGTTGCACTTGAGAAAACCGGGAGTGGCGCATGATAGGTTGCGTGATATTATCGGCGGTATCGAACCGCGTTACCGTGGACGCATAGTTTTGCACGACCACTTCGGATTGGTGCGTGAGTTCGGGCTCGCGGGAGTGCATCTCAATGGCAGGAATCCGCAACCGCCGGATTTCCAGGTCGGACATATAAGCCGCTCATGCCACACTTTGAAGGAGGTCGATGCAGCATTGAACGATGGAGAAATGGCGCAGAAATATAATTACGTCTTTCTTAGTCCGATATTCGACAGCATATCCAAAACTGGCTACGGGAAAGCGTTCGCTCGGGAAGAGCTCGAAGCAGCTGCGTTGAAGGGTATCATAAACGAAAGGGTCTATGCTCTGGGAGGTGTGGATCTGCATAATATACAGGATGTTGCCCGGGCAGGATTCGGTGGCGTAGCGGTTTTAGGGGCATTGTGGAAGGACTATATTAAAGATGGTGATATTCGGGCGTTGACCTATAAACTGCGCGAATTAACGTTACAGGTTATATGAAAGGATTGTTGTTTATAACCCACAGCACCCAAGGATACGGATATCTGGATGGTGCGGAGGCGGTACTCAAAGGAGGATGCCGCAGCATACAGCTTCGGATGAAAGATGTGCCGGAAACCGAAGTGCTCGAGACTGCCCGCACGCTCAAGGTTATGTGCGATGATTATGGTGCCGAACTCTATATCGATGACCATGTGGCGGTTGCGGTCGAGGTCGGAGCCAAGGGCGTTCATCTCGGCAAGAATGACATGGCACCGGCACAGGCTCGCAATATGATGGGGCGGGGATTTGTGATAGGTGGTACTGCGAACACTTTCGAAGATATCGTGCGGCTGAATGACCAGAGGGTAGATTATATCGGTCTGGGACCGTTCCGCTTCACCGAGACCAAGAAAAATCTCAGTCCGATATTGGGGCTGGAGGGATATGAACGTATAATAGCACAATGCAGGGAAGCGGGTATCGACCTGCCGGTGGTTGCGATAGGCGGCATTACGGCAGACGATATACCGGCGATTCTGAACACGGGTGTGTCGGCCATAGCGCTGTCGTCGACCATACTCGGAGCCGCAGATCCGGTGGCGGAGACAAGAAAAATAATAGAGATCATAAATAATTGTAAGCGATGAAGAAATTGGTAATAGCAGGCCGCGAATTCGAGTCGAGGCTTTTCCTCGGGACAGGGAAATTCAGTTCCAACGAAGTTATGGCCGAAGCAATCAGGGCTTCGGGTACACAGATGGTGACGGCGGCGATGAAACGCCTCGATATGGAGAACAAACAGGACGATATGCTGCGACATATCACTATGCCCGGGATACAACTTTTGCCCAATACGTCGGGAGTGCGCAATGCCAAGGAGGCCGTGTTTGCCGCAAAACTCGCACGCGATGCTTTCGAGACCAACTGGCTCAAACTCGAGATACATCCCGATCCGAGATACCTTCTGCCCGACCCGGTCGAAACTCTGAAGGCGACAGAGGAGCTGGCGAAGGAGGGATTCATTGTTCTGCCCTATATTCAGGCAGATCCCGTGCTTTGCAAGTTGCTGGAGAGTGCAGGGACTGCGGCGGTGATGCCTCTCGGAGCGCCTATCGGAACAAACAAGGGATTGGTTACGCGCGAGATGCTTCAGATAATAATAGGACAGAGCAATGTTCCGGTTGTTGTGGATGCAGGCATCGGGGCTCCTTCCCATGCTGCCGAGGCTATGGAGATTGGGGCGGATGCGGTGCTCGTGAATACGGCAATAGCAGTTGCCGGGGATCCGGTGGCAATGGCGAACGCATTCAGAATGAGCGTCGAAGCGGGCCGCATGGCCTACGAAGCACGCCTCGCATCGAAACTCGACGTAGCCGAAGCCAGCAGTCCGCTTACCTCTTTTTTGATGTAATGTTATTGGCGGTGGTGCTATATGTCAACCGAAACCGATACGAAAGTCAGTATAAGCACAAAAGAAATATATGAAAACAAGTTACAGAATATCATACCCCTCTTCTCGTAAGGTTTACCTGTCGGGAAAACTTCACGATATAAAGGTCGGGATGCGCGAGGTGTCGTTGCTCGATACCGTGAGGATTGTCGATGGCGAGAAAGTACACGAACCCAATGCGCCTGTAATTCTTTATGATACGAGCGGACCTTATTCAGACGACGATACAGCAATAGATATTTGCAAAGGTTTGCCGCGCCTGCGCGAGGAGTGGATCGAGCGACGAGGCGATACGCAGGTGCTGGATGCATTTTCGTCTGAATTCTGCAACAGCCGCCTGGCCGACAGCAGTCTCGATGCCATTCGGTTTCCCGTCATGAACATGCCCCGACGTGCCAAAAACGGAGCTTGTGTGACTCAGATGTACTATGCCCGTCAAGGCATAGTGACCCCGGAGATGGAATACGTGGCAGTGCGTGAGAACATGAACAACGAACAGCTCGGTATCTCTACTCACATCACACCCGAATTTGTCCGCGAGGAGATAGCGGCCGGACGTGCCATAATCCCGGCAAATATCAATCATCCCGAGGCAGAACCGATGATAATAGGAAACAGTTTCCTTGTGAAGATAAACACCAACATAGGGAATTCGGCACTTTCGTCAGGCATAGACGAAGAGGTTGAAAAAGCAATATGGAGTTGCAAATGGGGTGGCGATACGCTGATGGACCTGTCAACCGGTGACAACATACATGAAACGCGGGAGTGGATAATACGAAACTGCCCCGTGCCGGTCGGAACCGTGCCGTTGTACCAGGCATTGGAAAAGGTAGATGGCGATATCTCTGCGTTGACATGGGAGATATACCGCGATACGCTTATAGAACAGTGCGAACAGGGTGTGGATTACTTTACGATACATGCCGGATTGCTACGTTCGCATATAGAGTTTACGAAAGGGCGCCTTACGGGTATCGTATCCCGCGGAGGGTCCATAATCGCCAACTGGATGACACAGCATGGCGAGGAAAACCTGTTCTACACCCATTTTGATGAGATATGTCAGATATTGGCCAGCTATGATGTCGGTGTCTCGCTGGGAGACGGTCTGCGTCCGGGTTCGATCTACGACGCTAACGATGCAGCACAGTTTGCCGAACTCTCGGTGCTCGGCGAACTGACCGAGATAGCCTGGAAACATAACGTACAGGTGCTTATCGAAGGTCCCGGCCATGTACCTATGCACAAGATAAAACCAAATATGGATGAACAGCTGGCGCAGTGCCATGGTGCGCCGTTCTATACGCTCGGGCCGCTCACTACCGATATAGCGCCCGGTTACGACCATATCACTTCGGCAATAGGGGCCGCTCAGATAGCGTGGTATGGCACGGCGATGATATGTTATGTGACTCCCAAGGAACATCTTGCGCTTCCAGACAGGGAGGATGTCCGCACCGGAGTAGTGTCGTATAAGATAGCCGCGCATGCAGCCGATCTCGCCAAAGGCCATCCGGGTGCGCAGGTGCGCGACAACGCTCTCAGCAAGGCCCGTTTCGACTTCCGGTGGAAAGACCAGTTCAACCTGGCTCTCGATCCGGAACGTGCGCTGGAATACTATCAGGCCGGCAGACTGGGACAGGATAGCGATCACTGCACGATGTGCGGTCCGCACTTCTGCGCAATGAAACTTACGAAGGAGATGAGCGAATGCTCAATGGTCAAAGAGTAAATGATATTTCGGATTGCTGAACAATCCGCGGGTCGCTCTGAAAGGGCGGAAGACGACCTGAACTTTTTTTGCCCATATCATGTTTGTATTATGAAATTCACGGAACTTATAGATCAATATAGCTGGGCAGAGATCACCGAGCGTATATATTCCAAAACCGCACAGGATGTGGAAGCCGCGCTTGCCAATCAGAAACGCGACACGGAAGACTTTATGGCTCTTGTTTCGCCGGCCGCACAACCTTATCTCGAACAGATGGCCGTACTGAGCCGCAAATATACGCTCGAACGGTTCGGACGGACCATACAGTTCTTCATTCCTCTCTATCTCACCAATTCGTGCATCAACCACTGTGTATATTGCGGGTTCAACCACAATAACGACATAAAGCGCATAATCCTTACCGATGACCAGATTATGCGTGAGGTCGAAGCTATAAAGCAGATCGGCGATTTCCGTCATATACTTTTGGTTACGGGCGAAAATCCGCGCGATGCCGGAGCCGATTATATAGAGAATGCCATCCGTCTGGTGAAACCCCATTTCTCGTCCATTTCGATAGAGGTGCAGCCGCTGAAGACCGAAGAGTACGCAAGGCTCGGCGATGCAGGAATGAATGCCGTATATTGCTACCAGGAGACATACAACAAGGATCGCTACAACATTTACCATCCGCGCGGAATGAAGTCCAAATTCGACTGGCGCCTCGATGCATTCGACCGCATGGGACAGGCCGGAGTGCATAAGATAGGTTTGGGGGTACTGATAGGTCTCGAAGATTGGCGTACAGATGCTACTTTCATGGCGCTCCACCTGCGCTATCTGCAAAAGACATACTGGCAGACCAAATATTCGATATCTTTCCCGCGCATGAGACCGCATGAAGGAACGTTCCAACCTAACGTGGTTATGAAAGATCGGGAACTGGCTCAGTTGATATTCGCCTACCGTATTTTCGATCATGATATTGAGATTACACTCTCGACACGTGAAGATCATAAGTTCCGGGACAATATGACATCGCTCGGAGTGACATCGCTCAGTGCCGGCTCCAAGACCGATCCGGGTGGATATGCCGTATATCGCAAGGAGTTGGAACAGTTTGCCATTAACGACGACAGAACTCCAGACGAGGTCCTCAAGGCCGTTAAGGATCAGGGATATGAGGTCGTGTGGAAGGACTGGGACCTCAGCCTGCAATAATATATTGCGGAGAGATGTCGTTTACATGGACTGCCAACATCGAATCGTGCGGAGTTAAACTGTGCGACGTATGCTTCACAGGTTTTGCGGCGTGATTCTGTGTCCTTTCGGCATATCGGATGTTCTGTCGTGCGTGCCCGATGGTTGTAGGCGTGGCAGACCGGATCGTGGAAAGGCATGACCCTAAATGTAAATTGAAAACCGTACATGAACCATAGTATCAATTATATGGAGCGTTATGCACGCAATATGCTAATAGAGGGTTTCGGCAGAGAGGGACAGACGAAACTTGCCGAATCGAGCATACTTGTCATCGGTGCGGGCGGACTCGGTTCGCCCGTGCTGATGTATCTTGCCGCTGCGGGTATCGGGAGATTGGGTGTAATGGACTACGATGTGGTGGATGTGACAAATCTTCAACGCCAGGTTGTGCACGGTGAGAACGACATCGGTAAACCTAAGGTCGAGTCGGCTCGAGAAACAGTCGAAGCTCTGAATCCGGGAGTGTCTGTCGTGGCCTATAGAGAAAGATTTACGAAGGATAATGCGGCTTCACTTGTTAGGGAATACGATTTTGTCATAGACTGTTGCGACAATTATGAAACAAAATATCTCATCAACGACATTTGCGTGGCCGAAAACAAAGCCTATTCGCATGGGGCTATTCTTGGGATGCGGGGCGAAGCCATGACATATGTTCCTGGATATGCCGATTATCGTAGTGTATTTCCGACACCACCAGCAGAGGGGGAGTACTTAAAGCCAGAACAGGCAGGCATACTGGGATCGGTGGCAGGTGTCATAGGTTCGATCCAGGCGACGGAGGCTATTAAATATCTGACCGGAATCGGGGAGCTTCTTGTCAATCGCATTCTTATTTTCGACGGAGGTAATATGACCGTCAAGATACTGAAGGTCAATCCCGAAATTTAGTGTGGCGGATTTGCGGGATCGTAGCATACGCGATTCTCTGGGAAATTGCCTCATGTGGGTTTGCGTTGGTGTTAGCGTTGTAATTGTTTTCTGGGTGATCGTTCTTCTTGCACGGCGATATTCGGGTCGCTAATCGTAATAATTTGTTTTTTCCGCATTATGCCGATTGGTTCGATTGTTGTTTCCGAATGACAGTGCACAATAACTGTATCCAATTATGAATCTGTTGAAGAATATTCTTATCGGCGTCGGAGTTCTTTTTTTGTTGTTGGTTCTGCTGTTTGTAATTTTAGGTGTCAAGATAGTCGGAACTGTTTTGTTTTGGATACTTTGCGTTATAGGTATTATATGGCTGGTCGTGTGGGCGTCGTATATGATCGGCAAGTATAGTAGTCGCCGTTAGGGTTATCTATAATAAGGAAGAGGCCGTCGCAACCAGTTGCGACGGCCTCTTGTCGTACCGTTAAGATACGGATGCGATTATTTCAGTTTGTCGTTGGCAAGCATCTTAATCCACAATCCGCCGACAACGGAGCGAGCTTTGAATCCTGCATGGCGTTGTTCTTTGGTTTCGGTCCAGTCGGACATCGGAACCCTGGCTTGGGTTTCGTTATAGAACAGCCATATCGGGTCGATGAATGCTTCGAAAGTTGCCTTGTCCGGAGCCATTGTTGCAGTCCACGTGATCCAGTCTGTCTTGGTATAGTCGCGGCGGTTGTCGAGTGGCAGGCCATATTTGTTCTGCTTTGTGAGATAGTATGCCAACTCTTTCTGTTTCACCTCTTCAGGCCATATGTTGAAGCCCATCAGGTCATCCCATACCATATTGTATTTCTGGCTCCATGTGTTAGGTTTGTCGAATACGAGACGGTAGTGATCGCCGTCGTCGGCCATCTTCATCCATTCCTGTCCCATTTCCTGAGCCTTTGTCATGTACTTTTGTGCTACCTCTTTCATTCCGAGTTTATCGGCCATGTATCCGTATGATGCAATTCCCATTATAGCTTTTACCGACAGGTTTACGTTGTGGGCGAAATGGCCTGCGAAGTCGTCGGTGCAAAGCTGGTTGTCGGGATCCAATCCTTTTTCGATAAGGTAGTCGGCCCAAGTTGTCATTACGTCCCAATGTTTCTTCGCATATTCCGGATTTCCTTCGAGTTTGGTGATTACGGCAGTCGTTATCAGCATGTTGCCTGCTTCTTCCACCGGCATGTCACCGCCGTATGTCTGGCCGTTTGCGATAGGATATGTACCAACGTCATGTGCCGGGAACGGTTTTTTCCATTTGCCGCTTTCGCTGTAATAGAATATGTGGTTGAGCAAACCTTTTGCGAGGTCGAGATTGTAGTAGAGGAATAATGGGGTAGACGGATACGTTACGTCTACGGTACCGATCGAACCGTTGCTGTTGTTTTCTTTCGAGAGCCAGAGCAGACCTGCTTCGTCGGATTCGACGAGTTTATGTGCGTGGATAGCCTGACGGTATGCCAATGCGAGAAGTTCGGCATATTTGCGGCCGCCGACTTGTTCGGCATTTTTCATCATCTTGTTACCGAACTTAACGGCTTTTTTCATGAGATCGGCATATTCTTCATTGGCCTTGACGAACTGGCCTTCGATTGTTTCGTTACCGTTGCGGTTCCAGTACGGGCGCAGATTTTTCTTGAAGAACTGGATCGAGTAGAGGTCGTCGTATCCGATCATGATTTTACCAGTTGCTTCGGTAATGTTGCCAAGATTGCGGACTATGGACATGTCGTTGTTGGGGCTTTGCTGTTTGGCTGTCTCTTCTGACTTTTTACCGGCAATGAAGTCTTTGCGCAACGTGAGGCCTTTTCCGATATTTGTTTTCGTGCTGTCCTTCTCTGCTGCCATATAGAAATAGCCCCAGTCGATACGTATGTCGTCGCCCTTCTTGGCGAGGACTTTCTGGTCGAGGCTGCCCGATTTGACAAACAGGAGACCGTCCTTTTCGTATGTTTCGCTTTCGGATTGCTGTGTCGGACGATTGAGTGCCCATGCCGGAGAGGCTTCGAAGTAAACCGCTACGTCGTGGCTCTGGCCGTCGTTCGATGTAACGTCATAGGTGATGTAGTTTACCGGACGGGACAACAGGTCGAGGTCGTCCATGAACAGAGGCGCGGTGAACGTAAGTTTAAGATCTACCGGACCTGCCTTGAAATCATAAATGGTCTGCATGGGCTGGACGTTGACGCTTGTCTGCTGAGCGGTCTGTGTCATGGCGATAGCGTTTTCCTGTTCCATGACAACGCCGAAATCGAGGATCCCCGGGCCGCCGGTGTTGAGGCAGTAGGCCGATATGATGTTCTTGCCAGGTTTCAGAATATCGCTCGGGATTGTACGACGTACGTTACGTCCGGTTCCTTTTTTATTGACTACTTCGGTACCGTTGATCCATATTTTGACATCGTCGTCATGTGTAAACTCTACCCACAATTTGCGGTTGGTGAGATCTTTGGTGATATCCACTTCTCGGCGCACCCATATTTCGCGGGTAGGGAGACGCCAGTCGGTGACTGCCGTAGCTTCTTCGCCGATGGTGCCGAATGCGCCGGGAGCTATAGCCCATTTGCGGTCGTTATAGTCCATGCCGGTCCAGTCACCTTTGGGTTCTTCAGTTACATATTTGCCTTCCCAGCCGCCCTGTTCCGAGGTAGGAACAACGACGTCCATAGGGATTGTTTCGGCTCCCATGAAGCGGTAGACTTCACCATCTACCTTGATGGCGCCCAGAAGCGGGAAGTTTGCACCGGTCCAATGTTTGACAGGTTCGTTGTAGAGCTCGTTTGACATAGACCACGCACTGGTGTAAGGGTCGATGCTCACGAGTGGATAAGCAGGGGCGCGCAGTGTGTTCTGCATGATCTCTTCGTTGCTCGAACAACCTGCAAGCGTAACTGCTGCAAGCCCTAAGGCAATAAGCATTTTTTTCATGTTGTGATAAATTTAAGTTATTTGGAGTTGTTTTGAGTGATTTTTTTCGGCATTACCTGCATAAGGGCTACGCACCCGCTGGCATCATAGACCTCGATGTCTCCCGACGGACAGGGTTGTGAGAAATTTTTGAACGTGAGCGTACGGTTGCGGTCGCGGTTGTTCCATGCCGCTCTTATGTTTTCGTGCATCCAGCTTAAGTATTGCGTTTGCTGCCCGTCCTCGATCAGCCTTATTATATATTGAGCGAAGATGGCGCAGTATATTCCTTGTTCGATACCGTTTTCGAATGGTAGTAGCCCGTTCTCGTCGCACATGCTGTCTCTGACGTAATTGGCTGCGAGAACGGCATCGTCGAGATATTTTTTTTCTCCGGTCTTGTTGTAAAGCATGACGCCGGCACCGATGAAAGTGGCTTGGTTGTAAAGGTGTGTTGTCCAGTCGGGATTCCTGCCCCGGTCGTTTTTATGGTCGGCAATGCGGCCTCGGATTGGATCGAAAAGCGTATTGCGAGCCCAGTCGTATATCTCTGCTGCTTTGTCGAAGTACGATTGTTTTCCTGTGATATTGTGCAGTGTCATTGCTCCGATGACGGTCGGAAAATTGATACAGGCCATCTTGCCGTTACGCTGGTGAGGTTTCCATCCCCAGCGCATTCCTCCTTTTTCCTTGTCGTACGAGCCATCGTCGCCAACAATCCTGCTGCCGTTCCACACGCGGTCGAATCCGCTTTCGCTCAGTTCGAGGTATTTTTTGTCTCCTGTAATTTCATGGGCTCGCGCAAGGGATATGACCCACCACATAATGTCGTCATATATGAACCACTCTTTGTCATTGTCCCAGTTGTAGTTGTCGTATTCTTTGGCGGCTCCTTCGAAAATATCGTCTATGGTTTTGCGGTATCGGTTGTAGCCTGTGCGTTTGTAGGCGTTCATGGCTATGTCCCAGAAAATGGCCTGAGTCCATATTGCGGCTCGTTTGGAATTTTGTATGCTGGTCTGGTAGACACCGGATCGGGTATTGTAATAATGATTGTGGAATGAATCGAATGCCGTGTCGGCTTCTTTTTTAGTGAATGTTTTTTCTGTCGAGCCGAGTCTCGTTTGTGCTTTGCAGCCGGATAATATGATTAACGACAGCAGTGAAAAGGAGAGTAATTTTGTGGTTAGTTTCATGTTTTCTCGGGTTAGCCACGATATTTTGGAAGAGAACCGGATTTTGAATAAAATTTACCAGCCTGACCAATATGTTCCAAAAATAGATAAAAAAACATAAATTGAAAACTAGAGTGCTTTAATATGCTGTTTTTTTTATAAATAATTGAGGAAATCGCATTTGTGCGTTTTCGGGGGATGCGTTCGGCCGGTCCGGAATAGACAATAGCAGACCCTATCTTGATGTCTTTTAACGATATTGCCGGAATGACAAGTTTGTCATTCCGGCAATATCGTATTACTTTTTAAATATGTGGGCGGGAGTTGGAATGCGGGTAGATCCAGGCGTATGGATTCTTTTAGAAACTGAGCTGCATTCCCACGTTGATTGCGAAATTGTCCACTTTCCTGCCGGCGTGGTTGTCGCGGTGCGTAAGACGCCATACGGCGTTGACGCGTATGATCCGGAATATATTCTCGATGCCGACACCGGTTTCGATATAAGGTTTCGATACGGATGTCATGCCTGCCGGGAAATCCAGTATGGCTCCGCGATCCATACTTCCGTTGTTTCGGTCGGAGAGGCTTCCCCATAGCATCTTATATATGAAAACTTCGCGCCATTTCAGTTTTTTTATGAGTGGAATGTGTCCGAGAATGAAGCCTTTGAAGTTATGTTCATATATAAGCGAGGCCCATGTGTCGGATGCAAATTCGTAAAAATCCATACATGAAAAGGCATTCTTGTCATAAAAATAAGTGGCATTGCCCTCGTGCATTTTTAATAAGGGATAGGGAACGTGACCGAATATCTTTCCTGCAGTAACATCGAGATGACTGCGTCCGAGTGGCGGTATATTGAATTTGTAATCTATGTTCAGGATAGTGCGGTAGTATTCATAGTCGCTATCCAGCACGCCTTTGAGGCCTGCGGCGAGTTCTATGTTCAGGATCGGGAATTTGGTATCCATACGCACCCGGTCGAACGGTTTGTAATGCACAACCTCGTTTTTCGATAGTCTGGTACTTAGTATTACTTCGGAGGAGCGGATGTTTTGCATCGATGTTCCGTCGGGTCTTGTGAACGGTACATATTCCGAAGGGCTGAGATCGCGCCATTCGAGTGCTATGGTATTTTCGATGCCCGGGATCCACTCATGTTGGTATTGCAGGGCGAATTTATCCTGCATTACCAGTCTTTCGGTTTCGCCTCGGGCAAACACCGAACTGAAGAGGTTTCCGGTAGCAAAAAGGTCGCGGCCTGCACTCAACTGAAGCACGTCGTGGCTGCCCGACAGAGTGAGTTTGGAGTAGGGGCGCTGACGGAACATGAATTCGATATCACCTCCGCCCTTGAATTCCTTGTCTTTCGTACCGTATGCGCCATAGCCTCCGAGACGGACAGTCCGGCTGAAATCGGCGTTGGTCCTGATCCCGAGTTGGAACCGTGCGCCCTCCAGCTTGTTGAAACTGAATGCTTTGTATATGGATCCGATTTCTACTGGTCCGGTTTTCTGATATCCTATCACAAAGGTGTTTATGACGTCATAAATCGTACGGAACATCGGGACGTTCTTTACCGAGTCGACCATGGCGTATATGTCCTTTTCTCGCTCGCTGAGTTCGTAAGGTCTCACTCCGGCCCAGAATTCCTCGTCGTTTTTGAGGACTTCGGGGGTGATGGCCATATTGTTGCGCATGTCGACGATCTCTTTGGGTATGTCTACATTGACCTCGATGTCGGAGTAATTGATTTCGCGCTGGCCCATGATCGAGACGAGTTTCGACGAATCTGACATCGAAAGCGAGAGGTCGGCCATAATCCGGTCCTGTTTTTTGAACCATGTCGATCCGTCGTCTACTATATCGTTGAGGTTTTCGATGTAGAGGCTTCGCAGCCAGTTGACATTGATGTCTTTGGCAAGGCGCATTTTTGCCGAGCGCAGTGCCCAGTCGGTTTCGTCTATATAAATTTCTCCCTGGAAAACGGGGCTGGCGAGACTTTTGGGTTCGAAATATATGAAGTATGTCTTACGGCCGTCTATCTCGATCCTATCCATTAGCGTGTACTCATAAAAAGCGCGTCCGTGGTCGCAAAGCGGGCTGGGAACGTTCACGCCGAACAGATTGATATAGTTGTCGTAGATATTGATATCTACATGGAGTGCTCCGGTGAATTGGGCGAAGTTGTAATCTTCGACACCCGATATGCGGCTGGCGGTGATTATCTCCCTTTCGAGCTGCGGCCGTTTGCGGTAGTAGTATTCCGATGTCGATTCCGTTATCATGACCGGAAGATAGACCTGTCCGGTTATTGCCGATGTGTCGAGGTTTTCGAATACGAACCCGAAATTCTTTTGCAGTTTCTTGTTGCGGAACCTGGTTTTGTTGGCCAGGCTCATGTCCATTTTGGTATAGGTGTTGTATCGGTAGGACTCCTTCAGACCGGGATCGTTCTTGTATTTGTATTTTATCACGCTGTCCAGTATGGGGTGTGCAGGGTTGACACCTGCGCGGACGGTTACTGCCGACATTTGTGTGATGGCCGGTTCGAGTTCTATGTCGATGGTGTTGAAAGCACCGCGTTGGATGTCGATGGTCTGCGATTCGTACGAGAGGGACGATACTTCTATTTTGGAGACGTCTTCACGTGTTTCGAGACTGTAGGCGCCATCCTTGTCTGTCGATACGCCGATGCTGGTACCGGAGAACATGACGCTCGTACGCGGTACAGGCTCGCCTGTAATGGCATCCTTTACTACTCCGCGCACCCGGGTGAGTGATTGTGCCGATACGCTTCCGCATAAGAGCAGGCAGCATAAGAATGTTGCGATATTCCTGTATAATTGTACCATTGCGATTGGGTTCTTAGTTTTATTCGATGTCATGTAAGATAGCGTCCGGTTCATGTGAAGGTAGGATAAAGGTATGAATTTTTACCAGGTTGGCTATGCTTCACATGGAAAAACAGGTAATATGGCACATATATGCGGAATAGATAACCATAGGAAACTATATGAATTCCGCTTGTTTCAAAGTGTGGTTATGGTCGATGGCGGGTTTTTGGATGCCCGGCCATATGCATGCAGATCGGGATGCTATTTGTTTGTACGTCCGGGATAGACCTTGAGAGCCTCTTCGATACATTTTGCGGCGGCCAGTAGGTCATTCTTGTTGATGACGTAAGCTACGCGTACTTCGTCCAGGCCTGCTCCGGGCGTTACGTAGAATCCTGTGGCGGGGGCCAACATTACGGTCTGTCCGTTGTACGAGAACTCTTCGAGAAGCCATTGTGCGAACCTGTCGCAGTTGTCGATAGGAAGTTTCACGATGGTGTAGAAAGAGCCTTTGGGCGTAGGACAATATACTCCGTCGATCTTGTTGAGAGCCTGGACTATACAGTCTCTGCGCGAGATATACTCGGATATGACGGCGTCAAAATATTCCTGAGGGGTGTCTATGGCTGCCTCGGCTGCTATCTGTGCGAGCAGTGGCGGTGACAGACGTGCCTGGGCCATATTCATGCAGGCATTGTATACCTCCCTGTTGCGGGTTACGAGTGCGCCAAGACGGACTCCGCACATGCTGTATCTTTTCGACACTGAATCCGCTACTATAACATTCTGTTCGATGCCTTTGAGATTGAGTGTGGAGTAGAACTTCTCTCCGTCGTAGCAGAATTCGCGGTACACCTCGTCGCAGATCAGGAAAAGGTCGTGTTTCTTTACGATTTCGGCCAGTGTTTTCAGCTCTTCCTTGCTGTACAGATAGCCGGTCGGATTGTTCGGGTTACACAACAGGATGGCCCGTGTCCAGGGTGTGATATGCTTTTCGAAATCGGCAATCGGGGGTAGTGCGAAGTCGTTCGCTATGGTGGATTGTATGGGTTTTATCGTGACCCCGGCTTCCATCGCAAAACCGTTGTAGTTGGCATAGTATGGTTCCGGAACAAGTACCTCGTCGCCCGGGTTCATACAAACCGTCATCGCCATGAAAAGTGCTTCGGAACCACCATCCGTAACGAGTATATCGTCAATGGAGACATCTATGTGGTTCTTTTGGTAATATTCTACGAGTTTATGGCGGTAGCTTTCGATGCCGGCCGAGTGGGTATATTCGAAAATGGTCTCCTGGTTGTTCTTTACCGCTGCTCGCGCACCTGCCGGAGTCTCAATATCTGGTTGTCCGATATTGAGGTGTAGAACCTGGATGCCACGGCGCTTTGCGCTTTCGGCATAGGGGACCAGTTTGCGGATGGGCGATGGAGGCATTTGCTGCCCTTTGCGTGATAAAGTAGGCATAAAGACAATAAAGCTTTAATGATTGGTATATTGCGTGCAAAGCTAAGAAAAGATTTGCAGATTGATATCGGAATGTGTCAAGATAAGAATAAATATCCGCGTTTTTCGCACATAGGGTACGAGGCGGTTCATGTTAAATGATGCGTTGTTTGTAAAAAATGTTGTCGGTTTTGGCTTCCCCGAGCTCTTTTTTTACCTTTGTACGTTTCCTCAATCGACGACATTTATGGTAAAAGTCACACGGCAGGGATTGCTCATAACGGTAATCATTATCCTGATAGCCGGTAAATTGCTGGCGAGAGTGTTTCCGCTGGCCGGGGCGGTCATAGAGACGGCGGCACTCGTGGTCTACCTTGTTTTTCGAGCCAGGCGTACGGTTGGCATAGTACGCCATTTCAGAATGGCCGACGAACGCGAGAAGGTCAGGGTCGGTGTATGGTTCGGTATATTGCTCATAGCGGTCAACATGATTGTGAAGATGTTCACCGGAGGAGATACGGGCTTTTTCCTTGTCCTTGTCCTGCTTATGGTCGATGAGCTTTCATATCCTAAAATCCGAAGGCAATGAAGATTCTTTACAGATCGACGATATTTGCGGTTGCCGGGTTTCTGTCCGTCTTATCGTGTTCTTGCGGCGGCGGAGGCAAAACCGCATCCTTGTTCACCGACACTCTGTATATGCCGGTTTTTGCCGATGGGTTTTCGGTTTTCGGTTGTGGTGAGAGTTCCGTGTTATCGGTGCGAAATCCGTGGCAGGGAGCGGAAAATGTGGATATGAACCTGTTTTTGAGACGGGCAGGAGAACAGCCACCAAAGGATTTCGAAGGAGCGGTGGTAGACGTTCCGTTGAAAAAGGTCGTGTGCATGTCCTCGTCGTATGTGGCATTTATCTCGGCTCTTGGAGAGGAGGAGACTATAAAAGGCGTTTCCGGTGTATCCTATATAACCAACGGTAATGTAAGAGGGCGTTTTGCAAAGGGGTTGTTGCGAGATGTGGGTTATGACAGCAACATGAACTACGAGGTATTGGCCGAGCTGCGTCCCGATCTCGTATTTCTTTACGGAGTATATGGCGACAATTCGGCAATGACGCGAAAACTCGACGAACTCGGCATCAAATATATATATATAGGTGACTATGTCGAACAGTCGCCGTTGGGCAAGGCCGAGTGGTTGGTTGCTTTCGGAGAGATGTTCGACCGACGCGAGCAGGCTGCGGATATTTTCGACAGCGTTAGGTACAATTACGAGCGTTTGTGCGATGATGTTCGTGCCCGGACCGTGATTCTCTCGTCGGCTAAACCGAAAGTTATGCTGAATGCTCCATACCGAGATACGTGGTTCGTGCCCGGCGACCGCAGCTATATGGTGCGTCTGATCCGCGATGCGCAGGGCGAATATGCCTGCGCAGGGGTAGACTCGCAGCAGAGCCGGCCCATAAGTGTCGAATCGGCATATATATTTGCAAACAGTTCCGATGTATGGCTCAATCCGGGACAGGCCTCCACAAAAGTCGATCTTTTAGCGGAGAATCCGCGGTTCGGGGAGATTCCGCCGGTCGTTAACGGACGTGTCTTTAATTGCAACAAAAGAGGTACTTCGGAAGGGGGAAGTGATTTTTGGGAGTCTGGGGCCGTACGGCCCGACATAGTACTCAAGGATATGGTTAAGATATTCTACCCGTGGATGTATCCGGATTACGAACCGTATTATTTTAACAAAGTTGAATAGATGTCGTCGCGCGGACGTAACATAGCAGTGTTTGCTATTGTCGGGATATTGATAGTCCTGTTTTTCGTTGCTGACGTGCTGTTGGGTTCGGCCCAGCTTCATGTCGGCGATATATGGGCCGTACTTACCGGACGGCCCGGCATCGCATCTGATCCTTCGGCGTATGAAACGGCCCGGGCGATAATCTTGAAATTCCGGCTTCCCAAAGCTGCCGTAGCTGTCGTTGCTGGCGCGGCGTTGTCGGCAAGCGGTCTGCAGATGCAGACCCTTTTCCGAAATCCGCTTGCCGGTCCGTTCGTGTTGGGTATCAGTTCCGGGGCAAGCCTTGGCGTGGCGCTGTTTCTGTTGGGACTGCCCTTGTTGGGCGCCGGAGCGACAGGCGATATTGTCCGTAACCTCGGTATGGCAGGTTCGGCATGGATAGGCGCCGCACTGATATTTATAATCATAATGGCAGTGTCGGTCAGGATCAAGGATATCATGGTGATACTCATTCTCGGCATGATGATAGGAAGCGCTGCCACGGCTTTTATCGAAATACTACAATATTTCAGTCCGGAGGGTGCGTTGAAGTCTTTCGTGATATGGTCCATGGCCTCGGTCGGCGGAGTCACTGCGGGACAGCTCGGCATATTGCTGCCCGTATGCTTAGCGGGACTGCTGCTCTCGATACTGCTTGTTAAACCGCTCAATATGCTTCTGCTCGGCGAGAACTACGCACGCACCATGGGACTGAACATAAGCCTCACGCGCACGATCATATTTTTAAGTACGACATTACTGGCCGGGACAGTAACCGCTTTCTGCGGACCTGTTGGATTTATAGGTATAGCCGTACCTCATATAGCGAGAATGCTGTTTGCCGATGCCGACCATCGTGTGTTGATGCCGGGTGCGATAATGCTCGGCGCGTTGATAATGTTGGTTTGCGACATCATATCGCAATTGCCTGCGAACGACATGGTCCTCCCGATCAATACCATAACAGCTCTTTTGGGCATTCCGGTGGTAGTGTTGGTGATCGTCCGCAACCGTAAGATATTTTAATGATGGAAGCGGAAAGGATCTATACTGTCGAGTTGAAAAACCTGACGTTGGGTTATGGCGACCGGGTTTTGTTTGCGGGGGCCGATCTCGGTTTCGGATGGGGGGAATTCACGGCACTCATCGGTCGCAACGGAACGGGAAAAAGTACACTGTTGAGAACTATTGCCGCTCTTGCAAAACCTCTCGGCGGCGACGTGGTGGTCGATGGCAGATCGCTGGAGTCGATGACTGCACGTGAAATAGCTTCGCGGATAAGTTTCGTGTCGACCGACGAGGTTCGCATTACGAACCTGAAAGTCGCCGATGTAGTCGCCATCGGGCGCGCACCCTATACAAATTGGATAGGTTCGCTCACGGATGTCGATCGCGAGAAGGTGATCGAGTCGCTGGCCCTGGTAGGAATGTCGGCATTCGCACACAAACCCATCGATACCCTTAGCGACGGCGAACGGCAGAGAGTGATGATAGCACGTGCTCTTGCCCAGGATACACCGATAATACTGCTCGACGAGCCGACAGCTTTTCTCGACCTGCCCAATCGCTACGAGATATGTCTTCTGCTGCGTGAACTGGCTCATAAACAGAAGAAGACGATAATATTTTCGACTCATGATCTCGGTATTGCGTTGGAATTATGCGATACTCTCGCCGTTATAGAGAACGGACGATTCCATTACGGGACCGCGGCCCAACTTATAGACAACGGCGACATACAGCGGCTTTTTGTCGATACTTCCGTGAGATTCGATCCGAAAACGAAAACTGTGCGGATGAAATAAATTTTTTCAGTTTTTTTCTCGAAAATATTTGCAACTAATTTCTTTTTCCCTATCTTTGCACCGCTGAATTACTAAAGAATACGGCAATTGGCCCATTCGTCTATCGGTTAGGACGCAAGATTTTCATTCTTGAAAGAGGAGTTCGATTCTCCTATGGGCTACACAGGCGCGACAGAGTGAGAGGGATGTATGAAGAGAGGGAGTGAGGTGTAGCGCTTTTTTATTTTACCAGACAATTTACGTAACAAAGATATGGCAAACCACAATTCGGCAAAAAAGAGAATTCGCCAGACCCAGGTGAAAAGGCTGCAGAACCGTTACTATCACAAAACGGCTCGCAATGCCGTGAAAGCTCTCCGCAATACTTCGGACAAGAGCGCTGCTGAAGCACTTCTCCCTAAGGTGACGGCTATGCTCGACAAATTGGCTAAGAAAAACATCATTCATGCCAACAAAGCGGGTAACCTCAAGAGCAGCCTTCAAAAACAGGTTAACGCGCTGTAATTAAAGGCCGGATTCATAGTGCCCGGTTTTCGGGTTCCACTTACTAAACGAACAAACAAAAAAGATATAAACAACCATGAAAAGGACTTATCAGCCATCGCGCAAGAAAAGGATAAATAAGCACGGCTTCCGTGAAAGGATGTCCACCCCAAACGGCCGCAAGGTGCTTGCCGCACGCAGGGCAAAGGGACGTAAAAAACTTACTGTTTCATGCGAAACACTCGCTAAATAAGCCCTGATCTACGGTTTTATATAAAAAGATGTTCCTCTCGGCAGGAACATCTTTTTTTGTTTGAAGAAATCGTTGGCCGATCACCCGATATCTCCATAAATATCTATCCTCGGAATACAGATCGAATACAATAGAGTGTAATTGAGGATATCTGCCCGAATGGATATTTACAGGGCAGAATGATCGGCCTGCAAGATTACGATACTTCGCTGTAAGACTTGTCATAGAACGATCTATACCCGAAAATCATTGCCGGCGATGTTGGATGATTCAATATCTATTTGTCAGGATGCAAATTGTTTCGAGGGGAAACGGAATCGGTTTAGGTCGATACAGAATAGCCGGGCTTTCTAATTAGTTATCGGTTTCGTGCGCTTCGGTGGAAAATGGAATCATATTTGACTTTCCATCTCCATTGCACTATCTTTGCGCAATGGAAGAATTGAATCTAACACCCGATGTTAAGAGAGTGGTCGCCAAAGTGCGTGGCCGCGAAAGAATCTCTCGTGAAGATGCAGAGATACTCTGGATGCAGGCGCCTCTCGCCTTGCTCGGTATGCTGGCTGTCGAACTGAAAAGAGAAAAAAGCGGCGAGGTCGTGTTTTATAACCGCAATATCCATGTGGAACCTACGAATGTATGCGTGTTCAACTGCCGCTTCTGTTCTTACCACAAGGCTGCTGAATCGCCGATGGCATGGGATTATTCCCTCGACAAGGTGAGGGAAATCGTTAGCGGTTACGTTGGGAAAGAGATAACCGAGGTGCATATAGTCGGCGGGGTACATCCGAAACATGATCTCTGGCACTATATCGATATGGTACGTCTGGTGAAAGAGGTGCTGCCGTATGTCGCTGTGAAAGCCTTCACGGCTATTGAACTGGGGTATATGATCCGTAAGGCGGGACTTACACTCGAAGAGGGCCTTTCGTTGCTGAAAGATGCCGGGATGGAGGCTATCCCGGGTGGCGGGGCCGAGATATTCGCTCCGGATATACGTTCGCAGATATGTCCCGACAAGGGAACGGCCGAAGAGTGGCTTGCAGTCCATCGGGAGGCGCACAAATTGGGCATTCCTACGAACTCGACCATACTATATGGCCATATCGAATCTGTGGCACACAGGATCGACCATCTCGATCGTCTGCGCAAACTTCAGGACGAAACGGGCGGTTTCAACGCCTTTATCCCATTGAAATATCGCAGCGCGGGGAACTCTATGTCGCATTTAGGCGAAGTGTCTATAACGGAAGATCTTAAAATGCTTGCCGTCTCGCGAATCTTCCTCGATAACTTTCCGCATGTGAAGGCCTATTGGCCCATGTACGGCAAGACGGTCACGGAACTGGCCTTGTCGTTCGGGGCGGATGATATAGACGGTACTATCGACGATACTACAAAGATATACTCAATGGCCGGAGCCGAGGAACAGAAACCATCGATGACGGTCGCAGATATAGAAAAACTGGTCCGTGCCGCCGGATTCGAACCGGTGGAACGCGATACGTTTTATAATCCGGTGAAAAGGAGTAACTTTACACGCAACGAAACAAAACAGTAGAACAATATGTCATCATCCGATAGCCTTATATCCAGATTGGGCCGCACTCTATTGGTGCGCAACCTGGTGCTCGCCGTGTGTGCGATAATAGTGTTTGTGTTTATCATATCTATCCTGCTCAATATTTGCACACGCCATAACAAATACCAGAGTGTTCCCGATTTCACGGGCATGACGATGGAGCAGGCTGACAAACTGGCAAATAATGGAGGCCTTGTCATCGAGATCAACGATTCGCTCTATGTGCCTACTTCACCCGGAGGATCGGTACTCGATCAGTTTCCGAAACCTGGAACCCATGTCAAGGAGGGACGCAGGATCTTCGTTACGATCAGCGCCCACGGACGAAAGATGGTGAAGATACCTTATGTGACAGGCTTCTCGTTGAGGCAGGCCAAGAATAATCTTCAGTCGGCAGGTCTTGAAATAGACCGCATAATATATCAGGAAGATATAGCTACCAACTATGTACTTGCCCAGCAATATCGGGGAGTGGCCATCACTGAGAATAGCGACAAAATGGCCGAACAGGGATCCGGCGTTACACTGATTGTCGGACTGAATCCGGAGGAACCGTTGCCGGTTATGCCGAAATTCATAGGCCTGACGCTGAACGAGGCTAAAAACCGTATTTGGGAAGCGGGAATGAATGTCGGAGCGGTGCATTACGACGATAATATATCTATAATGGATCGGAACGAGGCCCGTGTGTATAAACAGTCGCCGCAGCAGGTGAAGCGTGTGGATCCGGGTACGAGCGTGGAGCTGTTTCTTACGCTCGACGACGATAAGGTCAGAAATGGCGCTGTCACAGCCGACAATGAGGCCAAACGGTACCTCGATTCGGTAAATAGCCAGACGGATTCGGAGAACGATTCGCTCGATGTATTTTAATAGGACGGGAAGGTGGCAGAGGTGAAAAGTCGCGTGCTTCAGAAAAGTCAGCAGGACAATGTTGCAGACATAACGTGTCCGGCGACCGATACGGAAATGGATACCGCCGATCTTCTCTTGGACGACGAAGAACAGCAGGACGAACTCTACGAACATTTTTCGGTCACTGTCGACAAGGGGCAGGCCATGCTGCGCATAGACAAGTATCTCACAGCACGGATGGAGAATGCCACCCGCAACAGGATCCAGACGGCGGCCGACAACGGCAATATTCTTGTGAATGGTAGTCCTGTAAAGTCGAGCTATAAGGTCAAACCGCTCGACGTCATACAGATAGTGATGCCGTATCCACGTCGCGAGGTGGAGATAATCGCGGAAGACATTCCTCTCGAGATTCCATACGAGGATGACGATCTGCTTATCGTGAACAAAGCCGCCGGGATGGTGGTTCATCCGGGTCACGGCAATTATAGCGGCACCCTGGTCAACGCCCTCACATGGCACCTCAAAGACCTGTCTCTGTTTCAGGACGGGGACATAAGGGCAGGGCTTGTCCATCGCATAGACAAGAATACCTCGGGTTTGTTGGTCATTGCCAAAAACGAGAAGGCGCATGCACGGCTTGCCAAGCAGTTTTTCGATCATACCATAGAGCGGCGTTATGTAGCACTCGTGTGGGGTAACTTCGAAGAGGACGAAGGGACTGTCGAAGGCAATATCGGACGCAGTCACCGCGACAGACTCAAAATGGCCGTATTCCCCGACGGAAGCGACGGAAAACATGCGGTTACACACTATAGGGTTCTGAAACGTTACGGCTACGTTACGCTGCTGGAACTTAAACTGGAGACAGGACGTACGCATCAGATCAGGGTCCACATGGAATATATAGGTCATCCGCTTTTCAACGACGAGCGTTACGGCGGCGACCGTATACTCAAGGGAACCACATTCAGCAAATACAGGCAGTTTGTCGAAAACTGTTTCAGTATTATGCCGCGTCATGCCTTGCATGCCCGTAGCCTCGGTTTCGTACACCCGTCTACTCGCGAAAATATCTATTTCGAGAGCTCTTTGCCCGACGATATGCAGCAGGTGCTCGATAAATGGGATACCTATACGGCCAATCGCGACACTTTTACCGAAGAGGAGTAGATGCGCGTGTAGTTTGTTTTGCACATCTCTTTTGTCTGCGCATTGCGGAGCAACGGAAATATTGCTGTCTCGTCCGGGTCGGAGAGATTCTTACTGACCATTGACTGCGCATCGCAGCGTCTGTTTTCTCGAATTTATTGTTTTGCCGCTTATTGACTTTGTGGATAGCCCGGTTGGCCGGATAATTGCATGTGTGGGTGTAAAAAAATGCCATGAAGACGAGAACCTTCACCATAATAAAACCCGATGCCGTGGCAGGGGGTTATACGGGCAAGATACTTGACATGATTCTTGCCGACGGTTTTACGATCCGTGCCATGAAGATGACATTCATGAACCGTAACGATGCGGCTCGGTTCTATGCCGTACACAGGGGCAAGCCGTTTTTCGAAGCGTTGTCGACATATATGACATCGGGGGCGATAGTTGTCGCTTTGCTCGAGGGCGAGGATGCCGTGGATTCGTTACGAAGACTTGTCGGTGCGACAGATCCCCGTAATGCCGACGAGGGTACCATCCGTCGCATGTTCGGAACAGATCTTACGCGAAATGCTATCCATGCATCGGATTGTGCGGAAAACGCCGAGAAAGAGTGGAAACAGTTTTTCGATGAGAAAGAGATCGTCGAGGTAGATTATTCGCCCTGCTCGTTTGAGTAGCCTCTTCTGTCAGCAATTTTTGTAACCGTTAGCGGTGGGGGCTGTATTCCCTTGGCCTGTATTGCTGGTCACGCAGTTGCGGAGTGAAACCAGCCTCGCGGATGGCAGCCTGTATCCCTTCAGCGTCGAAACTGTTGCGTGCCCCTGCCGACGATACGACGTTCTCTTCTATCATTATGGACCCCATGTCGTTCGCACCGGAATGGAGCGCTACCTGTGCTGTTTGTTTGCCGACGGTGAGCCACGAAGCCTGGATATTGCGGATGTTATAGAGTACGATTCGGCTGATGGCTATGACGCGTATATATTCGGTCGGGGAGAAGGATGCTGTGATACCTTCCTGTTCAAGCTCCGTACCTCTGCTGGCGAATATCCAGGGAATGAAAGCCAGAAATCCGGGTTTGCCTTGCGGGCATTCGGCCTGCAGATCGCGTATGCTCATAAGATGGCGGATACGGTGCCGGGGAGTTTCCATGTGTCCGTACATCATGGTAGCCGAGGTGGCAAGTCCCATTTTATGCGCAGAGCGCATAACGTCGAGCCACTCCTTGACCGACGGTTTCCCCGGAGAGATGCGTTTCCGTACATCGTCGACCAGAATCTCGGCTCCGGCTCCCGGCAGAGATTCGAGTCCTGCATCGACAAGTCTTTGCAGAGTTTCGTCCGTACTTATGCCGCTTATTCGGGCTATGTGGGCGATCTCTGGAGGCCCGAGTGCGTGCAGTTTTACGTTAGGGTAGAGCCGTTTGAGTTCACGGAATAGACCCTCGTAATATGTGATGCCGAGTTTCGGGTGAAGTCCGCCTTGAAGCAGCAACTGGTCGCCCCCCAGTGCAAGCATCTCCTCGATTTTACGGGAATATTCTTCGATGGATGTTATGAAGGCGAGATCTTTCTGGTGTGGTTTGCAGTGGAAATTACAGAACTTGCAGCCCGAAATGCAGACATTCGTTATATTGACGTTACGGTCTATCTGCCATGTCACCACGGTAGGGTCGGGCACGCTTTCGCGTCTGAGCGCATCGGCCACGGTTGCCAATTCGGCGGTTTCTGCGTCGAGATAGAGGTGCAATGCCTCGTCCTCGGTGAGAGGTTCGCGCCTCAGGGCCTTCAAAAATGTTTTGTCAAGTTCCATCGCTCACAAAGATATGGCAAAATTGTCTATTATGCGATTTGGCTGCGGTTAAATATGCGTGAGCCGATTTAGCTTGGTTCGGTTGTTTGTTTTTGCGAACTCGGTTCATTATATTTGGGTCTGCAAATATAAAAAAACGATTATGACCGACCTCGAGATTGCGCACAAAGCGACTATGAAACCTATTGTGGATATAGCCGAAAAACTCGGACTCGATACTGAGGATTTGGAACTGTATGGCAAGTACAAGGCCAAGATACCCTTAAAATATATAGATCGCAAAAAGTTTGGCAAATTGATTCTGGTGTCTGCAATCTCGCCGACTCCGGCCGGTGAAGGCAAAACTACAGTTTCGATAGGCCTTGCACAGGGCCTCAACAGGATTGGCAAGCAATCGGTTGTGGTACTCCGCGAACCTTCGCTCGGTCCTGTATTCGGGATAAAGGGAGGGGCTACAGGTGGCGGATATTCGCAGCTGTTGCCCATGGAGGACATAAATCTGCACTTTACGGGAGATTTCTCGGTTGTCGAGAAGGCTCATAATCTTCTGGCGGCAATAATCGACAATAATCTTCAGAGCAAAACACGGTCGCTCGGGATAGACCCGCGAAGCGTGTCATGGAAACGCGTTATGGATATGAACGACCGCGCACTGAGGAATATCGTGGTAGGTTTGGGCGGCCTCTCCAACGGAGTCCCGCGCGAAACGGGCTTCGATATTACGGCGGCCTCGGAGGTTATGGCGATACTTTGTATCTCTTCCGATTTTGCCGACCTGAAGGAACGTCTCGGGAATATCTTCGTGGGAATGACCTATGACAAGAAACCCGTGTATGCACGGGATCTGAAGGCTCACGGTGCAATGGCCGCATTGCTCAAAGATGCTTTCAAACCCAATCTGGTGCAGACCATCGAAAATACACCGGCGATTATCCATGGAGGTCCGTTTGCCAATATAGCGCAGGGAACCAATACGGTAGTGGCGACGCAGACCGGTCTTTCGCTTGCAGATTACACGGTGACGGAGGCAGGTTTCGGATTCGATCTCGGAGCCGAAAAGTTTCTCGACATAAAGTGCCGGGCAGCAGGGATATCGCCTCAGGCCGTTGTGCTTGTGGCTACCGTGAGGGCGTTGAAATACCACGGCGGTAAACCGTTGGCCGCTTTGAAACAACCCGATGTCGAAGCATTGGCAAAAGGGTTGCCGAATCTCGAGAAACATCTCGAGAACATACGTGCTTTCGGACTGACGCCGATTGTTGCGATAAATCTTTTTGCCGATGACAGTAAGGAGGAGATAGGCTTTTTGCTCGAATATTGTCGAGAAAAGGGCGTGCCTGCAGCTGTTGCCGATGTGTGGGGCAAAGGCGGGGCAGGGGCCGAAGATCTTGCCGGATTGGTGGCTGAGGTCGTAAACCGGGATGCAAAACCGTTCAAACCGCTATATAGCCTCAAGGACAGCGTAAAAAGCAAGATAGAGACCATTGCCAAAACGATATACGGTGCGGAAGCGGTCGATTACAGTCCCAGGGCTAAAGCCGATCTCGAAAAGATACACTCTCTGGGACTTGACGGGTTGGCTATATGTATGGCTAAGACTCAGAAATCGCTCTCGGACAATCCGGAACTGTTAGGCCGGCCCAAAGATTTCGTCATAACGGTGCGGGAGATAGAGATAGCTTCCGGGGCAGGTTTTCTGATACCTATTACCGGCCAGATAATGCGTATGCCGGGTCTGCCGGAAACTCCAGCTTCGGAAATGATCGACGTGGATGTGGACGGCAAAATTACAGGATTGTTCTAATAAAAAGGATTCGTGCCTGAGAGTGCGATGCCGAGTGTTGAACGAGATTCTTTGCAGCGTAGGAACCCCGTTCAAAAGATTGGTTATGACCGGTTTTGCGGTGCATTCACAGAAACGTAACTTAAGATATGGATCGGTCCCAATGAAATAAGGCGGCGGACTCATTTGCATGCGGATTGAGAGGATGATGATCCGATGGTCTTTTCGTGCGACTGTTATATCTCTTCGCTTGGCTTTATGTAAATCGGTATGTCGGCAGCACAAATAGGCGGTTGTCTACACACGGAGTCCGGTTTCTGACGTGGGCTGTATCGACATCGGCAAAGCAGATACTTGTGTTATCCTGTTACAGGGATAGTTTTACCACGGTGATTCCTGCACCGCCTTGTTCGACGTGTTCATCCTCGGCAGTCACCACGACATCCAGAGATCGCAGGTAGCGCCTTATCTCTTCTTTTAGCGCACCGGTGCCTTTCCCGTGGAGTATGCGCAGATCGGTCGCTCCGACCATGATGGCATCGTCTATGAAGTCTTCGACTGTCTCCAGGGCTTCGGCGGCACGCATTCCGCGCACGTCGATATTCTGACGGAAATTCAGTTTTCGCTGCGATACGTCAGCGCTCACGTTTATTGTCGCCGTTTTCGATCGCACCTGATTCCGGAATTCGGAGTTGGAAACGACAGTGAGCTTATCCAACGGCACTGTCGTAAGTATCTGCCCGAAGGCTACCTGAGCTTTCTTGCCTTTTATGTTCTGCACCTCGCCTACCACGATCTGTCCATCCATGCGCACTTTGCACCCTTTCTCGGGAAGCATTGGCGGAGGTGTCTGTTCTGCTGGTTTTTCTTTCGGTGTTCGCTGTCTCTCTGCGCGGCGTTTCTGGCGTTCCGCTATGCGTTCCATCTCACGTTCGATACGTGCTTGGGCTTCGGGATCCTCGCGTTCGGTTGCAAGGGCCTCGCGGAAATCATCTATCTCCTTACGAGCCAGACGCGTAAGTTCTTTGTCGGCCTGGGATTCGCGTATTACCTTTATTGCGTTCTCGATCTGCCTGTTGGCCTCGGCAGTTATTTTCTCGGCCTCGGCTTTTGCCTGTTTGATTATAGCCGCCCGCTGTTCCTTTATAGATGCCAGTTGCTCGGCATAGCGCTGTTCCAACTCCTCTACCTTGCGGTCGGCGATTCGTATGCGGTCTCGTTTCTGTTCCCAGTAACGCTTGTCGCGTGCTATCTCGCGCAGTTGTTTTTCTATGTTGACATGTTCGTTTCCCGCTTTGTCCGACGCCGAACGGATAATATCTTCGGGCAGGCCTATTTTTCGGGCTATTTCGATAGCGAACGAACTGCCGGGTTTGCCCATTTCGAGACGGAACAACGGGCGGATATTCTGAACGTCGAACGCCATGGCACCGTTGACCGTGCCGTCGGACTTGCCAGCATAGTATTTAAGGTTGGAGTAGTGGGTTGTAATTACGCCGTAACATCCTTTGCTTTCGAGTTTTTCGAGTATTGCTTCGGCTATTGCACCGCCGAGTACGGGTTCGGTTCCGGTGCCGAATTCGTCGATCAGGACGAGCGACCGGGCGGTAGATTCCCTCAGCATATCTTTCATGTTCAGCAGGTGCGAACTGTACGTACTGAGGTCGTTGTCGATGGATTGCTCGTCGCCGATGTCTATAAAGATATTGTCGAATAGCGGTAACTGTGAGTTTTCGAGGGCGGGAATTGGCATGCCGCTCTGGAACATCCATTGAAGCAATCCGACGGTTTTCAGTACTACCGATTTGCCACCTGCATTGGGCCCGGAGATGATAAGAATATGTTTTTTGGGGGTAAGCGTTAAGTCGAGCGGAACCACTTCTTTTTTTTCTTTGGCGAGCGTTTGTGCAAGCAGTGGGTGTCGGGCTTGCCGCAGCTCAAGGACTCCTTCGTCGGAGACAAGGGGCATCACGCAGCCGTTGGCTATGGCGAAACGAGCCTTTGCGCGTATCATGTCTATGGTCGTCACGTAATTGCCGGAATGGGCTATGGCGTCGAGGTCGGGGCGGATCCACTCGGTGAATTCGGTGAGGATACGGATAATCTCGCGTCGTTCGGCGTATTCCAACTCTTTCAGTTCGTTGTTGATCTCGACCACCTCGACGGGTTCGATATAATAGGTGCGTCCGGATGCCGACTCATCGTGTATGAAACCGTTTATTTTGCGTTTGTTGACTGCGGCTACGGGAATGACGGCGCGTCCGTCACGGATCGAGATAGTGGCGTCAGGGTCTACGATGCCTTCGCTTTGGGCTTGGGCAAGTATGCGGTTGAGTTGTCTCGAAGCCTTGCCTTCCAGCCCCCTGATGGATTGGCGGATAGAGGCGAGCTCTGCCGATGCGTTATCCCTGACGGCTCCGTAGCGGTCGATTATCGTTTCGATGCGGTTCGATATTTCTGGAAAACCGTTGATGTCCTCGGTGAGTCTTTTGAGGTCAGGATAGGTCTCTTCGCTGCGTGCGGCAAAGAACCGGATCAACTCTAACACGGTGTCCAATGCTTCCTTCAATTGTGCTATCTCGCCGACTTCGAGGAAGCTGCCTTCGACACCGGCTTTTTTGATTGCGAGCGTGATGTCGGTGTACTCTCCGTTTGGGAAGCCGCTCTCCATGGTCAGTATTTGCCGCATTTGATCGGCAAGGCGGAGGCGGGAAGATACTGTGGCTGCGTCGGACGAGAAACTCTCGTCGAGAAACTTTTCACGTCCGCCGTCGGTGGTGCAGAGGGCAGCGACCTGTGCCTTGATGCGGTCGTAGCCTATTTTGGATTCGGGATTCACGATGTCTTGATATGCGCCCGGGGCGATTATTTATCCTTGCGGCCGAAAATAGAGAAGTGAACGTAACGTTTCGGGTGTTCCTTGACGTCCTGAAGAAGCAGGGAGAGGTTGGACGATGCGGCTACGAGCGAATCGTAAAGTGCGTCGTCGCTGAATAGTTTACCCATGGTTCCTTCCTTGTCATTCACTTTGGCTAATATTCCGTTCACCTGATCGACGGTTGACGAGAGGTCGTTTACGAGGGCGGGAATGTTTGCCGTTTGCAATGAGTCGGTAAAATTCTCTACATTCGTGACGATGTTTCCGATTTTATCGGTGTTGTCGCGCAGCGATGCCGAGAAGGTATTCATGTTGTTTACGATGTTTCTTATGTTCGTTTCCTCGGTTTGTATCATGCGGCTGAGATTCCCTGATATTTCGGAAAGGTTGGCGAGTGTGGACGTTATATTTTCAGAATTGTCGGAAAGGAGCGTGTTGAACGTGTCAAGTGTTTTGGAAATATCGCTGGCCATTATGTTGAGGCGCTGTTTGATGTATTCGAGTTCCGAACCGGCTATGTCGAAGATATCCTTCTCGCGGAAAGAGGGCAGTGTGTCACCGTCACTGAGGTAGGTTTTGGAGTCTCCGAGAGCTATTTCAACAGCTTTGCCGCCCAGCAGACCGTCGCTGTATATTCTTGCAGTGGAATTTGTCGGTATCCGGAATTTGTTTTTGATGCTGAATTGCAGTACGATTTTGTCCGAACGCTGCGGATCGTAAGTTATGTCGCTGATAACGCCTACCTTGAATCCCTTGATGACTATGGCAGACGATTTCTGAATGCCGTTGACTTGATCGTATGTGGCATAGTAGGTATTGTCCTTGGAGAACAGATCATGACCTTTGAGAAAATTTATGCCCCAATAAAGCGCGCCAAGAGTTATGAGCGCGAATAATCCGACCTTGACCTCTCTTTTCAATTTTATCATAATCCTAACTTGTTGCTTTTATTGCCTGTCCCTGAAGGTTACCGGCGCATTGTTTAAAATCTATTTGGTCCTTTCGCGGGCTTCGCTTACGGATATCTGTTTGCCGTCGTCGAATGCCACGAGGAATGCGTCTTTGACTCTCTTTCTTACGTCTCTCTGCAATTCCAGTGCCTTTTCGTATGTTGTCGCGCTTCCGACGTAATATTTATAGCTGTTACCGACTTTGCGTTCCGTGATTCTTCCTCTGAAAGGTCGCAATTCGTTTCCTTCGAGGCTGAGTTTTTTGGGTACGCTGTATATTTGTACGCGATAGACAATCTTGTCCGAGCTGCCGTCGAATGTCCATTTATCCGATGTTGTTACATTGGATTCTATATTTTGAAGGGACGTTGTTGGGGCGGTTGCCTCAAAAGAGGTGGCTGCTGTGGTTGCGGTTTCATCTGCGTAATATGTATCTGCGTATGGGTCCGATTCTATGATCACCGGATTGCTGTTGCCCTCGATTTTGCCTTTGTATTCGCTTATGGCGTTGAACAGCGAAGTGGCTATCTTTTTCTGGCCTTCTTTCGAGGTCATGACCTTGCGTTCTTTTTCGTTCACGATAAAGCCGATCTCGGTCAATATGCTCGGCATGGTCGTACGCCAGAGTACCAGCAGCCCTCTCTGTTTCACGCCTCTGTCCGGCCCCATGTTGGACCTCATATACTGTTTTTGCAATATGTTGGCCAGATTCATGCTTTGTTCCGTATTGACGTATTGCATCAGGGAGAATATGATGAAGCTTTCGGGTGATCCAGGTTGGTAGCCCTGGTATTTTTCTTCGTAGTTGTCTTCGTAGATGATCACGTCATTTTCCCTCATGGCGACATCGAGGTTCTTGTCTGCCGATGATGCTCCCATGACGAAAGTTTCTGTCCCCGATGGAGCAGACTGCCCTTTTTTTACATCCGCGGAATTGACATGGATTGAAACGAATAGATCCGCATCTACCTTGTTGGCGAGTTCTCCTCGTTTGTAAAGATCGACGAATACGTCTTTGTCACGCGTGTAAACGACTTTTACGTCCGGCAGATTCTTTTTTATCATCTCTCCTAACTGCAATCCGACCGACAGGACGATGTCTTTTTCGTATGTTTTACCCCATACGCATCCTGCATCCTTACCTCCGTGTCCGGGGTCTATGACAATTGTTTTCACCCCATGCGCCTTTTGGGCACGGATCGTGCATGGAATACACAATAAAAATATACTAGCGAGCGTTGTGCAAACAAAAATCTTGCGTAGCGTAACTTTCATGGTTCGCGAATGCGGATTCAGTAAATTTTTAACTACTTTTGAGGGCGAAAACCCGGTTAAAATTACCTTTAACCGTATTTTTTGATTTTTTGCCGACTTCGTCGGCAAAGGTAACGATTTTTTCCGGATTTGGATAGTATATTACGAAAATACATAATCACCCCGGCGGCCATCTTCTTGTGCGGATATATGGTCTTTGGAAAGTCGTTGCCGTCTGATAATCAGCTAAGTAGCGATGGATGTCAGTTGGTGGCTGAGTTGCAGGCCTCGACTGATGTTGTTCCCGATACTACCATAATTGCCAACGATTCGGCCACAAACGGCAATTCAAACACTTCCGGTAGTACTGTTTCACCAGAGATGAAAACCGAATCTGTCGTTTCCGATGCAGATGATTCACGGCAAGGTCGTGTCGGCTCGGACAGCATCCCTTCAGTCGGGGACTCTCTTCTTCCGAATGCTCCCGTCCAGGACAGTGCAGCTACCCGTCGGCCTGCGATTCTTCCCGATACGGTTCCGGCCGATACTGCGCGCAGTCAACGACAAACTAAAAATTTTCTTGAAGACAAGATCGACGGAAGCAATAGCGATTCAGTGGTTTACGATCTTCGCAACAATAAAGTTTATTTGTTCGGACACGGTGACGTAAACTATCAGGGAATGACCTTGACGTCGGATTATAAGGATGTGAATCTGGAGAACAAGCATATCCATGCTTACGGGATTCTGGATACGCTGACCAATATGCCCACACGCCCGGAGTTTGTCGATCGCGGACAGTCCTACACAATGGATACTATCACATACAATCTGGAGACAGGTAAGGCCAAGATCAAGGGTGTGGCAACCCAGGAGGGCGATGGATATCTGGTGGGCGAACAGATCAAGAAGATGCCCGACAATACGATGAATCTCGGCAGGGGAAAGTATACGACATGTGACGACGTCGACCATCCTCACTGGTACTTCCAGATGAGCCGGGCCAAGCTGGTCAATAGCCCGAAGAAGAAACTTATCGTAGGCCCCACATACTTTGTCATGGAAGATGTGCCGATCCCATTCCTCGGTATTCCGTTCGGGTTCTTCCCGATGAGTTCGGGCCGCAGTTCCGGCTTTATCATGCCCTCCTACGGCGAAGAGGCTGTCAAGGGGTTCTTCCTGCGTAACGGCGGATACTATTTCGCGATCAACGATTACATGGACATAACCTTGACCGGAGGTATATATACATTGGGCTCATGGGAAACGAGAGTGCAGTCGAGATATATCAAGCGTTATAAGTACAGCGGGAGCCTTTCGGCCAATTACTCCAAGGTGATTATCGGCGATAAGGGTTCGGAAGATTATACCAATACGAATGCTTTCAGTTTCCAGTGGACTCATAGACAGGACCCGAAATTCCGGCCCAATTCCACCTTCTCGGCAAGCGTTAATTTCTCGTCCACGACCTATAACAGGTACGGTTCGAACAGTATGAACGATTACCTCAATACACAGACCAACTCTTCGATAGCCTATTCGAAGGTATGGCCAAACAAACCGTTCTCGTTTTCTACCAATATGCAGCATTCGCAGAACTCCAAAGACTCTACCATCACCATAAGTTTCCCGAATATAGTTTTCAACATGTCGCGCATATACCCGTTCAAGCGTAAAGTTTCGGTCGGCGGGAAAGAGGCATGGTACGAAAAAATATCGATAAGCTACAACGGTTCGCTGACCAACAGAATCCCGACCATAAAACAGGACGAGCTTTTCAAAGGAAACCTGCTGGATAAAATGAGGAATGGCGTGAAGCATACGATACCTATCTCAACGTCGTTCAGCCTGTTCAATTACCTCAATTTCAGTCCCAGCGCCACATATAACGAGCAATGGTCATTCCGCAAGATAGAGAAAGAGTGGTCGGAGAAGGAGCAAATGGTCAAGTCCGATACGACTTACGGATTTTACAGGCAGTATAGTTTCAGATTCTCCGGATCATTCAATACCAAGCTGTACGGAGACTATCAATTCATCGGCAAGGATCCTGTGGTCAAAGCCGTGAGACATGTAGTGACGCCTACGTTCAGTTTCTCATATGCACCTGATTTCAGGAATCCGCGTTGGGGTTTCCAGAAAAGCTATCAGAGCGACTCGACCGGAACCATCGGATATTACTACCCGACTCAGGACGGAGCATACTTCAGCGCACCGTCGGGACCGCAGGCCAGCATAGGATTCGGACTTTCGCAGACACTCGAAATGAAAGTACGCAGCAAAGCAGATTCGACGGGTGTGAAAAAGGTCAAACTGATCGACAGTTTTACATTGAGCGGGAGCTATAACTTCCTTGCCGAATCGTTCAAGATGTCGACCATAGGGTGGAGTATACGCTCCACGATTTTCCGCGGATTCGGGCTCAATATCAGCGGCTCCTTGGATCCTTATTACCTCGATTCGGACGGCCGCAGGATAGACAAACTCATGTGGAAAGATGGCAAGATCGGCCGCATAACGAGTGCGAGCACATCGTTCGGATATTCGTTCAATTCGGGCAGTGGCGACGTTCCTGCCGTTAACGATCCAAACAGCGGTACCCCCGAGGAAATATATGCTATGAACGGCGGATTCTTCGACCAACAAGGGGAGGAGCTCGATCCCGCCACACGCCGGGCACTGATGACTTCGCGTTACTATGACTTCAGTATTCCGTGGAACTTCAGTTTCAATTACAGCGTATATTACCAGAACAGCGGGTTGCGCAAAAACATTACCCAGACATTGAGTTTCAATGGATCCGTCACACTGACACCAAAATGGGGCGTGTCGTTCAACAGCGGTTACGACTTCGAGGAGAAGAAACTGACTCCCACGACATTCTCGATCAATAGAGACCTGCATTGCTGGCAGATGAGTTTCTCGTGGGTGCCGACCGGATTTATGAAGAGCTGGAGTTTCAATATCCACATAAAATCGAATATCCTGCGCGATCTGAAATACGACAAGTCGAATTCGCATTACGATAATATATACTACTAATTAGTAAGGTCTATATAAATGAATAAAAATATAATAGCTATGGCTCTATCTGTTGTCATTGCCGGTTGTTCCGGCAAGTCTGAGAATCCTTTGCTCGGCGAGTTCAACACGCCGCACGGGACTCCTCCGTTCAACGAGATAAAACTCGAACATTATGTTCCGGCCTTCAAAGAGGGCATCGCCCAGGCACGCGCAGAGATAGACTCTATTATAAAGAATCCCGAAGAGCCTACTTTCGAAAACACGATCGAGGCTCTGGAGCGCAGCGGTGAACTGCTGGGTCGTACGGCCTCGATCTTCTATGCGCTCAACTCGAGCAATACTTCGGACGAAATGGAAGCTATCGCCGAAGAGGTGCAGCCCATGCTGACGGAATACAGTAACGATGTTTCGCTCGATCCGGTTCTTTTTCAGAGGGTTAAAAAGGTCTATGACTATTATCACGGCAGGAAATGGGATGAGAGTCCGTTGTCGCCCGAGCAATGGATGCTTCTCGATAAGACATACAGGGGCTTTGCCCGCAGCGGTGCGGCACTCTCCGATGCCGACAAGGAAAAGTACCGAAAGATAACTCAGGAATTGGGACTGCTCACGCTTAAATTCGGACAGAATGTATTGGCCGAAAGCAATGCGTTCTCATACGTCATACCGCCTGCCGATTCGGCTAAGGTGGAGTATATGCCCGATTTCGTCAAGACTGCCATGGCCGAGGATGCTGCTGCACACGGCGTCGAAGGATGGCGCGTAACACTTGATTTTCCGAGCTATGCTCCTTTCATGAAATATTCGCGCGAGCGGGACATAAAGGAGAAACTCTGGAGAGCGAATTCATCACTGGGTTACCATGAAGGACAATGGGATAACCGCGAGGTGACGAACCGTATAGCTACGTTGCGTCTCGAACTGGCAAACCTGCTCGGTTACGAAACCTTTGCCGATTATGTGCTGGAAGAGAAAATGGCAGGCAGCAGGAGTACCGTCAATAATTTCCTTACGGAACTTCTTACCCCGACGAAGGAGCCTGCAATGGAGGAGTATCGACAGATAGTCGAATATGCCAAAACACAGCCCGATGCCCCCGATGAATTCATGCCGTGGGACTTTTCGTATTACGACGAAAAATACAAGACCGAGAAATACGCTCTCAATCAGGAACTTGTCAAACCATACCTGAAACTTGAAAACGTAGAGGCTGCATCGTTCATGTTGGCCAACAAACTTTTCGGCATAACGTTCAAGCATGCCCCGGATATACAGGTATATCATCCCGACGTAAAGGCTTACGAGGTGTTCGATGCCGACGGAAGTTTTCTCGCCGTGTTGTATGTCGATTATTTCCCCCGTGCCAGCAAGCGCGGCGGAGCCTGGATGACCAATTTCCGCGAGATGTATACCAAAGCCGACGGAACTGAAGTAAGGCCGCTAGTGACGCTTAATTACAATTTCACCAAGCCTACTGCTGACATGCCGTCGCTTTTGACCTTCGATGAATTCTCTACCGCACTGCATGAGTTCGGCCACGGCCTGCACGGAATGCTCGCCAAGGGAACCTACGCTTCGCTTACAGGTACCAACGTATATCACGATTTCGTGGAGCTTCCTTCGCAGTTGCTTGAGAATTGGGCTACCGAGGAGGAATTTCTCAACCTTTGGGCCGTGCATTTCCAGACGGGGGAAAAGATTCCGGCCGAACTCGTCGAAAAGATTGTCAGGGCAAAGAACTATATGGCCGCCTACTCCAATGTGCGTCAGCTGTCATTCGGGTTCAACGATATGGCATGGCACTCGATAACCGAGCCTGTCGATGGCGATCCGGCTGCTTTCGAACGTAAGGCTATGGCTGGAACGCAAATTCTGCCGCTTGTTGACGGATCGTGTATGTCGACCTCGTTCCGGCATATTTTTGCGGGCGGCTACGCGGCAGGTTATTACGGGTATAAATGGTCCGAGGTACTCGAGGCCGATGCGTTCTCGCTTTTCAAAGAGAAAGGTATCTTCGATCCGGAAACCGGAGCCGCATACCGTAAATTGCTCGAGGCCGGAGGATCCGTGCCGCCCATGCAGCTTTATGTGGAATTCAGGGGGCATGAACCAGAACCCAAAGCGCTAATTGACAAAATACTTGGGCATGAATAGTAAGGAGATCATGAGAAGCAAGATTACGATAATATCGTCGGTTGCGGTGCTGCTGTTCGTTTTTGTCGGTTGCAATTCCAGACCGGTGCCGGATAAGATCGAATATGCCTATTTCGACGGAAAGCTGACTTTGACCGATACGGGATCAAATATATTTGTCGACAGAGCCAATTTCGTGAAGTTTATAGTTACCGATTCGAGTGCCGGTCGGCTGAAGCCTGTCATGGAAACCATGAAACGTGGAGATTCGACGGCGAATACCAGGTGGATAGAGTTCTATGGCTCCGTGGCACCGAAAGATACCATAATGGGCTATGACATGATGATGTATATTACTGTCGACTCCCTGTTGGATTTCGGCCCTTCGGAAGGCAAAGATCAGGTATATATGGTAGGCGCATACGAATTTACAATGGATACCATGAAGTATCAATTCAGGGTTCTGCCTAACTATACATACGTATTGGGTGAGTTTGCCCGGCAACGGGATGTGATGTTGTCTAAAAAGGGCAAGTGGAAGCGTACGGGACCATATACGTTGCTTTTCAATGAGGAGGAGAGAGTTTTCAGGTATGATAATGAGGCCGAGTACGAAAGCTGGATGACGCCTTCAGGTGAGGATTCGGCCAGATATAATACCATGCGCTTTGTTTTCGATCCGGAAGCAGATACGCTCATTGAAAAAGACTCGGGCAAGATAGTATTCTGGAGGGTGTATTTGTAAAAGAAGACAATGATTCAGGCTATGCCTGTCCATTTCTGTAGGGAGGTAATTGTGTGCATTATTCGATGCCTAATAATATTGCAAAGCAGCATTCTTGCAAAGGACACTCGGAAATTTAACTGGTGAAAATATCGGTTTCGTCGATAGGCATGGCTTTATTTTGGCATAATGATCGTGCCGTAAACTTGAGGAACAGCCATTGTATCAACAGATCTGAGGCAGACGAGAACGTGGCATATAAAATTCTGTTTGCAGTCGTCATGTATGCGTAGCATTATTTATTGATGAGACTTGAGTTTATGTCCCTAAAACAAAGCCCCGACATATGTCGGGGCTTTGTTTATCTCTTCGGTCATTATCAGATACCGATCTCGAGTATCTCGAAATTGATAGTTCCTGCGGGAACATTCACGGCTACCTTGTCGCCGACCTTTTTACCCAACAGAGCCTTGGCTATGGGAGTTCCTATGGAGAGTTTGCCCTCCTTGAGATTTGCCTCGCTTTCAGACACTAAGGTGTATTCCACCTCTTTCCCCGTATTGTGGTTTTTGAGGCGAACACGGCTCAATATCTGTATCTTTGAGGTATCTATCTTTGATTCGTCGAGGATGCGAGCATTAGCCAGTTGGGCTTCGAGTTTAGCGATCCGCATTTCTAACATTCCCTGTGCCTCCTTGGCAGCATCGTATTCGGCATTTTCCGAAAGGTCTCCTTTGTCGCGGGCCTCGGCTATTTGTGCCGTTATCGCCGGTCTGTCCACGGAACGGAGTTGGTCGAGTTCGGCTTTGAGTTTCTGGAACCCGCTTTCGGTAAGATAAATTATTTTCTGAGACATAATATTTTACTTTTCTTAAAAAATAAAAATAGAAAATCCCGACTGTAAAAGCCGGAACTTCCTTTATGTATAGAGCAAATATAGGCATTATTTCTTAATTGTCAAAATTTAGAGTCAAAATTGTCATAATACGTGCTTTTTACTATAAGATAGGAAGTTACGGCGAAATTTACACGTCTGATATCCATTTCCCGATTTAATCTTATATTTGTATGAATTATTAATCGATCTGCCTATGGCAATAGTTTGTCGCTTGTTGGCTTTTAATGATGTGAAAATGATGGTGACGGTACTTTATGCCCTCATTATCATAGCTACTATTGTCATTATAATAAAGCAGAAAAACGACCCAGTGAAAGCATTGGGATGGATTACCGTGATAGCCTTGCTGCCGGTGGCCGGCCTGGCGTTCTATATTCTTTTCGGACGCAACCACCGAAAAGAGAAGATATTCAATCTCAAGGAGCTCGATGACCTGCAACAGTTCGAGGAAATCAGCCGGGAACAGTTGGCCGTAATCTCCAATCCGGATCCGTTGCTGAGACAAAGCATCGTGGACAACAAAGACATCATTACATTGTTGCTTAACAACAACAAGTCACTGCTGACGATGAAAAACAGGGTGACCGTACTCAATAACGGTAAAGCGACTTTCGCTGCGATAATAGAGGCCCTCAAGTCTGCACGTACGTTCATACATATGGAATATTATATCTTTGAGAACGATAGGATAGGGCGAAAGATAGCCAAGATACTCATGGACAAGGCTCGTGCAGGTGTGGAGGTGCGTTTTATTTATGATGATGTGGGGAGTTGGGGGTTGAACCGCAAATTCCGAAAGCAGATGCGTGCGGCAGGAGTCGATGTACGATGTTTCATGCGGGTGGCGTTTCCGTGGTTGACCAGCAGGGTGAATTACCGCAACCACCGCAAGATAGTAGTCGTCGATGGTCAGGTGGCTTTTACAGGTGGAATCAATATTGCCGATCGTTATCTCAGGCGTACGAGGCGTCTCGGTGCCTGGCGTGATACCCATCTCAAAATCGAAGGGGATGCAGTCGCCATGCTCAATATAGTGTTTTCCACAGACTGGTATTTCGTTAGCGACAGGCAGAAGCTCGACGATTATAAAAAATATTTTCCGCCGAGCCGGGTGAACGAGGAGATCCCTATGCAAATAGCCTCGTCGGGACCTGATTCTGATTGGGCATCCATAATGCAGGCATTTTTTGCGGCCATAACAAGAGCAAAAAAATATATCTATATATCGTCGCCATATTTTTTACCGAATCAGGCTATTCTCACGGCACTCAAAGTGGCTGCCCTCAGCGGTATAGATGTACGTGTGATGATACCCAGCCGGTCGGATTCCAAGATAGTGTACTGGGCAACCCGCTCATATATAGGCGAACTGCTCGAAGCGGGAATAAATGTCTATCTTTATAAACGCGGTTTCAACCATTCGAAGGTCATAATGATAGACGGGGAATTCTCGTCTGTGGGAACTGCAAATATGGATATGCGCAGTTTCGAGGATAACTTCGAGGTTACGGCAATCATGTACGACCGTCAGATTGCCAGAGAACTCGAAGGATATTTTATGAAAGACCTTGCGGGAAGTACCAAAATGACCATGGAAATGTGGGAAAATCGACGTAAGCTACATAGCGTCTATGAGGCGCTTGCGCGACTGTTGAGTCCACTTTTATAGCGTATTACAGATCGGGTGGGCGACCGATTTTTTGAGCGTTTTGTGGATAGGCCGAGAGTGTCTTGACGATTTGTTCTTTGCCCGGAACAGACAGATACAGTATCGCTTCTGCAATGTAATAAACATTTTAGTTGGCCAGGATTTCACGTGGAGCCCGATGTGACGTTTTGTCGGAGTAGCCCGGGAAGGCAATTATGGAAGAGATGATTCTCTTCATGAGCGAGAATTTTTCTTTAGTCTTGATACATGTCTGAGTGTACCGAATTTTTAGAAAGCCAGCTTTAGTGTCGGATCGGCAATTTGATTGCTTTAATGATACAAGGGCATCTTCCGAGAGGAAGATGCCCTTGTCAGTTTTGTCCGGGCGTGTTGCAGAGACTTTTGCCCGGATGGAATATGATATTACAGTATTCCGCTCTCGCTGAGTATCGAGGTCGTTTTGCGAACAGCTGCGACGCTTGCTTCGAAGAGTTTCTTTTCTTCGTCGCTGAGTTCGATTTCGAGTACCTTTTCAGCACCGTTGCGGCCGATGATTGTCGGAACGCCTATGCAGATGTCGTTCTGTCCGTATTCGCCTTCGAGTGCAACGCAAGAAGGGATGATCTTCTTCTGGTCTTTCAGGATGGCTTCGACAATGTAGGCAGCAGCTGCGCCAGGAGCATACCATGCCGAAGTTCCGAGGAGGCCGGTCAGTGTAGCGCCGCCGACCATCGTTTCGCCGACTACCTTTTTAATTTCATCGGCATTGAGGAATTTGCTCACCGGAATGCCTTTGTATGTGGCGAGGCTGGTAACTGGAATCATGGTCGTGTCGCCGTGGCCGCCGATTACCATACCTTCTATTTCGTTAATGTTGGCGCCGATAGCCTTGCTGAGGTAGCATTTGAAACGTGCGCTGTCGAGTGCACCGCCCATGCCGAAGACCCTGTTGCGAGGAAGACCGCTTGCTTTGGCTGCCAGATAGGTCATTGTATCCATCGGGTTGCTTACGATGAGAATGATGGCGTCCGGGGAGTATTTAACCACACTTTCTATGACGTTCTTTACGATTCCTGCGTTGGTCCCGATAAGTTCTTCGCGGGTCATGCCCGGTTTGCGCGGAATTCCTGAGGTGATGACAACAACGTCGCTGCCTGCGGTCTTGGAATAGTCGTTGGTGACGCCCGTAAGTTTCGTGTCGATGTCTAACAGGGTTTCTGTCTGGAACATGTCGAGGATCTTGCCTTCGGCGAGTCCTTCCTTGATATCGATCAAAACTACTTCACTGGCTGTCTCCTTGATAGCCAGAATATTTGCACAGGTCGCTCCGACGTTGCCTGCTCCTACTACTGTTACTTTGCTCATAGTTGTTCTTTAATTTTATTTTATACTGCCTTATCCGATCATTGCTTTATAGCTATCGGCATCCATAAGAGAATTCACTTCTTCCGGATTGCTCATCTTGACCTTGACCATCCATCCGGCTCCGTACGGATCTTTATTGACCGATTCGGGAGAGTCGTTGAGTGTTTGGTTGAATGCGATTATCGTGCCACCGACCGGCAGAAAAACGTCCGATACCGTTTTCACTGCCTCTACGGTTCCGAATATGTCGTGTTGTCCCAGGGTTTCGCCCTCGGTAGTTACATCGACAAAGACTATGTCGCCGAGCTGGCTTTGTGCGAAGTCCGTGATACCTACAATTGCTGTGTCGCCTTCTATGCGCACCCATTCATGGTCTTTGGAATACCTTAGCTCTGCGGGGATGTTCATTGCTGCGAAGATTTAGATGCGTTATCTTTCAAAAATCTCTCAAAATTACTTTTTATTTCTGAAGTGTGGGTATTCTTGCGTGAAATTTTTCACGCAGGTTCTGTTTCTTTTCAGATTCTGGCGTGTCTGGAATTATCCGGCGACCTCGATAATTTTGTCAAGTATTGTCGTGGGAGGGATATTGTGCATGCAGTGGTAATCGTCGTACATGCAACTTTTGTTCCCATACACCGAACATGGTCGGCATGGAAGGTCGAGTTGCACGGCGTTATTCGGATCCTGCCCATAACCGTAGAATCCTGCAAACGGGTGTGTGGCTCCCCATATGGATACGACTGGAGTCCCGACCAGCGAGGCGATATGCATCGAACCGGAATCCATGGTGACCATGACGTCGATATTTGACATCAGGTCCATTTCTTCCCCCAGTTTTATCTTTCCGATGACGGAATGAACGTTATGATGCATGCCTTCGATACACTCTGCGAATTCACGTTCGAATTCGCCTCCACCGAATATGAATACATGATCGTATCTGTGGGCCAGCAGGCCTATGAGGTCTCCTGTCAGCGAGGTCGGATATATCTTGCCCAGATGTTTGGCGAACGGGGCTACGCCTATCCATTTGCCCTGTTTCGGTCCCACGGTATCGAGTATCTCTTTGGGGAGTGGCAGTGTTTCGTGTATCACTGGAGACGGTTCGTTAACACAGAAACCGAGGTTGCGTATCGTGTCCCGGTAGCGTTCGTATGTAGGCTCGAGTTGTACCATATATTTGTGGTACTTGCGGGTAAGGGCGCGTTTTTCAGCATTGCCTTTGTCTATGACAGATATTTTCACACCGGCAATGCGTAGCAATTTACGTAGCAATTTTGTACGAAGTACGTCGTGCGTATCGGCGAAATGGGTTATGCCGAGTCTCTTCAATTCGCCGGCCAGGCGGATGATTCCGCGGGCTCCCTTGTGTTGACGGTTGAAATCAGGGGAGACGAAATCCACATTCTTGACCTCGCGGAAGAATATCTGGAACGCGTGTCTGGTCAATATGGTTATCTTCAGGTCGGGAAAGTCCCGGCGGAGAGCTTTGACTACAGGTACCAGTATGGCGACATCGCCCATAGCGGACAGACGTGCTATGAGTATGTGAGCCTTTTTACCGGGTTTCGCCCCATGAAATATGTCGTCCCTTTCAGACATAGTTATCTTTCACTGCTGCGTATCTTCGTGTCCTTCGAGGATCTTGATTTATTTTTTTGTTGCGTACAGAACAGGGTTGAGAGCCGGGTCGTTATACATTTTCATTTGTTTGTAGACTTTCATCCACTTGCGTCCAGCTTCGATGTCCGCGATCAGTTCCTCGATACCTTGCGACAGGTCCTGGCGTTGCGTGAGCAGAATATCCAATTTGCTCTGGCATGCAGTCTTGTGTTCCGGGCTGGCATCTGGACGTGTGGCCTCTTGCCGCATATGGTATATTTTGAGGGCGAGAATCGAAAGGCGGTCGATGGCCCATGCCGGAGTCTCGGTGTTTATCTTCGCATCCGGTGCAACCTTGATGTTTTTGTATTTGTCGAGCAGGTAGCTGTCTATGTATTCGACCATGTCGGTGCGCTCCTGGTTCGAAGCGTCGATCCGTCTTTTGATCTTGAGAGCTTCGACGGGGTCTATTTCCGGGTCGCGGATTATGTCCTCGAGGTGCCACTGCACTGTGTCGATCCAGTTCTTGGCGAACAACAGAAACTCTATGCTTCCGTCTTTGAAAGGATTTTGTGGCTTATAGTCCACGTCGTCGTGGAGGTGATATTCGACAATCACGTCGTCGAAAATCTTGTTTGCCTGATCGGTGAATTTTTCCATGGTTTTTCAAGTATTGTGACAAATTTAGGATTTTTTGTTCTAATTACAAGAATATGCTATCTTTGTCGAGTATCAAAAATTGAAATGATGAGCTTTAAAAGGTATTTTTTACCCGTTTTTGTCTTCATGGTGTCTGTTTCCGCATCGGCACAGACCCGAATGACTCGCGGAGAATACATTCAGAAATATAGCCAACTGGCACTCGAGAATCAGGAAACACACGGTATCCCGGCAAGTATCACCATGGCGCAGGCATTGTTCGAGTCCGATTGCGGCAACAGCCGTCTTGCCGTTCTGGCCAATAACCATTTCGGGATAAAGTGCAAGAAGGATTGGACCGGGCAGACAATATTGCACGACGACGATGCCAAAGGCGAGTGTTTCCGTAAATACCCTTCGGTCGAGGCCTCTTTCCGTGACCATTGCGACTTCCTCGACAAATCTCCTCGTTATGCCGCACTGTTCGAACTCGATCCGCTCGATTACAAGGGATGGGCGCAGGGACTGCAAAAAGCAGGATATGCCACAAATCCCAAGTATGCGGAGATGCTTATAAAGATCATAGAGGAAAACGAACTTTACGTGCTCGATGAAATGGATGCCGGACCGGTAGATATGGCACAGATTACAGTGCCTGTTGTTGAAGAGGAACAGAAACCGACAAAACCTGTCGAAAAGATAGACGTGGACAATTATGTCGTGACCGTTGCAGGTAACGGCGAATATGCTTCATATGTCAACAACGGTTCCATGTTCGTGGTTGCCAAGGCGGGAGATACGTACAAGTCCATGTCGGCAAAACTGAAAGTGTCCGAACGCAAGCTGCGCAAATTCAACGATGTCGGTCCGGATCATGAACCGCTCGAAGGAGAGGCGGTATATGTGAAGGCCAAGGCCAACAGATCATTGAACGGGAGATTGCTGCATACCGTTACCGAAGGCGAGACCATGCACTCCATATCGCAGAAATACGGTATCAAGTTGCGCAAGCTGTTGAAGATAAATCGCCGTCCGGCCGATGCGCTGCTTATGCCGGGCTCGCAAATAAGATTGATGTAAATAACATATTAAGCATAAATTTCAAAAATGGATAACGACGGGGAGTTGCGAAAGCAGATCTTGACCACGCTGGTAGAGAAATCAAACGTCCAGCAAAAAGTATTCGACAATACCTTTGCGGTATTTGAAGAGCTGAAAGAGGCGCTACATGAGATGACCTCGGAAATAAACGACGCTCTCGAGGAACAGATTGACAAGCGCATCAGGATAGAATACCGTGACAGAGGTAAATTCGAAGCCCAATTGCAGGTCGCTGGCGACGTGCTTATCTTCAGTATGCATACCAACGTTTTCGAGTTCAACCGCGAACATATAATATGGCAAAATTCATACGTGCGCGACGAGAAACTCAATTCTTACTGCGGAATCATAAATATCTATAACTTTCTGTCCGATTCGCTCAAATACAACCGTAATGCCGACGAGGGCTATCTTGTCGGACGAATCTTCATCAACCGCGAGATGCAGTATTTCGTAGAAGGCAAGCGTCAGATGAGTATGCGCCACAACAACTTCGGACAGGGTGTAATAGATAAAAGCGCACTGATCGACATAGTGGAACATGCCATCAATTACGCTCTCGAATTCGATCTGCTTGTGCCGCCCTATGAAATATCGAAGATAGTGTCGGTAGACCAGCTCAATACCAAGATAGAGCACTCGAAGATGCAGACGGGTAAACGCCTCGGATATAAGTTCAACGCGGACGATATTTAGCGATGAAATCGGGGATCGCGCACATAGGAATGTACTGCAAGGATTTGGAGAAGGTCAAAATGTTTTATGAGAATTATTTCGGGGCGCAGAGTACCAGGAAATATACAAATCCGGTCAAAGGTTTCGAATCGTATATGCTCTCCTTCGGAGATGGTGCGTGTAGACTTGAATTAATGCGCAAGGTTGGGGTAGATGCCGTGCCGTTGTCTGCGGCACTCGGGTTTGCCCATGTAAGCCTGTCGGTAGGCAGCAAGGCAGGGGTAGATGCCATAACAGATTTGCTCAGAGGTGACGGATACAAGATTCTTGACGGACCAAGAACTACCGGCGACGGTTTTTACGAGAGTACGGTAGCTGACCCCGAAGGCAATCTTGTGGAGATTACAGTTTGAGATTATAAACGTATTTTTCTATATGGCAGCCGCATAACAATGCGGCTGTTTTTTTATCTTTGTTTTTGATGGATTTAATGTTTTACTCAAACTTAAATTATTATGAAAAAGTATTTTGCTGAGATGTTCGGTACAATGGTATTGGTTCTGATGGGATGCGGTGCTGCCGTATTCAACGGAGGTGCAGTTTCCGTAGGAGCCGTGCTTACCATAGCCTTTGCATTCGGTTTGGCAGTGCTCTCCATGGCGTATGCGATAGGAAGCATATCTGGTTGCCATATAAACCCGGCTATTACGTTAGGCATGTATCTCTCGCGGCGCATTGGCGGCAAGGAGGCAGCGCTATACATTTTGTTCCAGGTCATAGGGGCTATTATAGGGTCGGCATTGCTTTACTTTATCGTGAAGGGTTTCCCTGCTACCGGGACGCTTACCGGTGCCAACGGTTGGGCTCCGAACGTTACGGTTACGACCGCATTCCTGGCCGAAACCATATTTACTATGATTTTCGTATTGGTTGTGTTGGGGGCGACATGCAGAAAGGCTCCTTGTGGTTTCGGAGGTCTGGCTATCGGCCTGTCGCTGGTGTTGATACATATCGTTTGTATTCCCATTACCGGAACTTCGGTGAATCCTGCTCGAAGCATCGGGCCGGCTTTATTCCAGGGTGGCGAGGCGTTGTCGCAACTGTGGTTGTTCATAGTGGCTCCGTTACTCGGCAGCGTATTGGCAGCCGGAGTATGGAAACTAATATCCGTTGATAAGGATTGAGCAGCCAGCATGTGACACCAAATAAAAAGGGAAGACCGACGGTCTTCCCTTTTTATTTGGTGTCAGTTATGGCCAGCGGGATTTTATTTCTTTTTCATGCCGTTGCCTGAGTTCTCGCTTAAGGACCTCACGATCTGCCTGCGAGTAGTAGTACCGTCACTTGCGATTCTCTTTCCCGAAAGTTTTTTCCAGAGATTGGCAGTGTTTTCGTCTATCGGCTCGTCAAGTTTAGCCTCCCAGTCCGGGAAGAACCCTTTGAGCGCTAGTTTCTGTACACGACTGAAATCGGGATCAGTGTTGTTCAGATCTTTGAAATAGATAAGCGTACCGCCGTTGTCGAGTAATATTTGCTGCATTTCGTCCAGCGGCACCTCCTGCACTTTGACTCCTTTTTCTATTGCCAGTGAAGCTGCTACGCCGGCTGCTTCGCCGAGAGCCATCCAGCATGGCTCCATGCGCAGTGTCGAGAAACCTACATGGCTGCCTGAGACTGGAACAGGAAACAACAGATTCTCCACATCTTTGGGAACCATAACGCCGTAAGGCACGGTGTAGACCGATGTTGGATGGCTGAAGAATCCGTCAAGATGTACTCGACCGGGTTCGCGTTTGCGTACTGCGTGCGAGTCCAAGGCATAGTGGCTTGCCGTGATAGAAGAGGGGTGTATTGGCGGACGCCCACCGTTTTCCACGGGTAGTGCGTCATGGGCCGTGAAGAAATATGTCCCTTCGAGTCTTCGGCCTTCGCGTACGTAAACCTGACGCGGAAAGTTTCCGTTATCTTCATATTCCGTAGATGCAAGTCCCCATTGACGGCAGGCCTCTCTGAAACTTTCGGGCAAAGCCTCGTCGTTCTGTACGAACCACAATAGTCCGAGAGTGTACGACCTGAGCCTTTCTGCAAACTTGTCTCGCCATTCCCAACCCGAGGTAGGCCAAGGCCAGTTTTCTTCCGGGAGGTCGGTCGAAATGAGTGCCAGGTGCTGGTTGTTTGCGTCTGTTTTGGAATTGGGAAGACGGACCATACTGCTGATCTTGGATATTCCCCATGGATCGCCCGGGGTGGAGGTTCTGCCGCCTGCTGCCAGTTTTTGACGGTTTGACTCCATTTGGGCTTCGGTGACGTTTTTGAATCTGACGTCGGTATTGCGACCAGTCCACACGTCTTCGACGAGCGAGGCGAAATCTTCTCGGTTGTAGTCCGCCGGTTTTTCAATGGGAACACGTATTGCGGGATCGTTTGTCAGGCATATACGGTAATTGTATGATTGAATCGCGTTATCACCCTGATATGTGGTTCCTGCCTCGTCCGGTCCGTGTTTCCACCAGCGGTAGATACGTCCTGCGCACGGTTCGTCGTACTCATCGGCACCCTCACGTCCGAGTTTGTAGGGGACTCCGGCTGCTGCTCCTAAGTCGCCTTCGTATGTCGCATCGAGAAAGATTTTGCCGGAGTAGTTCTCTTCTTGGCCTGTTTGACGGTTGAGGATACGTATCGAGTTTATCTTGCCTCCTTCCATGTTTACATAGCGTGGCTCGGCATCGAACTGCCTCATTGTCAGTATCGTTATCTTGCCGGGTCCCGCTTCTCCGATCATTTTGTCGAAAGTCATGGCTGCAACGTGCGGTTCGAAATGGTAGCCGTTGCTGCAATCCTTCACCTGTTGTGAGTTTTCGCCGTATGTTTGGATGTAGTAGGCTTTGTTGAGGTTGACGAACTCTTCGAAAAGGCCTGTTGTTGCTCCGCGCGTACCGATATCGGTAGCTCCCAACCCGTTGGTCGGGAGCCCTCCGATATGTTCGGTTCTTTCGAGAATCACGCAATTTTTACCCTCTCTTGCTGCTGCTATTGCTGCCGTTATGCCGGCTGGTGTGCCGCCGACGATGACCAGGTCGTAGCTTGCCTTTGCATGGCTGCAACATAATGCGAGGCAAAATATGAGCGTGATGTACTTTCTCATTTTATTTCTATGGTGTTTTTCTTTTTCTCAACATTGAACCCTTTGAGGACGAGGTCGTATGTGCCTGCCGGAAGGTCATTCTTGTTGGTTTCGATGGTTACGGTCTTTGTTTCGCCCGGAAGCATGCTGAAGAAGTTGTCGGTATAATACGACGGACGAACCGGTTTGCCGTCGGCATCGAGCCACTGCAACTGTGTGAAGAATGCTATCGCTTTGCCCGAGTTTTTCAGTTCTATGTCGAGATAATTGTTCTTGTCGTCCGAACGTCTTTTGAATTTCATGGTGACTTTAGCCGGATCAAGGTCTTTGATGCTCTGGAATCCTGCTGTTGCCGGACCTGTCATGGTTGTCTTGCCTTCGTACTTGCTGTTGGAGCGCCAGTAGAAATTGCTGCCCACTTCTTCGCCTTTTTCGTTGAACAGACGCAGTTTGATGAAGTGTACCGGCGAGATGTCTTCCGGGAATTCGATGGTGAAGACATCGTTAACGACGCCGTCTTCCGGCAGGTCGACTTTGGCTTCCTGTTTCCATACACGTTTGGAGTTGATATCATAGACTTCTGCCGTTACCTTGTAATCTTTGAACTCGCTATAGAAGTCGTTGATTACCGATACGGTATTTTTCATGTAGTCGAACTGCGGATGGAGCGGTTCGCATGCGTTGGCTGCTGCGTAAAGTGCGGCAGTAGGTTCGAGCGACCAGTCCCACATGCGTCCGCAAACTTGGCGGATTGCCGAGTTGTGATACCAGAACAGGAAGCCCGACGCGTAGCGGTCGCCATAGTTCAGCTTGTTGTAGTTCCACACTTCCCAGATGCTCTTGTAGTTCATTGCGCCGACGAACTGTCCCTTCATTGCGAATTCGTCGATGCTGTTCGATTCGCCGTATTCGTTGACGAGGTCCACATAGAGCGTCGACATCTGGTGGAATCCGTTGCCGTCGCTGTAATCCCAAACTTGTTTGTTGATTGGCCACAGATCTTCTTCGGGCATCATTTCGCGCAGACATTCTACTGTCGGGAGGCAGGGAGCACCGTATTCCGGGTTGAAACCGTCTACACGGCTACCGCGGTCCGAGGCTGTATTTTCGTAGTGACGCATTGGGTTGACGGTCTTGTAAGGACTGCCATCATGTATGCCGGATACTTCCGACTGCATCTGGTAGCCGCGCGTGCCGTCGAGACGGTTGAGAAGGTCGCGGATGCCTGTCATTTCGGTAGATTCGTTCGAGCATACGTAGTATGCCAGCGACGGGTGGTTGCGTATGCGTTTGACGGTCGATTCTACATTTGTCAGGTGAAGTGCTTCGTCTACAGGATGTTTGGTGTCGCCGGTCATCCAGAATTCGGTCCATATCATGATGCCGAGTTCGTCGCACAGGTCGAAGAAACGGTCCGATTCGGTGATGCCGCCGCCCCAGAAACGTATCATGTTGACACCGGACTGTGCGGTGTAACGGAGTTCTGCATAGGTGCGTTCGTCTGAGTTGCGGAGCATGTTTTCGGGGATCCAGTTGGTACCCTTGATGAATATCGGTTTGCCGTTGATGTAGAATGTACGTGATTTATCGGGTGTGTCCGTGTTTGAGGTGATTTCTCTTATGCCGAAGCGTGTCCCTATGGAGTCCTGGACTACGCCGTTGACCTCTACTTTAAGCGAAAGCGTGTAGAGGTTCTGCGGGCCTTTGTTGATGGGCCACCACAGGCGCGGATTTTCGATGCTGAGCTGTGGGAAATCTTTTGCAGTGAATTCCACGGTTTCGGTCAGACCGCGCAGTACGGTAACGTCTTTTTCGAAAGTGATGCCTTCACCGATGATCTCTCCTTTGACTTTTGCCCTGCGGGTACCGAAAGTCGGGTTCTTGACTTCTACGCTTATTGTCTGGTCGGCACGATCGTAGCCCGGTTTGCTGAGTTCGCTCTTGACGAACGGGCTTTTGAGTGCGAGATCGCGGGTCTTGAAGAAACGGATGTCTCTCCATATACCTGTATTGCGGTCGCGTATACCGTCGAGGAACGTGAAGTCCCAGCCTACGGTCATAAGCATGGTGACGTTCTTTCCTATTTCGCCGTTACCTCCGTTGCGGAATTCGCTTGTGGCTCCCCATTCTTTGGCTGTGTCTTCACCGTCGCGCGGCACTCCGGGTTCGTCTATCGGATAGACCTTCACGGCCAATACGTTGTTCTTGTCGCTGTTGATATAATCGGTAACGTCGACGGATTCCTGGCGGAACATGCCTGCCATATTGAAAACCATCTTGCCGTTGAGCCAGAATTCGGCGCGGTAGTTAACACCGTCGATCTGCATCCATATACGTTCGCCTCTCTCTTTTTTTACGGGGTCGAACTCGGTGCGGAACCAGTATGTGTAAAAATCACGTCCAACCTTGGCCAAATCGGGGATCAGACCGCTGGTTATTTTATTATTTAATCCGTAGTATGGTTCGGGATAGACGCCGTTGTTTACAAGGGAATTGAGTACTGTGCCGGGGACGATAGCCGTTGCCCATCCTTCGGCTTTGTAGCCTGTAGTGGAAAGGTCCTCGGGACGATCGGTCACGTCGCCGGCTTTTTTCATTACCCATTGTGCGTCGCCGCCATGGCCTTCTGCCGAAGTCAGTGAGAACAGGTAATCGCGCCCCTGAGAGAAGACAGAAATTTGGGTCGTGAGTGCCATAAGTGCTACGGCAAAGAGTCTGGTGAATAATTTTTTCGTCATTTTTATTTTTTTAATTAAGGGTTATAGTTTGCGTTTAGTCATATTGATGAAGTGTTATTCATCCTAATAATTTATATTGGCCATTGCCGTTTCCAGGGCATTATAATCCAATATGACAAATATATAAAAATTCCTTGAAATTTATAGGCCTGATGTAAGTGGAGGGGGGGGGAAACGTGCGAATCGAGACTAAATAATAAATAACAAAAAGAGAGCCTTCGGGCTCTCTTTTTGTTACGATCCGCTTTCATTTTGTAGCCTGCAGATCTCGTTAAGACAAACATCAAGATACATGAGTTCGTAGTCATCCTGAACGACGTGTTTCATGAATAGATCATCCTCATTGTAAAGTGACGTTAATTCTTCTGTTTGTGTGTCGACGTTTTCCATAGGCTGTTAATGGTTGTTTACATGAAAGAAACGCCACAGCCTACGTAATATTGTGCTTTAATACAAAATTAATTGATGTTCCTCGACGAGTTTTCGCAGATTGATCAGTGCGTACCTCATGCGTCCGAGCGCAGTGTTGATACTGACATTGGTCATCTCTGCAATCTCCTTGAAACTCAGTCCGTTGAAATATCTCATCAATACAACTTCCCTTTGTTCTTCCGGCAGGTAATTGACGAGTTTGCGGATGTCGTCCTGGATTTGCGACACAACGATTCTGTCTTCTACGGTATCGTCAGAGAATTTGCGTGTGTTGAGGATGTCGTATCCGGCATCCGATTCGGTTACCTGGTTTTGCTGCTTGATTTGTCGGAAATGGTCGATGACCTGGTTATGCGCGATACGCATGACCCACGAAAGGAAACGGCCGCTCTCGGTGTAGCGTCCTTCACGAAGGAACCTCAGCACCTTGATCATTGTTTCCTGGAATATGTCATCGGCAATATCCCTGTCCTTTGCCATAAGGTTGATATAGTCCGTCACCCGTTTTTTGTGACGTTCCATAAGGGTCGAGATAGCACTTTCATCGCCTGACAGATACGAATTAAGCAGCTCCTGGTCGCTTAATGCTTTCTTGTTCATGGTCTACTCCTTGCTTAAAATGTTTTGTCGAGTAGATTTTTCCGATAGGCAGAAGTGTTTTTTAGAAGTTTATGCCGCAATATAAGCAATATTTATCAATCTGCAATCGATTTGTTTGATAAACTGTCGGAAAATCATACATTCTGTTCTTAAATGGGTCAAGAATTATGCCATTGAGGACATCAGTAGGTGTGTTGTGACAGAATAATTCGATTTTATTTACGTTGTATGCGGTCTGCGGGTTTGGTGCGAAGACAGTGACGGTGCGTGAGTTGGTGATGTGGGTGAGAAACATGCGCCTGAGAAGTGTTGCGATTCTTCCGAGGCGCATGTTCGCTACTTTGTTGATCGGACTTTTAGAATTGGTATGTGCCGGATCCCACTTCGATGATTTTCATGTCGGCCGAATCTTTCACCGAGTGTATCCCTTCATTGTCAGGGTCGGCATTCAGAATCAAATTGGACGGTACCTTTATCGTTGCTGTACTGTTGCAGGGGACGACTATGTGCCAGGAGAGTGTGTCGTCGTTGCGTTTCCATTCGCTTTCGATTTTCCCGTAGGGAGACATGTATGATGCCTTAACATGAGTAAGTTGTTCCGGGAACTTGGGTTCCATCAATATTTTTTTGAATGCGACGTCCGATGGATCGTTCTTTATGCCTGCGAGCTCTTCGTAAAACCAAATGAGCAGGTCGCCCAAAAGCATAACATGATTTCTTGAGTTCATGGATGGGTTGGCGGTGTCGCCGTTCCAGAGTTCCCAGACTGTGGTGGCTCCTTGATTGATCATGTACCCCCATGAAGGGTATGTTTCGTTGGTTGCGATTTTGTATGCCAGTTCGAGTCCGCCATGTTCGGTGAGACCTCGCATTAGGTGCTGTATGCCGACAACGCCCACGCTGACGTGGCCTTTCCATTCTCCCTCGGTCTTTTCGACGATATTGGCGAAGACCCTGTCTTCGTATCCTTCGGGGACGAGTCCCAGTCTCAGAGAGAGTATGTTGGCCGTGACGGTATTGTTGTCGTACCGTGCAGTTTCGTAGTCGAAGAATTTTCTGTTGTAGGCCTCTTTCATTTTCGAGGCGTATTGCTTGTATTGCGCGGCATCGTCGGGCAGGCCGTTCATGACCGCGAATTTTTCCATGAGCTTCAGAATGCTGTAAAACACCGAGGTGCCAAGTATTTCGCCTTTGGTATTGCGCGCCGGATCGCTCGAGATGATCATTTCGGGTGATTCCGGAGGCAGGCACCAGTCTCCATAGAAGTCTCTGGGCATGATGTCGTCGACCATGTATCGGTTTATCATGTTGTACAGCCATTTTTTCATCGACGGGTAGCGTTCTTTTATGGAGCTGTCGTCGCCGAATTGCGTGTAGAGCATGTCGGCGACGTAGAAGTATGCCGCCGGCCAGGTTACATCGTCCACATGTATGCTCCAATAGCGTGGCGATACCACCGAGATGCTGCCGTTCTCGTTCATGGACTCTTCTATATCCTTGAGCCATTTTTTGTAGAGCAGCGCATTCTCGAACAGGAAGCTTTCGCCGTGGGCTCCGGTTGTGCGGTCGCCCAGCCAACCCAGACGTTCGTCACGCTGAGGACAGTCGGTCGGCATACCGCGGTAGTTGCCGCGGATTCCCCAGTAAGCGTTCCGGTAGATTTTGTTTATCATGTCGTCGGATGTCTCGAATGTTCCGATCGTTGCCATTTCGTCGTATATGACCTTGCCGGTGAAGTCGGTCACGGAGGGTTCGTAATCCAGGCCTGTGATCTCCATGAAACGGAAGCCGTGGTAAACGAACAGGGGTTCCCATTCGAACTCGCCGTCGGAGGCAGGTATGTAGACATCGGTTACCTGAGCGCTGCGCATATTGTCCAGGTACAGTTGTGTGCTGTCATCTTTGAGTACCTCGGCGAAACGCATGGTGATGGGGCGATTCTTTTTTCCTCGCAGCCTCACGGTCTGAATGCCCACCATGTTTTGTCCCATGTCGACTATGTAACGGCCGTCGCCGGTGGCCTTGACCGCTACCGGTGTCAGTTCTTCCATGACTTTGATGCAGGGAGCCAGCTGGGCGGTGAGTTTTCCGCGGGGTGCATCCATCAATTCGGCATCCTGCCATTGCGACGCGTCGTAACCCGGTTGAGTCCATTGGCCCAATTCGAGGCGTGCGTCGTATTTTTCGCCGTCGAATTCGTTGTTTTCTGTGATGGGGCCTTTGTTCGTGACCTTCCAGGTTTCATCGCTTACGATTGTCGATGTGGAGTCGTTGCTGTACTCGAGTTCCAACTGGAGGAGTAGTCTCGGGAATCCGAATCCGTTCATGCCCTGTTCGCGCATGGTCTGGAAACGTCCGTTGCCCAGGGCTACGCCTATGGCGTTAGCGCCTTTCTTGAGCATTCTGGTTACATCGTAGGTCAGGTAGGGAACGGAGGCGTCATACCATGTGGGCAGCGGACCGAATACGTCGTTGCCCACCCGGTTGCCGTTGATGTAGCATACCGACGAGCCAACCCCCGAGACGTAGAGCATGGCTCTTACGGGTTTGGCATGTGATTCGAATTCCTTGCGCAGATAGCGTGCCGGAAGTATCGTCCTGTTGTCGACTATTTTGAAGTCGGTACCGTTGTTGATTCCGATCCATTTTGCCTTCCAGTCGGATTCTCCGAGGCCTGTCGACCACTGTTGTATGCGGCTTGTGATTTTGGTTCCTTTGTTGGTCCTTATGATTACGCGCCAATAGTATGTTTTGCCGGGTTGCAGCGGGGTCCCGGTATATTCCACGAAGATAGATTTGTCTGATTTTGTGTATCCGGAGTCCCATAACAGATTTTTGCCGCGTTTCAGGTCGTTTTTCGATTCGCTCACTTCCACACGGTAGGCTACCTGTATGACATCTTTTTTATTTGAGGTGAATTTCCACGAGAAACGGGGATTGGCTATTGCGAGCCCTTCCGGATTTTCTCGCATTTCGATAGTAGTGCTTATGAATTTTGTTCCGCCAATATTGTTGCAACCTATGCATGCACCTACCAGTATTAATAATGTTAAAAGTTTTCTGAATGCCATGTTTTGTCTTTAAGGGGGATTCTTTGATCTGCATAAGCAAAAATATATAAATATTCGAATCTCCCGTCAATATTGATGGAATTCATTGTTAGTCTGTGTTTTCTGTCGATGTTTCGGGTGTTTGTTGCTGTAGAATGGGGGAGTGTCGTGTGCATGCGTCCAACAGTATTTAACGGAAAATAGCTGGAGATGCCCATCCAGCTATTTTCCGTTAAATACTTTTGTTTTTTCGTTATTCTGCGTTGCCGACGAGTTCGTTCGAAACGAGAATGCGGCCGCAATATTCGCAAACAATTACTTTGCGGCTCTGGTTGATTTCGAACTGGCGCTGCGGCGGTATACGGTTGAAGCATCCTCCGCAGGCGTCGCGTTTGACGGTTACGACGGCGAGGCCGTTGCGTACGTTGGAGCGTATGCGGTTATATGCCGCAAGCAGGCGGTCGTCGATCTTGCTTTTCACGTTGCTTTCCTGTTCTTTGAGCGTTTCGACTTCGTTGGCTGTTTCCTGTTCTATGCTTTGGAGTTCGCTTCGTTTTGCCTCGAGGTCCATTTGGCGATCTTTCATTTTCGATTCGGCCTCTTGAGCCTGGGCTGTCTTTACCTTGATTTCGGCAGCATATTCCTTGAGCCTTTTTTCGCGCAGTTCTATTTCGAGTGCCTGGTATTCTATCTCTTTCGAGAGCGAGTCGAATTCTCGGTTATTGCGGACGTTACGCTGCTGTTCTTCATAACGTTTGATGAGAGTTTTTGCTTCTTCTATCTCGTCTTTACGCTGTTTGGTGAGCAGGTTGAGTTCTTCGATCTCGTTGGCTATGTTATCAATACGGGTCTGCAATCCGGCCACTTCGTCTTCGAGGTCCTGGACTTCGAGCGGAAGTTCACCCTTGAGTTTGTTGATTTCGTCGATTTTGCAATCGATGCATTGCAGTTCGTAAAGCGCTACGATCTTTTCTTCCATCGAGTAATCTACAGCGTCGCCTGCTTTTTTGTTTGCTGTTGCCATATCTTTTATACTGTGTAATTTACCGGGTTACGCGACTTCTCACTTTTATGGAGTGCAAAAGTAGTCAAATTTTTTCTAATTATATCAAACAAAAGGTCGATTGCGCAATATTCGCTTTCAAAATGGCCTATGTCGCAGACGATAAGTTGGCCGTCTGCTTTGAAGAAGTCGTTGTATTTGAGGTCGGCGGTGACATAGATTTCTGCTCCTGCCGCAGCTGCCGCTCCGATAAGGAATGCTCCTGATCCTGTGCAGAGCGCCACGTGTTTTACCTTTTCCGGCGATAGAGTGCTGTGACGTATGACTTGCAGGCACAGGGTTTCCTTCATTTGCCGTATGAATTCGGTGGATGCCAGTGTGTCCGGAAGTTCGCCGATAACTCCAGCTCCGTTGCCGCTGTCGTCGGTTGAGCAAGGTGACAGAACGCGGACATTTATAAGTCCGAGTCGGTCGGCGAGGCGGTAGCTCATGCCGTTTCTCACATTGTCGAGATTGGTATGACAAGCGTAGATCGCTATTTCGTTTTTTATGGCCCGGGCGACTATTCTTTCGATGTGGCTGTTGCCCGTGAGTTTTTTCAGCGGATCGAAAATAATGGGGTGATGGGATATTACCAGTTTTGTACCCAATGCTTGCGCTTCGTCCAGTACCTCTTCCGTGACGTCAACGCATATCAATGCAGAATCGGCCTCATCGTTCGGATTGCCGACTATGAGGCCCGAATTGTCGTAATGTTCTTGGAGTGCCAACGGAGCGGCATCCTCTATAATTGCAGTTATATCCTTTATTTTCATCTTTGTTAATGCTGCGTCCCGGGTGGAAAGATGGGCCGTTGAGAAACGTTAAAACAGTGTCTGTTCGTATATCTGTGGGCGTTTCGGCTCTTGAGTTTCTTGTTCTTCTGTGTCAGCTGCAGCTTCCGCGTCATCGGGGCTGAAAGTCGTACAGGCGTCTGTGCCGAACATGTCTGCCTGAGCTGCTTCGGTCTTCCCCGTAAAATCTTCATCGGCGTCTTCGGTTGCAGTTTCAGTTGTCGGCGTGTCATCGATTTCCTCCCACGGGTCGGCATATTCGTCTGTGTCATCCAGTTCGTCGTCGAATATATTGCCGAGGCCGGTGTATGTTTCGTCCGGATCGTTTGTGGTAGAGTCGGTTTCGGTCTGTTGCGAGGCAACTTCATGAGCCGTTGGTTCGGGAGACTCGGTTTCGGAGATGTCGTTCCACACATCGTGTTCCTCTTTAACGTTGTGTAGCTCTTCCATGGTTTTATTCCGGTCATCTTGGCTGACAGTTGTACCGTCTTCGTCCGATTCGATCCACGGTGAGGAACCGTCGGTAACGATTTCTGTGCTGACCTCGGCCGTAAGCATTATGATGTCGTCTTCCTCGTCGGTTGCGTATTCCGGGGTGTCGTTCTCAGAGGATTTTTCCGGGAGTGTCTCCGGGCTTTCATTAACGTATTCTTCGTCCAAATATCCTTCTGGAGTGATGATCTCACCCTCTTTTTTCAACTCTTCACGGATCTCTACGAGCATCGAACGTATGTTCAGCAGCCTCTCTACGATCTCCATGTCACGTACGGCGCCGTCTTTGTTCTCCTTGAGGCGTTTCTGGGCACCTGCAAGAGTCATTCCGCGTTCTTTGACCAGGTGATAGATCAACTTGAGATTGTCCACATCCTTTGGGGTGAACATGCGGTTGCCTTTTTTGTTCTTATGCGGTTTTATTATGTCGAACTTCTTCTCCCAGAACCGGATGAGCGACGTGTTGACATCGAACATTTCGGCCACTTCGCCGATAGAGTAGTATATCTTGTTTTTTTTATGTGCTGTTTCGTCCATGATAAGTTGTCGAGCAGTTGTAAAAAGTTGTGCTACAAAGATAACAATTAATTGATTTAAAGAATGGCTTTATTCCCGTCAATGAATATTTTTATAGGCGCGGCCGATATTGCCGGTGCGATTCGTTTGATAATTTTGATATTCGTCTGAGAATTATTATCTTTGCGGGTTGTTTAACCGAAAATAAATTTTCACTAATGCCAAAACTCAAAACCAACTCGGCCGCTAAAAAGCGCTTTACCTTTACCGGCACGGGTAAAATCAAAAGGAAACATGCCTTCAAAAGGCATATCTTAACTAAAAAAGACACCAAGCAGAAGAGGAACCTGACCTATTCGGGTCTTGTTTCGGCTGCCGATGAGTCGAAGATCAAGATGCTTTTCCGATAGTTGTCGGGAGCATGCGGACGTAGCGTCCGGAAACATTGTAAAACTAAGAGTGTTGCAGCCCCAAAGAACAGGAGAGAAACCTGTCGCTGAACATTCGTAAAACTTAAAATTATGCCAAGGTCAGTAAATGCAGTAGCATCAAGAGCCAGAAGAAAAAAAGTTTTAAAACTTGCCAAAGGTAACTTTGGATCGAGGGGAAACGTTTGGACGGTTGCCAAAAATACCGTCGAAAAAGGTTTGACTTACGCCTACAGGGATCGTAAGAACAAAAAGAGGTCGTTCCGCAGCCTGTGGATACAGCGTATCAACGCTGCAGCGCGCGCCAACGGGATGACTTATTCTCAATTCATGGGCAAATGCAACGCGGCGGGTGTCAGGATGAACCGCAAGGTTCTCGCAGACATCGCGATGAATAGCCCGAAGGCATTCGAGAAAATAGTCAATACGGTTAAATAAGCGGGCCCCCGTGCCTGAGAAGCCTCGCCCTTTCAGGCGAGGCTTCTTTTATAGACCCTGCTTTATAATCGTTCTGTTCGGATAATGCTTTGTATTATTCGAGCGCCTTGTAATAGTCTGATGTGACATTCAGCGCTTTGATATATAGATTCAGGAGATTCGCTATCTTGGGTGAATATCCTTTGTCGAGATATGTTCTCATGTTTGTGAGGTCGGGATATTCTTGGTGGAGTTCATCGGCATATTCGGACGTAAAACACCGTGTCGTGTTATTCTCGGTATCTATGACGATAGCCACTATGGGTGTTTGACTGACGGTTGTGCTGTTTGATCTGCCGATCGGGCCTTTTGTCACTTTGGAGGTGACTTTCTCTGTATGTGCGGGGTTACTCTTTATCCGGGAATCGTTGTATGCGGATGTTGTATTTTCGGTGATTCTCAGCTCTTTCTGCACCGTCTCATCATCGGGTATCGGAACATATATCAAGATATAGCGTCCTGTGGAGTGGGCTTTGGCAAATCCCGGGAGTTTTGTAACATGGACTGTATTGACATAAAGTGTGTCGTTATATTTTATCCCCCACACTTGTGCCAGCGTTTTCTCGAATCGATTGAACTTTTTCGCACCCTTAACATTTTCCACCTTGTAGATCGTGGCGTATGGTTTCCATGTGAAGATGGTCGCAGGTGTTATTTTTACAATGTCGGAATAGATGCCTGTTTGGGTCATCATGGCTTCTAAGGTAGGGTATATTGTTGACCCTTTGTTTTCCCGCGAAAGATCTTTCCCCATAAAGACAGAGGGGACAAGAACGCATAGCGTTATGAGTATGCTTGTTTTCATTTCTGTTTTTTTTAGAGGATTATGAATATGGCAGGTCGTTTATTGATTTCGGGTCTGGTGCGGTTTTTCCACTCTTTTACGGTTGCGGTGGCTATGAATTCTTCGGGACCGCTTATGTCGCACGCAACGCATAGTTGCGTCGTCGGGCTGCATACGGAGAGGAGCTCTTCGAATAGTTTTGCGTTACGGTATGGGGCTTCGATGAATATCTGTGATTGGCGTTCTGTTTGCGCGCGTTTTTCGAAATGGCGTATGGCGTTGATTTGCTCCGGCAACTTTACCGGAAGGTAACCGTTGAATGCGAACGACTGCCCGTTCAGACCTGATGCCATCATGGCCATCAGTATCGACGACGGTCCCACCAGCGGCACTACTTTGATACCATGCCGATGGCAGAGGGCAACGACGTCGGCACCCGGATCGGCAACTCCCGGAACGCCGGCCTCGGAGATTACACCTGCATTGCGTCCGGCCAGCAACGGTTTTATGAGTTGTTCGATCTCCTGTGGGCGCGTATGTTCATTCAGTTCGGCGAATTCCAGCTCTTCAATTGGGTGTCCGAGTTTCGCACTGCTGAGGAACCTGCGTGCGCTGCGTACGTTTTCGACTATGAAGTAGTCGAGCGAGGCCATTACGCTTGCGTTGGCCGACGGAAGTACGTCGAAAGGCGAAGTCTCGGCAATAGGACAGGGAATCAGGTATAGCGTGCCTTTATTCATAATTTAAGGAGAATATTCGGGTTGTTATCGTGTGTGTTTTTTGTCGCATACGTTCTTCGGGCATCTGTTGTGTGTATTGTTTCGAGATTCATGACGCCTATGAGGTCCAAGTGTCGTCGAAAAACCGATTGGCAAGTCGTGCATCTCAGCCTTGATGGAGGTGTTCAAATGGGGGGAGAAGGTGGCCATAGAACCTGCAAAGGTGAGACTCGTCTGCAAGATCATCATGAAAATAGGACTGCCATTACGGTTTATGTTGCTCTGTGTTTTTTTCGATGGGGCAGTGTGCTCGGTTTACGATGGTATGATTGCCGTGGTCGTGACGGCCTGTTCGGTGCTCTGGGTATCGTGCTGCTCTGTCGTTGCGGATTCGCCTGACGAGTTGAAGCTCCTGATGCTGAAGTAAACCACGGCCAGCGCTATTATTATCGCAATGTTAAGGGCGATTCTTGCACTCTTCCGTTCCAGAAAACTGTCGATGAAAAGCGCGATCCCCGCCACTCCCACTACGGACCATAGCATGGTAATATGTCCTGTCTTTATGCCCGTGATTGTCAGAACGATTCCAGCCGCAATCATTACCACGCCGATAATACGGTCGCGTATCCGTTCTTTTCTCGCTTTTATGCGCAGCGAATGGTGTACAGTCTGTTCTGCCGCCGGTTGGCCTGCATGTTCTTCTATCATCTGACTTATTCTTTAGTGTATATACGTTTTACGCGGCGAGAAACGCTGGTCATGATTTCATAGGGGATGGTGCCCAGTACTTTTGCCATATCCTCGACCGTATTGTGTGCCATGGGGCTGAATATGAGGACGGGATCGCCCTCCTGCGCTTCGATACCCGTGATGTCTATCATGCAGGTATCCATGCAGATGCGCCCTACGATTGGGACCCGTTCCCCCTTCACCACCACCGACCATGCACCTTCGCCCAAATGACGGTTGAGTCCGTCGGCATACCCGATAGGGATTGTGGCTATGCGGCTCATGCGACGCAGGTGTCCGGCACGTCCGTAGCCTACGGTTTGTGATGGGTCGAGCTCCTTGATCTGTACTATGCGTGTGCGCAGTGTGCTGATGTGGCGGAGACTTTGGCTTCCGGTGTCGCCTATGCCGTATAGCCCGATACCGAGCCGCACCATGTCGAACTGAGCATGAGGGAAACGTTCGATTCCGGCCGAATTGGCAATATGCCGGAGAGGTTTGTATGGCAGGGCCTCCATTATTCTTGTCGAGAGCTTTTCGAACAGGTTTATCTGGGAGAGTGTAAATTCGTCTTGTTCCGGATCATCCGACGTGGCGAGATGCGAGAATATCGAGGATACGCGGATGGTATTGCATAATTTTGCCAGTTTGGCGTTGAGCATGTCGATGTCCTTTTCCTCGAAACCGAGGCGGTGCATGCCTGTGTCGAGTTTGATATGTATGGGGTAGTCGCGCTCGCCGTAACGTTTCACGGCGTTGACGAATCCTTCGAGCGATGTGAAGTTGTATATCTCCGGTTCCAGTCTGTTGGCGACCATCAGTCCGAAACTGTCGGCATCGGCGTTAAGGACAACGATTGGCATCGTTATGCCGCTTTCGCGCAGTTGGATCCCTTCGTCGGCGAATGCCACTGCCAGGAAGTCGACGCCTTGGTGTTGGAGCATGGCGGCGACTTCGTAAGTGCCGTTACCGTAGCTCCCGGCCTTGACCATTGCCATCAGTTTAGTGCCGTGATGCAGCATGCCTCTGTGTATGTTGAGGTTGTGTATCATGGCGTCGAGGTCTATTTCGAGTACTGTCGTGTGACTCATGCGTTCGAGTGCATGTGCTATGCGTTCGAACTGTGCCTGTCGGTTGCCTTTGACGAGCACGGCCTTGCCGGATATGTCGGTAGTGAGGAAACTTTTGAACCATGCTTCGGCAGATGGATAAAAAGAGCTGGGTACTTCGAACAGTCCGGCGTAACGGGAAAGTTTTGGCCCGATACCGACAAAACTGTCGATTCCGGCGCGGTTTACCATATCTGCAACCTTGGAGTATAGTTCTTTTTCGGTGTAGCCGCTTTGGAGGATGTCGGATAGTATAAGCATTTGAGGGCGGTCGCCGCAGATACTGTTCATGTAGTCGATGGCGATGGCCAGCGAGTTGATGTCCGAATTGTAGGAGTCGTTTACGATGATCGAGCCGAGGAGACCCTCTTTCAGCTCGAGTCGCATTGCCACGGGGTATAGTTCCCCGAGGCGGTGGACTGCCTCTGCATGGTCGAAGCCGAGAGTGTCGGATATGGCAAGTGCCGCAGCTGCATTATCCTGCGATGCCCTGTCTCCGAATGGGGCGAGTGCGTCGGTCTCTTGGGAGTAATCGACGAGCCTGCGTTCCGGATAGGTTTTTCTTATTATCTTCGAAACGGTTTCGTATGAACTGTTGTATATGATCGTTTTGGCCGTTGCGAAGAGTTTTATCTTTTCAGCGGCTTTCTCCCCGAGCGAGCTGAAGTTTTCCTGATGGGCATCGCCGAGGTTGGTCATAACGCCTATTTCGGGTCGGATTATGGCAGCCAGCCTCTCCATTTCGCCGGGTTCTGAGATGCCGGCCTCTATGAGTGCCACCTGTTCGTCGCCTTCGATCATGAGGAGCGACAGAGGTACGCCTATTTGCGAATTGTAGCTTTTGGGGCTGCGGAAGACCTTTATCTCGGGCGGAAGCAGTTGTGCTGTCCATTCCTTTACTATGGTTTTCCCGTTGCTGCCGGTGATGCCCACGACTGTTCCTTTGAATTTCGAGCGGTAGTCGCCTGCCAGTCGTTGCAATGCCCCGATAGAGCTTTCGACCCTGATGAAGCCGGCTTCGGGATAGTTCGCCATGGCTATGTCGCGTTCTATGATGAACGCTCTGACGCCGCGTGAGTAAAGTTCGTTCACGTAAGCGTGTCCGTCGTGGTTGCGGCCGCTTATGGCCACGAACAATGAGCCGCTGCAGGCCGAAAAGCTCCTGCTGTCGGTGAAGACCGAATATACGTTGCTATCCCTGCCGCTGAACTTGCCATTGCAGATAGCGGCTATTTCGCTCAGTTTGTATTCCATCGCTACTAAAAAAATATTGATGCAAGTTATGTTTTTTTTCTCGCAAAAGAAAAGGAGCTGGCGGAAAGTTTGCCTATGCTCCTTGATTCAGTTTCTGTTATATGCGGGCGGCCGTTGCCGAGAATCCGTCGGCCTGCCAGCTAATATTTGTAGTGCTCCGGTTTGTAGGGGCCTTCGGGTTTTACGCCGATATATGCGGCCTGTGCCGGGGTGAGTTTCGTGAGGTGAACGCCAAGCTGGTCGAGGTGCAGACGCGCCACCTCTTCGTCGAGGTGCTTCGGCAGTCGGTAAACGTCTACTGCGAGTTCGCCTCGTTTCTGCCACAGTTCGATCTGTGCGAGGGTTTGGTTGGTGAACGAATTGCTCATCACGAACGAGGGGTGTCCCGTGGCGCACCCGAGATTTACCAGACGGCCTTCGGCGAGGATGAAGATGGCATGTCCGTCGGGGAAGGTGTATTTGTCCACCTGAGGTTTTATGACGGTCTTGACGGCATCCGAAGAGTCGAGACGGGCCATCTGTATTTCGTTGTCGAAATGACCGATGTTGCATACTATGGCCTGGTCTTTCATCCTGCGCATGTGTTCGAGTGTGATGATATCCCTGTTTCCCGTGCAGGTGACGAATATGTTGCCCTCGTCGAGAGTCTCTTCCACGGTTTTGACTTCATAGCCTTCCATTGCGGCCTGGAGTGCGCATATGGGGTCTATTTCGGTCACTATGACACGTGCGCCGTAGGATTTCATGCTCTGTGCGCACCCTTTGCCCACGTCGCCGTAACCGCATACGACCACCACCTTGCCGGCTATCATAACGTCGGTAGCGCGTTTTATGCCGTCTGCCAGAGACTCCCGGCAACCGTAGAGGTTGTCGAATTTGCTTTTTGTCACCGAGTCGTTGACGTTTATGGCCGGGACCAGAAGTTCGCCGCGTTCCACCATTTGATAGAGACGGTGTACGCCTGTTGTGGTCTCTTCCGAAACGCCGCTCCATTCAGCCACTGTATTGTGCCATTTGCCGGGTTCTTCGGCGAGAATTGTCCGCAGCGTATCGAGAATGACCTTCTCTTCGTGGCTGCCGGGTTCCGCGTCGAATATCGAGGCGTCGTCTTCTGCGGCATATCCTTTGTGAATGAGCAGCGTAGCGTCGCCTCCATCGTCTACTACGAGGTTGGGGCCTTTGCCGCCTGGAAACGAAAGCGCCATTGCCGTACACCACCAGTATTCTTCGAGGCTTTCACCCTTCCATGCGAATACCGGAACACCGGCTTTGGCTATCGCTGCCGCAGCGTGGTCCTGTGTCGAGAATATGTTGCAACTGCACCAGCGTACGTCAGCGCCCAGTTCGACGAGGGTTTCTATAAGCACGGCTGTCTGGATCGTCATGTGGAGCGATCCCATGATACGTGCACCCTGCAACGGTTTCGAAGCCGCGTATTTGCGCCTTACGGACATGAGTCCCGGCATCTCTTTTTCTGCGATCTCTATCTCGCGTCGGCCCCAGTCGGCCAACGATATGTCGGCCACTTTGTATGGCATCTCTTTTTGAATGAACATTTTATCTGTGTGTTTTGAAGTATTCTTTGATGGCGATACGGTCGTTGTCGACGGTTTGTTTCAACTCCTCGGCGGAAGAAAAGTTCCGTTCGCCTCGTATGTATTCCAGCAGTTCTACCTCGACGTCTTTGCCGTAAAGATCGCCGTCGAAGCCGAAAATATTTATCTCAAGCATCGGAACGCCCTGCCTTACGTTCGGGTTCTGCGGTACTCCGGGGATATTGTTCCTGCGGCCGACGTTTGCCATACCTTCATAATTCGTGCCGTCTATCGTTGCTACCGCTGCGTATACACCGTCCGTGATGTGTGTGTTTTTGTCGAGCACTATATTTGCTGTGGGGAAGCCTAATTTTCTGCCCAACTTCTTCCCACCTATTACTGTTCCCGAAATTTTAATTAGCATAGGATAAATAATTCCGCCCCAAAGTTAATAAAAAGGCAGCGAACATGGGTGTTTTATGGCAATGCTGTTGCCATTTTATTTTTTGTGATGATTTACTTCCTACCTTTTGTGGCCTTTTGTGTTTTGTTCTAAAGAACGTGTCGGAAATTATCTATGCCGAGGATTCCTTCATATCCGGATTCAGGTTGTTTTGTGGCGTCCATGGATGAATTGTGTTTTTATCGGCGGCTCGCAATACTGTATGCGGACTCAATGTGAGGCCAAGGTAAATTTCTGAATATTTTTTGTTACCATTTGTATATGATTGTCCATGTTTGTATATTCGAATGAGATGTCCAAACCTAAATGTTGTTGATTATGAAAAAGATATTGTCGTGTGCCATCTTGAGTGTAGTTGTTGTTTCCATGGGCGCCGCAAAGCCGGAGCCCGATTCGAAATCCGGGAAAGGTCGGTTGGAGGTTTCCGATAACCGCAGATTCCTGCAATATGAGGATGGTACTCCGTTTTTTTATCTCGGCGACACGGCTTGGGAGTTGTTTCACGCTCTCGACCGTGAAGAGGCCGACATGTATCTGACTACAAGGGCCGGACAAGGTTTCAACGTCATACAGGCTGTTGCCTTGGCCGAGCTTGACGGGCATAGTGTCCCTAATGCTTACGGACATCTTCCCTTTGAGAACTTGGACCCTTCGAAACCGGCCATCGCAGAGGGACCGCAGAACGACTATTGGGATCATGTCGATTATATTGTTGATAAGGCGAATTCGCTGGGTTTGTATGTAGGCTTTCTTCCGACGTGGGGGAGATATTGGGCTGACAATAAGCCTTTGTTCAACGAGAAAAACGCCTATGCCTACGGAAAATTCCTCGGTCAAAGATACAAGGACAGCAACCTGATATGGATACTCGGCGGAGACCGCAGGGTGGAAGGAGAGGCTCAAAAAGATATAATAAGGGCAATGGCGAAGGGACTCCGTGAAGGCGACGGCGGATGTCATCTCATAACGTTTCATCCCCGGGGCGGGAGCGGGTCAGCAGAGGTGTTCCATAACGAACCGTGGCTCGACTTCAATATGAGGCAGAACGGGCATACTAATTCTTACACGGAACGGTACAATAAAACTATCGTCGATTATCGGCGCACTCCGGTCAAGCCGGTAATGGACGGGGAACCATTGTATGAGGATCATCCGATAGGGTGGGCAAGAGATAAATACGGTCATTCGGTGGCAGCCGATGTGCGCAGGGCCATGTATTGGGATCTGTTCGAAGGAGCATTCGGACACACATACGGCCATCATTCCGTATGGCAGATGTACGATCCCGAAAAACGGAATAAGAATGTACGTAATTATCCTCTTATGCCATGGCAGGAAGCTCTGAACCAGCCGGGAGCTCGGCAGATGAAATACGGGAAGGCGCTTATGCTTTCCCGCCCGTACTTTACGCGTATACCGGCACCAGAGGTTGTCGTTGCGGATGCCGTGCCGACTGCAGTACCGGGAGCCGGAACATACAGATTCACGGCAACACGCGACTCGGACGGTACATGGATTATGGTCTATGCGCCTGTCGGGAGGCGGTTCGTGGTTGATACATCGGTCATCGGTGGAGAGAAGATCCGTGGCTGGTGGTTCGATCCGCGCACCGGGCATGCTGCACGTATCGGAACATTCGATAACACGGGAAAGGCTACCTTCATATCGCCGGAACCGGGCGAACTGACCGATTGGGTGCTTGTGCTGGACGATGCTTCTTGCCGATATAAGGCTCCTGGCAAAAAGGTCTACAAACAGAGATAATGGGGCTCGGTATCCGATTGGACAGGCCAATGGCGTAAAATTCGAAGCGGAAAGTGAATATGCAGGTAATGTGGCTTTAATCCCACCAGACTACCTGTGATTCGATCTCATCCTGGTATTTCAAAGGAAGTTGCGGAAAGAAATCTATTCCGGTCAGCACCTCTACAAGGTCTATCGAAACCTGCCAGTTGCGGAGCGGGCTTGTTACTTTGCGGTTTGGCAACAGGAATGCTATTCCGCCTCTTTCGGGGGAGTAGACAACTTTGTAAAAGAGTTTGGGAACGGTGACTTTGTTCATCCCTATGCATTTTTCTTCGCCCAGGAATACGGGACCGGTTACAATAAAAAGAGTGTCGCTGTCGTCCCTGATATATTTTCTTACGAGAGCCTCGAGTTCGGCCCACTTGCCCCTGTTGAAAGAGGGATTCTGTGGAGACATATTCCACATCAGGAATGTCGCGTTCATTGCCTCGCGATCGAGTTTCATGTCTGCGGCCGGACACAGGTGTCCTTTGTCGTAGCCGCTTCCCTTATAGTCTTTCTGGCTGGCGCTGCTGACATCTCCCTGGCGGCAGTCTCTGAACGATGAAGCACGGGGAGTCTTCCCGTCGATATGGGCACGGGTAAGCATATAATAGACCCAGTTGGGTTGTTTGTGCCGGATATTGAAGTCGAGGCAATAATGATTGGTCTCGACAGAAACGCCGTTTGTTTGCGGTGCGAACCGGTGATCCTGCCCGGAGAGGAGCAGAGGCAAGAACAGCACCCATAAGGTACAGACGATCTTTTTAGTTATGTGGCGGTACATTATTCGTAGGATCATGCGCACGCAAAGATATGAAAAAAGAGCACTCACGTTGCCGGAGTGCTCTTTTTTCATATCTTGATTGTTCTGCGGATGCAGATCGTCCAACTGCATCAGAAGTTATAGTTTAGACTGAATTCGACAGTGAACGGACGGATGTAGGTTCCCGACATGATCTGACCGATTTTCTGATTTGCCGCTTCATCGGTCATTATGAGGTCGGCGTCGGGGAGCGAACCGTTGGCACCTGTCTGGTTCAGCAGGTTGACGAACGTAACGTTGGCGTTGAGATATTTGTTTATGCGGTAGCTCAAACCGGCAAACGTTTCCCAGCGACCTGCCATATAGAGCGTGTTGGGTTTGTTGAAATATTGCTTGCTGAAATAGCGGGCGCTCGCCCATACGCGCAGATCTTTCCATGTGTAGCTCGGGTCGATCTCCATAAGAAACTTGGGCACGCCGGTGACGATCTTGTCGCTGAAGTTGTAATCGGAGGTAACACCATCACCGAAATTCACGGTGCCTTTGTAGTTTTTGTATTTTGGCGCCTGCCAGGTTACCAGAAAGTGCAGGTCGAAATTCTTGAAAAGCGATGCCATGATGTCGGTGGTCCATCCTATGGTCTGGATGTCGTAACTCGTTATGACGCGTTGCACCTCGGCCGGATTTGCCGGATTGGAGAAATTGACGGTCGTACGGTATTCGTCGCGTTGTATGATGGTGGCTTTCGATACGAGACTGAACCACGGATGGTTGTAGAACAGACCGAATCCTCCGCCAATAACCTGCGATTTCTTGATATGTGGGTCTTCTCCCACCGAATAATTCTCGAGATGTCCGGCCTGTTCGTTGTAGGTGGCGTCGCCCAGAAGGCCGAATCTGCCGGTGGCTTTCCAAACGCCGCTCACCATTGCCGATTTGTTCAGCCAGTCTTTTTTGATGTCGGTTTTCGGACCGTTCAGGTTGTCGAGATTCAGGTTCCTGTCCTGGAAGTCACCGCGTATGGCCTGGTATTCCAGTCTCATGCCATAATTTATGTCGAACATGCGCGATATGTTCCAGCGGTCCTGGAAATAGAGTGCCGTTTTGTTTTCCCAACCGTTGTGGTACTCGAACCCTCCCGGAACATAACCGTACTGGTTGATGTTTGGATTGTTGATGTCGATCAGCCTGCGCGGATTTGGTTTTACCTCCTGAGCGTAGGAGACGGTTTCGCTGACGAATTTGTCGATGTCGTAATACCATTGGTTCAGCCCGACCAGCCAGTCGTGGCGCCCGGAACGTTTACCCAACTCGAAAGTCCCCATGACAGATGTGATAGGCGTGCGCCTCGATGCTATCACCATCACGTTCTGTACGTTCTCTCCGGTATAAGGAGTTCCGTCGGTATATGTGTAATTGTCTCCTGCCGGACTTACGCCTGTCATGATGGGCAGATAGTGCCCGACTTTGGAGTGGCGGAAGCGTACTACGTAATTTAGCTTCAGTCCGTTGTAGAACGTGTTGTCGCCGATGAGATCGACGGCCTGAGAAGCTGCACCGTAATCCTTTATGATGTCGCGTTCCACATATTGACCCGTGAAGGCATCCTGTAATATCAGCTTGCCCGAGCGTTCCATATAGGAGTCGCGTCCCATTTTGAATCCGGGTATTTCGCCGACCTTGCCGTCTTTTTTATAGATGAACGGTGCATAGAGCGATGTGATGCCCTGTACCTTGACATATTTATACAACAGGCTTACGGAGCCGGAACTGCCCATATATTTGTAATCCTTGGTTATGCCGGCCTTGTATACCTGAGCCCGGTCGGCGAAGTAGCGTGTAATATCCGCAGGCTTGAATGTCCCGGGGTCGAAACTTGCGTAAGCGCCTACGGTATATTTCCAGCCGTTTCTGGAAATCGGACCGCTCAGGTTGATGTCGCCGCGCAATAGACCGTAATTGTTTGACTGGAGCGTTCCCCTACCCATGAATTCCGGTGTACCGAGGTTGTCATAGGTGTCGACCGAGAATCCTACGTCGCCTATCCTTATGGCTGTCTGTCCGAGGTCGTATAACGAGACACGGTTGATAACGGCATCCTGTCGCCATGCCTTTGTCGGCATCTCGGGCCAGAAGAAATAGACTACGGGCAGGCCGTTCTCGAGTATCGTGGTGCCGCCCACGCTCGCTGGAAGTCCGATGTTCACGTCGCGCGGTCCCGTATTGTTGGCCGCGTTTAACATTACGTTGCGATCGGAGGTTTGGCTTTTGTCTGTTACTGTTACCTCTGTGGTGTCGATGCCTGTCGATTTGTTGGCGTCGGTCACCATTTGCGCCTTGCCCGAGAAGAGTGGGCATAAGCTCAATACGGTCCCCAATATATATTTATACAGATGTTTCATGATTCATAATTTAATATTTATTTGAATATGGCTTTGACTATTGAGCGGTTCTTTAGCGCTGATCGACATATTCGCGTGTGCGGGCGTCCTGTATTACACCGTTCCAGTTAAGACCGTATCCGAAATCGTAGATATGGCCCTCGGAATCCACGTAGCATTCCATGTCGAAGGGTACGTCTTCGTCCTGAAGTTCCACCGTCGTCATGTTCGCAGGCATCTGGATGGGGAGAAGTGCGGACGGTTCCGCTTTGCCCGAAACGATCTCCATAACGGCCTGTTCGCTTACGTTGAAACGAAGCAGTATGGCATCTACCTCCTGCTCGAATTCGCTGAATATCATGGGTCTGTCTGCGTTGATCGCCACTATGACCGGTTTTCCGTTCATGGCGTTTTTGGTGTCGAGTATGGTGTCGAGGTCTTTGGTGTTCAGAACAGTGGAGGTTTTGCCCTTATACGAGCGGTTTGTGATTGTCGAGTCCACAACAGGGTCGCCTGCCGCTATGCTGTGCTCGCGGGCATCGACAGCCGTATATGGTCGGTACTGAAGTGATATCGGTACGTAGCCGTTACCGCCTGCTTCCCGGTCTTCCTTGCTGTATCCGCCCCCGTCGGCATTGTTGTGGGGGCTGCGCACGAATACCAGAGCAAAATCGGCCTGCGACGGATCATCCGTAACGTTGTAATATTTCTCGATTATACCGATATTCACCGGATAGTCTATTGTGGTTTCGGATACGTTGCCCCACCAGTCCTGTATCGCCGGGATTGTAACTTTCGGTACGTAGACTGTTTTTTTATCTTTTATCGGCAGAACGTTTCCCTTGTTCTTCAACATGACTATCGATTTGAGTTGGGCGTCGAATCCGGCCTTCATGTATTCGGGATTTCCCACTATTGCGACGCTCTCTTCCGGATCGAGATATGGGTTCTCGAACAGCCCGAGGCGGAAGATGTTGCGCAACAATCTGAAGGCCGACTGTTCGAACCGTGCGCGCATGAATTCTTTGCCGTGGTTTTTGACTCCCATGTGGTAAGCGGCAATCACGGGACCTTTGTCGTTGTTGCCGCCGAATTGATCCATTCCGGCCATGATTGCTATGTAATGGCGTTCGTCGATGGTTTTGTCTTCAACGCCCCATGGCTTGCCGGCAAAATCGCCCGGCGAGTCCGGTTCGTTGTGAGTTATATTCCAGTCGGTGCAAAGCACTCCGTCGTAACCGTATTTGGTCCTCAGCAGATCGGTAACTATCCATTTGCTGTAACCGTTCGCAAGGTTGGTGCTGTCAGGTGCGATATTGTATGATATTGTGTAGTAGGGCATTACTGCCGATGCTTGTTTTGTGGGTCCGTCGAGTTCGAGAGCTCCAAGCACGAACGGTTCGAGCTGCTGATTGAAGTTGTTACCCGGATAGACTCCGAACTTGCCGAATGCCCAGTGACCGTCGCGTCCGGCTTCACCTGTTCCGCCGCCCGGCCAGTGTTTGACCATAGCGTTCACGCTGTTGTATCCCCATCCGTCAGCTATCTCGGCTTCGCCTGTCGATGTCTGGAATCCGTCGATGTATGCTCTTGTGAGGTCGATGGAGAGTTTGGGACTTTCGCCGAAGGTATATGCCGAGCGATACCATCTCGGTTCTGTCGCAAGGTCCACTTGTGGTGAGAGGGCGGTGCCTATACCGAGTGCCCTGTATTCGCGCGAGGCTATTTCTGCGAATTGTTTAACCAGATCCGGGTCGAACGTAGCGGCGAGAGCAAGTCCGTCCGGCCATTGCGAGATGTCGCCTCCGGCACCGGCGTTGAATTCGGCACTCGCAGTAGCTGCATGGCGCGGATCGGAACTGGTATTGCCCGGTATTCCCAGACCTATGCCTTCGACGAATGCCTGCATGTTATTGCTCCATTCGGCGGCAACACGTGGACTCTCCACGCTTGTGATGAGGATGTGCCGCAGGTTATCCTCTTTGAGGAAGCGTTTCTGTTGGTCGGTCAGTGAGGAAGACTCGATATCGCCCGCCGTGATTGGTTTGCCGTCGTATGTGACTGCCCCGAAGCCTTCTGCGGCTGCCGGAATGGATTGGTGGGCACTGTAAAGCATGAGTCCGGCGATCTGCTCTATGCTCATTTTCGATGCCAGATCCTTGGCTCTCTCATCGACCGGCAGCCGCCAGTCCTCATAAGGGTCGAGCTTGCCGTTCTTGTTGAGGTCTTTAAATTTCAGGCCGTCTATTTCCAGTATCTTCACACCGGATTTTGGCGAATAACCGAGAGTAGGCCCGTCGGCGTTTTCCACGAGAACGAACTGTCCCGTTTCTTTTTTCTCGGAACAGGCTATAAGTGCCATTCCAATTAATAGGGTTAATGCTTTTTTCATATGAATAACCGTTAGATGTTTAATTGTGTTTCAATGATCATTAAGTTGATTTTAAATAATTGGAACAAGAACGATACCAATAGTCATGGATTCGCAGATTTTGTTTAAGAAAATTTCTGTCAGATGTTTCTTGCATTTACATGTCCATGTGTCGGAATTGAAAAAAACATCTTGTTTCATTCTGCTTTTGGTCTTGTAGAGGTTGTACTTTTTTTTGCATTCGCATTAACGGGAGGTATCAAAAACAGATTGCGGTATTTTGTTTCCCCTCGGCAGGTAGAATCATAAGGTGATATCTCTCTTTTGGAATAATGGTTTGTAAGTCTGAGTCGTTGTTGGTTTCTGTCTGTATCTTCCATGATTTCTGTTGAACTACGCGCCTGAGATGGACGCAGTCTCGGCAGCGTGTTGCGAATATTGCGCAATATGGATAATTGGCATAGTTGTTGATTTTAATATGTTGATTATGAAATATATTTATGGAATGTGAGTTGCTTGAATATTCTGAAAATCTGTATGGAATATAATATGTGTCAAGGTATCGTAGTCGGAAAGAAAGGTTTGGATATACAGTATCTTGTCGCAAATAGAATATCTTATTAATCTATTATTTTATATGATTAGAAATTTTACATGGTTATTGTATATAACTTTGTTAATCTTATCATTGTCCGATGTTTCGGCCCAGCAACAGAATGTCGAGATCAGCTTCGAGCGGGCTGTCGAACTCATGAATGACAGTAAGGGCATCAGAATTGCCGATTTGGAATTGGATTGGGCCGAAAGCGAACGTCAGCGATTAAATGCATTGTGGTTCCCGCAGATTTCGGCAGCCGGAGCTTACGTTTATTTCGGGAACAAAATAGAGGTGAAAGAATCGCTTTCGACTTTTACCGACCCTGCAAAAGATTTTATCCATTCCATATATCCCGGAGAACAGATAATTACGGGCCTGCTTGACAAGATAGGTCAGAATTCGTTCTCTGTTCCACTTTTGCCTCAGAATGTGACCACTGTGGATGCTGTCGCTATGCTGCCTGTTTTTGCCGGGGGTAAACGAATTTATGCCGGCAGAATCGGAAAATCAATGGTGAGTGCGGCGAGAATAAACAGACAAAAGGTAAGTGCGGATCAGCAGGTACTTTTGGTGGTGTCGTATTTCGGGGTAAGATTGGGACGGAAGATTGTTGAGGTTCAGAAAGAAACTTACAACGCGATGGAGCGCCACCTCCAAAACGCACTGAAATTAGAGGCAGCAGGTATGCTCACCAAAACCGAACGTCTGTTGTTCCAAGTGGGCCGGGATGAAGCCAAACGTGAATTGGAGGCGGCAGTCAAGGAGTTGTATGTCGCTCAAAATACTTTGAAAACGTTGGTGCAAATGGAGACAGATGGAGATATTATACCTGTTTCCGCAATGTTCATACAGGAGGCATTGCCTGATGTCGGCTATTTTAAGAGCCTGATAGAAGAGAACAACTATATTATTCAAGGACTTGAGATTCTTCAGAATATTCAGAAAAATCAAATAAAGATAGCGAATTCGGCCTATCTGCCTGAGATTGCCGCTTTCGGCAAACAGACAATCTGGTCCAACGGTATTCCGAAAAACCTCGTGCCGCGTTCTGTGTTGGGTTTTGCGATGACATGGAACATATTCGACGGCATGGCACGTGAAAAGCATATAATGCAAGCCAAAATAGATAGCCGGACTACCGAAATAGAACGTGCCAAAACGGTTGATGACCTTAACGTTGCTGTCGATAAGTTCTACAGCCAGACTCAGATAGCGCTCGATAATGTCGTTGCGTTGAGAACCGCTGTCGAACTGAACAGCGAAATAGTCCGTGCGAGGCAGCAAGCGTTTCTTGAAGGCATGGCGACATCAACCGAGGTCATCGATGCTCAATTACTGTTGTCGAAGGTCAAGATAGCGGTTTTGATGGCATATTATCAGTTCGATACGGGACTTATCAACTTGTTGGCCGTTTGTGGAATTACGGATTCGTTCCCCGATTACATTAAGAATGGCAAAGATGAAAGTTTCGCATTAAATTCTGGGAATAGTACTGAACAGTAATTTAATATATTTTACTCTTATGGATAAGAATAAAAAATTTATAGCCATAGCCTTTGTCGTAGTTTTGGTAGTTGCGGTAGTGGTAACAACGGTGGGGATTCTCGCTCTCGGCAAGAAACCCGAGATTCTTCAGGGACAGGTCGAGGCGACAGAGATACGTATTTCGGGAAAGCTGCTCGGCAGGATTGATACTTTCCTTGTGCGGGAGGGAGACAATGTGAAAAAAGGAGATACATTGGTGGTCATCAACAGTCCGGAGGTAATGGCGCAGTACGATCAGGTAGATGCGATGAAAAATGCTGCCGTATATGAAAATCAAAAGGTGGAGGCAGGAACTCGCAGTCAGGTGACCGAGTCGCTGTATCAATTATGGAGCAAGAGCAAGTCCGATCTGGAACTCGCCACGACGACCTACAATCGTCTTCTGTCTCTCTACAAGGATGGGGTTGTTACATCGCAGCGAAAAGACGAAGCCGAGGCGTTGTATAAGGCGGCGCAGGCGAATGAGCGTGCCGCCTATCTGCAGTATCAGATGGCGGTGGACGGAGCGCGCATAGAAGACAGGGAGAGTTCGCGCTCTCTGGTCAATGCCGCTCAAAGTACGGTTTTGCAGGTGGCGGTATTGTTGGAGGATGCGAGGCTCACGGCTCCCGAATCGGGTCAGATAGCCGTCATATATCCAAAGCGTGGCGAACTGGTAGCTCCGGGTGCACCTATCATGTCGCTGGTAGTACTCGAGGATGCCCATGTAGTATTGAATGTCAGAGAAGACATGCTGCCGCATTTCAAGATGCATGGCAAGTTCAAAGGCGATGTGCCTGCGCTCGATCTGAAGGGTGTGGAATTCGAGATTTATTACATCAGTCCGCTGGGAAGTTATGCAACATGGAAATCGACCAAACAGGTCGGAAGTTACGATATGCTGACTTTTGAGGTAAAGGCGAGGCCGACTGCCAAAAGAAGTGACTTGAGGCCCGGGATGTCTGTTTTAGTGGATATGAGCGAGTAGTCATGAAACAATCCGATCGTCCATTTTATCGTGTGTTGAAGCGGGAGTTGAACAGGATGGTATCCCGGAGGCTTTATTTCGGGGTTTGTATCGGGTTGCCGCTGTTCTGCATACTGTTCATGAACACCATATTCGGCAGCGGACAGATGGAGGATATACCTGTTGGCATAGTGGATATGGACCAGACGGCGACATCGCGACAGATTACCCGTACGCTGGCTGCCGTGCCGACTTCCCGTGTGGCGGCATATTATGCCGATCCGATCGAGGCCCGGGAGGCTGTCCAGAAAAAGGAGATATACGCTTATCTGGTTATTCCCAACAATTTCGAGTCGGATCTCTTAGGCGGAAGGAATGCGACGCTGCCTTATTATTATCATTATGCACTTTTGAGCGTAGGCGTCGAGATTCACAGTGCCTTTGAGACGGTATTGCAGATGCTCTCCATGACTCCTCTGGTTGTGGCCGGAGCAAGCATGGGTACATCCGAGCAGCAGATAGAAAGTGTTATTTTGCCTGTCAACCTCGAAGCTCATCCGCTTTTCAATCCGTCGCTGGATTACTCCATCTATCTGGACAACCCGTTTTTCTTTGTCCTTCTCCAAGTCATTGTTCTGCTGGTCACTGCGTATGTGCTGGGCATAGAGATCAAATTCAAAACATCGGATGATTGGCTTGCGGCGGCTGATAATAATATATTTATAGCCGTTGCCGGGAAGTTGCTGCCCTATACAGTCATTTTTATCATCATGGGGATACTGGGCAATTATGTGATGTTCGGCATCATGGACATACCTCTGAATGCGAGTTTCTGGTCCGTAAATCTAACGACAGCCCTGTTTATCGTTTCGACTCAGGCATTCGGTGTGTTTTTCTTTTCGCTTTTTCCGGCCCTGAGTATTATTATAAGTATAGTTTCTATGGTCGGATCTCTCGGTGCGACGTTGTCCGGGGTGACATTCCCTGTGATATACATGCATCCGATTATCTATTATCTGTCGTTTCTGTTTCCCGTGCGTCATTTCGTCGAGATCAATCAGAACATATTGTACGGCGATTACGGTTTTCCGTATGCGTGGGAGAACGTCGCTGCCCTGCTGATTTTCATATTGCCGGCACTGCTGTTGTTGCCTCACCTGAAAAAAGCTGCTTTGAGTCATAAATATGAAGATATTGAATAACATGAAAAACACTCTGGCAGCCATATCCGGCTATGTGGCGCGCGAGTTCAAAACGATAGCCACCAGTTATTCGATATTGCTGGTTATGGTTGGCGGTGTCTTTATTTACGGGCTGCTGTATAATTACATGTATCAGCCGAACCTCGTTAGGGATGTACCCATCGTGGTCGTGGATAAATCAGATACTCCCTTGAGCCGGGAGTATACACGGCTCCTGGATGCATCTCCGCAGGTCGAGGTATGCGCTCAGGTTGTCGATATGCCGGCCGCGGAAACCATGATGAAAAATAACCGCGTTTTCGGAATCATATACATCCCCGAAGACTTCGAAAGCAGGGTGGGACGTGGCGGACAATCCATATTTTTGATGTACGGCAATACGAGTGCGTTCTTGAACTTTGCGTCGATCGAAGAGGCCGCAGCCGGTGCCATGGCCGAAATAGATGAAAGGGAACGCCCCTCTGAATTGGTTTTCCTTCCGCTTACGACACTTTACGCCATGTCCCAGGCACAACCTATCGAGATCGTCGGGACCCCGTTATATAACTATACTGAGGGGTATGGCAGCTATCTGATACCTGCTGTCATCGTAGTGATAGTTTTCCAGACATTGCTTATGGTCATAGGGATGATTTCCGGTAAGGAGCGCTACACGCGGTCCATATTGTTCTATTCGCAACGCGGTCTCGGTTTCGGGAAGATGGCCAGTGTCGTTCTGTCTAAAACCTTTACATATTGTTTCTTGTATGGTATTTTCGCATACTTTCTGGTCGGATTGCTGCCCGAACTGTTCAGTATACCAGACATAGGCAGCAGATTGGATATCATAACATTGTTCATCCCCTATCTGTTGGCGACATGTTTTTTCGGGTTGACCGGGTCGTTTTTCTTTGCCGATTCCGAGAGCCCGATATTAATGATAACCTTCTTTTCGGTCGGGCTGATATTTTTATCCGGGATGTCATATCCGCTTGAGTTGATGCCATGGTATTGGAGAGCTGCTCATTATGTGATTCCGGCACCGCCGGCCGTTTTGGGTTTTATAAAACTGAATTCAATGGGTGCCAGCATGGCCGATATCAAGCAGGAATACGTCACGTTGTGGATACAGTGCCTGGTATATTTCTTTACGGCCTGCATGGTATTGCGATATAATATAAAAAAAGCTATGAGTCGCTGATATGCTTGATTCTGCACTTGGCTCGAGAGGATTCTTCCTTGGTGAAATAACCGTGTTGTAACAGCATGTAAATGAGATTTATGTTCTGGATCGTGATGCGATCCAAAGTCCGTATGCGACTTTGGATCATGCGGGGGGCGGGACGACTTTCCGGGGAGGATTCATTATTATAGTTGTAACGGCATGCTTGTCATGTAAATAGGCATGGTTATTGGAATATGAATTACCGTATTTATTTATATGACGGTTAATATATTATTTAATCAATTAATTATTTAATAAGTTATGAATAGAGTTACTGATTTTACCTTATCGAGAGAGGATTTAGTTTACGGATCCCGCGAGATGCAGTCGAGGTCGCCGGAAGACCGTATTCCGCAAAGTTCTACGAGTCCCGATATCGCCTATCAGATGGTCAGGGACGAGACATATCCACAGACCCAGCCACGCTTGAATCTGGCGACGTTCGTTACGACCTACATGGAGCCCCAGGCTACGCGTCTGATGAATGAAGCTATCGACATCAATTATATAGACGAGACGGAATATCCCCGCATAGCCAAGATGAGTGCTAAGTGTATCAACATATTGGCCAACTTGTGGCATACTCCCGATCAGTCTAAGTGGAAGACCGGAGCGTTGGCGGTTGGGTCATCAGAAGCGTGCATGCTTGGCGGAGTTGCAGCCTGGCTTCGCTGGAGAGAGAAGCGCCAGGCCGCAGGAAAGCCTTTTGACAAGCCCAATTTTGTGATTTCTGCAGGCTATCAGATAGTCTGGGAGAAATTCGGACAGCTCTGGCAGATCGAGATGCGTACCGTTCCTTTGAGCCGAACCCATAAGACACTGGATCCCCAGTCCGCTCTCTCTCTTTGTGATGAGAACACCATCTGCATTGTGCCGATCGAGGGAGTTACGTGGACAGGTCTTAACGACGACGTAAAGGCTCTTAACGATGCTCTGGATGTTTACAATCAGCAGACAGGCTACGACATACCGATCCATGTCGATGCAGCCACAGGCGGTTTTATTTTGCCTTTTTTGCAGCCTGATCAGGAATGGGATTTTCGATTGAAGTGGGTTCTGTCTATCAGTACTTCTGGTCACAAGTTCGGTTTGGTTTATCCTGGTTTGGGTTGGGTCGTTTGGCGTGACAAGTCATGCCTTCCTGGGTCGATGTCCTTTAGTGTCAATTATTTAGGTGCCGAGATTACGCAGGTTGGGCTTAACTTTTCCCGTCCGGCGGCTCAGGTTTTAGGACAGTACTATCAATTCATACGTCTTGGTTTCGAAGGCTATAAGGATATCCAGAGCAGTAGCATGGATACGACCATTTACCTTCACGATCAGATAGGTCGCATGGCTCCTTTTGAAAATTACAGTGATGAGGTTGTCAATCCTCTGTTCATCTGGTCCTTGAAGCCCGAGTATGCCGAACGCTCTCACTGGACTCTTTATGATCTTCAGTCTAAGTTGCAGGAGAGCGGCTGGATGGTTCCTGCCTACACGCTGCCTGCCGACATGGAGGAAGAGGTAGTGATGCGTATTGTTTGCAAGCAGGGATTCAGCATGGATATGGCGGAAATGCTTTTGGATGATATTCGTACCGCAGTCAGCGAATTGGAGAAGCTTGAATATCCCACGCAGACCCGTTTGGCTCAGAAAAACCACCAGAAAATATCGACCAAGAGCTTCAATCATACGGGCCACACCTCTTCCGGTAAAAAACACTGAGCAGATAAAAGAGCTATTGAATACATCAAGTATGGTTGACAGTATGCTTGTCAATTAACAGATGACGATGTATCTGGCTGTTATTCGCATTCTGTTATTTGATGCTTTTGGTTGGGGCATGTATTCATAGCTCTTGCAGATGCCTTTCTGCTTTTTGATCTGGGACGAACTGTTTTGTTTGCTGGTAACCTGAAGGTTATATGTGTTTTATCAAATATAGTATGATATTCTAACAGATTTAATGAGATTGATCATGGGACAAATTAACGCTAACAAAACAGGCTTGACACAGAGTGTGGGGTTCAAATTGAGCGTCATGACGCTTGCAATCATGAACATCACTGCTGTCGTCAGTCTGAGGGGACTACCGGCTGAGGCCACTTATGGATTGTCATCCGCATTTTACTATCTTTTTGCAGCTATCGTCTTTCTGATTCCTACGGCATTGGTGGCAGCCGAACTGGCCGCAATGTTTGCCGACAAGCAAGGCGGTGTATTCCGTTGGGTGGGCGAGGCTATGGGCCCGCGTACCGGTTTCCTCGCCATATGGCTTCAGTGGATAGAGAGTACGATATGGTATCCTACGGTATTGACATTCGGAGCAGTTTCGATAGCTTTTATAGGTATGGATACTTCGCAGGATATGTTGCTGGCTTCGAACAAGGTCTTCACACTGTGTACGGTGCTGATCATTTACTGGGTCGCTACATTCATAGCTTTGAAGGGGCTGGGATGGGTAGGCAAGATCGCCAAAATCGGAGGTCTGGTCGGAACCATCATCCCGGCGGGTCTGCTGATAGTTCTTGGAATTATTTACATATCGACCGGCGGCCATAACAATATGGATATGAGCCAGGGTTTCTTCCCCGACCTTACCAAACTGGACAATCTTGTGCTGGCGTCGAGTATTTTTCTCTTTTATGCCGGTATGGAGATGATGGGTATCCATGTGATGGATGTCAAGAATCCGACTAAGAATTATCCCAAGGCGATATTTATCGGAGCTCTCATCACGGTTATGATCTTCGTTCTGGGCACTTTCTCGCTCGGTTTCATCATTCCTTCGAAAGACATCAACCTTACGCAAAGTTTGCTGGTCGGTTTCGACAATTATTTCCATTATCTGAAAATGAGCTGGGCTTCGCCTGTTATTGCCATAGCGCTTATGTTCGGCGTACTCGCAGGGGTGTTGACATGGGTTTCGGGGCCATCGAAAGGTATTTTCACCGTCGGCAAAGCAGGTTATCTTCCGCCTTTCTTCCAGAAATCGAACAAGTTGGGTATCCAGAAGAATATCCTGTTGATACAGGGTGCTCTGGTGACGATCCTGAGCCTGCTGTTCGTGGTCATGCCGTCGGTACAATCTTTCTATCAGATATTGTCACAACTTACGGTGCTGCTCTATCTCATAATGTACATGCTCATGTTCGCTTCTGCCATACTCCTGCGATACAAGATGCCTAAGGTTGAACGACCTTTCCGCATAGGTAAGGGCAATTTGCTGATGTGGCTGATAGCTGGAGTGGGTTTCTGCGGAGCGTTGTTTGCCTTCGTTCTCAGCTTTATCCCGCCGAGCCAGATATCGACAGGCAGCAATACTGTGTGGTTCTCGGTTCTGATAATAGGTTGCATCGTGGTTGTGGTAGCGCCGATGATTATTTACGCAATGCGTAAACCTACATGGAAAGATCCGCAGGCGGCCAAAGATTTCCAGCCTTTCCACTGGGACGTCCAGGCGCAGGCGGCTTCGGCATCGCCGACCGCAAAGGTTTCTGACGGTACGACTACCCCGACTACGGCTCCGTCGTCAGGTAAGGCGAGCGGAACGCAGCAGGCAGGCAACAGCAGCAAACCGCAGCCATGAGTATGGTTAGACTGAGACTTTGCAGTTATGGAGACGTAATAGAATATACTATAAAAGATTTCAAGTATGAAAATATCTAAAAAAGACCTGACGGCCATTGTGAAAGAGGCTTACAATGCCGTAAAGGATGAGAACGGGGGGAAGAACGCCGATTACATTCCGTATCTTCAGAATATCCCTTCTTCGCTTTTCGGCATTGCACTGTGCCTTCCCGACGGCCGGATTATAGAGGTCGGCGACACCCAGTATGTTTTCGGGATAGAGTCTGTGTCCAAGGTGTTGACGGCGATTCTTGTCATAAACGAATACGGGACGGCCGAGGTCATGAATAGGATAGGTGCCGATGCTACCGGTCTGCCTTTCAATTCCATATTTGCGATACTGCTCGAGAAAGACCATCCTTCATCGCCATTGGTAAATGCCGGAGCCATCTCTGCGTGCAGCATGGTGAAGCCGACCGGAGATGCGGATAAAAAATGGCAGGCGATTGATTCCTATTTTGCCAGGTTGTGCGGCGGCAAGCTTTCCGTTATCGACGAGCTATACAAATCCGAATCGGCTACGAATTTCAACAATAAGTCGATTGCCTGGTTGCTGAAGAATTACAACCGCATATACGACGATCCCGATATGTCGCTGGATCTTTATACCCGCCAGTGTTCTTATGGGGTTACGGCGAGGCAGCTTGCCGTGTGCGGTGCGACTATCGCCAATAAAGGGGTCAATCCCGTGACGGGAGAGAGGGTTTTCGACAGTGCAATAGCGCCGCAAATCGTTTCGCTGATCGCTACAGTGGGCTTTTACGAGCATACCGGAGACTGGCTTTATACATCGGGCATTCCGGCAAAGACGGGTGTGGGCGGAGGTATTATGGCCATCATGCCTGGGTCGTTCGGACTGGCGGCTTTCTCTCCGCCACTGGATGATGCCGGCAATTCGTACAGGGCTCAACTGGCCATAAAATATATTACGAATAAATTGGGCGTAAACATATTTGGAGATTCTGTCCTCGAGGTGGTCTAAATTGTGTTGCCGTCACCACCCGTGACGATGCCTGTTGCAACAGGCATCGTCACGGGTGGTGACCGTTAATGTTTGTCATGTATATTGCATGATTGCGTTCCGTGTCATCGGTATGCAGTCTGCTGCCCACAGCTTATCTCCAAACCTATTTAATCCCTGAATGGCCGTCATCGTCCTGCTGCCATCCGCAATGTCGTAAGGCGCTATGCTCTGCGGATTGTGAATCAATAGCTTGTTGAGCAAAACGAAGGACGTGTTGCCTCGGCCATATTCTGAAATAAAAATATAAGATCATAAAATGGTAAACAACCATGAAACTGAACACTGATATCCAGACTGGAAATGGAACCATATCGTTGATGACGCTTGTTGCGATACTGTCCGTGTCATTGGTAGTTAATTTGCCGGGCCTGGCGATAACGCCCATGTTGAGCAACATAAAGCACATTTTCCCTTCGTCGTCCGAGCTCGAAGTTCAGATGCTCACCGTCTTGCCAAACCTGTTCATCATACCTTTCGTGCTGCTTTCGGGTAAACTTTCTGTCTCGCGCAGTAAGATCATGCTGCTGATTTCGGGTCTTTCTGTCTATATTGTCTGCGGGATACTCTATTTCTTCGCCAAGTCGATGACGGATCTGATCGTAATCAGTTGTTTGTTGGGTATCAGTTCCGGAGTGGTAATCCCGATCGCAGCAGGACTTGTCGCCGATTATTTCACGGGTCAGTACCGCATGAAACAGTTGGGTGTAAAGTCCGGTATTGCAAATTTCGCACTGGTACTCGCTACTTTGGTGGTCGGTGTATTGGCCAAGGAGAGTTGGCGGCTTCCGTTCGTGGTTTATCTGACTCCGATAATACCTCTTCTACTTTTGCCTTTCTTGAGATACGGGAAGATTCGGCCGGCAGTCGCAGCCGAGGCGTCGATTCCTGGCGGAACGAAAAAAACAGGACATGCGGATGGAAGAACTGAAACTGTCTCACGATCAAAACAAACAGGAATACAATGGGGCAAACTTTCGGGTGTCGTACTGCTGTATGGTATAGCTACTTTTGCCTGCGGAGCGATTAATCTGTATCTGCCGTTTCTTGCCGCACAGTTTGGTATAGACGATTCGGCGGTAGGAATGATAACTGCTCTGTTCTTTTCCTGCATTATGTTGTCTGGTTTTTTATTGCCCCGTGCCATACATGTCTTCAAGGGCACAACGCTTAATGTCGCCATATTTATGATGTGTGCGGGTCTGCTGTTCGGCTATTTCGCGCACGATGCTCTATTTTTGGGGGTTTCGGCATGTATGGTAGGGTTGGGCTATGGAATTATCCAACCTGTCGCTTATGACAAAGCAGTCGAGACATCCACGGACATAAGTGCCACCTTTGCCTTGTCGGTACTTCTTGCCGCCAATTATCTGGCCATAACTATCACTCCGTTTGTCGTGGATTTTTTCAAAGATATATTACACATCCGAGGCAATCAGTTCCCCTATTTGTTGGATACGGTTATTGTCGGCGTATTATTTGCGGTATCTGTCTTGGGTAGAGACAGATTCACTTTTAAGGTCGATGCGCACCTGGATATACACGAAAGTTGACTTCGGTTCCGGGGTCGCTTTTGCGTGAAAGAGATATATGTCGAGTTCCGTGAGTTTATATTTGGATGTTTGACCAAAAGATTCACTCGTGTTGGCTGGTGTTGCGTAAATAAGATTGGGCCAGAAAGATTATTCAATAACTTTCTGGCCCAATCTTATTTACGGTAATTCCGAGACTCCGGTTGCCGCCTTGTTCCGATTTCAGAACGGCTGTGTCCGGTTACCACATCGGCGAGAATGGCTCGGAGCGTTCCAATTTATCATTCACGTTAAAACAGAGGTCTGTCTCTTTAGAGGTGTCGAGTTTGAGTACCGGAGCGCCCGGCTTCAGGTCGATGCTTTTCAGGTCGATCCAGAACTTGGCAAACTGCGACGTGAAACTGAAATAATATATAAGATTCTTCGTGTCGGCCACACTCTGCCATTGTGTCGAAGAGAGGTTTGGTTCGCCTTCCACGGTGTACCCCAGCGGTACGGAGACATTTCCCAGAACGCTGAATACTGAAGCTGCGGCCGTACTGTAGTCCACATCGGTCGGAATGTGATTGATGAAATACGAAGCCCTGACAAAGCGGTCGGCGCTGCGCACCGTGCCTGGCAGCATGTTTTGTCCGCCGATATGTTTCCAGTACTCGTTGATGGCGAGCATGCTGTCGAAGGGAGGGTCGTTTGTAAGCACCTGGTAATCGCGTGAAGCATAGGTGTGCAGTTCGCCATTCTGGTATTCAAGCACTAAGGTCATGCCCGAATTGTCTGTGATGGCCCAGTGCAGAGCCGCTGACGTACCCTGGTCGAAACTTTGCCCGTTGATGGCGAATGATGTTTTACCCAGCCATTCTTCCACTTCGGCCACGGTGGCGAAGTTGTCGAGGAAATAGCTTACCAGTACAGCCAGACTCATGGTAGGCAATTCCCCATTCTGTGATGTTTTATAGATCGTTCCTTTGCAGAAAAGTCCGTTTATTACGAGACCTTTTTCGTTCATTCCTTCCGTTACACCTCCGTCATACGAGACAGCGAGTACCGAACCATATTTGGATACCCATTGAAGCGTGTTACCTGAAGCCATGCCTGTCTTTTTCATACCTTGCGGATAGACGTAAAGATTTGTGGGAATTGGTGTTCTCCAGTCAAGAGTACGTCCCACTACCGTTAGGCTGTCCTTGCCTTGAAAGACCACCCGGGAACAAGGATATGCGCTGATAGCGACAAATAGTCCTGCAAGTGCGCTGAATAATAATACGTGAATCTTCATTTTGCAAACCGTTTTTTAAGTTGTTGAAAGTATATCTCCGGCCGGCTGTTCTCTGCACCGAAGGGAAGTAATTAAAGCATGATATTCAAATTCCGTGCAAATATATATACAGTACCACGCTATATCGTATATTAATTATATGTTTTGTAATTTTGTTTGCAACTTGCAAATCCGTCATGATACCGGTTGTCGCTTCATCTCTGAGGATCGAAGACGGCAGATTGACAAAAAGCCCGAAAAGTATTGTTTCTGACGGTTTGTCCAATTCTCTTCGGGCTTTGCTTTTTGTGTATTTCTTGACGCTTGGCCATTTCCCTCTGTATCCTGCTAAGGTGTTGGAATGGTAGTGTATATGATCTTTCGTTGTCTCGTCATAATTGTTTGGAGAAAGACCGCATGCATTTCTTCCATATTGCACGGACAGGATGGCAAGGCCGGGTTACTTTATTTCTATGCGTTTGACAACCTTCTCTTTGGCGTCTTCCTTTTTTGGAAGTGAGACATGCAGTACTCCGTTTTTCTCTTTTGCTGTTATCTTCTCGGTATCCACATTGTCGGGAAGTGTGAAACTTCTTGAAAATGTTGCAGTGGAGAACTCACGCCTGAGGACCTTTTCGTCATCTCCTTTTTCTTCCGATGAGGTTTCGCTTGTTGCCGATACGGTCAGCATGTTTTTGTTGACCTGTACATCGAAGTCTTGTTTGTCGAATCCCGGAGCTGAAATTTCTAATTTGAACTCTTTTTTCGTCTCCTTGATGTTTACCGCCGGCATGTTGCTCTGGTTGAAACCAAAAAAATCGTTGTCAAACAGCCTTCCCCAGAGATAGGGATAGGTGTTTCCTTCATACTTGCTGATTTTGTCGCTCATAATTTTACCTCCTTGATATTTTATAGATTATTGAATGGTAAGGAGTGATATAACAAAAAGTATGCAAAGATGTTGGATGTCTTAAGATCCTGATCTGATTAGCTCTTATTGTAATCGGACGTTTTTTATTCGCAGTTAATTTCCCGGGGTTGCGGCAGCATGGGGAGAACGTTATTGATGAAAAGAGTCCGAAACGGTTTGTCGGATGAGATGGATAAATATGTAATTGTGCGGTGAATGGCGGGAAATAAAACATGTATAGGACAATCTGTCTGCGCCTATGCTCGTCCCTTGCACTATTGCTGCATCGATGTTTCCCAAAGAATACGGGAATAGCTGATGCTGAAGGTCGGTTATTGAACAGAGAGGCCGCTCAAATAAACTTGAGCGGCCTCTCTGTTGCGTTACTCTGCCTGTGTATTCGGCGGTTTCACTTGTCGAGCTGTTGACGAGGATTGAACTCGTGACCTCTTCCTTACCAAGGTGGTGGTATATCAACAATAAATCGCTATACGTTAGTGTGTTGCGTTGTTGTATTTGCATCCTCGGAAAACAATAGGAAAACATATCAATAACTTACACCTAATTTGGCTCATGTGGCTACATGACAAAAATATGACAATTAATGAATTAAACAAAACGCAGTGGGGCTACTTGCCCAATATTTTTGTTAGTATGCTTAGGATGCCCGGTTTTATTTTAGGCCAAACAACGTACCGAATTACAATTAATAATACTAAAGCCATTATTATTAACCAAGTCCAACGGGCCACCCCTTTTGTGCTATCACGTTCTGTTTGCGTGCTTATTTCTGTATTATGGTCTTTAACTTCCCCCGTCTTAATATCCTCAACAATCCGAACATCTACCTTGATGGCCGCAGTATCTTCCTGTATTACCTTTTCAGTGTTGGCGGATTCTTCCGTTTCTGTGATACGTGCTACTGTCGTGATTTCTTCCGTTTTGGCTTGAATCCCCGTGCTATCCGGCGGTGCATATTTTACCGTTGTGGTTATAGTTTCCGTTTCTGTGGTACGCTTGGTGGTGGTCTGCCCTTCTGTTACAGTAGTGATACTTTGCACACTGGTTTCGGCAGCAATATTATCGCGGCGTTCTTCGCTGTCCCGCTGCTCGGTGTCATGCGTTCGCGTCTTTGTTGCTTTCTTGGCAGTACCGCAGCCGGTGAAGATTAACATTAACGCCAGCAACACAATTATTCTTTTCATATTATAGGTTTTGGGCTTTCACTATGGCTTCTATATTATCTATTATTGATGCCATAATTGGGGCATAATTAGGTGCGGTGGCGTATTTGGCACCGATTCCGTCCACTATTCGCCGGGCATATTCTTTGGCATCGTTGCGATACGCCCATGCGTCTGCATACATTGGCTTTTTAAGTAAGGCAAGGTGATCGTCCAGGCATTTATCCAAAGTGTCATACACGCGGAAATAGCGATAAACACGGTATTTATACCGATTGGGAGCAATTTGTTCGACAGATACAACACGCTCGGGAGCTTTAAACTTCACATCGCCGGTTTTGAAATACTCCGTTGTCAACTCCAGCGATACGGGGCCTTTCCAATTACTTCCTTTAGTGATCCCGAAAACATTATTACCTATGCCCTTTATTTTATACCCAGTTTCCAATGCCGCCTGTGCAGTCACAAATAACGGATTGATACCACCAGTGGCGTATAAGCGTTTAGCGGCGGGATATATTTGTTTTACAAATTCGGTTTGCTCCGTTTTAGTTGCCATAACTCCCTTATTTTTCATTGTTCACTTCGGATACGTGGTGGTACCCGTTCTGTGCAATCATCGCGGGTACATTTATTCTTTTCTGCTAACTTGCGGGCTTCGTTCTCGCGGATCAATTCGGCTTTGACCTCTGATAACTCCGTAGCAATAGCTATCCATCGCCCGCGTTCTTTATCGACGATTTCCTGCAGCTTAACGATTTGGTCATATGCACGTACAAGTTTAGCGTCACGCATTTCATCTTCCTTCGCCTCAACGTCTATTTCGGAAGCTTTGGTTGCCGCTGCCCTTTGTCGGCGCTCGTACCTATACCATAAAAATTGAATGCCCCAGCCGGTTCCAAATACCCCTGCAATGATTGCAAGAATGATGTTAACAGTTTCCATAGCTCTTATTCCCCCCATTCCACTTATGATCTACATGTTAATATCCCAAGCGCCTACGATTGTCATATACTTGGTTTTTTCAATTGGCGCGCGAACCTTTCGGGAAAACAATCTACCGTCGGCAGTCATCAAGCCAAATTCCCGTATTTGCATTCCGACAGCATCCTCATAACCAATTGTGAAGTTAAACCGCACCGTTGTCGGTTCGGGATATTCCACGCTCTGAACCTCAACAACGGCTGAATTGGTTATAAGGGTGTCAGATTCTTGAGGGGCTATACCGTTTGTGCCTACTGCTATTTTGGCAATGTGGGCAGCCTCAACCCCCGCAAGCATTTCACACGCAATTTCGTATCCCTGCGCAACGATAAGGTTCTTACCGACGTCAGACCATAATTCTGCCCCGGTACGGTCATACACCCGCAGCCGTAATATTCCGGTCGGGCGTTTCATATCATCCCGGATTATCATATCGTAAACACTAAAGGGGCTGGATAGCCGGAATAAACATTATAGTTCTGCAACTCGTCGATTGCTTCTATACCATACAGTGCCTGTTTATGCGTTTGAGTGATGGTAAAGGTTTTTTTTGCATACTCTTCGACATCGGCCAGCATCTTGCGCACTTCGACAATGGGCAAATCCATGTATTCGGGAATTTCCCCGAACCATATGCGGGTTTGTGTCTTACCTTCGCTTTCCTCAATATTCAACGAATATGCAAGGCTGGTACGTGTTGCCTTATCCAACCACATTTTCTTACCGTTTAAGGTGAAAAAATTGACGGCTGGGCCTTTATCGTAATTCGACAGTTCCGACAGTCGTATGTCACGTATCTCGTCTATCGACATTATGGGATCAACGGCAATCGGGAAACCATCCGGTCCTGTAATAATATTTTTGCCTTCCCGTGTGTTGGCATGTAGCAACTTTTGCCATAAATCGCTACTGATTTCAACGCCGCCGTCAACGGGCTGATCGTGGAACCCGTCTTTCCACCAAATTTTAGTTGTTTTCTTTTCCATCGCATGTATGTTTTGTTATTTCCATGTTCCTATCGCAATCCAATAAATTGGATTGGCGCTATTAGCCCAAGAACCATTATTCCAAAATTGGGCTTTTATGGTCATTTGTGATTCAGATAGGGTGCGGATATATGCTAACCTTGCTGTTGCGCCATCGTAAGATTGCTGTAGATTAGCACTATAAATTGTTGTGAATGACAAAGGAAAGATTATAGTTGACATACCCGTGCTGCTTGGTGTTGTAACTACTCCCCACTGTAACAATAGACCGCTTGGGAATTTGACAAAACCGGGTTGGGACATATTCAGTTCTTCGCATGAAAATTGCCACTGGGAAGGAAATACGTTTGCGCCTGACACGTAGTAATGTCTTGTGGCCATTTGAGGAGATGTACCTACACCACTGTTCGACATGGCAAGGATGCGATACTCGGTCGTATTTATCCGAGTGATAAACCCTACCCAGGTGGATGCCGTTGCTGCTATGTCGGGTTTGCCTGTAGCATTTGTACTCTTAAAAAAACAACTCGACCCTACGGTCATGGAAGTATCCGGCTTGAACGTATCGAAATTTGTTATTGTCATAAGGGGAATAGTGCCCTGTTTTTTGTCAAGCGCATCGGCAAGGCCGTTAACGCTCATTGTCCCGCCCGCAGCAACCGCAACCCCAAGGTTTGCCGTAGTACTCTTGACGAGTCCGGCTAACAAGGCGGTGGCAATGCCCGGGTCGGGTATGGCCTCGATAAGAGCTTCGTTAAATGCCCTGTGCCCGGCGGCGGTAATCTCGCCTGTGTCATTGTCAAAAAATGTGTCGTTGGACTGTTGGATTAAAGCTTCTTTATTCATAGTTCTATTTATTTGTATGCGACATTATAATCGACTGAATACGCCCTGGAACGCTTGCTTTGTCTTACTGTTAAGGTTGCCAATATAGTCCCCGCGCTGTTTTTCAGTTTCAAAACTTTTTCGCGTGTAACAACAGACCGGTTAGGATCGGATGTTACCGACATTGGGGACGTGCCGGCAGTGCCGGTATAAGATACTGTAATCTTATCCGCACTGCCGTCGCCCCATAATATTGACACTGTTGCCATTATTCGACAGTCCAGTTAGTATTTGATGTTACGGATACTGATTCAGCGCTTCCCGATTCGTCCAATGTGATCTCAGTCGGTGTAATTGAAAGCGTGGGATCGCCGGCAGCTTGTGTGATAGTTAAACTTACCGACTGACCGCCGGTAGCGGTAACATTGATTATGCGCGTGCGAGGGTTGATAGTGCCATTAGCTGGTACGGAAATCGTCATTGCAAAATCAAATTCCGCAGTCGCACCCGGGTCCCCGGCGATATTAGCATTGTTGGCTGTCGATGCGCCCCCCGCCGTATAGGTATTGGGCAACGTAATCGGAAGGTCCCCGGAACCCAATGCGAAATTTAACTTGCTTGAATTGGACTTGCCGGTTATCGTCACGTTTCCGCCACCTTTTGGTGCCGAGACATTATTTACAGTGACAAATTCGGGTTTTGCGTTCTGCACGACAGACTGCGTTACGTCTGCAACGCCGGCGGCCTTGTATGTTAATACACCGCTTCGCTTGACACGTCCCGTATGGGCCGTTCCACTTACGTTTACTGTTCCGTTACCCGACCCGCTGGACGGCGTAGGGGTACACCAATTAGGTTTTGCCATTTTTGTTTATTTTAAAGGTTATTCTATGTCCCAGTCTAAGTTAGATTCTACTTCTGATATGCCGGCGCCATCTTTGGGTGGCAGATCTACAATGTCGGGCGATACGGCCAGGCGTCTTATATTGTCGAAATTATTGTATGCTTTCGAGTATGCCCGGCTATATGCGTTATTCCAATTGAAATTCTGTTTTATTGTAAGTTGCCCGAAAAGCCTACCGTCGGCGGTCATTATATCTATGGTCTTTTCCCTGTCGGCTGTGTCGTTAGGATCGGATGTTATTGCTATATTACTGCGCCCCATAGCCCCGGTGTACTGTAATGTGAATTTATCGGTAGTACCATCATCCCAATCAAATGTGTCATTGTATAATAGCCATGGCGCATTTGTTTCAACCGTTACGAATTTGGTGTCGCCTCGTGGATTAATCATAACAGGATTGGGAGTAAGCGACATTACCAATACTTCCAATGCTTCGCGATTAGTCACGTCATCACGGAACATATGTTCGTCTGTAAGTGGCTGGTAAAATCCTAATTCAACGAGGTGCGAACGGGCGTTTTTATAGCTTTCGACAAAGTAACGCAGCTTGCGGGCTTCTTCCTGGGTTACTACCCGGTCATCGTTTATCTGTATGATAACCCGAAATCGCGCCCAGTCGTTCGGATCGGATTCACCGCCTGGGATTGCCGTAACACCTTCTTCCAGCATTATAACAGGGAAGCCGACAGTACGGCACGCTTCGCGTATCGCCCAAGGTGTGCCCATATATTTGTGTAGTGCTATCGAGCGTTTGATTAATTCGCGCTGTTGTTGTATTGTGACAGCCATAGCAAACCCACGCAAACCGTCTATGTCGAATTGTTCGGCAAGGAATGGCAGAACCGTCGGGGCACACGTATCGACCAAATAAGGCAGATAGGGCGTGAAATCCCAGTTATCCCAGCGTTCCGCTGCTAACTGCGCAAAGGCTTGCGCCAGTTCATTATCGGATAGACTACTTGCTATAATTCTTACATTATCCACGACTGAAGCCTGTTATATTTACCTTAATGCCCGTACACCTTGCAAATTCAGTATCTTCTACAACTATATTTTCGGCTGGACTTACAACGTCAACATCGTAAACACGTTCCTTGCGACTTTTTTCTATGATGTGCGACCGCATTATATCCTGTCCCAGCAAGGCCCGCTTCGATTTTGCATAATTCTGCAACTCCGTTAAGATGCTTGCCTGTAATTCGGCTGCCGGCGTATCTTCAAATAATACGACATCCACCTCAATAGCGTAATCTATTGGTGTGGGAGCCGACACAATTACCGTGTCGGTTAAAGGCCGCACATTTTCGGGATTGCAAGCTGTGTAAACATCCTGCAATATTTGTGGCGGGGTTTCGTCCATTATTGTTAAAGGGATTATAAGGACAGTACCCGGCACAGGGGACGGTACTTGAACGTCAATAATTAGTGGGCTGGCGCTTTTGGCGTAAAAAACATAGCTGTTGACGGAACCGGCGGAAGAAAATTGTGAAGGCGCTAACTTCATACGTTCGCGTAATTGCTCATCTGTTTCGGGATCGGAACCACCTGCGGTTACATCCAAATTTGCAACAGTCGATACATACGGCAATGGATCCAGTATTGCATTCACTTCGCCGGCAGTATAGCCGTTAGCTTCCGTTCCTGGTTGCATTGCCTCAACCATAACGTCAACGGTCAATATGTCCGCTGTGGCAGTTATGTCCTTTGTAGTGCTAAAGATTGCTGCGCTGTCGCTTGTCGCCACGCGGGTACCTTCGGGTATAAGGACGCTACCGTGCCCTGCAATCAACGTAAAGCGCACGGTACAACTGGCGCTCGCTGCGGGCAGACGTTCAACAGCGACCAGCGCGGCAAGATAATCCAGCACAGGGGCGCTACTGAATTGAAAAAGCATCTGTGCCATACCCGCGTTGAAACGATTATTTAAAAGCACTTCTCGATAATTGAAGGCATTTAATATCAACTGTTCAACTTGACCCGGCTGTAATTCCCGCTGTAATATTTCTTCCATGCGGGCCTTTGTTTCGGCCGCGATTACATCGGGATCACGCACTACAAATACAGGCAATGTGTTTGTATCTTCCATCTTTATTACTATTTCAGTGGTACGGTAAATGCTGTTTGTTCGGCTGTGGCAACGACATCACCCTCAATTTGCATTGCTACGATGCCTATACCTTCGGTGATAAGGGCGCATTTAGTTACGTTAATGCGCTTTTCCCATTTTTTTATTGCCTCTTTTGCTGCATAAATTAACTGTCCCTGCACCTCGTTCGCCGACTTATCTATAAACTTATAGACGTTACTGCCAAAATCCGGGCGCAGGGGGTCACTTCCCGGAATCGTGGTTAGGATTATATAAATGCACTGGATTATATCATTAACCCCCTCAACAATAGCTGCCGAATTGTTAATGTCTATCTGCCAATTGCGTATGTCTTTCGGTGTTGTCATACTGCACTTGCTGTTATTGTTCCTGTTACCGGGCCTGCTGAATTTGCCAACTCTATTTTCGCTGTATTTACACCATCTATAATTGCCGATGCCACTGCATCCGCAATCTTTTCGGCGATACGATCAAGGGATGCTTCCCGGTCAGAAGCGCTGGTTTTATTCATTTCAGCTATAAAGGCCGCTTTTATCTCTGCTTTTAACGTGGCTTTTTGTACTGGCATAGTTTTATACTATTATATCACCGATGGTATAGGTTTCCCCGAAGGTCCTACACCGGTCGGATGTGTATGTGTCGTAAGTTTAATTTTTTCTGTGCCGGCTGTAACCTCATCACTGGCGATTATTTCACCTTTTACATTGGTGTTTCCTTTAATGTTGACTTCCCCCTCAATATTCAATTTCCCACACTTTATATTGAGTTCTGCGCCGGACGCATTAATATACAACCGATGCTCTTTAGCGTCATAATAAACCTCTGTGCCGTCCGGAAACTGTATTCCTCTGGTGTCGGGGGCTGCCCATTCCGGGGGTGTATCTTGGGCGCTCCATAAGGCCATTTCAATACATCCCTGTTCGCATTGGTCATCCATAAGGCAAGCCACCTGTGTATTCACAGCCATCGGAACCCACTGCTTTGTTCCTCTGGTCCCGGTCGAGGGAAGCGCCAGCCATCCGGAAACAATATCAAGATCATCGAAATATACACGGGCATACCCCAGGTATTCACCTGTCCCCATTTCCGATATAATTCCCAACCGCATCATTGTTCGACAATTTTATATGCGCTTACGTCAGTGGTATAGCCGCCGGATTTATCCTTATTGTGTGTACTCGTTTCAATAAGCCATTTACCCGAAAAGTTGCCGAAGTCGGCCAACGTGACTGTTATCCCCGCGACCAATGAAGTTTTGCCCTCAATGGAAAAGGACCCGGTAATCTTTTCTTTGTTCTTACTTTTTAATGCACCTTTGGCTTTGGCCTGTGCCTGGCTCTCATTTTCAGCACGGCCACCGACAATTAAAATATCCTTTTTACTTTCAGTGCCGGATGGTTTTATATCCCATTTTTTTATCGTATTGGAACGCATATCGCGCGTTGATACCGATGCTCCCGCGTACACCTGCGAAGTTTTATCCCGGAAATTCCACCGGGCTACATCCGACCTGTTTATTATCATTGCCGGGGCTTGCGATTCCAGCGTTTCAATATCCATAAAAACAAGGGAGCCGCCCCGTAACGAAAAAATAAACCCATATTCTTTAGCAAGGCCGCTTAAAAAACTCAGATCGGTTTGGTTTTCCTGGGTTTTCCTTTCTATCTCAATCTTCTGCAACACGCTTAAATCTCCGATAAGCTGCAACCCGTGTTTGTCTGCAAAGTATTGGGCGATCTTTCGCAACGATTGTTTTTCAAAACCCTTACTGTTTTTTGTCCGCAATTCCTTATTTATGGCTGCGGCAATTCCCTTAACGGTTACAGTATCGGGCGGTCCTTCAAATTCTATTTCGTCTATCTCAAATGTTCCGCAGTCCAGCACATCGCCCGGCTTGCCGATTTTTGCCTGTAAACTATCACCTTGTTGCGGATACCATGATTGTTGCCATAACTTTTGTGTATCCTCAAAGTACAGCGAAATGTCATCACTTTCCGCTTCCAGCCTATCGGTATAACTGATGCGGGAAAGGTAGGGACTGACATCCCCGGTAACATTTTTACCGTCAATGATTATCACCTCACTGTATTTATCTATCTTTTCCACGGCGGTAAATGGTCGTTATTTTGTTCTTGTTCTTCGATTATCGGAATTGCAAGGATTGTCCCCAATGGAAAAACCGCATCGAGGGGAACGGCAGGGTTTGCGTCTGAAATAAGAGCTATTCCATAGCTGCCACCGTAGAACCTTGCGGCTAATAAGTCTATGCGTTCCCCTTCCTGGGTTGTATAATTGAAACTGTCCATTACTTACCCCCTTCACGCGTTGCTGAAAATGCTGCGACCGGTGCGGCATTGGCCGTTAATTTTGTGGCACTATTACCTAACTGTTCAACTCCTGTTTCGAGTGTCGATAAATCGGCTAAGTCATCGAGCGAGGCCAAATTATCCGCATATCGCAATGCCTCATCTAAAGAAGAAGGCAAATCGCTGGCTCGGTCGATTATTTTTTTTGTCACCTCGATCTTTGTTTGTGCAGACCGGTATAACTGCTGCGTATCATTGGCAGCTTCACGGACTTTTCGCACTCCGCGTTTCAAATCTGCAGTGCCTTTTTTTACTTGGGCAACTGCGGACTTCATGGCCGCAATCTTTCCGTTGGCTTCTTGAAGGTCTGCAGTAATTGCGTTGGCCGGCGAAACAACAGGCGTGGCGGGCGGTTCTACAACGGGTGTAGATTGTGGCGAAAGGTCCCCGGATGTGTAGTTACTTATAACTGCCGTACCTTTTGTGGCTGGCGCTTCGGCATCCGCATATTCAAGTAGTGTAATAGTTACCGAAGCTTTTTCAGTAGCGCCGGTTGGGGATGCCTTAGTGATAGTTGTGTCGATGGACTTTATTACAAAGTTGCCGATGATGGTACCATCCCCTTTGATATATGGCAGTACTTCGTGATCCCGCCGGGACTTTTGCAGTGCTTCGATTTCTTCATCCGGGACACAAAAATCTAAGGCATATAAAATAGTAAGGGTTATTTCGGCCAGTTCTTCCCCCGTTGGCTGCACTGCATCCTTGCGGTTTGTACGGGCGATTATACCATACTTGGTAGTATGGCTTTCGCTTGCAGTCGAAGGTGTTTTTAACCCTTGAAATATATGTTCTCCTAATTGTGCAAACATTGCTATCCAAATGATAATCGTTCCTTATTCTGTAACTCGCGTTTCATTATGGCAACGATCTCGTTACCATGCTGGCGTAGCATTCGCAAAAAATCCTGCTGCGTTTCAGGCGTCATTCCGCCCTGTATCATAATGTTCGGTGCGTAATTGAGAGAAAGGCCACCCATAGAGTTTGACATATTGGAGCCGCCAACACTCGTATTGGTAATAGACTGCTGGATGCCTCGGGTAGCTTGCATTGCCATTCCGCCGGTAGTATTTTCAACCTGTCGGCCGCCTTCGTTTATTCCGCTACTTAGTCCCTCGGTAATGTTTAAGCCGTATTCCATGAATACGCGGGAAGGCGAGTTTATTCCCAATACCTTTTTGAAACCGCCAGCGATTTTTTTACCAAGATTCTTTATGCCGTCAACCACTTTGTCAAACACGGCTGTTATTCCGTTCCATAAGCCCATGACTATATTTTTACCCCATTCAAAGAACTTAGAAGGCAATTCAGAGAAAAATGCGGCAATAGCGTCCCAGCCCCCGGCGAAGGCCGCTTTTACACGGGACCATAGACCGGAAAAGAAATCGACGATCTTATCCCAATGTTTTATTACAAGGCCAGTAGCGGTATAATTTAGGAATAGGTTTTTTATCCAGTCCCAAGCTGCTTTAAAAGCTCCTTTGACTTTATCCCATATCCGGACAAACAAGTCTGAAATCTTATCCCAATGCTTTATTACAAGGCCCACCGGATGATAGTTTAGGAATAGGTTTTTAATCCAGTCCCACACCGATTTAAAGACGGTTTTAATGCCATCCCACAACTTTATGAAAAATGCCTTTACCTTATCCCAGTTTTTGATAATAAGATATACGCCGGCGGCGACAGCGGCAATTATCAATAACACCCAACCCACAGGACTGGTTAAAAAAGCGGTACCCAACAGTTTAACCGCAGCGGCAACGCCTTTAATAATCCCGATAGCTATTTTGAAAGTGCTGACTATTTTGCCGACAGTGAAAATAATTCCACCTATAACTGTTGTGGCTGTGCCTACAATAAGCATTAAACCACCGACGATTGTAACGACCTTACCGATTGTTGCCACAAGTTTGGGGTTTTCTTTTATCCAGTCGGTTACTTTCGATATTACAGTTATTAGCTTGGTCGCTAATTCTTGGAAGGTTGGCATTAAGGATGCCCCTAATTGCAAGGCAGCGCCTTTGCCCTGCAACTTTATTCTTTCGAGGTCATCGCTAAACTGGTCGGCGGCCAAAATTACATTTTCATCCAAAACATTGCCGGTCCGGATCGCCTCATCGTAGAAGCTACGCAATCCGGCTTTGCCATCGTTAAGCATAGGAATAAGGTCGGCGCCGGATTTGCCGAATAGTTCATAGGCCAGTGCCGTTTTTGCCGTCCCATCCTCGACTTTGTGGAATATGTCGGCTACATCATCGAAAATCTCATTAGGCGCTCGGAAGTTCCCTTTAGAATCTTTGAGTTGTATTCCCAGGTCCTTGAAGGTCTGCGCTGCGGTTTTAGACCCATTGGCAGCATCAACAATAAGTTTGTCGAAACGCACCAATGACGTGGATAGCTTTTCGCTTTCTATTCCCGACATTTTTGCCGCATACGCCATCTTTTGGTATTCTTCGACGCCCACACCTGTTGCCCGCGCCATATCGTAAACCTGTCCCGCATAATCTGCGGTTGATTTTGCCATACCGAATGTGGCGGCAGAAATGGCGGCGCCGGCACCCGCAATCGTGGCACCGGTTCTCATCATACTGCCGCCTATCATTGTTGCACTACGTTCAAACGTATTAAGTTTGTCGGTAGATTTTTTGACCGCTTGATCTATAACGCGGCTCATTTTATCCGTAGCGGATAAAACGAACGCTAATTTTAATGTATTTGTGGCGGCCATAGGGTAGGTTACTTTTCAAACCCCGCCACTACAACCCGGCGGGGTGTGTTTAACATTTCCTTGTGATGCTCGATTGCAGCATCGAGATAGACAAAAAAATCATCGACGTAAAGGTCAAGTACGGCGTCAATCCCACTGCCGGTAAAATGGGCTAAAAACACTATATCCGAATAGTGTATGCCCCTTACCTTAATGGTTCGGGCATATAAACCGGAATGGGATTTTAACCGTTTTTTTCACTTGTCCCTTCTTTTTCTTCGTCCGGGTTGACAAACTCGATTATTTGGTTGAGTTCTTCGTCGGTGAAGTTGTCAAGAAGGTCATCGGGGACAATCGGCTTGCCGTTTACGTGTATTTTGGCCGCAGTCAGATGTATGCCCCTGTCGAAGTCCGACAGGGCTTTATTATTTGCTACGACTGCCATAGTGCGGGCTTTAACACCCACTACTTCTATCATTGTCCCGTCGGGAAGGTTCATTGACCTGCGAGCCGTTAAATCGGGTTTCCTGTTAAGTGCTTCCATTATAAGCCGAGGTTTTGCCTACGGGTTGCCAGTAAGTCCCTGCCGCCAACCTTGTAGATATTATTAATTACGTCAATTTCAACGATTACTTCACCGTCGATTTCTTGCTTGAGGTAGTTTATCGACAGTGAACTTTCGACTTCTACATCTTCCTTCGGTTTGAAGGACCCGATGTTGTGTTGCTTAGAGTATCCCCGCATTGTTATTACAATGGGTTGTTCCGACTGGATCCCGCCGTTGTCATAAACCGCTTTGCTGGAACGCACCATAATATCTACTGGCGTCATAAAGTCTGCGAAAGCTTTTTGTGCCTCATTGTCCGGGTAGGTCCATTTTATGGTAGATTCCATTTTGTCGAACCCGTTAAAGAGTTCCATTGAGCCTTGCATCCCCAGTGGGGCGTAGTCGGTCATCATTGCCGTTATGTTCGGGCACGTAACTTCCGATGCCTGGCCGTGCTTGCTGCCATTGTTTACGTAAACATTGGCGTCATATACTTTTGTAATGGTCATGGCTATTCTATTTTACCGAGGTTATTAAGGTTAAGTTTGTATTTGTATTTGAGATGCCCGATAGGAATAGAAGGGGTAAATTCGTTTTCAAAAGTCACGATACCCTGTGCCAAATCTTCGATGGGGTTATCTGCCTTATTGTATTTGCATTCTCCTTCCACTATTTTGCCTTCACCGCTTAACTTGTTCAAATATTGGTTGACGGCGTTGCGTACCAAATCGATGCCGGCCTGTGTTACGTGAACTTTGTCGATAAACTGAATGCTGGCAAGGTCTATGGATCGTTTCATAATTGCGCGGGTACGACGCACGCACTCCATTGCATCGGGTGTGGTGATGCCAGGAAATCCGGCGGTGTAGTTGCCCCATTCAACGATACCATTGCCGTACATATTTACGGCAGTAGTGACCCCTGCGGCATTCAGTAGGTTCGATTCGCACGTTTTGTCAGACAGCGCAAATGTTAGACTTATATCCATGCCGGCAACCCCCGTATATTGACGGTTGGAAGAAGAAGCATGCCACCCTTCTTCGAGGTCGATTTTAGCGCGCAAGCCAGCGGCATACGCCGACATTGGTACGTTTAAAAATTTCTCGCCCGGTTCCGCAGCGTCCGCATTGTAGTCGGGATTCGCAACAAGGAAGTGGGGAAAAAGAAGTTTTTGCCCGGCGGTCAGTGTGCTAAAATCCCCCTGTGCCGCACGCGATTGTATGACCTCGTCGAACGTATAGCCATCCGGCGTGTCGATGTATGACATAGTTTCGTTCCTGTTGTTAATGGCAATAAGTTCCTGCATTACTGCGGTAAGCGCCGAATATCGGGGGACTATGTATATCATAGGCTCAAACCCGTAATCCGCCATTGCAGTCGCAAACAGTTTCAGCCCTGTACGTGCACCATCCTCACTGACTGTCCCGATAATGTCGGCGGCAGTAACCGTTTCGGTGTCTGCTTTAACCTTGATTACAAAAACAAGAGCGCTACCCTTAGTGCTGTCTTGCATTCGGATAGCTTTAAGGGATTCGGGTATCGTCCCTTTTGTGCCAAATTGCGCATCGTCTTGTTCGCTTTTACACAAGGTCAGCACATTGGCTTCGCCCTTGTCTGCCGTGCCGACCAAACCGATAACAGCCGTAACAATATCGTTTACGGGCACTACGTCAGACTGCACGTTTATATGTTCAATTCCGTGTAAAAAATCCATTGTAAAATGTTTTGTGCCTTATGCGGCGGTTAATATTGTTGGTCGGTAATAGCTGCAAAACTTATTTTTTTTGCGGCGTAGTCTGCCCGACTACTTCCTGTATAAGTTTGCGAGATACCAGCGCCTTGACGGTATTGCTGTCATCGGGTAAATCTTCCGTATCGCCTTTTTTTAGGGCATATTCCTTTTTGCTGGTTCCGTCTTTAATCTTGAACACGACAAAAGGAGCAACCACTATGTACTTTTTCTTACTCATCTTTAAGGTTTATTTCGTGGTTAATTTGTTTGATAAATGGTGCTGCATCCGATTCACATTTACCTACCCGATAGGTGGCAAATGAAAATGTAAGGGCATATTGCCAATTGTTTTGTATTCCTGCGACATACCCAAACTGGGTAAATGTTATAGGAAGTATGGTTCCGGGTAGCTTTCTGCCTAAAAGTCTTTCGCTAACCTTATCGTATAAGTCGAAAATGCCGAGAGGTCCGCGCCGCTTATTCGCACGGATAAATATTTCACCTTGTATGGTTTCGGATTGTGCGGTCGGCTCTCCCAGTGTCCCCGGATCATCAAACGTGCTACCGTTGATAATTACGAATAATTGCGGCACTGCTGTCGGGCGCGGCCTGTTTAATTCCGCTTCTGTCGGCAATATGCTTACGTCAACACCGGGCATTATCAATAACTCAACAATCTGATCTTCCCGTTGGCCGAAAGTTGTAATTTCCGCTTTCATAAGGCAGTTGCGTGTGGTTCCAAATGGGCAACAAATGTTTTCCCGTCAAACGTAGATGTAACTTCCCGTACCAAAAACATCTTCCCCTGTACTTCCATGAACTCCTGGCTTTCGTGTTGTTCGTCCACTGCTTCCTTTAATCCCGGAAAATTGCCGGTATAATATTCCGCAGTGCTGTCGCTGGGTCTGTATTCGTAATTCTCGCTATCGCCTATTTTTACGGGTTCCGATGGATTCTTAAAAAGAATTTGTCCGGAAACCTGTACCCCTGCCGACGAGTGCCAAACAGCGTTTACCCCCATAAGGTTGGTAACGGTGGTAAATGTCTGTTTGGCTAACTCGTCGAATAAGGGTTCCATAGGGAATTGAGGTTAAACCAGTTTTACAAGCACTGTTGTATCCGCAGCCTTCGCCGCTTCATGGGCATAGCCGCAGAATGTGTTGCCCGAAGCTGTTGTAACGATAGTTTTTGCCCCACCTTCGGCTGCCACGTTCAGATATACTTTTTTACCCTGGTCTATTGCACCGCTGCCTTTGGGAAGTTCAAACACTCCTTCGGCTGCCAGCGCAATTGTTTCGCCTTCAGCACCGTCTGTAACGGCAATGCCGCAACGATCACCGAGTGCTACAACTTCGCCGCTTTTCACGGACGAATCTGCCGGCACGGTGTAATTCATCGTTTTGCCTTCTTCTACAAAGTTTTTCATTGTATTATGTTTTTCGTTTGTTGATCGTGTTATGAAAATAGAAGGGGGCGGGGTACGCCCCCATTGTTCAGTTCCGTATAACGACTATTTGCCGGCAGCTTTTACCCAGCCTCGGTAATCAATAGCCGCAGCGCCGAAGTCACCGCGCACGGCGTACTTCATTGTGTCGGTATTGAAATCTTCTTCGCTGTTAACACGCAGTGATTCGTTGCCTTCCAAGTATGCGTAATACAGACCATCTACCGCGTTAGGATCGGCAGCAAGGTACCACGCAGTCGGGTCGGTTAGGCGCGGTTCGACGATTACATCGAAAGCATTGGCAAATACGTTCACATCTGCAGACTTCGCTGGCGTTATCGACGTGATAAGTTTCTTTGCTGTGATTTCGTTTTCGGGTGCGACGATAAGGTATTTAGGCAGCACACGAATTATGCGTCCGTCTATACCCTTTTGTTTTGTCAACGCAACCTTTGCTGCGGCAAGGCTTGTTTCGCTCAATGCGCTGGAAGCGCCTGTAAGAAGGTTGCCGTGCGCCGTATCGAAAAGGGCTTTGCCGTCATCCATCTTGGCGTTGTTGATTATAAGCCCCCAAATAAGCGATCCGCGCATTTCGTCCCAGTCTTTCACGAAATTGCCCGGAATAACCGCGAAGGCATTAAGGTCATCATTGACGAATGCCTGGCGGGTGAATTTGATACCTTCGGCATAGCTTTTAATCTGTATGGATTGTTTGCTTTCGGTCAGCGTTGTATATTTGATTTCAGCACCTTCGGCAACTTCTTTCATGCCGTTCTGGCTACCTACTTGGTAAAGTCCTTTGGCGCGGAAGTCAGCAACGGAAGTTTGCCGGGCGATAAGCGGCCAAAACTCCGGTGCAAATTCATACTGGGCACGTAACATCTTGTCGAGAACTCCCTCGAACAAAAGCGGGAAGTCGCTTGTGCTGTGGGTACGTTTGCCGAAAACATAATCTGCAACCTGCAACTTACTTAGCCCCCGAGTGTTAATACCGGATTCGTGTAACAGTTCTTTTGCCATTTCGACAAGACTTGTGCCGTAAAAATGGCGAGCACCTTCGGTCATTTTGAAGGTTCCGGGCATTACCCTGTGTAATATGTATTCCTGGGCAGCGTTACGTTTCTTTGTTCCCGCATCCAGCCCAACATTTATGTTGTGGTGTCCCCCGACATTTCGCTGTGTTTTTTGCAGTCGGATAAGGACAGCCTTACGGCACTGGTCAACAGAAAGCTTTGTGCCAGCCAATCCGAGTGCATAATCGGCGGACAATCCTGCGGCCCGACACATCTGCTGTATGGCAGATATACGGCGTGTGCCTTCTTCGTCATCTCCCTCATTTTCTGCTGCGGTTTGCGCATTGTCTGCGGCAGCTTGTGCGTCATCCGCTGCGGCCTGTGCATCGTCTGCGGCAGCTTGTGCGTCATCTGCTGCGGCCTGTGCATCGTCTGCGGCAGCTTGTGCGTCATCATTCTCGATAAGTGACAAGGTAATTTCATCCCCATCTTCCCCATCGTCAAGGGCGGTGCCCTTCACTTCACCCGTATCGATTATGTCACCCTTTTTTACGGGGCCACCTTCAACGGTCCACTGGATAGTTTTACCAGCTTCGGTGCTTCTTTTGGCGTTCTTCTTGTTCTTGGTCATGGTCGTATTTGTATTTGTGGTTCGATTTATTATTTCGACGCTATGCTCATCCTTATTTCCACGGACGCCGCTGTTAATATCCGCCGGAACTGGCGCAAAAGATATTTCGTTTGGCTCCCAATCGACCGCCCTATATATGGGGCGTTCTCCTTCGGCGGCTGGTTCCCTTTCGTATTTATATACGCGATAGCCAACGGATATGTCGGTTACAATACCGTCCGCAACGTCTTGGAACAATTCACGCGCACGCAGACTTCCGGAAAAACGGATACGGGCACACACTTCTTTTTGTTCACTTACCCATACCTTAATGGTTCTGCCCAACTGATCGAATACCGACCAACTTTGGTGGCAATCCAAAACCGGCAAGCCTTTATTGGCGCGGGACATGCGAATTGCACTTTCTTCGCATGACAGGACTTCGTTATAATCTTCGTCCCACCCAAACCTTTCAACGGGGGTTTCGGTCGCAAATACGACATCCACCTCGCGGGTTTTAACATCGATGCTGGCCGGTTGAATCAAGGCGCGACCATATTGAACTGACATTTTCCTGTCAGACTGTTCCGTTTTCTTCTTGCTCATAATTTGAAGGCATTATGCTACTTATTGTAATTCCGAGTTCTTTGCACCGCTCTACATCCTGTTTGTATTCCTCGTAAAATTCTTCCGGTTCCCAGCCCATTTCACGCAATACTTCGCTGTGAGTTGTCAACCCACCTTGTATTGCTTTAATCTGTGCATCTGTTTCCCGTCCTGGATCTATTTGCTGAATGCGGGGCGGCGTCCATGAGGCTTTTATAATACGTCTGATTTTACCGGAAATAAGACAAGCCTTTATAAACCAATCCCAAACAGGGTTACAAATCTGTGGAATTACCATGTTGTACTGCCAACTTTTGAAATTGTTGGTTACGTCGATCTTCGCCATACGGCCCGAAGTGAAATTTACCCGCGAATAGTCCATTGTAAGCATTTCATAGGTAATCCCGTAGGCAGCGGCAACACCCTGTAAAATGCGAGTGGCGTATGGGTCATAATCTGTAACACTGGGCGGGTTGGCAAATTCGACCGATTCCGCACTACCCAAGTGTTCGATAATTCCAGGTTCTAAATCTTCGATAGGGTCGGAACTGCTATCTTCCGAACCGAGAACGAATGCGGCAAAACATGCTGCGATTTTTTGTTTGACAAGTTGTGCGTCCTCATAATCGGAAAAATCCCCCATTTTCATAAACGAAGCTACGCCCATAGGCAGCCCCCGAACCTGCCCGGGCCGTAGCACCTCGAAAGCAAGTAAAACATCGGATTTGTCTACCAAATAACTTTCGTATTTGTCTGTGCCAAAATAATCATCCTCGCCGGGGTGGGTGTCGAAAACCCAGTAGCCAGTGCGTCGCTTTTGATTGTCGAATTGAACGCCCATACGTGCAAAGCCATGTTCATTAGGCCCATTGCGGGTATGGTCGATTTGGTCCCCTTCGAGTAATTGTAGTTTCATTGGTATTTCACAATCTTCATCGGGCAACACCCAGCGCCGCAAAATAACCGCCTCGCCACCTTCGGCAATAGATCGCATGGCAAGTTCAAGCAATCCGTAAAAATTGGTTATTCCATCCCAGTCACAGGCGGTAGTATTGGCCCAATCGCGCCAAAGGGCCTTTATCTGTTTGGTTTCTTCGAGGGTGCCAATCGGCGCGGGTTTAATTCCTTCGCCGATGGTATGACGTGTAATTGCTTCGACTGCTCGCTTAGCCCATCCGTTGTTACGGGCCATGTGCCTAGACCGGTCACGCAATGTTACTATCGCATTGCGTACTTCCTTATTGACGCCGGTAGATCGCGCATTGCGGAAAGCCTTACCGCGCCGCCCTTTATCGGCAGCTTCGTAAGTCCTCTTAGAGTTCTTGCGGAATGATATTTCAAAAGCTACTTTCATCGTTTCTTTGGTTCAAAATATCCTCTGCTTATGCTGGCATACCTACGTCGGCGCGGTACTCGCTGTGGAAATAATTCTTCTTCCATCATGCGTAATATTTCCTTCATTTCGGAAATAGAGCGATAAGACACGGTTTTATCTCCATAGGATACGGAAGTAGTGCCGGTTGCAATCGCGTTTTTTAAGGCTGTATATTGTTCAGTAGTGTATGCCATTAGCGCACTTTTGCGACTAAAGTATCTTTGGCCAACATTGAAAGCAATAGGGGATGATTAAATAGGGACAGTAGTGACCATGAAAAGGCAGAAATAGGGTCAATAGTGACCCAACAGGATTAGCGATCCCAATAGGAACTGCGGCGCCGGCGCTGTCCTTCGCTTGCGGAATTTCGTTTCTCACTTTTTACTGCGTGCTGAATCCCGCCCAATGCTTCGATTTTTGCAGGGCTTAAACGGTCTAAGCCCACAATAATGGCTGCAGCACGCGCATATATGCGGCAGTCCAACGGTTCATTACGTTCGTACTTCTTTTCCCACTGATATTTGGCATATCCGCGCACTATCCGCTTAACTTGTACCTCGGCTGTAAGTCCACGGAAATAATGTTCGCCGTACTGTGGAAAATGGCAGTAATTTGGTGGTGGTACGCCTTTCTCGTCTTTTTCCAAACGTAGTGCTGCGTATAATTCACTTTTAAGAATGGATACGCCTACACTCCACAATGATACTTTCCCGGTTCGCTTGCCGGTTTTCTTTACATCAACCTTTTTGGGGGTTGCTACGGCTACACCTAAATTGTCTTGCCCTTTAGTCGGAATAACACGCGACCCATCGAATCTGCGGCAGAAATTGTAAACATGGTTTGTATTGTACCCGCTATCCACAGCCATAAGAGTTAGGGGAAGCTCCATGCCGTCATTTCGCGTCCATCGTTCGGTGACTACTTCGGCAAGGGCATCCCAAACTTCCGGAGCTGCGGTATCACCTTTCAATACTCGATAATCAATTGAAAAGGATCGTTTATCGGCACACCATCCGACAATTTCCAATTCCAAACGATCCTTCTGAACATCCACCCCAGCGGTTATGAAACATACGCCATCCGGCACGCTGTTTATTTCGTATGTTTCACGCCGATTGTAAATGTTTTTATACGCTGGGGCTTCCCCGCGTTCTGCCCATGTTTCGGCAAGTGTGGTATTTATGAATGTTTTAAGTTTGTTTTGATCTCCGTGTGTGTCGATAAAATCCTCTACTATTTCCTTCCAGGAATACCAACCCAATGGGGAGTATAGGGAATTGATATGAAACCCGATTAGGTCGCTGTTGACTTTTTCCGGACTATCGGGTACCCACTTGCCACGGGGTAACATTGTCGCTTTGTGTCGTTCGCTTATAGCTGCCCCGCAGTGGATGCAATAATATTTCACAGTTTCCGGTTTGCCATCATCCCATTTGAGTTGGGAGAATACCAGTTTTTGATATTCGCCACAGTGTGGGCATGGGACATGAAAATAATTTTTGTCGGTCCTTTCAAATTCGGTTTCTATTACTGAAATACCCTGTATCGTGGGGGTACTTAGCATGAATATCTTTTTGTTTGGGAATGTACGTGTACGGGCATCTGCCAGTTTGGTAGGCGAACCTTCACCGCCAAGATCCAGCGGGTAGGCATCTACTTCATCGAGAATAAGATAACGGGCTGGCATAGAGCGAAGCCCTGCCGGGCTATTGGCACCAGCCATAATAAGTACCCCCCCGCTAAAACTCTTTTGTGTTATGGTGTTTTTACTGTCCCGGCTCTTTACGTCTGCAACCCTGCCTTTAAGTTCGGGGCAGGCGGCTATAAGCGGATCGATACGGCCCTTCGATAAGCGCTTAACCATTTCATCTGTGGGTTGAATAAACATCACAGGTGCCGGGGCCATGTGCATAATGTATCCTAAAAAGTTACTGCCGGCTTCGGTTCCGCCGATCTGTGCTCCCTTCATAAATATTACCTTCTTGTAAGGCTCATGAACACTTAAACAATCCATTATTTGACGAAGGTAGGGCGTTCGGTCAGTTCGGTAGCGGCCCGGTTCTGCAGAACTTTCAGGTGCTAAAAACCTATACTGGTCCGCCCATTGCGAAACCGTGATACGCGAAACGGGGCGTAGACCGTCCAATAATCCTTTTATGTCTGCAAATCCAATCATTATTTTACAACTTGCTGCATATCGGCCAGTTTTTGAAGTTCCGATGCGATTGCATCGTATATGGCACTGTGGACTTTATGACGGTTATCCGATTCCGCAATTACCGTGTCGGTAATACGGTCGGGAATAGCCATAAGCGCATTACGTAATTCTTGCCCGAAAGCAAATAGCTGATCGTAGACTTTCGCCCTTTCCACTAATTCCCCTTGACGTACTTGTAAATCGAGTTCGGCCATTTGAGCCTTTGCGATTTTTTCCTGTAACTGGGCATCTTCGTATGTTAGCTTTGGGACATCGGGGGCTTTTTTCTCCGGTTCTATCACCGACTTATCAAATGTCTTTATGTAACCGGCAAGGGTTTCGCGTACCTTACGTGAACCGGGATGCGCAGCGTTTAACGACTTGTACCAGCATATTGCAGACTGCTGGGGATTAAGGTAATATGGGGAAGTCGCTGCGGAACCAACACGATCCGCAAAATTATCGGGTATATAGCCACGCTTTATGGCAGACGCAATGGTTTTGGTGCTGATGCCCGTTAATTCCTCAAAGTCAGATATTTTAATCCAACCCTTCGGCGCCTTTTTCCTCATATCTAATTACTTACTATTTCCTATGATAACTTTTCCTGCTAACTAACGAAAAAGGGCGGTGCGGACTACCCCCTTTGAAACTGCCCGGGAAGAACCTATAATTTTCATTATTATTGATTTTGTGCCGCTATCTTAGCGACGCGGCTGGTTAATATACCGTGAACCCTCGCCGTTACTTCATTGCCCATGAAGCCCTGCACATCTTGGGCAATTTCGGGCGATACCCCCATCTTAAATACTGATGCTGTCCGTAGTTCAGTAATACGGATTTTACCGCTACGTGTCTTTTCGCGCCCTGGCTCAAATCCCGATTTCTTGGTATAGCGCCCCCGGGCGAAAACTCCTTTGTGTCCGCTTGCCATAGTAGCAATAAATGAATTGCGGATTATTTGCCTTTTGCCTTTGTGTATCATAACCGTGATATTAGACCCTGCTTGCTTAGGCTTAAATGCGATAATTGGCAATTGGGCTTCATTAATTCTTATGCCCCCATACAATTTGCCACTATGCGCTTTGGGCGATACGAGCGACTGCCGCGAAAGGTATTTTTGTTGGATGTTATATTTATCTTTAACATCCTTATTGATTCGTGGCAATGACCGGGATAATGTAGAATTTATAGCCTGCGCCGTCCCTTTCAAAATCTCTTTTGGCGATAGTTCTTTTTCAAATGCTTGCTGTATGCGCTGGATCTCGCCCCGTTTTTCTTCTGTAAACTCTATCTTCATAATTTTGCCAGTTTTGCGTATAATTCCGCATTTTCCGCGAGTAATACGGCATTATCTTCGGTTAGTTGTTTAATTATTTCATTTTGCTTGTTGACAATATCGTTATAGCGTTGCCTTTCAAATTGTGCGAAAGTGACGGGTCCGGGCGTGACACAAGTACAAAAATCTATGTCATTGGCAACCGCAGCACCCCAACAACCAGGGATTAGGACTTTACCGACTCCTTCCACGTATATAAATCGACACTTCACGGTTATCTATCGTATTCGAGGTTGGTAAATGAATTATTGGCCCCGTAATATGCAAACGGGCCGAAAATGGTAAATAAGTTCCATAGTTCGGTTCTATAAGTGTCCCCCGCTTTATAGTCGGTCATCCATGTATACGTGGGCAACTGCTTTTTATAGTTGGCGTTAATGGTATTGAGTATATCCGCGCCCCGCTGGGTTAAAATAACCTTTACGTGGTCGTTCAGTTCCATAATAATTGCTTTTACTGTGTTATGTATTGCAGGTCGATAACTGCAGACACCGGGTAACTGTCACTGGTTTCGGGGCAAAATATATATTGGATGCCATTATGTTGCTTGATTACTCCAGTTCGCCGTTCTAAGGTTCTTGGGCAAATAAAAGCCACGCGTGCCTGTATCGCCTGTTCTTTCTCCAACTTCAATAACTGGCTTTCGATCTTAATGTAAGATTCGACAGACGAGGGGGTGCGTCTTTTGAAGCGCTCGAACCACTTGCGCGGCACACCGGCGTCACGGCATAACCTTGCAATTGAGATATTAAGGGCATTGGCTCGTTTTACTATGTTGCGTGCCAAATGGTCGGTATTATTTTCTCCCATAGTCGATAATGTTATGTGTGGTTAATATTGGGATGTAATAAGGCTCTGTTGCCATGTTTCGAGTATTCCGGGGTTCTCAAAAAGATACCGGTCTATCTCGGTTGTGTCAACCATTATTTCAGGCATTGTATATCCGGGCTTGATCTGCACACACTTCACAATGGCGCCCTGCCGGATAAGCCCGTCAATACGCAATGATGCAATTTTATAGTGTTGCGCAGCTTTTTCGATAGATAGAAGCATAATAAGTCAATTTGATGTTGTTCTACAAAAATGTTCTACAATCTCGCCAACAGTTGCTTTCTTAAATGCAGAAGCGCATATTAAGGGGATTTCATCGCATTTTTTAAATTCTCCTTTATTAGCTATGACTTTAATGCCCTTCTTGCCTTCCATGTAAAGCACATTCTTTTCGGCAATAAAATACTGTTCATTATCATAATCATTTCTCAACGCAGCGAGCGCAAGGAAAAGGTCGATGTTTTTACCGCAATTTATGCGCTTTGCGGTTGGCACGCTTGTGGTCCAATAGTCGAATTGCTCCGGTCGCAAAATGACAGCATGGCCGGCGCCGGTTGCCCATCCGTAATTTTCGGGGCATTCATCCGTATATACCACTTCGTAACCCAATGCGCGTAACCCATCCCGTACTTCGCGGGTGTTCAGTTCAATTAGAACCGGTTGCATGTAGTTTGTCATAGCGCTATTTTTTATAGTTGTCAACTGCGTATTTGCAACAAAACACCTGGACTGACCTAAACCATTCGCGGGAAGTAGCGGGTACAGCATCAAGTATTGTTTCTTTACGGTATTTACCCTCGGTACACGCTCGATATTCTTTTATTTCGCCAGTGAGAGTTGCCCTCAACAAATAAAACAACGGCCATTCATACCATGTAGCCAGTTTATCGGCATAACATAACTTGGAAGGTTTCGCGCCATCTTTACGTGCATAAAACCGTGAATGATAACGTGTGAAGTCTGCCCACGTTGGCCCGAATAACTTGCCCATTATTTTTGCGCCCAGTTCAACGTGCGATTCACCTTCGGGACCGTCCATGTTAGGTTTCCCCCAATACCCCCAATCGTGAACTACAAATGCCACCCAAAGGCGGGGATCGTAGGGGAATCCGTACAGGCGCCACCATGCCATGAATACAAACATTGGATGGATAAAAAAGCAATGTGCCCCATATAACAGGCTTTTAGTTCCTATCTTCATAATTCTGACTTTTTATGTTTGTAATCAAATAATTGTGGTTTAATCCCTTCGCGGCGAATAATGGATGCCAGCATCCGCATTTCGGCGCCTACGTTCTTTTGCTCTACTTGTTCGGCTTTTTTCATTACGGCTATCTTCCCGTGAAATTCATAGAGCAATCCCCAACCGGGTGGCACCTCATCGGGCTTTATCATTCCGTTAGGGCAACAGTAAAACCGATAATCGCCTACACCGTTCTGCGGCACTATGCGGAATGGTTTTTTACGGTCGGCAAAAAAGTCCGACCGCGATACTTTCACCTCGATAAGAACCGTAGCCCAATAGTTCCATCCGAATACGTCCGGGGTTTCGCTCTCAATCGTTACCAGTTCGACCGCAGCGAAAGGACACGATGGGGGTGTTATCCTTCCGGGCTGCCGCAACCACTTGCCGGCGAGCAAGCATAATTCTCGGTGTTGCGTGTTGTCAACCTTTCGCTTCGGTTTATGCTCGTTAGCCTCAACAGGTAAAGGCGGTTCCGAGTAAAGCGAGTGCGATCTATTATTTCGTTGTCCTCTTACTCCCATTACATCAACTATTTAAACATTGACCTTAATAATTCGCGGTTTGTTCTGTCTTTTTCGGCTTGCTGTTGTAAGGCGTCTATATGCTTTTCGATATATACCCGCACGTTCTTAGGGCACTTGCCGCTTTCATACATGGCCATCATGTATTCAGCGGGAATTGCAGTCAGTTCCATGCCCTTATAACTGCCGAATGGCATACGACCAGCGGCTTGTTCTTGCTTTACGTCAGCTTCCATAGTTTGGCGCTGCTCAATATCGAGCCGATTATCTTCAATATACCGGGCCACGCTTGCCGAACATTTTTCATTATCATACAGCCATAGTAAATAATCCGCTGGCACATCCTGCATCCGGCGGCCCTTGTATTTGCCGTAAGGCATGGCACTTGTATCGGTTAACTTCCACATGGACGATGAATGTTTTAAATATTCAATTCTCCGTATTTGAAGGGTTGTAATCTTCGCTTAAATCCTCAACGATTGCCCGTAAATCGGATAATGTGACGGTTTTCTTTCCTATGGTTGTGAATGGCTCCCATTTATCCATGATTAAAGCCAGTGTTTTCAATATCACTATACCGAGTGCTTCCCCGTTACGGTCCATCCATTGGCGCATGCTTTTAAGGCTGCCAAATTCCCGTTCCGATTTTTCAATAGGGCCACCCGATACGATAGCATATTGCACCTTAAACATCGTTGCCCGTTCAATATTCCGGCGTGGTTTAAATTTTCTCGTCATAGTTGTATTTATCTTATGCTGCTTTTCGTTTGTCATACTGTCGAAGCGCAAGGCCAGTGGCACAACTCAATGCCCGCGCTGTTTTAACTTCAACAGCATTGCCGATATACTTTTTTTGTTCTTCCTTCGTGCCTATTAGCTTGTAGTCGGAAGGAAAACCCTGTATGCGTTTCAATTCCGGTATTTTCAACATCCGCATCTTTATATCGACAATCCCGTACAGGGCCATAAATTCCTTAATCTTCTTTATGATCTCCGTGTCGGTGTCGTATATTTCGTACACGAGGCCGCCGTCTACGGCTTTTATGAACGACGGTAATTTGTTGCCGCCTGTATCTGTGGTTATCAAATAAGGCGGCGCCTTATCCATGCGGGCAATTAGCGTGAAGCACGGTTTATCTATACTGCCGCCCTTCGACGCATATTGCGGGTTCATAAGGTAGTGTTGCTTACGGTTGGCAGTGATCGTCGGTGCTGGCTTATCAATCGAACTACCCACGTTGTCAAAATGGGTGCTTAACATCCACGGATTACACGTTACAAGGCTGTATTTATCTTTTGTAGTGATCGAGCCGCACGGTGCTTCTATACTGGCTGGCTTTGACTGCCCAAATTGCTGATCTACGAACCGCCGGCACGTTACTAACCGTTGCTTAGGTACGGTCATAAGTGCAGGGCACGGTTTGTTTACATCTGAAAGCTGGCCGCCCGCCCCATAGTAGTTTGCAACAAACATCGGCTTTACTAACTGGAAGCGGTCGTGCGTAGTAACAGACGGTGCTGGACCCTCAACGGTTGCATTAAAACCGTTGCCGTAATATGCGGATAAGAAGTCAGCGGATACTATTGCGTGGTGGTCTATTGCCGTCACGGTGTGCGCCGGCCCGTCAATGCTGATGCTTTTGCTTTCCGGGTGGCCACCGTAATGCTTGGCCATAAATTTCGCGCTTACAATATCCTGGTTGCCGCCGGTGGCGGTAATCGTCCGGGCGGGACCCTCAACGGATATTACTTTACTGGCAGGGTCCCCACCATTGCGCTGCTGTATGAAATTAACCTTTGCAATCCCTAACCGGGCCTGTGCTGCAACTACCGGACACGGTGCGTCTATGTCGGGTGGAATATGTTTTCCCGTTTTCCCATTCATGGAGTTGTATTTAATCATAAACGCATCTTTTCCGCCAGCCACGAATTTTATGCAGCCTTCGTACACCCGTTCATGGGTAGCTTTGGCGTGCATTTTCTTGCGGTCGAAAATGGATTGTCCTTCGTCGTTAAGATCCAGCACCTCGCGCACGGCTTTGTGTTTTTCTTTTGCGGGACCGAAAAGAGTGTTTTCCGGATTCTTGGTGTGGGTCGGTTCCGGAAAGGCAATCGGAAGATCGCCGGCGGCGAAAAGTCCGAAGAAGCGTTTGCGGGAAGTGAAAGCCCCATAATCCGCTGCATCCAGTATTTTGTGTTTAAACTGATACCCGTAGCTTTTAACCTGCGCTATCCAGTGATTGTAAAATATGCCTTTCCACTGCGGTACCGGGATATATACAGGGTTGATGCTTTCTACTCTTTTCTTCTTTCCTGTCCCTGTTGTTTTAATGTCAAGAGGCCAATATGTCGCACCCGTCTTTTTGTCCGTGATCTCTTTAATCATCAACGGCCCCCATGACATAAATTCCTTAACATTTTCGATCTGTATGTAATCGGGGTTCAATTCCTCAATGTAGCGGAATAGGTGTTCCGCAAGGGTCCGGCTGTCGGCGTCCCGGCTCTGCCCGCCTTTGGCAATGGAAAAGTTGGTACATTCCAACGAAGCCCACAGTACCACGCGGGCGCCAGGGTAAAGTTTACGCATAGCCTCAACATGAGATTTAAGCCCTGTGAGATCCAGCGTGCGTATATCCTCTGTGAAATGTAGTGCATCGGGATGGTTTGCAGCATGTGATGCTATGGCGTTGGCATCGTGGTTGACACACGCAATTACTTTTGCAAACTGATCGCCATCTATACGGGCAGTTTCAACACCGGTACTGGTTCCGCCAGCACCACAAAAGAGGTCTATGTACAACAATTCAATCATGCTAAAACAATCTTTGCTGCCTTCCTGGAGCATAGTTCGTCCAAATAACTTCCTGCACTATTTTGCCGCTACGTATGCTGTTCTGCTTGGATGGGAAAGTCGTTTTGCGCCAGTCCCCGTATAAATCATTCATTAAAGCGCAGTCATATCCGCTTACCATCGCATGGCCTTTAATGGCATGAAGTTTTGCCGCAAGTTGGCGGTGATCCTCATCGGAAAATTCAAATTTGTAATCGTTCTTGCTGGAGCGACATTCTGCCGGGTATGGCGGATCGGCGTAAAAAAATACAGAACTGCAGTCGAGCCTGTCGATGCACGCCTCATAACTGCCGTTTATGATCTGAAAATTACTTCGGATTACTTCGGCAACTTCGTGTAGCTTCTCGATTGCATTATTCCATCGTGATACGGTTTCCCCACCACGAGAATTAATATTTTGCTTCGCTAAGTGCCATCCCTTGTTTTTGCGCTGGGCGCCCAATCCGAAAAACGACTGCCGTACCCGGACATAGAAGCGGCGGGCTTGTTCGATTTTGTCGGGCGAACAGATCCAGGCGTTGTTGTATTCCAACTCCGAGCATGGTGTCAGAAGTAATAACCTGGTTAGTTCGGCTTCGTGATCCCGCAGCACCTCAAAGAAGTTGGTAATGTCGGCATTAATCTCGTTTACTGTTTTGATAACATTGCCGGTGTAGTTGATTGAAACGGCCATGCTGCCGCCGAATAGCTCAACAAGGTGCGTGAAGCCGACCGGGAAATTTTCATACAGGTTTTCCAACCACGAGAATTTTGCCCCGAAGTAGTTAAATGCTATCTTTTTGCTGTTATCGCCACTCATGGTATCTTATTTTGTCATTACCGGGCGGGGCTTTAGATACCCGCGATTTATTGCTTCTGCGTTCAGTCGGTTCCACTCGGCATTATTGCCATTGCGTCGCTTTTCTTTCAAAACATCATCTTTCCCTATGTAAGCCGTGAGTGTTGAATAGGTGTTCAACTTACCCTTGCCCGCTACGTTGTTGTTGTGCATTTGAGCAATAAGGCGGCGTATGTCCTCAACCTCGTATTTCTGAACTAACCAAACCGCTTGCGTTTCGTTCAACGGTTCCGGCATCCCGGCAATGTCGGGGAAGCGAATCGCCACCCAGTCGAGCAACTCGCACGCGCACGCACGTACACGCGCGGAAAAGTCACTTACTTGAAAAGAATTATTGTGTGTGTATGTATCCTTATTACTCTTATTATCCTTATTATATTTATTGGATGTGTCCGTTTGGTGTTTTTCTGCTGCTTTGCCTGTTGCACTATCTGCGGCCCCGTTTGTTGTACTGTCGGGGCGCAAATCTGTTGTGTCGTTTGCTGTATCGCTATTCGCTGTAATACTTTGCGAAACATCTGAATTTCCGATAATTACACCGTTTTTTTGTTGTTCTGTTTGCTGTCCGTTTTTCTGAAATTCTGTTGTGCTGTCTGCTGTACCGCTACCGCTTAATTCTGTTGTCTCGTCTAAAACGGCGTTTTTGGGCAAAGTGCTTGATTGTGAGGCCAAAGCCCTGTTGTACTGTCCCCCCTCATTTCCTACCTGTCCGGGGTCAACTTCCACAGCCCTGTTTTCGGGCTTCAAATTGTCTTGGTATTGCTCGTAATTCACTACTACGATAAGGTCAATCACATTGCTTTTTTTGCGGGTAATCTGCCCGCCTTTTTCGAGTTCGTCGAGGAACCGGCCAACCTTACCACGCGACCATTTCCAACGGTCTGCCAGCGTCATTTGGGCTGCGGCAACCTCGCCGCGCTTTACCGTCACCATTACACCACGCACCCGTAGGGTAGTCACCCTATAATTAGCCATGATTATTAAGTCGATCCAAGCCCCCATACGGGTAAATGGCTCGGCGAAATAATCCGGGTGCTGTGTAATCCTTCTATGTATGCTTATCCAACCTTCCATACATTCGCGCCTATTTGCCGACGCCAGGCTGTTTATTAAACAAATTGCGAACTGCTCTAAACCATTTTTGCAATGGAGTAGGCGCGTCCTTTAACTTATCCAGTTTTTTAAGGGCTACCACGGCGTGGCGCTGGGCATCAATAAACCGGGCGCTTTGATGCTGCGCTTCCAGGAAGGCCGACAAAAGCGCCTTAATTTCATCGCATAAATGGTTCGGTATCTTCTTCATAGCCCTACTTTAAAGTATTCGGAACATTTAAAACCTTTGCGGGGGCGGAAGTCCTTAAAATCAAATGCTTTTAATCTTTCCCGCTTGTTCGCCCAACTTGCAAAGTCCTTTTCGTATTGATTCGGGATGCGCGTATTTTGAAAATCCCTATATGGTTGCACGAATGGCATTACCCCTAATTCTTTCAACTTTATAACACGTTCATAGTCCTGTTCTATCGTTGAATTAAACCCTATTAAGACATAGCACGTTATTTTATAGGGTTTAATGTATTTTATCATATCGACGATGTGCGGTAAAATATCTTCCGCCGGATTATCCCATGCTATATGAATACTTCCGCATATCCGCAGCTTATTGAGCCAATACGCTTGTTCTTCGTTCATTATGCGGACATCTACCCCGTGTAAGTTTATGGGTTGCTGTTGTGTAATAAGGTGCTGTACGGCCCCCATCCATTCCGGGTTTGCAAAAAAGTTGTTATCCAACACTTCTATATACTTCCCGTTGGGGTTTAAGTCCATCGGTTCAACCGGATGAATCATGCCTTCTTTTTGCCGAAACACACAGAAAGGACAATTCCGAATACAGCCCCGGGAATAAAATTGTATCGAGAAATTATATTTTGGATATATAGAATAGTCGGGGGCGTTTATAGCTTCAATGTCTGCGGGCAGCTTTGCCGTTATATCGTAACCTGTGCCGCCTTTGGTCACTTCCCCATAAGTTCCCAGCCCAAAAGAATAATCGGGCGAAAATGTAAATATTTTGCTTACATAGGTTCGGGCGTATTTGCCAATATCTGCCCATTCAACACAATCGCCTTGCCGTTTGTGGTAGGCAGATATTTTCATAAGCGCGAGGTTGGGGAAGTTGTGCCCGTCCACATCTATAAGTCCTATTCGCATGGCTTTAATTCCTCTTTACATAATAATTCCGGGTTATAGGTAATGGCGGCTAATTCGGCTTCCTCAACCCTTATTTGCCATTTGCTGGTGTTCTTGCCCTGGCGTATGGGGTTTACTATCTTGGCGTCGATCCAATTTTGACCTATCCCGTACCCGTATTTCTTGTAGTACTGGTTAAGGGACATGAACGGCTTTGCCTTGCCGTACTTTTCTTCACACTTACGGTAGCCGGCTTGTACGGCGGCCTGTATCTGCAGTAGCTGCAATCTGTCAATTCCGTCGGGCATAATAACAGGTGTTAAGATTGACGATATACGGTTACATTGGCGCCCAGCGGGGCGCTTACTTTCAATTCGACTTTATTGCGCTTATTGAACCGCGTTACGTTTACGCGGATGCTGTTTTCCGTGGCATCGGTCGGCGCAAACTCAACCTTATCGCCGATTTTCATTCTTGAAAAGGTCGCCATGAGGTCAACACGTTTTATCAATTCTGCCATATCTATATGTGTCGGTTAATCTTTAAAACTTACTACACCCCAGCGGTGCATATCTTCCTCAAATAGCACTTTGCCATTGCAGCCGCTGCCGACAATGTGAGCGACGCGCCCCTCAACAAGTAGCTGCGCCCGGTACTGGAATTGCTTTATACCCCATTCCGGGTGGTTCTTGTTTATCACGGTTGCGACACGGTGGGCGTTCTGCGGCAATAGTGTTTCGATCCAGTTGTCTTTTGAGCGTTTCATATTAATGCTGTTTGTTATTTGGCCCCGCGCCGGTATCGCTCCGGATAACGGCCTTGCCGTTCGCGGGAAAACACTTAACTTTATCGCTGTCAAACCAAAAAATTAAAGTGTTATGATTACGGTATCTGTCAAAGACGAAATTTTATCGTCTATGGTTACTGGTGGCGGTATGAGTTATATTGCACATGTCAAGGATGAATCAAAAAAATATGGGGTTACTGATGATGAATTTTGTGCGATACTCGAACAGTTCGAAGATTTAAACCTCATTCTCATAAAAAAGCGTACTTTGGGTGGATTACGTGAGTTTAATGTTAAAGCCGAAGCCCATGATTTTTATAATCGCGGTGGTTTTGTCGCTCATGAAATGATCCTTAAAGCCAATATTGAAAAATTAGGCTGGGAGTTGGACAAATTAGCCAAAGACCTTGCGCCAAAACATTTGGAAACGGTAGAGAAAATTACATCTATCGCGGCGGCCATTTTGTCGTTCCTCAACATCCGGAATTGATGGATTTTTATACATAGGCGGCTTTTGGTATATGGCCCACGTTTCAAAAACTCTCAATGCCGAATTATCCTTATCATACCGATCATTATCCATTTTATCCCGGTAGATTACTTCCCCGTTGACCACTACACGCCGTTCGATGTATTTGGGCACTGCCCATTGCGGCGCATCATCCTCTGTTAGCCAGTCGCATACAATAAATGCGGTGTATTGTCTTTTGACTTTCATAATGCTGTTTGTTTTTTTCCGTTATATTTGTAATTACTATTGTAATTACTCTGCAAAGATGAATAAAATAATATTCATTAGCAAGAGTTGTGATTAATATTTTATCCGAAATGGGCGTAAAAAAAAGATTGGACTTGATAATAAATGAGTTAGGTGTGTCGGGTAGACGGTTTGCCCGTGAATGCGGTTTCTCTGAAAGCTATTATGCAACCATAAATGATGGAATCGGCGCAGATAAATTGAATAAAATAGTATCTGCTTATCCTCAGGTATCGTTAGAATGGCTTGTGACCGGCAAAGGCGAAATGCTTAAAAAGGATGAAAATTCGATAGGAAAAACTGATGCCTCAACATCCGATTTGGCTGAACGATATTTAAAGATGCTCGAAGCGAACGCCCGAACAATAGAAAGCCAGCAACAGATTATTGCCGACATGACTAAAAAGTTGGGAAACGATGCACCCCGCCGTGTTGCCAAGGTGGGGGAATAAGATTTAAATTACAACGGGATGAGCAAGTAGATATGATACCCGTACTTGCTGCAAAAAAACACACCTACATTGACATTTGATGTTTCACTCTTGAATGGAATAACTTAAACTAATATCGTGAAAATATATATTAAAAAAATAGAGGACTATTATAGAGTTTTCGCCCCCGAATTAGAACCGATTGCAATAAAAGTTGGATATGATTACGAGAACCTTATTGCCGAAGAATGCGATGCAGACGGGGCTATCGAAATTTTCAGAGATGAACTGCAAGCTTTTATAGAATACTATTTTAACGAAGCAAATGCTGATCCCGAAGATTGGCCGGATTATTTAGTTCATGAATATATTTTTAACAAAACTTCGTTTAAAAATTGCTACTTGAGTGACCCTATTATATACGAAAAGCGCCGGGGCACTACACATAAAAGCCTCAGTAAAGTATTCATGAAAAAAGCTTACGTAATCATTGAAACATTCCCGCTTTTTGAATCTTTTAAGGCTGATAAAAAAGCAAAAGAAAAGGGGGCGAGTACTCAATTGATGTTAAATAAAAAAACGGAATTTGCTATTGTAGGGCCTAAACCCGTTCCACAAAAAATTATGGATAAAATTAATAACCTCAACGAGAACGGTGCAAATATTCAAATTATTCCCTTGTCAGAGATATAAAAAACCCCGGGGGTTGGAACCCGGGGCTGCCATCACTCTATAAATAGAGTTGTCAAACAATAACCTATAAAGTAATAGCGTAAAACGGCGTTGCGAACTTGTGTAGTGCCTCAACGATTTTGCAACGCTGAGTAGCCCTACTTCTTATTTTTCAAGGCTTTCTTTTGCTCTGAATTTAATCGGCGCTCAACTTTCTTGACATCTTCGGCCGGCGGCATCAATTCTGGCTGAATACCTCGATCAATTAACATTTTTCTAACGGCAAGGTTATTATCAATGTGTTCTCTCTCGATGGGATTGATGCCTTTGAGGTCTTTTGCTTGTACGTTGGTACTTGTCATTTCGGCGGCTAAATCTTTGGCCTTAATACCGATGGTTGGCATAAAGTCTGCAACCGGGCGGGTTTCAGGTGCCCCAAATTTACGCTTTAATTGAGAAGTAGATAGGCGGAATAATGCCTGATCCCCTTTAGAGCGAATAATTGCGAACCCCTTATTATCGACGCCTCTTTCATACAGTACACCAGATAATCGGTTTTCTGTTTCCTTCAATTTCTCCCTTGCCCGAACTCGTTCAGCATCCAATATCCTTTGGGTAATCAATTCGGCCCGGCGTGTCTGAACAGCAAAATAGTTTTGAGCAAAAGATATTTCCGGTTTCCTGCTATCCCCGTTTTGAGCAACAAGATAACAAGCATACCGGGTAAGTAAAATATCTTCAATCTCGTGTATTGCACCTTTGCCTGCCTCGATCACCTTCCCGACGTCAGGAAAGTGATCCGATGTAGTTACACCCGCATTATTGGCAGCATCTTTGGCTTTGTTAATCACTTTAGAGAAGTTCTCCCATTTAGAGTAGCCTAAAAGGTGCTGTAATTCTCGTGCGCTCCAACATTCCACGCCCTCGTATTCAGAGGCAGCGGCCTCGAATCTGTTAAATAAATCGGTTATTTCGCTTTCTTTCATAATTTAATCTTATTTCCTTGCCACTGCAATAGGGGCGGTAAGTGAACAATAACTATAAAGTAATAGCGTAAAACGGCGTTGCAAACTTGTGTAGTGCCTCAATAATCTTACGTTGCGCTGCGGGTCGGGGTTTGGCCTTGTCGTTTGCGTAACGTCCTAACTGCGCTGCCGGTATACCGGTCAATTCTGCCAGCTTCGTATCTTTGATGTATTCGCGGGCGTACTTCAACATGCTGACTGCATCGTACTCCAGTTCAATATCGAAATCCCCATCCAAATAATCCTTATAGCGGAACCCCATTTCTTTGGCTGTTTCGATGTAAAATACAACACCTTTTTTTAAGTCGTTTACGGCAGCCTCAACGGTATCGCCTTGCCCCGCAAACATTTCATCCGCCATCATTGCGCAGATACCGCCATCGGATGCCCATTCGATTATTACCTTTACTTTTTTCATTATCGTAGCTTTTTATTGTTATCACTTTCCCGGTGGGATAGGGGCTATTTAAGCCCCATTTCCCGCCTGATTTTCCTTTCTAAGCCTTTACCGACCTCTTTTGCACCGTGGTAAGGGACTGGGTAGGTTCGACCGTCTTTTTCGTAAATAATGTGGCTTGTGCCATCCTGTCGTAAAACTCGCCATCCGTTTCTTAGGATTAAGCGGTGCAATTCGCTTGACTTCATATTACTTTGTTATTGTTTGACAGTACAAATATAAGACAAAATATACTCTTTTGCAAACAAAAGAGTATATTTTTTAATACTTTTATCTAAAAAAAGAGTTTATACCTTGTTGTTGATGTTCTTTGCTACGAAATCCAATACTTGGCGGTTCATTTTATCCGTCTTTTCCCATCTACGGTGTATATAGCCCCTTGTAACTTTAAGGCGTTTCCCGAAATCCCCGCCATCTTCGCCGACGTGGTTAAGCGCCCGGGCTACGTCCATTTCATTGTATTCGCAATCTTCGGATGCCATAGTTGCCCAAGTGTGGCGGGCGTAATAGGTGGATAGCCCCCGGTCAATATCCAAAGTTTCGGCAAGCTGCTTTAATCCTTTGTTTACGCCGGCGTTGAATCCTTTGAAGTCGGCGTACATTTGATAAAAGCAAAAAGCCCTTTTGCCTTTGGGGTCTGCGTATTTTTCTATTAACGGTTCCGCTTCCGGTTCTATCTTAACGGACATGATAGCTTCGTCCTTGCGTCGCGTGGTTGTCTTTTGTCGTTTGTATGTTATCCGCCCCTCGGATATTTCGGCCAGTTCCCCGAATAAGTCTGCGGTATTCATGCCTATAAGATAAAATGACAACAGGAATATGTCGCGGGCCAATTCCATGCGCCTGGTTCGTATGCCTGTCGGAATTTCACAGTTGATAATCTTTGCCAAATCTTCAACCGGTAGATCTCGCTTATCGGGCTGGGTGTTTACCTTTATTTCGACCCTTTTGAATGGATTATGCGATATTATGGTAGTTTCTTCTTCCTCACCATTGTAATAGTCTGCTGCGGCAGTGAAAAGGGTGCGCAAATCGCCTAAATAATCTTTAACGGTTTGCGGGCTGACGCCGGCCCGTTCTATCTTATATTGTTTTCCGAATTGGTTTACCCGGATCATCTCGCGCTTAGTCTGCAACCAGTCGGCAAAGGCGTTAAGGTTTTTTGAATTTATTTCTTTAATGTATATCGGCTCCCGTCCGAAAAAGTCAATTAGAGCGCGTATAAGCGTTTCAAATCCCTTTGCATACCCTTCGGCCTTCTCCTTCTTTATTCGTTCTATATACCCCCGGGAAAAGGCAATAAAATCAATGCCGGCGCCGCCTTGTGTGGCCGTCTGTTTTTCTATGTAGTCTTTGATCTCATGGGCGGAAAAACGCTTGAGGTTCGTGCCCAGTCCCTTTAATAATAAATCTTCGTAGTCGAGTATGTCCCGGTCGATGCGGCGCGATATGTTTTTATCGGTCAACTCTTTTGTTTCGGGATTGAATTGTTTGCGGGTTACATATATGTCGGTAGGCAAATATAGTGATGCCCTGTTGTGGGTAAGGCGGATGGACACGGGAAATTTACCGTCTTGCCGTTCCTGATGTTCGCGTATCGCAATTTTGAAAGTGGGCATAATCTATATGGTTTTCGGAAAACATTCGGAAAACAAATGTAGGAAATTCCTTGAAATTTTTGCAAGATTTTTATAAAACAAAAGAAAGCAACCGTGATGGTTGCTTTCTTTAAATCCGCCCTGCGTGCGTTTGGAGTGGGTTTTGCGGGCTTTTTTTGTTGAGCTGTTGACGAGGATTGAACTCGTGACCTCTTCCTTACCAAGGAAGTGCTCTACCACTGAGCTACAACAGCATTCCTTATCCCGAAACACTATTTCTGTTTTGTTTCGTGCGTGCAAAAGTAAACATTTTTTTAAACAAACCAAACATGCCTGCGGAAAACACGATGTCGGAAATGTGTTTTTTGCAGTGAAGAGCTCAATTAGTTCGCTGCATGAGAGATATTCTCACACGAATAAATTATTTTTATCGGTTGAATGAAATGTTTGTGAATATGGAAAGGTTTAAGTTACTCAGAAAGGTTGTTTGGTTCGCCATGATATTGCTGTTGCTGCAACTTGTTATCATGGCAGTGGTGATCTATCCGATGTCGACTCTCATGTGGCTCTCCATTCTGATAGTGGCCGTACTCGGTTTGTATTTGGGCAGAATATCGTTGGCTTTAATCTCTGAACTGGACAAGAAGGAGCTGAATGGCAGAAAGTGATTTGCTGGCGGCATGTGCATGCCAGGTTAATAATATAACAGAAATCCAGCTACCCCGGAGGCTATGATAAGCAGTATGGGATTGACTTTGAGTACCGAGACGACCAGTGCTGTCGCGAATATAGCCCAGCTTTTCCAGTCTATGAATGTCGAAGGTGTGATAAGGAGCAATGCCGCTGCCGCTATCATGCCTATAACCATCGGTTGCATGCCTTGCAGCGCCCCCGAGACATAGCGATTGTGGCGCAGTTTCAGGAAAAATCGCGTAATCAGGATCATTATTGTAAGTGCAGGAAGACAGACGGCAGCTGTTGCTATGACTGCACCCCACACAGTGCCTGTAACCGCATATCCCACGTAGGTCGCGCTGTTTATGGCAATAGGGCCTGGCGTGATCTGGGATATTGCGACTATGTCCGCGAACTCGGCGTTGGTGAGCCAGCCGTGATGCACCACGATTTCGTTCTGAATCAGGGAAAGCATTGCGTAGCCACCGCCGAATCCAAAGAATCCTATTTTGAGGTATGAATATAAAAGCTGAAGGTAGATCATTTGCTCGCCTCCTTTCTTTTATGGTAATATGTCCATAAGATTCCTCCGACAGCTCCGATAAGGATAAACCAAGCGGGCGAGGCTCCCAATTTCCATATGGCGGCGGCAACAAGTATCGCTATCCCGATTCTGTATGCTCCCATTCCTTTCGTAAACCCGAAAAGCGGAGCCACTATCAGAGCCACTACAGCCGGTCGCATGCCTTTGAATATGGCTTCGATGGCATGATTGTCTTTTATGTCGGTGAAATATATGGCGATGAGAAGTATTATTACGAACGAAGGCAGGATAGTTCCCAGTATTGCCGCTGCAGCGCCTCTGTATCCTGCGAGATTGTATCCTACGAATACGGCTGTGTTGAGCGATATTGGACCGGGCGCCGACTGTGCCAGCGTGAGCAGTTCGAGGAAACGTTCCGCCTCCACCCATTTGCGTTTGTCAGTTACTTCTCGCTGTATGAGTGGTATCATGGCATATCCGCCGCCGAAAGTGAAAACCCCTATCTTGAAAAAACTCCAAAAAAGTTTCAAGACTATATGAGGTTCCGTTTTGCCTGATTCCGGTTTGGCTTCGCTCTCGGGTGAAACTGTTGAGCTTCCGCTGCCGTATGCAGTGCCGTACAATTCTTTGGGCGTTTCGTTTCCGAATGTCTGCGTTTTTTTACCGGCACGCTTATCGCTATTTTCTCTTTTGTGGCTCATAGGTTTGCGAACGATGTGAACATGACTGCGGCGATGGCTGCCGTTTCGGTGCGGAGTCGGGCTTCCCCGAAAGTAATGGCCTTGAATCCGTTGGCGAGTGCAAGTTCTACCTCTTCATGGGAAAAGTCGCCTTCCGGTCCGATCAGTATCAGTGTATTGCCACCGCTGGTGAGTGCCTCTTTAACGGATATCCTTTCCCCAGCATCATCGCGGCAATGGGCAATGAGTTTCCGCCCTTCGAATGGGCGTTTTATCACATCCTTTATATTTGTGACAGGCTCGAGTATTGGGTGGTATGCTTTGAGAGACTGCTTTACGGCACTTGTGATGACCTTTTCGGAGCGTTCGTGTTTGATGCTGCGTCGTTCGCTGTGAGCGCATTCCATAGGTATGAAAACATCGCAGCCAACTTCTGTCGCCTTTTCGAGGAACCACTCATAGCGGTCCGGGTTTTTGGTCGGAGCCACTGCCATGACGAGCGAGTATGGACGCTTGCCGTATTCGGTTTCCGTTGCCACTACCTCTACCTCGCACTGTTTCGGATCGGCGTTTGTAATCTGTGCCGTATACATGTTTCCGTGTCCGTCGGTGAGCATTAGTCTGCTGCCTTCCGACATGCGCAGCACACGTACGCAGTGTTTGCTCTCTTCTTCGGTCAGAATGTGGTACGGAGGTACTATATCGGGAGCGTAAAATAATTGCATATCGTCAAAAACTATTATCTTTGCTAAATTACGAATGTAGTGGCCCGGATTCGTGTGGTACAGACAGAACATATCCGCTTTATGCAATCCTTTGCCCGCATCAAGCGAAAGGACAGAGTGTAACTGTCTGCATTTTGTACGGGCACTATCCGTAGATAGTCAGTATATCTTACAAAAATAGCGCAAAAATATATGAAAAAACCACTTGCTTTAGGGTTTCTCATCACTTTGGTCTTGTTATGTTCGTGCGACCCAGATAAAAAGGTACGGGAAAACCCACTTATCCACGAGTGGTCTGGTAACTTCGGGCTCCCGCCGTTCGACGCGATAAATGTTGCGGATTACGAACCTGCGATAGAATATGCTGTCAAATTACACACGGCTGAGATAGAGGATATCGTTGATAACAAGGAAAACCCCTCTTTCGACAATGTGATACTTCCGCTCGATAGCTCTGGCAGACGTCTGCAGTTGGTTTGGGGATTATTTTCGCTTGCCTGCGGGGTAGATGCCGGAGGAAAGATGGACAGCCTCAATATGCGAATGGGCGTAAAGATGGCGGTACATGAGGATGCCATATTGCACAATGCAGATCTTTTTGAGAAAGTCAGGGCGGTTTACGACGGGCGGTTGTCTTCAGACATGGACTCGCTTCAGTTGAGATTGACGGAATTGACTTACAGACGTTTTATTCGTGGCGGCGCAGCTCTGAATGATGTCAAGAAGGCCGTTCTGCGGAAAGTGAACGAAGATCTCGTGACGGACCAAGTTTTATACGCTACAAATCTTACAGACTCGCGTAACGAGATAGTCGTATTCGGCGACAGCTCAGAGATAGATGGCATTCCATTCATATTTCGTCATTACGCATCGGAACTTGCGAAAGAAGCCGGTAAACCGGGACGTTTTCTTTTCACTATGGAGGACCAGGTTGTGCATGAGGTTCTTACGATGGCCCGCAGCGGGGAACTTCGGGAAAGGGTTATTAATGCATCCGAGAAGGTCGGGGCAGGAGACTCTATCCATGGAAATTCAAGGCTTGTTTGGGATATAGTGCGCCTGAGGAACGAAAAGGCAGGATTGCTCGGATACGGTACATACGCAGCATATCGTACCGGTGCCAGTATGGCCGGCGATACGCAAGCGGCCACAGGTATGCTTGACGGAATATGGGAATTATCCGTAGACTCGACCTTGCAGAGCGAGCAGCATATGAAGCCCGTCAGACCGAGTTCGGCAAAAGGCAATATAAAGAAATGGGATTGGGATTTTTATCTGACCCAGTTGCGCAAACGTGTGAATACGGTGGATCAGGAACAGTTGGAGGCGTATTTCCCGCTCGTGAACGTGCGCCTCGGGGCATTCGAATTATGCAATCGTCTCTTTGGCCTGACATTCCGACCGATCCAGCCGGATCTTTATAATACGGACTGCGAAGCCTATGAGGTATTCGATGTGGATAATAACCGTTTGGGGATAATGATCTTCGATTATTATTCGAGACCGGGTAAAAGAAGCGGATCATGGACCCATTGCGTGAGGACACGATGGCCGTACGGTGGCGATTATTCGGATCCTGTCACCTGTTCTGTTTTTAATTTCATCAAACCTTATGATAGCAATCGTGCGGCCCTGTTGTCGTTTGCAGATGTCAAGGAGATGTTCCGGCAGGTTGGCAATGCAGTCGAGATGATGTTTGCCGATACGCCTTATGCCGGCTTGCAAAGGCTCGAACCCGATATGGCCGGCGTAACAGGCGAGTTGTTGAAATACTGGGCATTCGAGCCGCAGTTGATGGCCAATTACGCATTGCATTACGCTACAGGCAATCAGCTTTCGGAAACGAATCTCAAGAGAATCTATGATAGCCGCAATTACGACAGTGCGTATGACATTACAAGAAATGCCGCCTCAAGTTATCTGGATATTGATGTGCATATGAACATGGCGGGCGATTCGCTCATGGGAAGTGAAGGGGCCTTCGAGAATGAATTTCTTGTCGTGAGGCGCGGACTGCCGAATAATATAGGACTGCAGTATTCGCTCTCTGATTTCGGACCGGTATTCGGTTCAAGCGGCGGCGCCGGTTTTTACGGAATATTATGGACCGGAATGTTGGCAGCCGATATTTTCGGTGTTTTCAGGGACGGGAGCAACCTTTTCGACAGGCAGACGGCGAACCGTTTGCGGGAGGATATACTCTCCAAAGGTTCGAGCGCACCTGCTGAGGTGCTGTTCCGTAATTTCCGGGGGAGGGATGTCTCCATAAACCGTTTTCTCGTATACAACGGACTTGCCCCAGAATTTTATTTGGAAAGCGAACTTGAAGCACAGCAGTCTGCCGAACCCCAGCCGGTGCAACCGGTAGATACCTTGCCGGCCCCCGTGCCTGCACTTGAGCTGTGGAAACCCAATCGAAGTACCGCAACACAGACTCTTCAGCCAGACAATGGAGCCGGCGTGACGCAAACCGACTCTTCGGAACTGAATGGCCATTCTGCCGAATCGACTCAATCTCTGCCTGCCGTCTCGACTACATCAGCTTCAGACAGCATTCCGTTATAAACTAACTATCTTGAATAAATAAAAACTTGAACGAATGAAAAAAATTATCAGGACTATTTTACCGGTTGCCTTTTCCGTAGCCATGTTGTCGTTGGCGAGCGGTTGCGCCAGCAAATCTGCCGATGGATGGAGCATGAAACAGGCTCGCATCATGACTCCGTGGTCGGAGGATATCGACCCTGAAAACGTATTGCCGGAGTATCCTCGCCCGCAAATGGTACGTCAGAACTGGATGAACCTTAACGGGATTTGGGATTTCGGCCAGGTGAGCGACTTCGGATACAATCCGCAGCAGACGTTCGACAAGAAGATCCTTGTTCCGTTCCCTATGGAATCGGCCATTTCGGGTATCATGGATACCGATTTCATGGGTAACCGCGGCAAGGTGTTCGCCTACAATCGCGATATCGTGATCCCGAAGAGCATGGACGGTCAGCGGATACTCCTGCATTTCGGCGCAGTGGACTGGAAATGCGAGGTATATGTCAACGGAACTAAGGTCGGATCGCACACCGGTGGATTCGATCCGTTCTATTTCGATATTACGTCTGCACTCAAACCCGGACGCGCCAAACAGAACATACAGGTGTTCGTGCAGGACTTTCAGGAGTTCGGCGGTTATCCGCACGGCAAACAGAAGATCAATGAAAAGGTAATCTGGTACACTCCTACGACGGGTATTTGGCAGACCGTGTGGATCGAACCCGTACCCGAAGTGCATATCGAGAAGGTCGAGATAGTTCCCGATATCGATAATGAAAAGTTCAGCCTGAAGGCGATCGTGCCGAACGCTCCGGCAGATATGAGAGTCAACGGCAAGGTTTATGCCGACGGCCAAGAGGTGCTGAGTATGGAGGGAATGATGCCCAATGTCGATGTTGTGAACACTCTGAAGGATGCCAAATTGTGGAGTCCCGATTCACCGTTCCTTTACGATATAGATATCGAACTCGTACAGGACGGAAAGGTAGTTGACAAGGTGTCGAGCTATTTCGGTATGCGCAAGATCAGCCTCGGCGAATTCAACGGACATCCGGCATTAATGCTCAACAACGAGTATTGTTTCAGTTTCGGTCCGCTCGACCAGGGATTCTGGCCCGACGGTATCTATACCGCTCCCACGGATGAGGCACTCCGTTTCGACCTCGAAAAGATCAAGGAGTACGGCATGAACACTTCGCGCAAGCATATCAAGGTCGAACCTGCCCGTTGGTACTACCATTGCGACAAAATGGGAATACTGGTATGGCAGGATATGCCTTGCAACGGTTTCGGAGAGAATGGCAAACTGTTGAATTCGGATATAGACATTCGCGATAACTATCACGATGAGCTCGGCCGTATGATAGAATCGCTCAAACATTTTCCGTCCATTATCATGTGGGTGGTCTATAACGAAGGTTGGGGACAACCCGATGCCGAAACCTCGCGTAAAGGGGTGGACATAGCACGTTCGCATGACGATACACGTCTTGTCAGCGTTGCCAGCGGATGGCACGATACGGAATACGGTGACATCAAGGATACACACTCTTACCCTGCTCCAAACATGAATCCTAATCCGGTAAACAAAAGGGCATCGGTATGCGGCGAATATGGCGGTATAACTCTTCGTATTCCGGACCACAGATGGATAGGCGGCAGCAACATGCAGTACACGGAAGTACAGTCTCCCGACGAACTTGCCGACCGCTACATAAGTTTCCTCCGTAGTATAAATATAATGCGCAGAGATGGCCTTGCCGGGGCTATATATACGCAGATCACCGACGTGGAGGACGAAGAGAACGGATTGCTCACATATGACCGCAAGGTTAACAAGGCAGGAGAGGAAAATGTCAAACGTATGGCCGAAGAGGCTAAAAAACTTTATGGATCCAAGTTGCCGAGACCGATTGTCGAGACAGCCAAGAAATCTGACCAGCCCATAACCTGGCAATACATGATGGCCGATCAGCCTATAGCGGCTACCGATTGGATGAATCCATCGTTCGATGCTTCGGCATGGAAGACGGGACCGGCCGGCTTCGGTCGCGAAGTGGGTACTATCAAGACAGAATGGAACACGCCATACATCTACCTGCGCCGTACGGTCGATTTCAATGGATTGAGCGAAGATGATATTCGTAACCTGAAGTTGTATATCTTCCATGACGAAGATGCAGAAGTCTATATAAACGGCGTGAAGGCAGCATCTTTCGAGGGTTTTGTTACGAACTATATCCTCAGCGACATCAGCGAAGAAGCCCTGGCCACTATAAAACCCGGTCAGCCTAATGTAATCGCCGTAAGTTGCAGGCAGACCACCGGCGGCCAGTACATAGACCTCGGTTTTTATGTGATAGACTAAGATCGTATTTTTGCGAATCATTCATACCCGGCATGAAAGCCGGGTATGTTTTTTGTGGGCTTTATGAATCTGTAATGTAATGAGGACAGTGTATCAGGTTTCTCAGAGGTCGATATGCGGGTAATAAATATTGGGAATGGTCTTCCGGTTTGCACCTACATCTCTTGGTTGTCTGCGGAGTGTGGCAACCCCGTGTGTGCAGGTGTCCCGATATTGCCAGGATGTCTGTAGCTTGACGTCTGATATCTGCGAACTGTGTCGGAGTGAGCCATTTCGCTCGATATTCCGCTGCCGGGATTGACCGAGGTGTGTTGGAAATATTCGCTCAGCGGATATCTTCTCTACAGGTTGCGGCAATGCTCTGGAATGTTTCGGGAATCAAATCCGAGTCTTGAAAATATTTGTTGCGAATGGTGGTCATTAGGGATTGATGCAGGGGGGAATACGTGTTTTCAGACATTTGACTTTCACCTTTTCATTGTATATTTGCATATGTCTGATTCATGTCGGCAATGCTTATTAAAAAAAATATATAATCATGGCAAAGATTGCACAGAACCTGACCGAATTGGTTGGAAATACGCCGCTGATGGAACTTTCGGCGTTCGGCAAACGCCACCTGGCTGGCGCTAAAATTATCGCCAAGTTGGAATATTTCAATCCGCTGGGCAGCGTCAAAGACCGTATCGCATTGGCAATGATCGAAGATGCAGAGCGCAAAGGTTTGCTCAAGCCGGGTGCCGCCATAGTCGAACCGACAAGCGGTAATACGGGAGTAGGACTTGCGTTCGTTTCTGCCATCAAAGGTTATAGATTGATACTTACTATGCCTGAGACCATGAGTCTCGAGCGTCGCAACCTTCTGAAGGCTTTGGGAGCCGAGTTGGAACTGACTCCAGGCATGGAAGGAATGAAAGGAGCCATTGCTGCCGCCGATCGTCTGAGAAATGAAATACCTGGTGCGGTTACGCTCAATCAGTTCGCCAATGCAGCAAATCCTGCGGTCCATATGCGTACGACAGCAGAAGAGATATGGCACGATACGGATGGGAAGGTGGATATATTGGTGGCTGGAGTAGGTACCGGAGGGACGCTGAGCGGTACCGGTAAAAGGCTTAAAGAATTGAATCCGCTCGTAAAGGTGGTTGCCGTCGAACCTCTCGATTCGCCGGTACTTTCCGGAGGAGAAGCCGGTCCGCATAAAATACAGGGTATAGGTGCCGGATTCATACCTGAAACTTATGATCCTATGGTAGTCGATCAGATCATGCGGATTGACGGCGACGATGCAATACGCACAAGTCGCGAGATTGCAAAAGACGAAGGGCTGCTTGTGGGGATATCGTCGGGTGCAGCGGGTTATGCGGCTTTGCAACTCGCCTTGAGGCCGGAGAACAAGGATAAGAATATTGTAGTCATTCTTCCTGACAGTGGCGAGCGTTATCTCTCTACCGTATTGTACGATTTCGACGGTTATCCGCTTTAGAGGTTACAGATTGAAGCTGAGTCGGTTTAGACGGAAGCCTCGGACTTCATCCAAAACAATCCGTCCTCACACTGCAAAATCGACCGTGTGAGGACGGATTGTTTTATCGGTCAGTATGTCCGAGTATTGTCTTTTTGCGATGCCGTATGGCTTATTGCTTGTCGCTCGCCGGTTTAACATTCAGGACGGATTCGATAATCTTAACGAATTCCTTTTTCGGCATGGCGCCGGTAGCGACTTGAGGCTTCCCTTTCAGCGGAATGAACATGAGGGTGGGAATGGACTGGATATTGAATGCTGCGCTGATGGCGCTTTCCTCATCCACATTGACTTTGTATACGTATATTTTGTCTTTATACTCTGCGGCGAGCTCTTCCATTATGGGTGCGATCGCCTTGCATGGCGGGCACCAGTCGGCGTAAAAATCGATGATTGCCGGTTTGTCGCCGAGGTATTTCAACTCATTGCTGTCGGTCTCGAGATCGAAAACCTTTTTGGTAAAATCTTCTTTCGTGAGATGTATGGTGGTGCCTTTGTTGTCCGTCTCTTTCTTGGGTTGTCCGTTGCATGATACCGCAACGAACAATGCTGCCAGCATCGGTACGAGAATTCTTTTCATTGTTTTTTTGTTTTGTTATGTTCGAAAATGTTGAATAATAGACCTATTATCAATGCGCCCCAGATGACGCTCAATACCGGTGAAGATGTTATTGGACACGCTCCGGAAACGCACCCTACGAAACGCCAGTAGAAGAATCCCGCTGTTGCTCCTGCGAGAATACCTGTCAGAGTAAGCAGATGTCGTTTTATAAAACTTGTCATTCTGTCGTCACCTCTCATATTGAACGCGTAAATGTAAAGATTATTTCACGAAAGTTCTGTAATACTCGTCACGTTTATTTTTCGGAAGATTTTTGATTACCTCTTCCGCGGAGTGGCGTATGAGTTCGACAATGAGTGTGTCGGGGACGTCGCTGTCGATATTCACGCCGTTCCATAACAGAGTCGATGGGTTATGTCCGGGGCCGATGCCGGAATATTTTTCGCGAAGTTCGACCGACATTTCCGGGTCGCACTTGAGGTTGGCGATAAACCGTCCGTCGCGAGGTTCGAGCGGTATGAATGCGAACATCTTGTTCATTATTTTCATTACTAGGGTGTTATGTCCGATAAACGGCAGGCTTTCGGTAGCTCCTTTTACCGAAAGACAGTGTTCGCGGAATTCTTCTATGTTCATTGTATGTACAACCTTGTTTAATTTTGCATATCTTTACAAAGATAAAAAGATGTAATGAAAGTCGTAAGACTGACCGATATGTAAATTGGTGGAGGTGAGAGGTGGAAAGTGGCTGTATTATGACAATGATCTTTCAGTTACGTGGCTTTCGTTTCGATGCATGCTGAGCCGGGCAGAATATTGGTAAAGGCGTCGTATTGGTGCCGATGGTTTTATGACGGGTGTTATTTGAGATTCTGGGAGTTGCCTGCCGTGTAATGAGCGTTTAGTCGGAATGTCGCAGCTCATGTCGGTGTCAGAGGGTGAACAAGGATTGACGTCGTTGCATATACTGAAATGGGTTGAGATAATTTTTATGCAGGCGTTTTTTGGCGATATCCGTTTGCAAGAGCCTTTGTCATTTGCATTTTGGCGACTCCGGAAAGGTTGTCGCGGTATGCTCTATACGGATGTTTCGACCGTCTGTCTTGCATGAGTATCTACCGGAGAATTCAGCTGCGGATGGATGCGCCGTATCCGAAGACAGATATAGTGTAATTTCAAATTGTTTATATATGGCAAAGAATATAAAAAAGACGTTTCCTGTTTCCGGGATGCATTGCGCTTCGTGTGCGGCGAGGATCGAAGATAAAGTGGGTGCGATGAAGGGCGTTTCTTCGGCGACAGTCAATCTTGCTACAGCAAGCCTCACAGTTGAATACGATCCAGCCAAAACAGGCATGGGCGACATGAAGAAAACTGTCGACGGCCTCGGGTTCGAGTTGTTGGCTGATGAGGACGAGGATGAATCCGATCTATACGAGATAGCTGACGGACTGCATTCGGCCCGTCTCAGGGAATTGAAATCACGGACATTATGGGCAGTTGTTTTCGCTGTGCCTTTGGTCGTGTTTGCCATGTTCTTCATGGATGTGCCATACGCTGACTGGATAATGTGGGCACTTGCGACGCCTGTTGTCTTCTGGCTCGGTCGTGATTTTTATATTAACGCGTGGAAGCAGGCGAGACACAGGGCGGTTAACATGGATACACTCGTGGCCCTAAGTACCGGAATTGCCTATGTTTTCAGTGTGTTCAACATGCTCTGTCCCCGGTTCTGGCTTGACCGCGGTGTCGAGCCGCACGTCTATTTCGAAGCGTCGGCAGTAGTAATAACATTTATTCTTCTGGGGCGTTTTCTGGAGGAGAAAGCCAAGGGTAACACATCATCAGCCATACGAAAACTCATAGGTTTGCGACCCAAGACGGTATCGGTGGTGCTGCCAGACGGGAAGATGACAGAGGTGTCCATACGATCGGTTAAAGTTGGGGATCTTCTTCTGGCCCGTCCGGGCGAAAAGATCGCTGTCGACGGTCATGTGGTCGAAGGAACCTCGTATGTGGACGAGAGTATGCTCAGCGGAGAGCCAGAACCGGTGTTGAAGGATGCCGGCAAGGATGTTTTCGCCGGCACCGTGAATCAGAAGGGTAGCTTCGTGTACCGCGCCCAGAAGGTGGGGAGCGAGACTTTGCTGTCACAGATAATACAGATGGTCGGGGAGGCGCAGGTGAGTAAAGCTCCGGTGCAGAAGCTCGTCGACAGGATAGCATCCGTGTTTGTCCCGGTCATAATGGGGATAGCGGTGCTGTCATTCTTTTTGTGGATAGCGTTCGACCCGGGAGAGGGATTTACGCATGGCCTTTTGGCACTTGTTACCGTACTCGTGATAGCGTGTCCGTGTGCGTTGGGACTTGCCACGCCGACAGCCATAATGGTCGGAATAGGCAAGGGTGCCGAGAAAGGAATACTCATACGCGACGCCGAAAGCCTCGAGATCGCGAGAAAAGTAGATACGATAATTTTCGACAAGACAGGTACCATTACCGAAGGACGTCCGCAGGTGACCGATGCATTGTGGTACACCAGCGACGACAGTCACAAGGATGTGCTGGCGACAATGGAGAAAATGTCGGATCATCCTCTGGCCGAAGCGGTGTCGGATTTTCTCAGCAATGTGCGCAATGTGGCTGTGGTGAACTTCGAGAATATCCCGGGCCGTGGTGTGCGCGGTGAGGCCGGTGGGAGAATCTATTACGCCGGGAACCGTAGATTGCTGGATGATAACGGGATAGTTGTGGATCCAACACTTGCGAGGTTTGCCCGCGAACGTGAGGCCGAATCCAAAACACTCGTATGGTTTGCAGACAATACCAGAGCCCTTGCGGCTATCGCACTTGCCGACAGATTGAAAGATACCTCGCTTGAGGCCGTTTCGGAATTGAAATCTTCCGGAATCGAGGTGTGGATGCTGACGGGCGATTCCGAAGCCTCGGCGAGATACATAGCCGCACAAGCAGGGATCAGCAATTACAGGTCTGGAGTTCTTCCGGTCGACAAACATGCCTTCATAAAGCGTTTGCAGGGCGAGGGCAGAATAGTGGCTATGGTCGGCGACGGAATAAACGACAGTGCGGCCCTCGCTCAGGCCGATCTGGGAATCGCAATGGGCAAAGGCAGCGACATTGCCATTGAAGCCGCAAAGATGACGATTATATCGTCGGATCTGATGAAGGTCCCCGAGGCGATAAAACTATCCCGTCAGACTGTCAGAACCATACGTCAGAACCTTTTCTGGGCATTCATATACAATATCATAGGGGTCCCGATAGCGGCGGGTGTGCTATATCCCCTGAACGGATTCCTGCTGAATCCCATGATTGCCGGGGCAGCTATGGCTCTGAGCAGTGTGAGTGTTGTTACCAACAGCCTGCGCCTCAAATGGAAGAAGTAGCGTAAAGACCCTGCCGGTAGCTGTTTGCTTTTGGTAATTGCAAAATGGATTTTCAGCCCTCACCGTCGGGAGTAGGGAGAATGATGCTGGCGAAAACCGGCTGCATGTCGATTCCGGAGCGGTACGGAACTGATTCGAAATAAACATGGAGGCATGGCATTGTTTTCCGGTGCCGTCTGCGGTCGTCTCGACGAGAATTTTTCGGAATTTTCCGGTGCTGTCCGATATCGGATGGCAAAAGTCCGACATTTACGTTTGGTTCTGTCCTCATCATGGTCTGACAGAATAGGGGTAATAATTGCCGGTATGCCTATTGCTGTTGCAGGGTCATTATGTAGCTCTCGATGTCCTGCTGCAGTTTTTTGTACAGCGGACAATCTTTGTAGGTCTCGTTGTCGAGAAGAACGTCGCGCACGTTGCGTAACGAATTGTTATAATTGCTCAATTCGTTTTTGAGAGCCACTCCTGTTTTTGACGATGTGTTGATGCGAATGTTGCACATTAGTTTCAGTTGTTCGCATACCGCGTTCAGCATTATTATCACGACGTTATCCATGAGTGTATGTCCCTGCATGTACATGTAGGTATCCTCTGGACGCAGGCCACGCTGTTGTAGTTTGCGCATGAAAGCGGGTAGTTGCTTGACGTAGTCGGGATTGTTGCGATGCAGGATCTCCAACCGTTTGCGAACCTGGTTTTTAAGCCATTCGAGAGTGTCGGCTCCGTTCTTTTCCACCTCGACGTAGCCCAATTTTACGCTGCTTTTGAATTCGAGCAGCGTAAATACGTTTTCGTTTTTGAGGTGGGCCGAGTAGGCATACCATATGAAGAGCGGATATATGATGCGGGAGTACTCGTGAAGGAATTTCTCGAAGTCGAATATCCGTGCATCGTTTTTCGTGGCCTTGACGCAGACGTTGTGAAGCGAGGGCGCGTAGCACAGGAAATTCTCGGTCGCATACGCATATGTGTGGAAAAGATAAGGCGTATTGTTTATGATCCTTGACTGGTCGGTAGAGTTGCCGAACAGATAGTCGAAGTCACTGTCTACGCAAAGTATGCGGTAAGGCGTGGTGTCAGGGATCATTCCCATCAAGACTTTTTTCCCTTTGGCCAGGTCCTCGCGCGGAGGTACCGAGACTTCGAAAGTCAGGGTGCTGCTTTCGTATTCGTCGAATATGCCGCGCCAGAAAGCGACATCCTCATAACCTTCCACGAATACCTGAACCATTTTTTTTGCAGGATCGGCAGGAAGCTTCACGGGCATCTGTTCGAGCAGTGTCTGTTTGTAACGCGACCATCCGCTCTGTTCGTTTCGCTCGCCCTTATATATGTTGACATTGGAGTCGCCCTTACGGTGGAAGTCGGTATAAGGGTCGTATTCATGACGCTTTTTATTCTGTGCCTCTCGGTTTTCGCGTTCCTTTGCGCGCTGGGAGTATCTGCGATTAGACTTGCGACTCATCTTCCACTTTGGTTTGTACAAATGTAATGAAAGCTAAATGATAAGGCAAGTTTAAACGAATTTATCCGACATGTGTCATACAATTTATACTGGGAAATGAGCGAATGAAAACAGTCCTGCTTGTTTTGTGCCCGAGAGTGTATCCCGTATTTTTTTATAAAATCTGGCGATATGTGTCGAGTCTGTTTTGTAGATTGCCTTGTCTCGTTTACTTGTTATGGCGATGTAACGTGGTCATGTCATTTTTCGGTGAGTGTGGAATTATTTTTGTTGCCGTAATTGACGTAGTGTATGAGAAACATTTGTTTATATTAGTGCCCGGGTTGGATACTACTCTGCACGTATGGCGGCAAATGTTAGAATGTTGTTGGCAATCAAAAGGATTCTTGTATCTTTGCGAATGAATCAACCGTTGATGACACGATGAGTAACAATGATTGGAAGTCGCGTTTGGGAATGGTCTATTCCACGAATCCGGATTATAAATACGAAACTGCAGAGGAGGTCGGTTGCCGGACGCTCGAACCATCCGCGCAGGATCTGCGTGTATGGCTCGACCGCAAACAACGTGCGGGCAAGCAGGTGACGCTCGTTAAGGGGTTTGTAGGCTCTGATGAGGACTTGCGCGAACTGGCCTCGATGCTTAAGAATAAATGCGGCGTGGGCGGTTCGGCCAAAGAGGGCGAAATAATCATACAGGGAGATTTCCGTGACCGGGTCGTAGACTTGCTTTTGAAGGCTGGGTATAAAGCCAAGAAGGCCGGCGGTTGATATGCTGGAGGCCTGGGGCGAGTTTGGCCTGCACCTCTGTCTGGAAGGTGTTATTTTTTGCGGCTTGCCCGGTTGGCTGAGAATTCGTTGTCGTTGTTTTTGCCGTAATGTGTGTGAAACTCTTGAAGGACAGGCACAGAACGTTGAAGTAGTATTGTTTTCAAGGCCGAGACTGTCGTTGTTCGTCCTGTCGGTCGTCGTGTGGGTTTGTTGACCGGTTTGGTTCCGACATTACGTCAGGCTTTTTTGTCTGCGGCAATCCCCGCGGCGGTTAAGATCAGACTCGCCCGATTGTTTATGAAGTAAAATGGAAATGAATGAAAAGTAGATTCGCGAGGCTCTGTTTGACTGTATCCGCAATGGTCCTGTGCTGCCACATCGCGTCCGGCCAGTATTACGACTGGGGACAGGATCCGGCATCGGTAAAGTGGAACAGGATAAAGACTTTGGACGGCAGCTATATTTTTCCGCGTACTTATGACCGGCATGCCGCGCGGATCGTCAATTACATGGATACTGTGAGGCCTTACATCAGCGAGGGTTTCGAACTGGGCCCCATGAAGATGCCGGTTATAATGCACACCCAGAATTTTCAGTCGAACGGTCTTGTGATGCTCGCCCCAAAAAGAATCGAACTGATCGTTACCCCTTCGCAGACCCTGTACGCTACGCCATGGACGAAGCAACTTGCCATACACGAATACCGCCACAGCGTTCAGTATAACAATCTCACGAGCGGATTCGTGAAATACCTGAATGCTCTGCTCGGCGAGCAGGGTTCGCTGCTCGGAACAATCCTGTTGTCATACTGGTTCCTCGAAGGCGATGCCGTGTTGGCCGAAACGCAGATGACCGATTTCGGTCGTGGACTCCAACCCTCTTTCACCATGCAGTACCGCGCCTTCTGCTACGAGAATATGAAATTCTCGCGCGACCAGTACTTCAGCGGTTCGTTCCGCTATCCGATGCCCAGCCAGTACGAACTGGGCTATCAGATAGTATCCTATGCCGACACGAAGTATGGTCTCAACGCATGGGGCAGGGTGGCGAAAGACGCATCCCGCCAACCGCTGATGTTTTTCACAAACCATTTTTATCTTGACAAGAATCATTATACCACGCCTAAAAAGCTATTCCACGAAACCTTCGACGATCTGTGGACGTTCTGGAAAACTTTGCCGCAGGTAGAGGACAGTTCCACTCCGATTGTCCCTGTGGGTAAGACTTATACTACCTACTCTTCTCCGATAGGTCTGCCAGACGGTTCGATTCTCGCATTTAAAGACGATCTCGTGCGTCCGGTCGGCATGGTGTCGGTAACTCCGGACGGGAAAGAGAAGGTCGTGATGCGTCCTGGTTCGCTCAGCTCGCCGATGTCGACAGCCGGCGGGAAGGTGTATTGGGCGGAATACCGTCAGAGTACCTTCTGGGCACAGCGCGTCAATTCGCAGCTTTGCTGGTTCGATCCGACCACCGGGAAAAAGGGAATCGTCAAGGGCGAACGCAGAACGGTATATCCCATAGCCATGGACGACGGCGGTTATGCCATGGCGGAATATAATTACGACGGCTCGTATTCGATAAAACACGGCGACTGGAGCATTGCATTGCCAGATACGGTTTCGGTACACGGGCTTGCCTTCGATAATGCTACCAATGGATTCTACTTTATAGGTTTGAGTGATGCCGGAATGTGGATAGGAAATGTTTTGCGGGGAGATGATTCGTTCACAATGGTTACCAGACCGACTCGTTCGACGATGGCTAACCTGCGCGCGAAGGATGGCAAATTGTACTACAATTCGATAGCTACAGGCAAGGATGAAGCCCATATGTACGATCTCGCCGAAGGCCGGGAATATGCCATTACGGAGTCCAAATACGGCTCTTTCTCGCCAGCCCCGCTGGGAGACGGCAGGGTGGTCATGACGACATTCTCCAAAGATGGATACCGATTGTCGGTACAGGACGAGGGTAAGGTTATGAAAGAGGTACAGTGGTCTAAACTTCCGAAGAATGTGGTCAACCCCCAACGCCGCAAATGGAACGTCATAAACATGGACGATGTGAGGGTCGAAGATACTACCCGTTACGAAACCCGCAAATACCGTAAAGGGCTGAATCTTATTCAGGTACATAGTTGGGCGCCTTTCTATTTCGATTCGTTTGAGTTGATCGAAGGCAGTGAATTCAATTTCGGGACAGGGGTTACGCTGCTTTCGCAGAACCAACTCAATTCGACATTTTCGCAGCTCGGCTACCGTTATAAACAGAAAGAGCATTATGTCTCGGGGAAATTCCGCTACTACGGTTGGGCCCCAAAATTCGAAGTGAGTGCCGAATGGAGTACTCGCGACCAATACGACTACCGTGCCGGGCTTGGAACGCTCGATCCCGCTTACAGACCAGGTAATTATTACAATGTCAAAGGGCTGGTATACCTGCCGATAACGCTCTCGTCGGGTTATCATGTACGTCGACTGACCCCACAGATAGAGATAGAGCATAACAATGCGAGAATAATCTCGGGCGGGCTGAAATTCCGCGACGGTCAGTTCGTGTATGACAAGTCTGGACTCAGATTCAGAACCGGATATCAGAAACTCGGCGCCGCTATCCAGTTTAGCGACAATGTGCAGATGGCCTATCGCGATTTCCAGCCGCGCTGGGGATATATGGTTGGCGTGAGCGCTTCAGGCAACCCGTTCAACGATATGTACAGTAATCTGTTGGAATTCTTCGGCCGCGTTTATACGCCTGGATTTTTCCCGAACCACGGCATCAGGCTCAGGGGAAATATACAGCATGTTATCGGCGAGGGGTTGTACGGATCTCGTTCCGACGACTACTTTCCGCGCGGCGCCGATTACGACAGGCTGAATCCAGGAAAATATTCGGGTTTCTCGGTGGATTACCAGTTGCCGCTGTGCTATCCCGAAACAGGGATCCCGGCCGTACTCTACATAACAAGAGTGCGCCTGAGCCTCGGGTTCGATATGGCTTTCTGGGAGAGGGATCTGCGTTATGCAGGCTTAGGGATACGGGATATGCGTACGTGGTCGTTCGGCGGAGACATAATACTCGATATGATACCCATTGCCCTGCCTTTCAACTCGCAGGGGAGCGTCAGGATAGGCATTTATAAACCTAACGACTCGGGAGTGCAGGTCGGTGTCGGAGTTTCGTTGCCGCTTTAGATCGGTATGCGCATAAAATATCTGCTAACCAAAGACGTTATATAACACACTAAGTGTCGGTAATAACCCATGCCGGCATCGCCGATTGTCGGCGGAAAAGATAAAATAATTACCTTTGCGGGGTAAGTTCAGCATATGGTACAAAAAAAAGAAATTCAAGAAAAACGATCGGGTATACTCAACAGCCGCAAGGCTGTGAAATGGCTGTGGGTAATAGTGGCCGCTCCCTTTGTGGTATTGTTCGTAATGATCGGTCTTATAGCCGCCGGCGCCTTCGGCCGGCTTCCCACTTTCGAGGAACTCGAAAACCCGAAAACCAACCTCGCCACGGAGATATATTCCGAGGACGGGAAGATTATAGGACAGTTCTTTATCGAGAGCCGTTCCGACGTGTCTTACAGCGAATTGAATGATTCTCTGGTCGCTGCACTCGTCTCTACCGAGGACATGAGGTTTTATTCTCATTCGGGCATAGACTTCATAGCATTGGCCCGTGTCGCTTTCGGGATGTTGACATTCAACAGCCAAGGCGGAGGCAGCACCCTGACGCAACAACTTGCCAAGAATCTTTTCAAGATACGCGAAAGCATCGGGGAAGATGTGGGACGATCGAATATCCTGGTATTCAAGTTGAAGGAGTGGATAACCGCCGTCCGTTTGGAGTACAACTATACGAAAGAGGAGATAATCACCATGTATCTCAATACGGTTGGATACAGCCGTAACGCAATGGGAATCAAGTCTGCTTCGCAAACTTTTTTCAACAAACTGCCTCACGAACTTACCATAAACGAGGCGGCACTGCTCGTGGGAATGGTGAATGCACCAACGGCTTACGATCCGGTGCGCAATCCGGAGAGATCGCTTCGCCGCCGCAATGTGGTGCTCGACCGCATGGCCTCATGCGATTTTCTGACCAAGGCCGAACGCGATTCGCTCAAGCAACTGCCAATAGTGCTCGACTACCATCCAATTACCCATACGCAGGGTACAGGTACGTATTTCCGCGAAAGACTTCGTGCGGTTATGAATATGAAACGTCCGACCAAATCGCAGTTCCGCAACGAATGGGACTTCGAACAGGAACTGAGACGTTGGGACACCAACCCTCTCTATGGCTGGTGCATAAAGAACAAAAAAGCCGACGGGACGAATTATAACGTCTACACCGACGGATTGAAAATATACACGACCATCAATTCTACGATGCAGAAATATGCCGAGGAAGCCGTGTACAACCGTCTCGCCAACGAAATACAGCCGCAGTACGACCGCCAGTTCAAACGCGAGAAGGTACAGTTTATCGGCCAAAGCAAGGCGCAGATAGAGCGTATAATCAATAACGCCATGCGCTACTCCGACCGTTACATGTCGATGAAGAAGGCGGGAGCCTCGGCCGACGAAATAGCAAAAGCCTTCGACACGCCGGCTAAAATGCAGATATTCACATACCAGGGCCAGGTGGATACGTTGATGACTCCGCGCGATTCGATACTTTACTACAAACGCATTATGCGGGCTTCGTTCATGGCCATGGACCCGACTAACGGTCATGTAAAGGCCTATGTCGGCGGCCCGGATTACAGATATTTCCAGTACGATATGGTCTCCCAGGGTAAACGTCAGGTAGGCTCTACCATAAAGCCTTTCGTATACACCTTTGCGATCGACCATTTGGGCTACACTCCATGCACGCCCGTGCCGAACGAACCTGTGACCATCGAAACACCGACAGGTGATCCATGGTCGCCCAAGGAGGCCAGTTCCAAAGACGAGTCGGAGCTCTATACTCGCGAACTCAAACCGTTGAGCTGGGGACTCGAGAACAGCCGTAACAACTACACGGCATGGATAATGAAGCAGGGCAAGCAACCGCAGGCCGTCGCCGATTTCATACACAGGATGGGGATACACAGCTATATAGACCCTGTCTACTCGCTGGCGCTCGGGACTATGGATGTGTCGTTGTTCGAGATGGTGGGAGCATACTCTACGTTTGTCAACCGAGGAGTGTTTACCGAGCCGATATTCGTCACCCGTATCGAGGACCGTTATGGAAACCTGATAGCCACTTTTACACCTGTCTCTTCGGATGCCATCAGCGAGCAGACGGCATACACCATGCTCGGCATGTTGCAGAATGTCGTGAACAAGGGAACCGGAGGCCGACTTAAACGTACGTATAACGGATACGGATTTACAGGACAGATAGGCGGCAAGACCGGAACATCGCAGGAGAGTCGCGATGCGTGGTTCATTGGCGTGACGCCTAAACTCGTTGGCGGAGCATGGGTCGGTGGCGAGGACCAGAGCGTACATCTGCGCAGTGCGGCCGAGGGGGCTACGCTAGCTCTTCCTATCTTCGGTGAGTTCATGAAACGAGTTTATGCCGATCCGTCGCTCGGGGTGACACAGGACGATAAGTTCTATGTGCCGCAGGGTGCCATAGACTATAATTGCGACGAGGAATTGGATGCATCATCGGCTCCGCAGACAACAACCGACGAGTTTTTCCAGTAGCGCGTTGCATCGGGAACAAAAGGGCGGGTGTAGGTCGGTAGTCAGGTAGCTCAGATGGTCGCGCCTGCACGTAAGATAATTGCCTGTCGGAAGATAATATATATCCTGTCGGCTGAATTGCCGAAGCATTTCATGGCTATGTCTGTCGTTTTTTTTCTGTGCTCCGGCCACTTGCCTTGTGCAGTTTGGCATGGAGAAAAACAGGACAAAACGGCGGCAAGCGATTATAAAATCAATCGTTATAAATACTTGATTTACAGCTAATATGTTTTAACAAACGGAGAAATCAGCTATTGGCGTTTAGTCCTAATCGGAGTAAATTTGTACCACAGTTGTACCTCGCCGGAGGGGTCGCACGGTTCGACTTCCTTTCAGCAGCGTGCAAC